>DVOW01000044.1 GCA_018713335.1 Candidatus Merdivicinus intestinigallinarum | reverse complement strand
TGATAATATTCCTGTTCGGGAATATATTCGATTTTATCCCATAAAATGCAATTTTTCTTTACGATAGATGTTCTAATACACATATACCCTGTATTAACGGATGTGTAACTTGGTGTAGAATGAGGGCAATCCACAATAGATTTACAAACAGAATCTAAGGTCTTTGTCGGCCAACTCCTATTATTTTCTATTGGATCTCCAAACATCTCCACGAACCTTGCCTTGACCATCTCATCCAACTTGTCCAGCTGCTGGCGACGTTTGGAAATCAGATTACTGATCTTGTCTAATACCGCAGCAATTCTGCACTGTTCATTAATTTCTGGAAGGGAAAAAGAGATATTCAAAATATACTGCTTTGAAATATGTTTGAGTCCAGCACCTTTAAATCCATTTTCTAAAATCCACATATTTCCAGACAAGTATAAGTAAATGGATTTCAGCAGTTGTTTTTCTTCTGCAAAAAAAACCAGGCAATCCGTTGAGGTTGCAAATTTTTCGTCACAAAAATGTATGCTAGCACTTCCTCCTGTTCCAAATATTAGTGCTGGCTCATCATATTGATACTCATCAACAAATTTATTCTGCGAATTGCTGGAAGTAAAGAATTTATACTTACCTGTATTTTTTCCTTCCCCAGCTTTGATTTTGGATTTAGGTTGCGGAATTAAAATATCCGATAATTTAATGGAATCTTTACTCATTCAGCATCCCCTCCAACTCCGCCAGCCCTGCGGTGATCTCGCTTTCCAGCGTGTGCAGGTCTGCCATAATTTCCGCGGTCGAGGGATACTCCACAGGCACATACTCCACCTTTTTGTATTTATTGATGGAAAGGTCATAGTCATTGTCCGCAATCTCCTGTTTCGGCACAAAAAAGCTCTGATCAGTGCGCTGACGGCTGGCTTCCTGATCGAGATTATGGAACCGTTCGATAATGTCTGGAATGTCGTTCTCTGAAATCTCGCTACGCTTGTCATCCAGCGAAAAGCCATCTGTCTTCATATCGTAAAACCACACGTTTTCCGTACCGCCCGCGCCGGTCTTGGTGAACACCAGTACCGCTGTGGACACCCCGGCATAAGGCTTGAATACACCGGAGGGCATGGAGATCACCGCCCGCAGCTGATGATTCTCCACCAGCTCTTTGCGGATGGATTTGTGCGCTTTGGAGGAACCAAACAGCACGCCATCCGGCACGATACAAGCACATTGACCACCTTTTTTCAGCATCCGCAGGAACAGCGCCAAGAACAGCAACTCGGTCTTTTTCGTGTTGGTGACAGCTTTCAAATCATCATTGATGCTTTCAGCGTCAATGGTGCCCTTAAAGGGAGGATTCGCCAAACAAATGGTGTATTTGTCCCGGATTTGGTTCTGCTTAGAAACGCTGTCCTGATAATCAATCTCTGGGTGCGTAATCGAATGGAGCATCAGGTTCATGGCCGAAAGCCGCAGCATAGTACGGTCTGTGTCAAAACCGGTAAACATCGGGCCGGAGAAATGTTCCCATTGTTCATTTGTCATGGTATCTTCATAGTGGCTGCGGATGTACTCTGCTGAAGCCACCAGAAATCCTGCCGTTCCGCAAGCCGGATCACAGATGGTATCCTCCGGGGTAGGCTGCAAAAGTTCTACCATCATTTTGATGATATGCCGGGGTGTGCGGAACTGACCGTTTTGACCGGCGGTGGACAGTTTCCCCAGCATATACTCGTACAGATCCCCCTGCATATCCAAATCGGAAATGTCGTGTTCATATAGGTCGTCCAAGCCTGTAATGATTTTTTGCAACACCTGGGGAGTGGGAATCAGAAACATGGCATCACTCATGTACCGGGCGAAAGCAGTATCTTTTTCCGCATCATTCTCGGTGTTATCTACGATTTCGATCATCTCGCCCTGCTCCGAAAAATCAGGCAAATGGCCATGCTTCATATTTTTAATAGCAGGGAACACCCGCTGGGAAATGACGTCATAAATGTCACGCGGGTCGTCATTTTTGAATTTGCTCCAGCGCATAGCCTGCCCGATAGGGGACTGGGGGAAGATTTTATCCATCTTCTCGCCGCTCATGTTCTCAAATTCTTCTGTTTCCAGTTCTTTTTCATCAAGAGAACGAATGAACATCAGGTAAGTCAGCTGCTCAATTACGGTCAGAGGATTAGTAATGCCGCCAGCCCAGATGTCCGTCCAGATTTTATCTACTTTGTTTTTGATTGCGCCTGTAATCATGCGTCTTTTCCTCCGTTTTCATTATCAGGAACAAATTCCATAACATCGCCAATATTGCAGTTTAATACTTTGCAGATTTTTTCCATGCTTTCCATTGAAACAGGCGCACCCTTCCCCAGACGTGCCAGAACATTGGTGCTGATGTTTGCACGGTGCATCATATCGGTTTTACTTAAATCATGATCGATCAATCGTTTCCAGAGACGATTATAGCTAATTGCCATCCTGCACCTCCTGATGTTTTTCATCTCTAGTATACTTGATTTTGCACAAAAAGGCAAATTAAATTCACGAAATAGTGAACTATAAGACTGCGAAAAGGGCCTAGGATAAACTACCCAGGCCCTTGTGTAATAATTATATCATTTGAAAATACCTCAATGCCTCCATAATCGCCGTTTTCTTCTCCGGCGGGCACTGCGGCACTTTGGCATCTTCCTTCTTCGACAAATTATAGTTCTGTCCTACATCCAGACCACACTTCCGTTTGACCTGGGAGATATACAGGCTGGACACTTTCAAGCCATACTTCTCCAGCACATACGCCTTAATCTCGTCATAGGTAGCCTTGCTCTCCGCCGATGTCAAATCCAGCTCATCCAGATTCAACTCCACCTCTATATGCTGCTTGGCATTAAGTTTGGACAAAAGTACTACCGTCTCCACATGATTGGTGTGGGGGAACATATCCACCGGCTGGATCGTCTGAACCTGATAGCCCTTCTGAACCAGGTATTCCAAATCCCGGGCCTGGGTTTCCGGGTTGCAGGAAATATAGACAATACGCTCCGGCGCCAGCCGCGCTAAAGACGACAAAAATGCCTCATCGCTGCCGGCGCGGGGCGGGTCCATAAACACCACGTCCGCTTTTTGGCCGGCGTCCGCCATTTCCACCATAAATTCACCGGCGTCCGCGGCGACAAACCGGATGTTTTCCGCTTGATTCAACTGGGCGTTGGCAACAGCGTCCGTCACCGCTTCCGGGTTCAGTTCCGCACCGACGACCCGTCCGGCGCTGCGGCTGGCAATCAGGCCAATGGTGCCGATGCCGCAGTATGCGTCAATGACCGTTTCTTTTCCCGTCAGGCGGGCCAGTTCCACCGCCTTGCCATAAAGGACTTCGGTCTGTACGGGATTGATCTGATAAAAAGAACGGGAGGAAATTCGGAACCGCATCCCGCAGAGGATGTCCTCAATATACCCGGGGCCGTACAGCACATTTTCCCGTTCCCCCAAAACCAGGCTGGTGCGGTAGGGGTTGATGTTTTGGATAACTGTGGTAATATCCGGATGCTTTTTCAGCAATGCCCCCACAAAATTCCGCTTGGAGGGGAAAATAGGGCCTGAGGTCACCAGCACCACCATAATCTGGTTGGTGGCAAATCCCCGTTTCACCAGGACGTGCCGGAGGATCCCTTCCTCGTGGTATTCGTCGTAGGCCGTCAGCTTAAATCCTTTCATCAGGTTCCGGATAGTGACGATAATCTCGTCCGCCTTTTTGTCCTCAATGAGGCAGCTGTCCACCGGTACGATCCGGTGGGTGCTGGATTGATAAACCCCGGAAACGATCTTTCCGCCACGCTGGACGCCGAAGGCCGCCTGGACTTTATTGCGGTAGTGCCAGGGGTTTTCCATGCCGATAATGGGAGAAACCTTGCCGAATTTTTTTAAGAGCTTCTCCACCTTCCGCTGTTTCCAGGCAAGCTGTTCCTTGTAGGAAAGGTTCTGAAGCTGGCAGCCGCCGCATTTGTGGGCCAGGGGGCAGGGGGTGCGTCCTTTGGCATTTTTTTCAGTAATAGCCGTATGGCTTTCCCGATTTTTTGAAGGGCGAGTTTTTGGGGCCGGTTCCGGGCGACGAGGCTGTCCGGATTTTTCACGGCGGGGTTTTGTTTTTTTCGGCTGATTCAAGGCCTGCTCCTCTTTTTCCCAGTTATCCAGGGTTTCCCGGGCCTCCGCCAGGATTTTGGCGGACAGGGAAGGCGATTTTTTCTGATTCATGCGAATCCTCCTGCGATTTTATATAATTTCTAGTTGTTTTCCGAATTGTATATCATTTTGCATTGTTCTTGAACCTTTTTTGTTAAGACAAGATTCCAGGCTTTCATTCGGCTATGCCACCTTTTATTTTTTAAAAAAGTAGCCCAGTCCATTTCATAAATGCTTTTTAAACAATAATCCTCATCAAATTGACAGATAATTACATATTCAAATTTCTGGGAATCTGGCAAAGATGAACCTAATGGCTCTAGTCCGTAAAAAACACCGGTGGTGTTTTTGCTGGTGGATTTGATGCTGTACCGGTCGCCTTTTCGGCTAATTGCATCAATGTTTTCTGTACCAATGGGGGCTCTTGTTAAGTTGGGGAGATTGGGGGAAGCATTATAATGTTGCATCGCTAGATACTCTCCTAATTCACCGATTACATTGTTGGTGCGAAGAATATTTCGCGCCTTTAATTCTTTTATGACGCCACTATATATCTGAATTAATTCCTCAGTTTGATAATTTTGAAAATCTAAAGACATTTTCTCACCTGTCTTTTTGCAATACCGCCACACATTCACAGTGTCCGGTTCTAGGGAAAAGGTCCATGGGCTGGTATTTCATGAGCTGGTAGCCGCCTTCCGCCAGGATTTTGCAGTCCCGGGCGGCGGTGGCCGGGTTGCAGGAGATCATCACCACTTTTTTGGGGGCCATTTCAAAGATTGCTTCCAGTACCGGCCCGCCGCACCCCTTCCGGGGCGGATCCACTAAAATCACGTCCGGCTTTGCCCCCTCTGCCGCCAACTTCTTGGCGGCTCCCGACGCGTCGGCGCAGAAAAACTCCGCCTCCACGCCGTTCAATTTGGCGTTTTGCCGGGCGTTTTCCACGGCCTGGGGCACAATCTCCACGCCGGTGAGCTTCCCGATCCGGTCCGACGCGGACAGGCCGATGGAGCCGATACCGCAATATAGATCCAGCAAATGCTCCTCCCCGGTAAACTCCGCGAAGTCAAAAGCCAGCTCGTAAAGCCGCTGGGCCTGGGGCTGGTTTACCTGGTAAAAGGACGCCGGGGAAATGGCCAGCTTTTTCCCGAGGAACAGGTCGGTGATCTGCTCCTTCCCCTCCAAAAGCCGGTATTCCTTCCCCAGAATGACGTTGGTTTTGTCTGGGTTCACGTTCAGGTAAACGCTGGCCACTGCCGGGAACGCTTCCCGCACCTTTCGGGCCAGCTCTTTGATTTTGGGAGGATTTTTCCGGGACGCCACCATGCACAGCATGATTTCCCCGGTGGAAGGGGCCTCCCGCAAGTAGACATGGCGGTAATCCCCTTTGCCGGTGGTTTCCTCATAGGCCGTCAGGCGATGGGCGTTGAGAAAATTCAAAATGAAGCGTAAAATATCAGAAAATATTACCGGCTGCAAAGGGCAGTCCACAGCCGGCACCAGCCGGTGGCTTCCCCGGGCGTAAAATCCCGCCGTGATCTTTCCGTCTTTGCCGGTCCCCAGAGGATACTGGGCTTTGTTGCGGTAATGGTTCACCGAAGGCGCGCCCAAAATGGGCAGAGGGTCCTGTTCAAAGCCGCCCAGCCGCTGGAACGCGTCCCGGACGGCGTTTTCCTTTAAGCGCAGCTCCGCCTCATAAGTAATATGCCGGAAGGCGCAGCCGCCGCACTGGCGGTAACAGCCGCAGCCCTGTTCTTCCTCCGGCAGCCGGTCCGGGGACGGGACCAGGATTTTATCCAAAATCCCGAAGCCGTACCGTTTCAGGACCTTGACTACTTTGATCCGGGCCTTGTCCCCGGGGGCCGTCAAGGGCACGAACAGGGCGAAGCCGTCGGCGTGGGCAACGCCGCTGCCATCCAAGGTCAGGCTTTCGATTTCTGCTTCCAGATACTGATTTTTTTGAATCATAATGTTTCCCTCAAAACAAGCGCCCCTCTGGGCCGTCCGCATAACGGGCAGGCCCGGCGGGGCTGCTTTTTCTTATTCGATTACCGGGGCGTCCATGGGGCCGCCGTTTCCGCTTCCATCAGGGCCGGTGGGGGTGGAGCCGGTGTCGGACGGCTCCTCGGTGGTTCCGCCGTGGGGATAGTCGCAGATTTCCGGCTTGGCGTTTTTCTTGTAATAGCCGGTTTCGGTCTTGGTGCAGTTGGGGCCGACGGCCATGCCGGATTCCGTACAGAACTCAATGGCCACCACATCGCCGCTGAGCTCGAAGCTCTTGGCTTCCAGGCCCTCGTGGATGTCCGTCATAACGGTGTTCCACACCTTATCCGGGGCGTACAGCTGGCTTTCCGGCAGTTCCGCAGGGGTGTCGTAGCCGGTCCAGAAGCCGCCGATATAATAAGGCGTCAGGCCCACGAACAGGCGGTCGTGGTAATCCTGGGAGGTACCGGTTTTGCCGATGACCTCCATGTTGCCCATGGCGGCCCGGTGTCCGGTGCCCTGGTCGCCGATGACAACCTGCCGCAGGAGGCGGTTCATAATGGCCGCCGTGTCCTCGGAAATGGCCCGGTTCTGGGCGGAGGTGTTGTCGTAGATGATGTTGCCGTTGGCGTCCTCAATGCGGGAATAGGTGGCGGGCTCGTAATAATAGCCGCCGTTGCCGAAGGGGGCGTAAGCCGCCGTCAGCTCATCCAGGTAGATGCCGTTGGTAACGGAGCCAAGGGACAGGGAGGGACCGTAGTCGCTGCCGTCCTTTAACAGGGTGGTAATGCCCACCTTGTTTTCCATAAAGTCTACCGAACGTTCCGTGGTCAGGGTCTGGATAATCTTCATGGGGATGGTGTTCAGGGATTTCCGCAGGGCATACACCACCGTCACTTCCCCTTCATACTGTCCGCTGAAGTTAGAGGGATAGTTTTTGCCGTTTAACTGCATTACCGGCGAGTCCACCAGCACTGTGGACCAGTTGATCAGGTCATATTCCAATGCCGGCGCGTAAACGGCGATGGGCTTAATGGCGGACCCCGGGGACCGCCCGGCCTGGGTGGCCCGGTTGAAGCCGCGGCTCTGGGTCTTCTCGCCTTTGCCGCCCACTAAAGCCAGTACCCGGCCCTCATAATCCATCAGGACAAAAGCCGCCTGCGGAAGCTCTCCGTTACCGTTTTCCGAAAGCTGGTTGGGGGAGAAGGTCTGCCAGTCTAAGAATTTTTCTTCCAGGATCTGCTGGTAGGTGGGATTGACGTTCATATAGATCCGGTAGCCGCCCCGTTTCAGCCGGTCGGTGGCGTATTCCCGAGTCCAGTCGTTCTGCTCCATCAGGTCGGCAATCACTTCCTCAATGACCGCGTCGGTGTAGTAGGAAGTGACGCCCTGGGCAGACTGTCCGGTCTGGCCGTCGTCCACCTGGCTCTGGGATTTGTCCACCGTTTCCACAGGGGTGTTCACATATTCATCATGTTCTTCCTGGGTGATGACTCCGGCCTCCAGCATACAGTCAAGAGCGTAATCCCGGCGTTCCTTGTTCTCATCCGGGTACAGGTCGGGACGGCGCGTATTGGGAGACTGGGTCATACCAGCCAGGGACGCCGCCTGAGGCACCGTCAGCTCCCACACATGGCAGCCGAAGTAGGCCTGGGACGCCGCCTCCACGCCCCGGTTGTTGCCGCCCATGAAAACGATATTCAGGTAGGTTTCCAGGATCTCGTCCTTGGAATATTCCTTTTCCAGCTGAATGGCCCGGAAAATCTCCCGGATTTTCCGCACCGGCGTCACATCGTCGTCCAGCGTCAGGTTCCGGACAACCTGCTGGGTAATGGTGGAACCGCCCTGCCCCGCGCCGGGAAGCCGCAGCAGATAACGTGCGGTAACGCTGGCGGTTCGGAACCAGTCCACGCCGCTGTGTTCATAAAACCGCTTGTCCTCCGTATAAACAAAGGCGTCCTGGACATGCTGGGGGATTTGATCCAGCGTTACTTCGATGTGATTTTCATCGGCGCTCATGCGGTAGGCCTCTTCCATTTCCCCGCTGGTGTTGGCCGCGTAGAAGATGGTGGTCTGGGCCATGGAAACGTTGTCCAGGTCAATTCCCGCGTCCGTCTCCATAAAGTTCATGACGTAGATGGTAACGGCCGTTACCACCACGCAGCCGGTGATGACGCCGATTAAAAACAGCGTGACAAACAGCCGGCCGATATGCCCCATGACATTCTGGACAGCAGTCCAGAAGGGCGCGCCTTTTTTCCGTTTTCTTGTCGTACTTTTCGCAGGCAAAAAATCCGCCTCCTTACATTCAGTCCTTGCTGATCTGGATGGTATCGTTTTATTATACCACATTTTTATGGAATTGTTAAGTCCCGGGAAGTTTTCCGTATATTTCCCAGCCTTCCGGCGCAGAATAACGCTGAAAGGGGAGTGAATTATGAATCGGAAAACCATAGCCGTCCTGTCAATTGCAGCGGCCTGCGTCCTGTCCGCCGGAACAGCCGCCGCCTTTTCCTCGTTGCATGAACAGCAGGAGCAGAGCCGCGCCGTCCAGCCGGAGGATGATGAGCCGGCCCCGGCCTACTGGCTCAAGGAATACAACGGCAGGCTGGCCGTTTTTGAGCGGGGCGGCGTCGATCCCGTCCGGATTATTGATTTAGACGTCCGCACCTTACCGCCCTATGACCGGGGGCTGCTTCAAGCGGGCATCGCCGCCGGGGACCGGCAGGAACTCAGCCGTCTGCTGGAGGATTACACCTCTTGACCCCAGGGCGTTTTCTATTTTTAGATGAACATCCATAGCCAAACCAAGTCCTTTCCGCATAAATTTATCTGGAAACCCCTTCTGTACGGGGATTATTTTCCGTCCTGTAAGGTATTTTAAGGTTATTATAGCACAATCCATGAAAAAATGCACCCGTTTCCAGGTTAATTATTCCTTAAATTCCGGCCGGACAGAACTAAAACGCCCTCCGCTTTTTAGCAGAGGGCGTTGATTTTTTGACAGCCGGGGCATTAGGATTCCCTAATTATCCGCATGCAGGCGTCCAGCGGGGTTTCTCCGCCTTCGCAGGGCACATCCGGTTCCGTGCCTTTTTCGGCGTTGCAGGAGCCGTCGGAGTTTAAGCCGTAGCTGGCTGTGTAGCGAAAAACATAATGGGTGTTGGGCAGCTCAAAATACAGGGGGTCGCCGAAGGAAACGCCGTCGCCGCCGGTGGTTTCCCCAACCAGTGTGGCAAAGCCGGTTTCCTTGCAGAAATAGGCAAAACCTTCTGACGCGGAAAAGACAGTGGAATCGATCAAAACATAAATTTCCCCGCTGAAAAGGGGAAAATCCTGGCTTGGCGGCAAAGTTTTGGTCCTCTCCACGAAATAATCACACAGGCGGATGTCCTCCTGGGAAAGGTTCGGGAATTCCGGCAGTTCGTCAATGGGCTTGATGTCCTCCAGCATCCCGGCCGGTTCCCAAAAAGATCGATTGTATTCTGTCAGCGGAAGCAGGTTGTATTTTGAATAGGAAACCGGCTCCGAAATATTTGGCTGCACAATATATTCGATCCAAACCTGTTCATTTCCGCCGCCGTTTTCCGTCAGGTCCAGAATGAGGTTTTGGACGCCCTTCTGCTCCGCTTCCGTGTAGGCCGCCAGCAGGGCTTCGTTGTTGGACTGGTCATACTTAAAGTCGGGAATGTGAATCAGCATGGTATCCTCCGCCGGATATTCCACCGAAATCGGTTCTGCATACTCGGACGATGGCTGTCTGGAAGGTTCCGGCGGCACAGCCCCCACCTGATGATAGGTTTTCAGTACCTCCTCATCATCGAAGATTTTGAGGAATTCTGGAGCGAGAGGGAACTGTTCCGGCAAAGCGCTGTGGTAAGTGTCCCGGAAATAGGGAAACTTCTCTTTAGAAATGAAATATAAATGCCCCACGTTCTTCATACTGGCGGAAAATTCTGCCATAGTATCATAAAATTCTGAGTATTTATCGCACTGCTCCACCTTTTCCTGCCAATTGTTTTTGAACTCCTCCAAATCCCCGCAGGTGCGTTCCAATACGCCCATTAACGGGAAGTTTTCCTCTAACATGGTCCAGACGTATTGATAGTCCTCTACAAATTCATCGGAAAGGGCAGCGGCAGAGTTTTCTTCCTGGAATGCCGGCAGTTCCGGTACAGGCTCCGTTTTCTGACAGCCGGTTCCGAAACAGAAGCAGGCCGCCATGATAGCCGCCAGCAGGGCAGATTTTTTCTGAGACATGGATTTTTCCTCACTTTTCTTCCAATTCAACGATTGCCACCACCGGCCTGTGGTCGGAATCGGTGGATACGGGTACATAAGAACGCAGAGTTTCAAAGCCCTTTTGAAAGATGTAGTCGATTTTCCCGGTGGGCCCATTGGAAGGGTAGGTGAGCATACTCCCTTCGCCCTTTTCGGCCGTATCGGACAGGGCCGCGAAAATGGGCGCCAGCAGGGGATCGTCCGGCTCCATGTTCAAATCCCCTAAGAATACCAGGGGCCGGGTTTCCCCTTCTGCCAGCCGCAGGGTTTCAGCCACGGCGTTTTTCTGTTCCGGCGAGTTCAAGCCGTAATGGACGCTTAACACCACAATTTCTTTGCCGTTTATATCCAAAACGTTCCGCATATGGGACCGGTCTTCCGGCCAGACGCACGCTTTTTTCTCCTCCTCGGAAATGCCGGGGATGGGGAACACCTGGCTTTCCAGAATGGGGAACCGGCTGAGCAGGGCGTTGCCGTACTGGCCGCCCATATGGTCAATGGCTTTCCCGAACCGGACATAAGGGTAGCCCAGTGCTTCGGCGATTTGTTCCGCCTGGCATTTGCCGTTTTCGCAGAGCTCCGTGCAGTGATGCACCTCGTTTAAGTTTAAAACCTCCGGGTTCTCCGCCCGGATGGTGCTGACGGCATGGCGAACATCCAGGTCCCTTTGGAGATTGTGCCCGGACTGGATGTTGTAGGTCATAATTTTTATTTTCACGCAAAGCGCCTCCTTTTTCCCCATTGTAGCACGGCTGTCCTGATTTGCCAAGGTGTCTTAGCTCTTTTTGCCCCATTTTGGACATATACTTCCCTGGAGGTGTCCGCTTTGAAATGGTGTTTGCGTATATTGACCGTTTTGACGGCATTTTTTGTTTGGAGTATCCCCGGCACCTGCGCCGCGGTGGATTTTGAACCCATGCCGCCCCCGGACGGGGCGGATTTCTCCCCCTATCAGATGACGGCCGCTTTGAGCCTTCCTTTGAATTTAAAGGACGCCGCCGTCACCTCTCACTTTGGATGGCGGTTCCACCCCATGACGGAGGAACTGGATTTCCACACCGGCGCGGATCTGTCCTGCCCGGAGGGGACGCCGGTCCACGCCCTGCTGGGCGGGACGGTTTTGGCGGCGGAATTTCACGAAAGCTACGGGAACTACGTCCTCCTTGACCACGGCAGCGGCTTCCAGACCCTTTACGCCCACTGTCAAAAGCTCAAGGTGAAAGAAGGGCAGCGGGTGTCCGCCGGGCAGACGATCGCTCTGTCCGGCCAAACCGGGGAAGCCACCGGCCCTCACCTCCATCTGGAGGTCAAGGAGAACGGCGTCCGCTTAAATCCCGCCTGGCTGCCCTTTTGGGAGCAGTATGAGGAGGCACCATGATTGTTGTACAGACAAAATCCTTCCGCTTAGGGATCCGGTTTTCTTTCCTGGCGGTCTTGTTTTTTATGCTGGAAATCAGCCGCAGCGACTGGGGGCTTTGGTGCGTGTCCTGCTGTATCCTCCACGAACTGGGGCATTTTACCGCCTTCGCCCTGGTGGGCAGCCGCCCCAAGGAACTGTGGCTGGAGGCCGGCGGGATGCGGATGGTGCCGGCCGCCGGGTTGCTGTCCCCGGGAAAGGAGGCCTTTGTCCTTTGCGGCGGGTGCCTGGTGAACTTCCTGTCGGCCGGGCTGCTTTTTTTGCTGTCCTGCCCCCGGGCCGCCGGGTTCCACCTGTTTTTGGGGAGCTTTAACCTCTTTCCTTTAAAAAGCCTGGACGGCGGGCGGCTGCTGGCCCTTTTGCTGGAGCAGAAGGCCCCTTCCGCCGGGGCAATTATTTCCAGTGGGGCCCATTGGCTATGCGCGGCGCTGTTTGGCGCTTTGGGCCTTTGGGTTTTGAAAATGACTGGAAATTTCACACTTTTATTGACTCTTTTTTGTCTGCTTTTCCAAGAAAAATAAGATTGCTCTGAACAGAGGTTCATGCTATAATGAAAAAGATATGTAGAGAGGAGGGATCGGTACGGCCACTATCAAAGATATCGCCGCCCGCAGCGGCGTATCCATTGCCACTGTGTCCAAACACATCAACGGCATCCCTGTCAAGGAGGCGAACCGCGTCCGGATCGACGCCGCCATTGCGGAGCTGGGCTACCAGGTCAACGCCGCGGCCCGGGCGCTGAAAACCCGCCGTTCTATGACTGTGGGGATTTTATTGGACAGTTTATCCAATCTGTTTTATACCTCAGTCATTTCCGAGATCGAGGAGCTGCTGATGGGGGAAGGGTACACGGCGATCCTCTTTGAAACCAAGGACTCCTTGGCCCGGGCCAAACAGGGTCTGGAGCTGTTTTCCGCCAAATCCGTGGACGGTGTGTTTTACTTTTCCAGCCACTGCCTGCCGGAAGTTCTTTCGGAGTGCCGCCGCCTGGAGATCCCGGCGGTAGTGGTGGACAGCATCCTGCCGGATTACCCGGACGTGGATTTTGTCATGACGGAAAACGCCCAGGCGGCCTTTTGCGCGGTCCAGTCCCTTCTGGACAAAGGCCACCGGAAAATTGCCGTCATTACCGGTTCGGAGATCCATTTTTCCGCCAACGAACGGCTCCGGGGATACTGCAACGCCCTGCAAAGCCGGGATATCCCCGTCCGGGAGGAATGGGTCCTGCGGGACGACTACAACCTGGACGGCGGGTTCCGCTGCGTCAAGCGGCTGTTAGGCGTCCCGGACCGGCCAACCGCCCTGCTCATCTGCAACTACTTCATGGCCATGGGGGCGGTGATGGCTTTAAATGAAGAAAATGTCCGGGTGCCGGAGGAGCTGTCCGTTATCTCCTTCGATGAGATTGCCTGGGCCAAAGCGGTGAAACCCCGGCTCACCACCGTGAATCAGCAGTCCGGGCTCATTGCCGGACAGGCCGTTCGGATGTTGCTGGCCCGCATCCGCCGGGAAAAACAGGAAGGGCAGGCTGTTTTGGTGCCCACCTGCCAGGTAGAACGGGAATCCGTCCTGCCAATCCATGAAAAAGGAGCGCAAACATGATTCGGCAAAACTACAACCACACCATCTATGCCGCCTATATCGGCTACATCACCCAGGCCATTATCGTGAACTTTTCCCCCCTGCTGTTTTTGACCTTCCAGCGGGACTACCAGATCTCCCTGGGTAGAATTTCCTTCTTAGTTTCTTTTAACTTTGTGATCCAGCTGATCGTGGACATGATCGCCGCCCGGTATGTGGACCGCATCGGCTACCGGCCCTCTATTTTGGCGGCCCATGTGTCCTCCGTCATCGGCCTGGTGGGCCTTGCCCTGTTTCCGTCCATCCTGCCGCCTTATGCGGGGCTTTTGCTGGCCACGGCCTTCTGCGCTGTAGGCGGCGGCCTCATCGAGGTGCTCATCAGCCCATTGTGGAGGCCTGCCCTACGGAAAAGAAGGAAGCTGCCATGAGCATCCTCCATTCCTTTTACAGCTGGGGCCAGGTGTTCGTCGTGCTCCTGTCCACGGTGTTTTTCACCCTGTTCGGCACTCAGAACTGGAAGATTATGGCCCTGCTTTGGGCGTTGGTCCCGTTCTTCAACATCTTCTATTTTTCCCAGGTGCCCATTGCCGCCCTGCCCGGGGCCGAATCCGGGTTCTCCATTAAGGACCTGTTCAAGAACCGCCTGTTTTGGGTGTTTTTCCTGCTGATGGCCTGCGCCGGGGCTTCGGAACAGGCTATGGCCCAGTGGGCCTCCGCCTTTGCGGAAGCGGGGCTCCAGGTTTCTAAAACCATCGGCGACCTGGCCGGGCCCTGCGCTTTCGCCATCGCCATGGGCATCACCCGCGCCCTTTACGGCAAATTCAGCGAGAAAATGCCCCTGTCCCGCTTTATGACCATCAGCGGCGTCCTGTGCGTCATCAGCTATCTGCTGGCCTCCCTGTCCCCCAACCCGGTGCTGGCGTTGGTAGGGTGCAGCCTGTGCGGCTTCTCTGTGGGCATTATGTGGCCGGGCACTTTGAGCCTTGCCTCCAAGCGGATTCCCTTTGGCGGCACCGCCATGTTCGCTTTCCTGGCCCTGGCCGGGGATTTGGGCTGCGCCACCGGTCCGGCTCTGGTTGGGAATATTTCCGACGCCTTCCAGTCCAATTTGAAAGTAGGGCTTCTTTTTGCCATCTGTTTCCCAGTCCTGCTTTTGCTGGGGCTTTTCCTCCTGCGGGCCTTCCGCCGGAAAGAGGCCGGAAAATAAAAATCTTCCCTGGCGGCTGGAATTTCTCAAAAAGCCTTGCAATCAGCGGAAAGCCATGCTATAATGGAGTATGAATGATCTGCCGTTGTATAAAATCCGGCTTTATGTTGAAAAATATCGGAGGTTTTAGTTTTTATGAACGCTTTTGAAATCGTCAGCGCCATCCTTCTTCTCATTGCCTGTATCGTTTTGGTCGTTTTGGTCATGCTCCAGGAGAGCAAGGATAAAATGTCCCAGACTCTGACCGGCGGGACCAATGAGTCCTACCTGGGCCGCAATTCCGGCCGGACCTTGGACGCCATGCTGGCCAAGATCACCAAAGTGGCCGCCATCGTCTTTTTTGTGCTTACTATTTTGGTCAGCGTGTTTACTGTTTACATTAAGTAACGCGCTGCGGAAATAATAACGAAGCTGCCAAAAGCCGGAGGGGAGGGTTCCTGTCTGCGGGAAAGCCGCCTTCTGGTTTTTGGCAGCTTTTATTTTTAAGAAAGAAGGGATTTTATGGAAAAATGGGTCAAACGCATCCTCCTCGTCCTGGAAAAAGCCGGAAAAAAAGGGATGTCCTTCAGTAAATTAGAGAAAAAATGCAAGGTCCAGAAAGGGGACGCCAAAAAATTCAAGGCGGCTCTGGCCCGGTGCCTGGCGGACGGCTCGGTTTCCGAAAGCGACGGCCGCTACCTGGCGGTGCAGTCCCTGGGGCTGATTCCCGCGGCTATCACCCGCCTCCATAAAACCTACGGTTTCGCTGTTTTGCAGGACGGCCAGGAGGTCTTTGTCCTGGGCAGCCGGCTGAAAGGCTCCCTTCCCGGGGATAAAGTCCTCATCAAGCTGTCCGCCCATCCCAAAGGCAATTTGCCTGAGGGGGAAGTGCGCCGGATCGTGGAAGAGAGCGACAACGAATATCCCGGCGTGCTGGAAGTCAATTCCCAAGGGTCCTTCTTTGTGCCGGATACCTTAGGGGGCTTTGCACTGCGGGTCATGGGGGCCAAATGCGGTGCGGAGAACGGCGACAAGGTGACGGCCCGGATTATCCGCCGGGGGGACAGCCACCGGGACCATCTGGCGGAGATCACCGCCTGCTACGGTTCCTCGGAAAACGCCGCCGCCTGCGCCCAGGCCGTGATTGCGGCCGCCGGCATCAGCCCGGAGTTCCCCGCCGCCGTTTTGGACGAGGCCCGGTTCTTGGAGCACCGGGGCCTCCCGGAACGGGAGCTTGCAAACCGCCTGGATCTGCGGGGGGACTGCATTTTCACCATCGACGGGGCCGATTCCAAGGATTTGGACGACGCCGTCAGCCTGGAAAAATACAGC
The DNA here is from genome assembly GCA_018713335.1 of Candidatus Merdivicinus intestinigallinarum. Classification (GTDB taxonomy): domain Bacteria; phylum Bacillota; class Clostridia; order Oscillospirales; family Ruminococcaceae; genus Merdivicinus; species Merdivicinus intestinigallinarum. The sequence continues at coordinate 6,790 of DVOW01000044.1, read as the reverse complement.
AATTTCTACCAGCTGGGGGTGCACATTGCCGATGTGTCCCACTACGTCAAATCCCACTCCCTGCTGGATGAGGAGGCCTTTGCCCGGGGGACAAGCGTCTACTACGCCGACCAGGTGATCCCCATGCTGCCTAAAGCACTGTCCAACGGCATCTGTTCCCTGAATCCTCAGGAGGAGCGGCTGGCCTTCTCCGCATTGATGACCATTTCTCCGGAAGGGGAGCTTCTGGATTTCACCTTCCGCAAGACCGTGATCCGTTCCCGGGTAAAGGGCGTCTATTCGGAAGTCAACGCCCTCCTGGACGGCTCCGCCACGGAGGAACTGCGGGAAAAATACCGGGAAGTGCTCCATGTGTTGCCTTTGATGAAGGAGCTCAAGGACCTGCGGCTGGCCCTGCGGAAAAAACGGGGCGCGCCGGCCATCGAGTCTTCCGAAAGCAAGCTGGTTTTAGACGAAAAGGGCCGCGCCATTGACGTAAAGCCCCGGGTCACCGGCGAGGCGGAATCCATCATCGAGGAATTCATGCTGCTGGCCAACCAGTCCGCCGCGTCTTTGGCCCGGGAGCTGCAAATCCCCTTTGTGTACCGGGTCCATGAGCATCCCGCCCCGGACCGGATTTCCGATTTGCGGGAAACCCTCCAGAAGCTGGGGCTTCCGGCCAAAAATTTGCCGGAAAAGGTAGCCCCCGCCGATTTTGCGGCCATTTTGGAGGAGGTAAAGGGAAAGCCCTTATCGCCGGTGGTGAACCGGCTGGTGCTGCGCTCCATGGCCAAGGCCCGGTACAGCCCTGCGCCTTTGGGGCATTTCGGACTGGTTTTGGAGGATTACGCCCACTTTACCTCCCCCATCCGCCGGTACCCGGATCTGACCATCCACCGCATCCTTTCTTCCTGGGCGGACGGGGATTCGGTCAAGGAGCTGAACAAACGCTACCAGCGGTTTGCCGAGCGTTCCGCGGAGCATTCTTCCCAGACGGAGCAGCAGGCCATGGACATTGAACGGAGCTGTGAGGACTGCTACAAGGCGGAATACATGAAGGGGCACATTGGGGAGGAATTTGACGGGATCATTTCTTCCGTCACCTCCTTCGGCCTTTATGTGGAGCTGCCCAGCACGGTGGAAGGCTTGGTCCGGTTGGAGGACCTGCCCGACGGGGAGTATTTCTTCGACGGCCTGCTGGAACTTTCCGACATTCACACCGGCCGGAAATTCCGCTTAGGGGATAAGGTGCGGGTCCGCTGTGTCCATGCGGACGTCAACAGCGGCAACATTGACTTCGCTCTGGTATGACCCGGGAAGATTTTTTGCGGGCCATGGAAGCGGCGGCCGTCCGTCCCCGGGAGGGCATTGGGCGGATGGGGGAAAAATCCGTCCACGCCGTACTGAAATACGCCCTGGAACCTCACGAAGAAAACCATGAGATCCCCTTGGGGGGATATGTGGCGGATATCTGCGGGGAATCCGGCGTCGTGGAGATCCAGACAAGAGAACTTTGGCGGCTGAAGGACAAGCTGACTGCTTTTCTGGAATACTGCCCTGTCACCGTGGTGCACCCCATTTACACCGCGGAATGGATCGTCCGCTTGGATCCGGAAACCGGGGAACTTTCCCGCCGGAAATCCCCCCGGAAACGGGTCCCCTTTGACGTGCTGGGGGAGCTGGCCCCTTTGCGGGAGCTTCTGGACAATCCCCGGTTCCGGCTGCTTTTGGTCCTTCTGGAAACGGAACGGCAGGATGTGGGGAAGGCCGGCAGCCGGAAAAAGCAGCATTTGGACCGGATGCCTTTAGATTTTCTGGGAGAGATCCGCCTGGATATCCCGGAGGACTACCTCCAGCTCCTTCCGGAGATGGAGCCGGGGGAGTTTACCGCCGCGGAGCTTGCGAAACAGCTCAAACGGCCGGTCCCTCTGGTGCGGGACGCCCTTTTGACCCTGCGGGCATTGGGGCTGGCGGAGCTTTCCGGGAAACGGGGCCGCCAAAACCTTTATCGATTTTACAGCCGGGAGGAATGATGATGACCTGGATCTTTCTCGCGTTATTCGGCCTTTGCGCCGCGGCCCACCTGATTTTCTGCCTGCTGCCGGACGCCCGGCGGTGGCAGGATTTTACCAAGGTCCTGCTGATGCCAGCGCTCCTACTGACCGTGATTTGGGCGGATGGGCCTGCTTTGGTGAAAGCGGCGTTGTTTTTGGGGTGGCTGGGGGATATTTTCCTGCTGCGCCCGGACAAAAAGCCCTTTTTTCTTGCGGGGCTTGTCAGCTTCCTGGCAGGGCACGCCTGCTACATCCCGGCTATGTTCCCCATGCGGCGGTTTTCTCTGCCGGTCCTGCTTTTGCTGGCGGCAGGGCTCATTCTGGTGGGAATTATCCTGTTCCTCACCATCCGCCGGAGCCTGCCGGGGGATATGATGCTTCCGGCCATGGCGTATCTGGCCATTATCCTGGCCATGGCCTGGGCCGCCTTTTCCACGGGGCAGCCGATGCTCGTTCTGGGTGCCGTTTCCTTTGTGGCGTCGGATTATACCCTGGCCCGGCAGCTTTTTGTCCGGAAATACCGGTACGGCGATTTTTTTGTGATGCTCACCTATCTGCTGGCGCAGTTTTTGCTGGCGGCAGGGCTGTGCGGGATATTCTGACTCCAATCAAAACCAAAAACGCAGGGACGCCTCTTTTAGGTGCTCCTGCGTTTTTGTTTACAATTTCGGGGCGCTCCCGCCAGGGGCGCGACGTGTTCGCGCCAACTGAAACTCCATGCGGGGTACTGTGCCGCGGCGAATCGGCTGCCCGGACACCGGGCTATTTTTCCTCCGCCACTATGATCCGGACCCGTTTGCTGGTGCTGGAGCCGTCATAGTAGCAGGACAGGGTGTACTGTGTGGTGTCCGACACGCTGGCCAGGGTGGTTTGATAATACCCGTCGCCCATTTTCACATACACCGCGGCGTTGCTTGCAATGTCCACCGGGCCGTCGGAAGAACGGGCGGTCATGCCGCTGATTTGAGAGGCTGTAAATCTCCGCAGGGAGCTGAAGCCTGCCGCCTGGCCGTTATTGAAGCGAATGGACACGCCGCCCCGGGCCACGGACGCGTCTGCGTCCAGCTGGACCGTGAAGGTCTGGCCGTTGAGGATGTAGGTGACGGTATAGCCCACGACGATCTCCTCCGGTTCTTCCCCTTCCGGGGTGTCGGGATCGAGCTGGGTAATGGCATTCACGTCGGTGACGATGCCGTAGCTGCCGATATTGCCGGTGGCGTCTTTCAGGATCAGGGTGTCGATCTGCCCGCTGGAATTAAAGTGGCAGTACAGAAGGTTCCGGCTGCTCAGGGAGACCCCTTTCAGGCTTTCGGGATAGACCACGCCATAGCTGCCGCTGTCCACATAATCCAAAATCTGGACGTCCGAGGCCAGAGTGTAGCCGGCTATGGCGGTCCCTTCGCTGTTGAAGGTGCCCTTCAGGGTGGATTTTTCCGCTTCCACCAGGGTGTTGCCGCTGATGCGGACCAAGTCCCCTTCCCGGAAGGCGTTTTTCCCGGACACCGGGTAGCTGCGGAGGATGCCGTCGGCGCAGATGACGCTGGCGGTATAGTCAAAGACTTCCTTGCCGCTGGCGTCGGTGTAGCTGGACACCTGCACGCCGGTGACGACGCCTGCCGTATCCTGGCGGGAGGCGGAGGGGGCGGAATGGCTGCCGGCCAGCGCGAAAGCCGCCGTGCCACTGCGGTCCAAGAAGAGGGTGACGGTATCGCCGATGGAAATGCCGCCCAGGTCAGACAGGGCGTAAGCGGCGTTCCCGGAAACATTGTAGGTCTGTCCGGCAACGGTTACAGAGGTGGGAGAGGCCGTGCTGGGGGACGCCGCCGTATAAACGCCGGTGACGCGGTTCCGGTAGGCCCAGACGGTCTGCATATTGGCGTTGTAATAAATGACGTCGTACTGGTCCAGGTCGGAAACAGACGCTTTGCTGCCGTTTAAGTACACATTCACCTTGTCCAGGGAGAAGGGCACTACTGCCGCCAGGTCCTGAGTGCAGAGGTACGGACCCTGGAGCCCTTTGGCGGTCATGGCAGTGTAATCAGGTTCCCCGGTGCTGGCGGACAGCCCGATGGAAGCGGCGTAGGTCTGGCCGCCGGAGGTCTGTGCGCCTAAAACATTGTTGAACAACTCCCCGCAGTCCTGCACCGTCAGGACCTGTCCTTGGGTTTTGGTGATGCCGATCAGGAGCCCCAGGGTCTGGGCCTGCTTCAGGGTCTCGGACGCGGAGCCGGGGGTGTAGCCCAGCAGTTTCAGGGCTGACGCGGCGGCTTCCTCCAGTTTGATGCCCTCATAGGGCCGGAAAGAGCCGTCCAGGTACCCGGACATGGTGCCTTCCTGGGCGACGGTTCGGATGTACCCGGCGTACTCGTTCTGATAGGGCACATCCGAGAAGGGGGAAGTAGTGGACGACGCGGAAACGCTGTCCAGACGGCCGGACACCGCAACGAGCATCCGGGCAAATTCGCCGCGGGTGGCGGTAGTCGAGCTGTAATTGCTGCCCTGAAGGACGCCTAAGGATTGCAGGGCTGAGGTTTCCGCGCTGCCTAAGGCGGAAACCGGCATGGCGCAGCCGAACGCGGCGGCCGCGGCCAGGGCAAGGGCAAGGGCAAGGATCTTTTTGCGGTTCATAAAAGGGTGCCTCCTTTTGTCAATCATAGTGAAGGGCGTCGATGGGGTTCAAACGGGCCGCCTTCCGGGCGGGCAGATAGCCGAAAAGGACGCCGATGGCCACCGAAATGCCGAAGGCCATGGCCACCGAACCGGCTGTAGGGGTTACGGCGAGGGATTCCTGGAGCAGGGCGACAATCAGAGCCGTTGCCGCCGAGGAAAAGACGTAGCCCATGCCGATGCCCAAAATGCCGCCGATGGCGCTGGTGGTGGCCGCCTCAATGACAAATTGCAGCAGGATATCCCGCTTCCTGGCCCCCAAGGATTTGCGGATGCCGATTTCTCGGGTGCGTTCCGAAACCGAAACCAGCATGATGTTCATAATGCCGATGCCGCCCACCACCAGGGAAATGGCCGCGATGGCCGCCAGAATGGTAATCATGATATTCAGCATTTGTGTCATCATATCCAAAAGTTCAGACATGGCGATGACTGTGTAGGCGCTGTCGTCCTGGTAGAAATCATACAGGGCCGATTCCACCGCCGCCTTGGCCGCCGTGACTGTGGAATCGCTGACGGCGTTGAAGGTGTAGCTGGAAATATTGCCCATAAAGGACATTTTGGCGGCGTTGGTGTAGGGGATCACCACCAGGTTGTCGGTGCTGTACTCCGTGCTGTCGGCGATTTCGTCCAGTACCCCTACAATGGTATAAGGGTTGCCGGAAATCTTCAAGGTCTGGCCCAGGGCGTTGCCGTCAAAGTATTCCTGGGCTACATAATTTCCCACGACGCAGACCTTCTGCCGCCGGAGAATATCCACATACTCGATGCCCCGGCCCTGGGAAAGGGCGTAGTCCTTAATGGACAGGTAATCCTCCCCGACGCCGGTGACAGAGGTATAATTCAAGGTGTCCCGCCCGACTTTTACGCTGGCGGCCACGTCAACTACCGGCGTCACGGAATCCAGAAGATCGGGGTTGTCGGATACGATTTGATACATATCCTCGTCGGAGATGCTCCGGCTGCTGCCCCGGCCGCTGATGCTGACGGTCAGGGTAGTGGTGCCCATGCTGGCAAACTGGTCGGTCATGTAGATCTCCATGCCGTTGCCCAGGCCCACAATGGTGATGACCGCCGATACGCCGATGATGATGCCCAGCATGGTCAGAAGGGAACGGACCTTGCTGCTCCAAATGGCCTTTACCGCCAGGCGGAAGCATTGCCATAGATTCATACGGCCGCCTCCTTCCCGTGGGGAGCCGATTCATCAGCCTGTACGACGGACCCTTTGACCCCGGCGGGGCCGTCGTAAACCACCTTGCCGTCCTCCAGCCGGATGATCCGCTGGGCGTGGGCCGCAATGCCGTTGTCGTGGGTGATGAGTACAATGGTGTTGCCGCCCCGGTGCAGTTCTTCCAGGAAGGCCAGGACTTCCCGGCCGGTTTTGGAGTCCAGCGCGCCGGTGGGTTCGTCCGCCAGGATGACGGAGGGGTTCCCTGCCAGGGCCCGGGCGATGGACACCCGCTGCTGCTGGCCGCCGGACAGCTGATTGGGATAGTTTTTCATTTTGGTGGCCAAGCCCACCCGTTCCAAGGCAGTTTTGGCCCGTTCCAGTCGGTCCGAGGCCCGGACGCCTGCATATAAAAGGGGAAGCTCCACGTTTTCCAGCACATTGAGTTTGGGGATCAGGTTATACTGCTGGAAGATAAACCCCAGCATCCGGTTTCGGATGTCTGCCAGCTGGTCGTCCCCCATCTGGCTCACGTCTACGCTGTTCAGCAGGTACTGGCCGCTGGTGGGGGTGTCCAGGCAGCCGATGATGTTCATGCAGGTGGATTTCCCGGAACCGGACTGGCCTACAATGGCCACAAATTCCCCTTTTTTGACGGTAAAGGAAACCCCGTCCACTGCATGTACCGTTTCATCCCCCATTTGATACAGCTTATAGATATCCCGAAATTCAATCAATGCCTGGGAGGTCAAGGATGCTTCTGTCATTTATCGGCCCCCCATTCCGCCGCGGTAGTGTCAAAACTACCATGTTTTTTATTGTTTAAAGTTACGTTTTTCCTTGATTTTTCGGAGGTTTGCAAAGAAAAAGAGCATTGACCTCCCTTTTCTGGTATAATGTCAATCGCCAAACCAACATC
>DVOW01000005.1 GCA_018713335.1 Candidatus Merdivicinus intestinigallinarum | reverse complement strand
AAGATGTCGGGTGCGCCCGGTTATTGTGACTGATAACCGGGCGCACCTTTTTATATAATATTAACTTTTAACGTAAAGGAGTGTTTTATCAAGTATGAGTTCTACTACGCTTTTTTCAAAAACCCCACCCGTGAAGCTGTTCTTTCTTGCCTCGATTCCGGGCATGATCAGTATGCTGGCCTCCTCTTTATACCAGACGTTTGATGGTATCCTTGTGGGTCAATTTTTAGGAGCAACAGCATTTGCAGCGCTCAACCTGGCCATGCCATTTGTTGTCATCAACTTTGCAATATCGGACATGATTGGTGTTGGTTCTGCAGTCCCCATCTCAGTTTGTCTTGGTAAAAAGCAGAATCAAGAGGCAAACAATATCTTCACATGCAGCATTTTGATGATCATTGGCGGAAGCATTATCACAGGTGCCATCATTTTTGCAGCCGCACCATTGTTCATCGGCCTAATGGGTGCAGAAGGAGATTTCGCTGACTTTGCAATACAGTATCTGCGGGTTTATGCGCTCTGTTCGCCTTTTACAACCATTGTATATGCAATGGATAACTATCTGCGGATTTCAGGTTATATTCGTGGCAGCATGGGTCTTAATATCCTCATGTCCATACTCTCTGTTGGATTTGGGCTGTTGTTCCTGGGCGTGTTTCGTTGGGGTATTTGGGCCTCTGCTTTGGGTTCTTGCAGCAGTATGTTTATTTGTGCGCTCGTGGCCCTTTCTCCATTTATCCGAGGGAAAGCAGTGTTGCATTTTTGCAAACCGCAGTTTTCATTGAAAACGGTGCGGCAAATTTTTTCCTGCGGTTGCCCGAGCTTTTTGCAGAACATAGCTACCCGTATTACATCCATTATCATGAACGCAATCCTGGTTCGTCTTGGAGGCGAAACAGCCGTTTCCGTATATGGCGTTCTGATGTTTGTAGACGGCTTTATCCAGCCGCTTCTGTATGGCATGTGTGATTCCGTGCAGCCAGCTATCGGCTATAACTGGGGAGCGCAAAAATACTCCCGTGTTCGTGCGCTCGGAAAATGTTGTTTCGTTGCCAGTGCGGTAGTATCCATTCTTTGTGTATTTGTGATTGCCTTTTTACCGGCTCAAATCACAAGATTGTTTATTTCTGATGTGGGTGCGGACGTTTTGGCGCTTTCAATTAGCGCCCTGCATCTGTTCTGTTTGACGTATATCATTCGCTGGGTATCTTTCGCAACGCAGAGTTTTATGTTGGCCATCGAGAAATCTTTGCCTGCCTCTATTATTTCTGTATCGACCGCTTTGATATTTCCTGTAATTTTACTTGCAGTGCTGTGGCCGCTGGGGTTGACTGGTATTTGGCTAAATCTTGCCGGCGCCTCATTGCTCTCTGCTGTTATGTCGATAATTGTTCTAAAAAAAGCACGGCCGGAATTATATCAGCCAGATGCTGCAGATGAATGAGGACAAAGGCATTATAGTAAATAGCATAAAATGTTGAAACATCGCCGAGCTACATAATTCTGAGAGGAGAAAATTATTTTGAATAGAATCATTACAATTAGTCGTGAATTTGGAAGCGGTGGGAATCGCTTATTATGACCAGGAAATTATTCGTGAAATCGCTAAAAGGACGTCCTTATCTGAGCAGTACATTCAGACAATTACTGAAAAACGTCCAACCTTTTCTTATCCCATACACATCGGAAACAGCCTTCATCCTATGCTGAATTCTGTTGGTTCAGGATTTGAGCAGACCATGACTGTTTATCAGGAACAGGCGCGCATTATCACGGAAATGGCATCTAAGTCGGCCTGTGTAATTGTTGGCCGATGTGCCGATCAAATTCTAAAGGAGCAGAACCCCTTCCGTATTTTTGTCTATGCAGATATGGAAAGTAACTCAAACGCTGCCGAGAAAAAGCGCCAGAGGACGAAGGCCTGACAGATAAGGAACTAAAACGTCAGTTCAGAAAGGAGAGGAAGCGTATGCTTGAAAAAATGGACGAGTTTTCAGCAAGAGACTGGACGGATATGAAGAGCACCAGCTGGCGGGCTTCTCCTCCGTCCAAATTCTGGGTCAATGGGGCGCGGCCTGTGCCATCAAAACGCAGAAATAACCGGCCCTTCCCTTTCAAAAACACGCATTCACCTTTGGTGAGCGCGTGTTTTATTTTTCCTTCTGTGAAAGCGGCGGCAAAAGGCCAGGCAGTTTTCACGATATGACAGCGTAGCTTTGGAATGACAGGCGGTTTTGGGGGCAGTCTAATAGCAGGCCCGCGGGCCGGAAAGGAGCCATGCGAAATGAAGAAAAAATCCGCGAAAAAAGCTGTTACCCATCCTCATCCCCTGATTACTTCCATGACCCACCCCCATCCCAGCGCTACAGACCCTTTGGGCAGCTGGACCGGCGTCCCGGCCGATGAGGGGGAGGAACCCACTCAGGACGCAGACGACCTCTAACGGCTGCCTTCCTCTGAAGGAGCCGGCGGGTTCTGGCGATACTGGGCAGGCGACTGGCAGAACCGCCGCTTGAATAGCCTTGAAAAATTCGCCGGGTCGCTGAACCCGCAGGAATACATCACCTCCGTCACCCGCAGGTCGGTTTGGACAAGGAGCTGGGCGGCCCGCCGCAGCTTGCAGTCCAGCAGGTACTGCTGGGGTGAAAGTCCCAAAGCCTTTTTGAACATCCGAAACAAATGGCTCCGGTCCACCCCCACATGCTGGGCCATGTCCTCCACCGTAATATGGTACGAATAATTTTTCTGGGCGTAATCCATAGCCGCTTCCGCAATGCCCTGGCTGCGGGGCTGTTCAAAGGGGGCGTCCCCGCTGAGAAGGGCAAAAAACTCGTAAAGCTGGGAAATCATGCGGAATGGGTTGGCCTTCAGGCGGGTGCTGTCGAACAGTTCCCGGACGCAACGGTCCATTTTCTCCGGGACGGCGGCATAAGCAAACACCGGCCGCTCCGGCCCTATACCGCACAGGCGCAGGATTTCCGGGACGTCGCTGCCGCCAAAGCCCACCCAGCAGTAATGCCAGGGCTCCTGGACGTCGGCGGTATAGGTGGTAACCACGCCCGGCAGGATCAAAAACGCCTCCCCAGCCTTTACCTCATACCGGCGGGCCCCGACAAAAAAGCGGCCGCGCCCCTTCAGCACACAGTGGATCAAAGTATGGTCCCGGACAGCCGGGCCGAAAGAATGGCCGGGGTCGCACTGCTCCACCCCGCAGTGATGCAGGTAAACGCTTCCATGCCTTGCGGAGGAAAAACCCTCCAGCAGCTCTTTGGGCTGTTCCATGCTCCTCCCTCCGTTTGCTGAATTTTACTTTTATTATATCACCATTGTCAAGGAAATAACTGGACTTTTTCCCGGGATTTTGCTATAATAAAACCGATTTTGAATAAATTAAGAAAGAGTGTTTGCATGAACGGAAAAAATCCATGGAAAAGCCGGGCGGCCAGGTTCGTTGCGGCCCAGGCGGTTTCCCTTTTCGGTTCCTCCCTGGTCCAGTACGCCATCATCTGGCACATCACCCTGACCACCTCCTCCGGGAAAATGCTGGCCATCTCCACCCTCTGCGGGTTCCTGCCCCAGCTGGCGGTTTCCGTGTTCGGCGGCGTCTGGGCCGACCGGTTTTCCCGCAAATCCCTCATCATGCTGGCGGACGGAGCCGTGGCGGCGGCCACCCTGGCCTTAGCCTTATCCATGGGGCTTGGGTACCGGGAAATGTGGCTGATGTTCGGGGTGCTGGCCGTCCGTTCCGCGGGGACAGGGTTCCAGACCCCGGCGGTGCAGGCTTTCCTGCCTCAGATTGTCCCTAAGGAAAAACTCATGCGGGTGGGAGGCGTCCAGTCCTCCGTCAATTCCGCCATTACCTTCCTGTCCCCGGCACTGGGCGGCGCACTGCTGTCCCTGTATCCCCTGGAAACTGTTTTGCTGGTGGACATTGTCACCGCTATTGTGGGGATCTCCCTGACTGCCGGGATCAAGGCCGGGGAGCAGAAGCGGGACGCCGCCGTATCCGGGTGGAAAAGCCTTCAGGAAGGGTTTGCCTACGCCCGGCAGAACCGCGTGCTCCGGAACCTGCTGGCGTTCCAGGTTCTCACCATGTTCCTCATCAGCCCCTCCGCCTTCCTAACCCCTCTGTTGGTGGAGCGCGCCTTCGGCGGGGAGGTTTGGCGGCTGACCGCCAGCGAAATGACCTACAGCGCCGGGATGGTGCTGGGCGGGGCGCTGATTGCCGCCTGGGGCGGGTTTTCCAAAAAGCTGCGGACGACCCTGCTGGCCGGAGGAATCTACGGCCTCTTGATGCTGGGATTGGGGCTTTCCCCGGTATTTTTGGGGTATTTGGCCTGCAATTTGCTCATCGGCGCCACTTCCCCCTGCTATAACACCCCCATGAACGTGTATTTGCAGGAAAACACGGCGCCGGAAATGCAGGGCCGGGTCTTCGGCCTGATGCAGGCGGTGTCCTCCTGCGCCCTGCCCCTGGGGATGGCCCTCTTTGGGCCTTTGGCGGACATAGTTCCCATATCCGTACTGTTTGTGGTTTGCGGGATTCTCACGGCCGGTACGGCCGCCTTTACCTTCAGACGGCGGCTTTTGGATTAGCGGGCGGCTTCCCGGAGAATCCGGGCTATTTCTTCCGGCGGGATTTCCCGGATGGGTCGGAAAGGGGCCGGGATATCCGGATGAGGCCCGATTTCCTTCATCATCCAGAGGACGTCGTGCCAGCCGCCGTTTTTATACCCGGCTTTGGGCCAGCGGCCCGCTTCTTCAAACCCCAGGCTCCGGTGCAGGCCGATGCTCCGGGGATTGGGAACGGTGATACAAGCGTAGACAGACTGGATATTTTGCAGCCGGAGAAGGGCGAACAGGGTTTGGTAAAGCTGCCGGCCCAGGCCCTTTCCCCGGCTGTTTTGGTCTAAGTAAACGGACAGCTCCGCGCACCACCGGTAAGCGGCCCGTTCCCCCCGGCGGTGGGCATAGGCGTAGCCTACTATCTGGCCGTCCTGTTCCAAAACCAGGTAGGGGTATTCCCGGGAAGTTTCCCGGATGCGGCTTTGAAATTCCTCCCGGGAAGGCAGGGTATACTCAAAGGTAATGGGCGTTTTGATATACTGGCTGTATATATCAAGGAGAGCTTGGGCGTCGTTTCCCGACACCATGCGGATGGTGTACAAAATTCATACCTCCAATGGAGCCATGCCATACGGAACGGCTTTGGGTAAAATATTGCAAAACAAAAAACTGTTTTATGCAGATTTTTTAATGGAAACCGTTGATTTCCATGTAAAAGAGCATTATAATATTCAAAAACAGCATTCCTGTCAATTGAGGTGAATAACATCATGAAACAGGCAGTTTTTCGGAAAAACCGGAAAAAACTTCTTGCGCTGCTGGTGTTTTTGCTCCAAGCGATAATTATCGGGGGATTTTTTTTGTGGATTGCAAAAAATACCGTCCTTCAGCCCTACACGGACACCATCCAACTGAATTGGCATGTGAATATTGTGGGAGAAAATACCTGTATTTACAGCAAAGATGTGGGGACTCCGGAAAGGGATCCGCTACAACGTCTTTGCCTATGAAGACCGGATGGATTTTCAGGGGCTTAACTTATCGGAAGGCCGGAAGGGCGTTTCGGCTGTCAATATCCAGAATCTGCTGGCGGAACTGGAAGTCCCTCAAAAGGAGCAGCCGGATTTTGACGCTGTCACCAAATCCGCCGCCATTTACGGCAGAACGCAGGACAATCGCGACCGGTTTTATCTGCTGGTGGACGAGAACAGCAAAACCTTTTATGTAGTGGAACTTTTCATGTAACAGGCTTTCTCAGCATTTTCATTATAGCAAAGGGCCGGGGGCGGAAAAAGCGGTATTTTCCACAAATCCCCACCGGCCCTTTTGGCTTTTTCGTTGACAGCTGTCCGGGTTTCCTTTATAATGGAAGCAGACTGAAATGAAAGGCTGGAATTTTTCATGAAACTGATGATCGCCTCTGATATCCATGGCTCCTCCTTGTACTGCTCCCAGATGCTGGAAGCCTACAAGCGGGAAGGGGCGGAACGCCTGCTCCTGTTGGGGGACATCCTGTACCACGGCCCCCGCAACGACCTGCCCGACGGCTACGCCCCCAAGGAAGTGCTGGCCATGCTCAACGAGATGCGGGAGGAGCTCCTCTGCGTCCGGGGCAACTGCGACACGGAAGTGGACCAGATGGTTCTGCAATTCCCCATCCTGGCGGATTACGCGGTATTTTTCCTAAACGGCCGGACAGTTTACGCCACCCATGGCCACAATTATAATCCCCAGACCCCACCACCTTTGAAAAAAGGCGACATCTTGTTAAACGGCCACACCCATGTACCCAAATGGGAGGTTTTTGGGGAGAATTTTTATTTGAATCCCGGCTCCGTGTCCATTCCCAAGGAGCAAAGCCCCAGAGGGTACCTGATTTGGGATGAGGGATCCGAAACCCCCATCGTTTTCCGGACTTTGCAGGGGGAAACCTGGAAAACCGTTTCCCGGGAAGGACTGGCAAAATAACTGGGACGCAACATTTTACCAACAACCTGCAACATTTTCCTCTGGAAATCCGCACCCGTTTCCGCTATGATAGAATCATAAAAAAACTGTTTTTCAGGGATTTGGAGCGTGATTTTTATGAAAATTACCTTTATCGGCGCGGGCAGCACCGTTTTTGCCCGGAACGTCATCGGCGACTGCATCCTGACTCCGGAGCTGGGGGAATTCGACGTCTGCCTCTTTGACATTGATGCCCAGAGACTGGAAGAATCTTACCAAATCCTCAGCAACATCAATGCCACCGCCAACGGAAAAGCCCACATCACCCGGACCTTGGACCGGGAAACCGCTTTCAAAGGGGCGGATTTCGTGGTCAACGCCATCCAGGTGGGCGGGTATGAGCCCTGCACCGTCACGGATTTTGAAATTCCCAAAAAGTACGGCCTGCGCCAGACCATCGCCGACACCCTGGGCATCGGCGGCATTTTCCGCACCCTGCGCACCATCCCGGTGATGAAAAGCTACGCCGACGACATGGAGCGCTGGTGCCCCAACGCTTTGTTCTTGAACTACACCAACCCCATGGCTATGCTGTCCGGTTATATGCAGCGTTACACCAACATTCAAACTGTCGGCCTGTGCCATTCTGTCCAGGGCTGCGCCAGCGGACTGTTACAGACCCTGGGCATGGATGAATATGTGGACAAATGCCGCTGGGAGATTGCTGGCATCAACCACCAGGCCTGGCTTCTGAAGATCGAGGACCTGTGCGGCAACGACCTTTACCCGGAAATCAAGCGCCGGGCCGCCTCCCCGGACTACAACAAGGAAGGCAACGACCTGGTCCGCTTAAAAATGATGCAGGAATTCGGCTACTACATCACCGAATCCAGCGAGCACACCTCCGAATACACTCCCTGGTTTATCAAGGAAAAATATCCGGAGCTCATTGACCGGTATAAAATTCCCCTGGACGAGTACCCCCGCCGCTGCGTGAACCAAATCAACGGCTGGAACGAAATGCGGGACAGCCTGTTGAAGGATTCCCACATTGAACACAAAAAGACCCACGAATTCGCTTCCTACATCATAAACGCCGTCATGCACGATGTGCCCTACCGCATCCACGGAAACGTGCTGAACACAGGGCTCATTACCAATCTGCCCCAGAACGCCTGCGTGGAAGTACCGGTGATGGTGGACCGCAACGGCTTGAACCCCTGCTTTGTAGGCGACCTGCCGGAGCAGTGCGCGGCCATCAACCGCACCAACATCAATGTGCAGCTGCTGACCATTGAGGCGGCAGTGACTTTGAAGAAGGAATACATCTACATGGCGGCTATGCTGGACCCGCACACCGCTTCGGAGCTGTCCATGGACGACATCAAAGCTATGTGCGACGATTTGATCGAGGCCCACAAAGGCTGGCTGCCGGAATACCACTAATCATCTAATCAGGAAAACAAATTGGGAGGGGGGCACGCAATGCGTGCCCCCCTCTAAGTGTCAGAAAAACTTTTTGCAAGTAAAACTGCACAAGAGAGCAAAAGAAAAGTTTTCGTCCACCTTGTTTCATGTCGTGAACAAGTTCACGACCGTTGGTGGAATTGATGTTGTGAATAAATTCACAACTGGCAAAGCCCCCATCGCTGTCGTCAAGTACACTTAACGACAAGCAACGAGCGAAATCCTATCCCTTCGCGGCTCGGCGCGAACATAAAGAAAAAAGCGGAGCCATGAACCATAAGTTCATGGCGTGCAGGCTCGTCCGGAGATGTCCCTCCGCCTGGATTTTGCTTGCAAAATCCAGGTTTAGAACTTTCTAAAATTTATCTACGGCGTATTTGCGCCAGCAAAGTACAAATTTTACGCAATCTATTAGGCAATTCCCCTTTCCTTTAAGATTCCTTTTTCAAAAACCGCGCAAATATCGTAGCCCGCTTTACAAGATTCTCCGTCTGCATCGCTTCCCCATTCCGAAACACCGAAAGCAGGAAGCCCACAAGCACCGCGTCCACCATCAGCGCCGCGTTGCCGGGGGAAATCAGCGGGAGGGAAAGCCCGGAAATCAGCCCAAAGCCCAAGGTTTCCAGCAGGTAAAATACGATCTGCCCAAGGAGGGTGAACAGAATGGCCAGGGCAACGACACGGCTCAAGGCGTTAGTCAGCTTCCGCACCCGCCGGAAAGCCAGCACCGCGAAAATCGCCAGGGCGGCCACTACCGCCAGGAATACGATCCACCCAAAATCATAGGTAAACAGGGTCAAAAAGTTGTCCCAGTCAAAAGAAAGGGTGCTGGTGCTGGCCATAGAGGTTTCCAAAAAATCCACCGGATCGCCATGCCCGATAAAATGGGCGTTTTTCAGCAGTTCCCGTTTTACCCAGTAATGGTACCCTGCACCTTCGCGGGCCAACTCCGGATTAAACAGAAGGAGCACCTGTTCCCGGTTATGTTCCTGGGAAAAAATTACAAGACAACCCAAAGCGGCGCACAAAATGGCAGGAATGAGGGAAAAAAACATCCCTTTCCTGCGTTCCGTCCCGAACCAGCCTTGCCAAACAGCCATGCACAGGAGGAGGAAACAGGAAACAATGGCTGTTACCATCCCGGCATAGGGCGGGCACAAGGACATCAGCACCAAATAAGGCAGGAACCAAAGGACACAGTACCCAATCCCCCGGTATCCCCGGTTCCGGTAATGGTAAATCAACAATGCGAAAAGAAGAGGTACTAGCAGGGAAAAGTACGCCAGATTAAAGCTGCCTCCGCCAAACTGGAAATCGCGGTAAGGACCATAACTGCTTCTGATAAACAAAAACGCCGTCAACGCCAGAAAACCGCCGTTTAAAATCACGGGGATTTTCCCCAAAAAGGAAAAATCCAGGAAATAACAGCAAAGGATCAGGACGGCTGCCAACAGGTAAGCGTTTACCACCCGCACGGGATTGCCCTCAACACCACGCAGCAGATTCGCCGCCAGGCTGAAGCAGAAACCCATGACCAGAAGGAGCCCCACCGCCGCCAGCATGGCCCGCTGGGGTTTGGGGCGGTGCACCCGGTCCAACTGTCCTCCCACGTCAACCGGGTCCCCCATCTGCCGCAGTGTTTCCTTGACGGCGTCCTCCTCCGAGGCCCCTTCCTCCATCAGCGCCTGCCGCTGGTCGTCAAGATGGGCTTCCAATTCCTCCGCCACGGCCGGGCGGACCTTTTTCCAGCGGATCTGGCCGCAGACATTTTCCACATATTCCCGGAACGGTTCAGGCAAAGGCATAGCCTGCGCCCCCTTTCAGCACTTTATTGACGGCGGACGAATACTGCTCCCACTCCTTCTCTTTCTGCCGCAGGAGCTTTTTCCCCCGTTCCGTTAAGTGGTAATATTTGCGGACGCGCTCACTGTCCGCCTTTTGCTCGTAGCTTACCACGGCCCCATCCGCTTCCAGGCTGTGCAGCAGCGGATAAAGGGTCCCGGCCTTCAGCTGGAAGGTGTCGTCCGACCGCAGGGCCAGGGTTTCGATCATCTGGTAGCCGTACAGGTCCCCTTCTTCCAGGAGTTTGAGAACCAGGATGGCGGTGCTGCCTGCAATGAGGCTTTTGTCAATGGGCATTTTGCTTCCTCCTTATATCGGTGTTCTATCTATTATTATATATCGACAATCTATCTATATAAAGAGGAATACATACCAAATATGCAAAATTTTTTCGGTCAAAAGAAACAATCGGACACAAAAAATACGCCCAGAGATCAACATCTCTGGGCGCATCCATTCCAACGGCCGTTGCGGGCCGAAGGAGGTTACTGTTCTTTACGCCGGAGAATCACAGTGACGGCAGCAGCCGCGCCAGCCAGCAGGATAATTCCGCTTGCGATCTGGCGTCCGGTCTGAGGAGGAGCGTCCGTTTTAGGCGTATCCTCGTCATCAATGGATTCTTCCGCTTCAGAAGGTCCGCCGGGAACCGCGTCTTCGCCTGCTCCGGGAGCCAGAGGGGTTTCCGGTTCATCGATTTCCTCGCCGGGGCCGGGCTCCAGGGGAGTTTCCGGCTCGTCGATTTCCTCGTCCGGGTCAGGGTCAACGGGCACATAGGGATCGGTGGGATCGGTGGGGTCAGTAGGCTCGCTGGGTTCACCGGAGCCCACTGTGTAGGATACGGTAGGTTTCGCGAAGTTCTCCGGGACGCCGGCTTCCCCATTGGAATCCACGGGGTACAGGGTAGCTTCCTTGTTGGTCAGGAGAGAAGAGTATCCTTCGGAACCATCTGCGTCAAACACGCCGTAGTCGCCGGGGTCGGTCTGGGGATTAGTCAGTTTGACCGAGTAGGTCAGCTGGACTTTGTTTCCAACTTCAATGGGAACATTGATTTCCCAAACGAAGCACTCGTCGCTCTGGCCGTCCTGGCCGTTGGGATAGTAGTACAGAGCGAACTGGCTGGAGCCATCCTCATTCATGCCAAACGCATAGCCGCTGGTTGCCCCAAAGTACTCGGGATCAATAATCTCCGTTTTATCCAGTTTCTCGCCGCCTACGGTCAGGGTCAGCTTGTTCATGTCGTTAACAAAATCGAAGTTGTAGGCGTTGCCGTCATTGTCCGTGCCGTAGCCCATCACGTCAACAACCTTGGAGCCTTTGTCTACAAGATATACCAGTTCATTTTTAAGTACGGTGAATACTTCTTCCATCTCTTCTTCATTGAATGTTGCGCCATTTGCGGTTTCTTTTTGAATAACAGTCACGCCTTTACCACTCAGGTCATTCAACATCTCATTTTTTATTTCCCGAATGGCTGGACCACCGTCATTGGTATCTCCAGGATTAAAATCATTGTTCACAATTGTAATCTGAACACCATCTGTCATTAAAGCGCAAATCTGGTCGTAAGTCAGGCAACTGGATTTTTCAAATGGAATGAAGTAATGATAGGGATTTAAGTCTTCATCATACTGGGGTGCAGAATCTTTTGGTGCATCCTCGATATTAGGTATGCTGGATTCTCCGGAATAGGTTGCCCAGTATTTACTCCAAGATGAATCGCGGAAGAAAGTATCCGGCACTTCGTCATCAGTTCGATTTGCATAAACCTCTTCCCAGGTGCTGTATTTGGGAGAAGAAATGCAAAGCTGTCCTTGATTATATGTACCCAACCGTTTGCTCAGTGGAACATTTTCGTATGTCGTGCCATTTTTCATAGTTAAATTACCACGATATACATATCCATACATATCGCTGAACATAATTACATGCTGTTCTGAGCCGCTGCCCTCTGCCAGGATTTCCCCTGCTAGATCAAGCGACCATTCCAAGTTTGAACCGCCGATTTTTCTTTGCTGACCTTCACTTTCATACGAAAGTACTGTTTCGATAGCGGTACAAATTTCATCATAGTATTCGTCCAGTGAAACAAGTCCCTCTAAAGTGCCGCCCGATGTAACGCTCAGCCAATCACGAGCAATTGAGTCAAAAGTAACGATACCGACATTGATGTCCAAATTGTCTTTATCTTTCAGTTCCATCAAGAGTTTTTCTGCCGCAGGCGCAAAAATACCGCTTCCAGCGTGAGTATCGTCAATGACAAACATGACGTCAATTTCCGGTTTATAGTCCGCCGCAGGCAGGGACAGGGTCACCTGGGACTCATAATTATTGTCCAGGTTCGTTGCGGTTTTGGACTTGGAGGTGGTCCAATCGGGCAGGTCAGGGTCGCCGGGATCCATGGGTTCCCCATCGTGGGCAGCTTTCAGGGCCAGCAGGCCGGTTTCAGTGACCGCTTCGGCAATCTCGTACTCCTGCACATAGTAAGGCTTTTCATGCGCGGACCAGCGGCTGCCGTCAAAATTGCCGTCGTAGTACCAGCCGTCAATGGCGTGGTCGCAATCGTCCAGCACCCAATCAGAACCAACAGGACCGAAGGTGATGGTGGCAGTATACTTTTCAGGAGCAGTGCTGTTATCATCACTATAAATATCATCACCTGCAATTGAGGCGTGATTATTATAGATAACAGCGTCAGCTGGAACAACTACCGTACCTTGGTTCCAAATTCCTCCGCCGTATTCGGCGTCTTTCCCGTTTCCGGTAATTGTTAAGTCCACACCGTCTTCAAAGACAATGTTAGGCGTAGAATTTGACCACTGACTATATAAGTGGCGCGCGTGTAATCCATTCTGTGCATTATTCGTTATGGAAACAACGGCGCCAGACTTAAAGACTGCATCATGGTCAATTTTAAGTGCAGCAAAATCTCCTCCCAGTCCGCCATTGCCGGAAATATAAACTTCCGAATCTCCATCTACCAATACGCTTGTGCCTTCTCCTTCGCTAATCCAACCGGAATATCCATTTCCATTAAGATTCAAAATAGAGTTCCGAATATCTGCCTGCTTAGTCGAGAGGCCCAGACATCTATTGTTCAGGAAATTGATTTCAGAGTCGATTGCCGTAAAGCTACCGCCATTGGAAGCATTATTGGTGCAGTTCTGTACAGTGAAAGTGGAATTTTTAACAGTAATATTGGGACTGCCGGTATACCCCCGGTTTGTTCCGTCAATCAGGAAGGTACTGCTTCCAGTAACATTAATATTAAATTTGGAGCCCCCTCCCATTTGGATTGCCTGTCCGTCGACTCCCAAGGTATTTTGACCTATGAACTCCAGGGTAGAACCCCCTGCTACGTTAATTGCAGAAGTGGTCCCATCATTTGGATAAAGTAAAGTGGTAACGCTGGTTTCATTGTTGTCAAGCTTAAATGTAACATGTGCTCCATCCAGGACATTAATAGTGCTACTTAAAGCAACTAACAACCAACTTTGATTGCCTTCCTCTGGGTCCGTATCCTGCGCTACGGCAATCCATTCCACAGAAATATCCGGTCCTTGGAAAGTCAAATCCTTGGTCAAAGTCCACCAATTAGTGCCGCCATTTGTAAGCCAAGTGTCGATTGTAATTTTACCTGTTCCAGTAAAAGTTAATTCTTTATCAAACACTTGTGTTATTTCGCAATCCGTCAGCAGTTCGATGGTATCGCCATCTGCGGCCGCTGCGATAGCTTTATCGAGGGTGTCATACTTTTCTGGTTTTCCAACGATTTGCGCCACATTCCCGTCCTGGGGTTTTACCGTCACCGTAATGGTGGGCAGTGTGCCGTCATAGGAATAGCCTGCACCCAGTGTTGGAGTAAAAGTGTACCTGCCGGAATTGTCGCCGTTATACTCAGGCTCACTCGTCCATGTGACGGGCACGTTAACTTCTTCCACAGTTTCTCTGGGCGCTTCTGCTACAGGAGCAGTGGGGAATTGCGTAATGACTGTATCGTCTGCGGGCTCCGTGGGCGTTCCGGTAACGTCCGTTTCATCCTCGGGTTCCGTAGGCGTTCCAGTGACGTCTGTTTTATCCTCGGGTTCCGTAACATCGGTTTCGTTGGTGGGGACGTCGTTCACTGCCGCCGTATAAAGAACGGGGGTTTCGCCGCTGTCAGGGGTTTCTGCTGTTTCGCTGTCGGTGGTGTCGCCAGCATCGGAATCGCCAGTTGTTCCGTTGTCGGTGGTGTCACCGGTATCAGAACCGCCAGTTGTTCCGTCATCGGTGGTGTCACCGGTATCAGAACCGCCAGTTGCTTCATCATCGGTGGTGTCACCGGCGTCGGAACCGTCTGTTGTTCCGTTGTCGGTGGTGTTGTCGGTGTCAGAACCACCTGCTGTCCCATCTTCAGGACCTGCCGGAATTTCGCTGTCAGGAACTTCCGGTGTTTCATTGATAGGCTCCGCAGGCACTTTAATCGTGCCAACTAATGTTTCCGGAAGCCCCAATTCTTCCTGAGTAGTTCCATAGTCCACTGTCTTGGTTTCAGGAATGTCGTCAGGCAAGTCGACCGAAGACAGTTCCTTTACCGGTTCCTCCTCAGCCGCGGTTGCGATCACCGCGCCCCAGTTGACCAGTCCCAAAGACATGCCGGTTGCAATCATAACAGCCAGCAGCTTTTGCCATTTCTTTTTCATCCCATGATTCCTCCTATTCTAATTCGGAGTACATGGCAGCTGGGCCGGCATCGCGCTTCAGCGCCTTAGCCCCCTGGCTTTGCGTCCCGTTTTTTCAAACGGTTTGCCCTTATCATGTGCCACTAAAAGTGAAAAACGGTCCCCCTTTCCGTTTACTGATATCCAACGGCCGCAGCGCAAACCCTTTCAGGACCGGGCCTGGGTCAAACGGCCAATATGCGTACCGGAATTCTGGACAAAATACACATTTTGTCTATATGAAATAGAATCAGAGGGGAATCATTCCCGCTTATTTCCACTGATACTGCATGAAAAGCGCACAAACCAAAGCCTTTCTAAAAATCCGGAAAGAAAGGCTTTCCTTGTCGCTTTTGTATTAGCTGGAAAATCTTGACAATTCAATAAGGGAGTGCTAAAATGGGACTAGAATATGTAGCCGGTCAAAATATTTTCTGCATTTCAATAGGACAAAATGTGTATTTTGTCTATATGGTCATGTGCAGACGTTCCAGCAGGCGCATATGCTCCGTCCCTGTGGACATCAAATAGATGCGGGTGGTTTCCATGCTGGAATGGCCCAGCACGTCCGAAAGCTTGACCACATCCCGGCTGGCCTGGTAAAAGGCCCTGGCAAACAGATGCCGCAGGTTGTGGGGGAACACCTTTCCCGGCGTCACCCTGGCTTTCCCGCAAAGGGCTTTCATTTCCGCCCAAATCTGCTTCCTCGAAAGGTTTTTGCCGCTTCTGGTGCGGAATATCCCGCCGGAAACGGTTTTTTGCGTTTTGGCGTACCGCAGCAGTTTCCGGCAGAGCTTTTTGGGCAGCAGGATGGTACGGATTTTTCCTTTTAAATAGATTTCCGCCCTGCCGCGTTTGGCCGCTTCCACCGTAATAAAGGGCACCTCGCTGACCCGGATGCCGGTGGCGCCGATGGTTTCCATCAAAAGGGACAGACGCTCCTGCCCCAGCCTGCCGGCAGTTTCCACCAGCCGGAGATACTCCTGCCGGGTCAACTCCCGGGCCGGTTCCCGGAACGCCTTTTTCTGTACCCGTAAAAATTGCGCCCGGAACCCCCAGCCCATCCACCGGAAAAAGGCGTTGGCGGCCGCCAGCATGGAATTTACCGTTGTGTGGCAAAGCCCCTGTTCCACCAGGGTTTCTTTCCACCGGGTGACATTTTCCTGGGACGCGTCCCTTCCTTCCAGCCACTGTGCCAGGCGGCGGACGTCCCGCTGGTATTTCTCCATGGTGCCGGAGCTGGCTCCCCGCCCTCTGAGGTGCCGGATAAACTGCCCAATATCTGCTGCGCTGATTTGATAAGACATCGCTGCGCTTCCTCCATTCACAGGTTTTCTTCTATTATACCCAGGAACCGCGGAAAAGCGATACCAAAATACTGGGCTGTCGTGCATTCCTCATGTTTCCGCCTCCGGTATCGTCAAGGACGCCCGGCGGGAATGGCAAAAGCCATGATCAAAAATAAATAGGAATCCCCTGGTAAAACCGGGGATTCTTCTTATGCGGGCATAGCCCTCTGCTCTTCGCGTAATATGTAAATGTGTCATCCGGGTCTGCCAACTGCATAAAACTACTGTCGTCAAGAATTGGACAGGATTCTTCTCCTTTGGTATCCGGTTCTTTTTATACAGTCATATTTTTACTATTTTCTACTTTTTCACTTTATATAATCTTTTGCTGTATTTGCAAGTTTACTTACTATGTGATAAAATATTTACATCATTCATTCTCAGGTGAATGCCTCCCCTTTCCTTTGTTTTGCAGTTGGCAGACCGCATTTTTATTGTAACAGGGCTTTTTGTTCTTCGCCATAGGCTTTTTGGAACCACTCGCCTAGCGAGTGGTTCTCTTTATACAAAAACGGGGCGCCCCATCAGGACGCCCCGCAGCGTTTTCAGAAAAGTTCCCCGCTTATTTTCTCTTAAAAAAGCGATTGTAAATTTTTAGAGGTGATGTTTTCCAAGTCGTCCGCCGGCAGATTGCTGTAATACAGCTTCACCTGCTGGACCTCCGGGTATTGGAACGGCGCGCAGGTCCCCAAAAATACCCGGTCCGGGCCTGCTGTCTGCAGCAGGGACTGGAACGCCGGAGAGAAGGAGAAGCGCTCCAGCCGGGAAAAGTCGTAAAGGATCTTCCCGGGGCGCTCCTTGGCCACAGGTTCCAGGAGCTTGGACACGCTGGCCGTATTGCAGGAACAGATCAAGATATCCGTTTCAGGGCTGAGCTTTACGATCTTTTCCAGATCGCTGCCGCTGAGGTTTTCCGGGGTGTCCATCCAATGGCGGCCGCGGATGTCCACCAGCCGTCCGGGCACCCGCACCGGTACCTTCCGCTGGGCGGCCAGCGTCAGCAGCTCTTTCAATTCCGGAAGGTCCAGGGAATAGTTGTGGTACCCCGGAAAAATTTCCAGTCCCTTCATCCCCAGCTCGTCCAGGCAGTACAGGAAATCTTCCTTCCAGTGGGGGTAGGCCGGGTTGATAACGGCCAGGGGGATAAACCGGTCCAAACCCTTTACAGCTTCCGCCAGCTCGCAGTTGCCGTTCATAACGTCCTTATACAGCACGGCGTTCAGCGAAGACACCACGGCCCCATCGATGCCGCAGCGGTCCATGCGCTCCAGCATGGATTCCGCCGTATTGTACCGCAGTTTGCGGAAAGGCCAGTTTCCCAAGTAAGCGACTCCATCCAACAGCATTGCAATTCCCTCCCTTTATTTTGACAGGTACCGGACAAAGTTCGGATTGTTTAAAATCGTGGTTTTTTCCTCATCGGTAATATCCGCGCCGATGATCTTCCCGACACAGGCGGAATAAGAGCCGTCTGTTCCAAACAGCACCCGGCCGGCCCCCAGCAGGCGGACGGTTTTTTCCATGAGCCCGTCGTCGCAGACGCTGCCGCTCATATCCGTGTAAACATTGGGGAAGTCAGCAATGGCCTTCAACGACCATTCCCAGTCCCCGCCGCCGCTGATGTGCGCCATGATCAGCGTGGCCTCCGGATATTCCTTGGCGGCCGCCGCGAAATGCGGCCCGTTGGAAACAAAGGGCTGTTCCTCCGGGTGATAGTTCAGCTTGCTGGCGTGCATCAGGATGGGAACATCCAGGCGGATGCAGGTTTCGATCAGGTCCCGCATCACCGGGTCGTCGATCCGGTACTGGTAATAGAGCTTCACCCCAATCATTCCCAGGTCCTCGATACAGCGGCGCACCTCATACTCCGTTTCCCGCCGGTAGCCGGGATTGACAAAGGCAAACCCTTTCAGCTTCTGGGGGTATTTTTTCAAAGCCAGGGCCAGGGTGTCGTTGCAGTGCCGGAACTCCTCCGGGGTCACGGTCTGGGCCAGGATGGGCAGGGAGCAGACTATTCGATCCGTAAAGGTCAGTTCCGCGTCCTCCATCAGCCCATCCAGCAGTCCCTCGTCCAGCTCCATGCGGTCGTTGAACCAGACATGTTCATGCCAGTTCACCACCGGGTTCTCCTGGAACAATTTCATTTTTTCCGCAAAGGTCTTCATATGTTATCCCTCCTAAAAACGGATCATTCCAAATCTTGACGCATCGTGGTGGTCCTCCCGCAGATACAGCCGTTCGCCGGGCAGCGCCCCGGACCAGATCAGCTGAAGGTCCCGCCTTACGCCGCTGTCGCGGTCGTTGACCAATAGGTCAAAGCCCCACACTTCCCCCTGCTCCGGCGCTCCGCCCAAGCAGTGGAAGGGGATGTCCGCCAGCAGCTCGTACCCGTCTTCCGTCTTTTGGATGGAAAGGGAGATCTCCTCCGGATGCCGGATATTCTCCACCGGACGCACGACGCAGGCTTCGTCGGATACGCTGCCCATCAGCATGACGCGGGAAACCGCATTGGTCCCGTCCCCGTCCGGCCGGCTGAAGCAGAGCTGCACGCTGTCGTTGTCGTAAGGGAATTTCCCGCCGGAAAACTGCACGCAGTCGTCCCGCACCCGGAGCCGCAGGGTGAGGCTGGTCCCGCCGGACACAAACAGCATCCCCTGGGCGGAAAGGTCTGCCTCCCCCTGCCAGCGGTGTTCATTCCGGGCCGTAAAGGAAGCGTCCTCCATCCGGAAGTCCGGCGCGAAATCCGGCCCGTTCAGCGGGACGGCCCGTTCCTTCCACTCCGGTTCCAGCAGGGCTTTTTTCCATTTGCGGCGGAACACCTTCCCGGACTGAGTCAAAACCGCGGTGTATTCCAGCTCCGCCCACTGGCCGGAAACCTGGACGGCTTCCTCATCCAGCCAGAAGTCCATTCCGGCCCCCGGGGCCAGCACCGCTGTTTCCCCAAAGGAAAAGGCGGTTTCCAAGGGGAGCTGGGTCTGGTTTTCCGCATGGACCCGCACCAGGGCTTGATGCCGGCCATAAGCCGGGGATTCCGACAGGGCCAGCGCTTCACAAGGCTCAAACTCCCACCGGCTTTCCTTGTCCGTCTTGCCGCCGGGGACGAGCCGCAGGGAAACGATTTGGCTTTCCCCCGGTTTCAGGGAAACAGACTGGCTGGATTCCAGTTCCAGACCGTAAGGGAATGGGGCGGTTTCCCGGTTCAAGACAATTTCCGTTTCCTGTTGTGTATAATTCCCCAATTCCACCTGAATCTGGTTGACAATTCCCTCTACCAGCCGGGTATCCAAAGGCTTCTCCAGCAGGAACCCTTCCATCAGCTCCCCTGTTTCCGGTACCTTTGCCCCGCCGCAGAAAACAGGCGCGCCCTGTAAGCCGTCTAACAGGGTCAGCTGGCCGTAATGACCCTCTGCCTGCAACATCCAGCCTTCCGGCCCTTTTTGGCCGCAGATGCTTTCCGGGGCCAGCTTGGTTTCCAGCACCCCGGGGACCTTTCGGCACCCAAAGGCGGAGAAGCTGACGAGCTGACCGTCTTGATATTTACACACCGTAACGCCGTGCTGGAAGCCGATCCGGTATTCTTCCCCGGAAGCTGTAAGGATCCCGCAGCCTTCCTCTGTTTGGAAAAATCCCCGCACGCAGGATTCCTCATTGGCGGGGACATCCTCTAGTAGATGGAGGAAACCGGCCCGGCAGCCTTTCTTTTCCAGGATGCAAAGGGGGAACTGGCGTGGGATCTCCCGGGGGGAGCCATAGGCCTTGGCTCCATAGACGCCGGTAGGTTCGCCGCCCAGGGTCCGCAGCAGGAGGGTGGCCTCCTCCGTTTCAAAGGCGATACAGCCGTCCTCCTCCGTCTGATAACCGCAGGTATCCTGCAAAAAGCGGTAGGCCTCCCCTTCCAGCTGCACCGGTTCCGCGGGTTTGTGCAGCCGCAGGCTGCCGAAGCTGTGGTAGGTGTTCCGGTAGGTGTGGGGTTTGTCCGATTCCGCCTGGAAACAGTCCAGGAACAGGCCGTTTGACAGCAGCACCACCGTCCTGGCCGCGTTTACGCCGGGGGCCAAGCCGGAGATCTCCCCGCGGGCCGCAGAGCATTCCGGCGTTTCGCCGAAGATGCTGCACCTGCCGTTCACCATCTCATGCTGTTTCCCATCCACGCCCAGGGTGTTGTGGCCGATGGTGGAACGGTACCAGTTCAAGTGGTCGAAATAATACTGCCCCGTGCCGTAATCGCACAGCCACCGGCGGCCGTTGGCGAACCAGGTGACTGCCAGACGGTCGGGATGCCCGTGTCCCCCGCCGTAATCCCCGTAATCCAAGCTCAGGTAATGGCGGCCCTCCTGCTGGCGCAGCACCGCCAGACCGGTGCCCTGCATGTTCACGGACCGGGTGACAGGGACCCCGTCCCGTTTCCCCAGATCCGGGGTCATGGTCATGAAGCCCCGCCAGTCCAGGTCGCTGCGGGAAGCCGGCACGGATTTGAAAATATCCATCAGCCCCGCGGCATTGATATAGTCTTCATCCTCCGGCAGGGATTTGCCGTACATGACCTTCAGGATGCGCCCAAAGGCCTCGTTGTCATACCGGGCGTGGGCCAGCTCATACAGCCCGCTGTACCAGCGCTGGGCGATCTGGCTCCCATAGGCGGAGTCCTTCCGGGAAGGGAAGGTGCCGTCCGGCTGGAGGGATTTCAGCGGCGCCAAAAACATGTCCTCAAGGGAATGGCCGCCGAAAGAGGTGTGGTACAGGTCAATGCCGTTGTGGAGGCACATCTCCGCAATATTGACCATGGAGGGGACGGTGGCGAAATGATAGTTGTCCCCCTCATACCACAGGCCGTCGCACAGCACGGAGCGTTCCATATGGGCAATAAAGCCGTGTTCTCCCCGCAGGACATACTGCAGCAGCTCCTCATCCTCGGCCAGCAGGGCCGCCGCGCACATTCCCGAATTGTTGAAGGCCTGCCGGTTGTTCCATTTCTCGTCATAGTCCCGGATGACAGCCGCCGACGCAAGGAACAGGTCCTTTACGATGGCGTTCCGGTCGGCCTGGGAATAGCAGGAGTCGCCGTTGGTCAGGTCATAGCCGCAGGCCAGGTAGGAAAGCCAGATGGATTCAATGTAAGTGGATTGGAAAACCTTGGTGGCGCCCAGCTCGTTGTCGTTGTTTTCATAGCCGGGGTATTTCCGCACATAATCCAAAAGCATCTGCCGGACAGCGGCGGCGTAAGCGGGATCCCCGGTAACGGCGTACACAAGCCCCAGCTGAATGGACATCTGGGACAGCCATTGATGGTAATAGCACTGCCACGCCCGGTGGAACGGGGGGTCCTGGTAGTTCATCCCGCAGGTGGGGCAAACGTGGTTTTCCGCGTCATAGGGATTGAAAATCAAAGGGGTGTTGTCGCTTTTGCAGGAATTATAAAACACAAACCCGCAGGTATCCGGCACGGAAAAGCCCTTTTGCAGCATCTGGTCGCAGTTTGCTTTCAGCCGTTCAAACGCCTGCCGGTACCAGCCGAACTGGCCCAAGTTTTCCCGAATCGTTTTGATGTCCCTGGAGTCCAGGTAAAGGTGCGGAGCCGCCATAATGTTTCCCTTCTTTCTATACTATTCCATCCAATCGGACAGATGATCCCGGACAAAGTCGTCGTCGTTCAAATGGGGGTACATCCGGTACACCCGGTCGATCTCCTCCGACTGGCCGGGGGACAGGCCCTCCTCCGGGTCCAGGCACCAGATGCCCTTCATGAGCCCCTGCCGGCGCAGCACTTCATGGATCCCGGCAATGCATCCCGCAAACTGGTTGGCGGTATCAAAGAACGCGCTGTTGGAATCTGTCACCTCTGCGGCCCGCCGCAGCAGCTCCGCCGGGATCTCCCCGCAGCCCCGGTATTGTTTCAGCTCCTCGTAAAGCTCCACCGCTTTCCGGGTCCACACGGCCCAATGGCCCAGCAGGCCGCCTACGAACCGTTTCCGGTAAGTAACGCCGTCCTGCGTGAAGGCGTACTCGGTCAGAAGGTCGATCACAATGTTGTCGTCGTTGCCGGTATACAGGGCAATCTCATCCCGCCGGGGGGACAGGGCCGCCGCCCGCACCAGCTCCAGGGTCTGGTACCGGTTGAAAGGCGCGCTCTTGATGGCCACTACATTGGGGATCCCGCAGATCTTCTGCCAATAGTCATAGGAGAAGGCGCGCCCGCCTACAGAGGGCTGCAGATAGAAGCCGATCACCGGCAGCACCCGGGCAACCTGTCTGGTCCGTTCCACAAAATCGTCCTCGGTATAGCCCGGAAGCCCGCCGGGGCTCAGCAGGACCGCGTCGTACCCGTACCGGGCCGCGATCTCCGCCTCCCGGACCGCCTGTTCTGTCGGCCCGCAGACGCCGGCCACTTTGACGATGACCCGACCGCTTTCTTCCTCATAGCGGCCGATCTCCTCGGACGCAAGGGCAAGCAGCGGCTCAAACAGGGCGATCTTCGGGTCGCGTATGGCGAATTGGGTGGTATGGACCGCCGCAGCGATCCCCCCTGCGCCGGCGTTCAGATAATACCGCAGCAGCACCCGCTGCTGGACGGGGTCAAACTCCCGGCGTTCATCCAGCGCCAGCGGGAGCGCCGGGATCACCGTCCCCTCATGCAGTTTTTGCAATGCTGTTTCATGCCGGTCCATCTTAGAAATTCCCCTTTCTTTCTTCAAAATGGGTAGGTTTGCCCAAGCTCCTGCCGCCTTCCAGCATCCACTGGGCCTGCCACTCGATCATAGTGTTGACGGAAACGCTGGGATACCCAAAAGCAGCCAAACACTGGGCGCTGTTGTTCAGCAGGGACTTTTCGCCGGGCGTGCCGCAAAAACGGACTTCCTTTCCAAGGAGCTTCCCGAACATCTCCGCCGCATACTGCACCGAAACGATCTCCGGCCCGGTGATATTCATCCGCCGCACAGGGGATTCCGCCATCAAAAGCCCGCGGATGGCAATTTCGTTGGCGTCCCCCTGCCAGATGCAGTTGAAGCACGGGGTGTCCAGGGAAACTTCTTCTCCTTCCCAGACCTTCCGGGCAATATCGTACAGCACGCCGTACCGCAGGTCCACCGCATAGTTCAAACGGTACGCGAACACTTTGGTCCCATAGACCCGGGACGCATATTCAAAAACACGTTCTCTTGCCAAACAGGACATGGCGTACTCCCCAATGGGGCTGGGCGGGGTCTGTTCCGTTGCGCCGCCGGAATAAGGGGGGAGCATGGGATAGATATTGCCGGATGAAAATACCACAAACCGCGCCTTCGGGAACCGGCGGATCACTAAAGAAGGCAGGATCGCGTTCATCCCCCAGGTCAAGTATTCCTCGCCGTCCGTGCCGAACTTCCGTCCGGCCATAAAAATGATATTCTCCGCGTCCGGAAGGCTTTCCAGACTCCCGTTGTCCATCAAATCCACGGAGATGGTTTCCACCCGGTGGTCCTCCAGCAGCTTTTTCGCAATAGGGTCGCTGAAACGGGAAACTGCGATAACGCGCCCAGGGTTCCCCGCCAGATCGAAGGCCCGCCGCGCCAGCGTTGCCAGCGTCGGCCCCATTTTTCCTCCTGCTCCCAGGATCATCAGATCCCCTTTCAGCTTTTGAACGTCCTGCACCAGGGCCTGAGAAGGCTCCGTCAGCATCCCATCCAGTTTTTCTTCTGTCCACATACCTGTTTTGCTCCTTTCCGTTGAGTCCATAAAACTAACCGGTTGGTTATATTTTATCATCATCCTTTTGTGTTTTCTTGACATATTTTTCGAGGTTATTGATGTTTCCAACGATTCTTCTTCCAAATTCTTGAAGACGTGTTTCCGGATGTGATACACTGGTTATGTAACCAGATGGTTATAAATCAGTCAAAACGGATGTGACAAAAATTGAAAAAATCAGATATGACCAAACAGAAGATCTTAAAGGCGGCCACAAACCAGTTTTCCCAAAAAGGGCTGTATGGCGCGCGGATCGATGAAATTGCCGCGGAAGCCCAGATCAACAAGCGGATGCTTTATGAGTATTTCGGCAACAAGGAATCCCTCTATGCCCATGTCCTGGAAAACGTATATCAGGACTTAAACGAGGAGGAGGACCTGGTCTTTTCGGGGAACGGGGATTACGAGGAAGCGCTCCGTTCCATTATCGCCACCTATTTCCGCTTTCTCAGCAACCATCCGGAATTTGTGCGGATGCTGATGTGGGAGAACCTGGAACAGGGGAGCCACTTAAAGCTGGACGCCTTTGGCGGCATCCGGGACGTCATGGTGGTGTCCATCTCCAATTTGATCGAAAAAGGAAAGGCGATTGGGCGCATCCGGGCAGAGGTGGATGAAAAGCAGGTCATATTGACGCTGATTTCCTGCTCTTTCAACTATTTTTCCAACATCCACACCCTGTCCCGGGTCCTGCACATGGACCTGAGCAGCCCGGAAAGCATCGAAGCCCGTATCGCCCATGTGACGGATATGGTGCTCGACTACATCACTCAGCCGGCCCCCCAGCGCCGGAAGAAGTAAACTGCCGGTCCAAAAACGCGCAGTATCCCGCCTTGCTCATGGCCGGGACGAACTCCCGGCACAGGGCTTCCGCCTTGCCGGCGCCGTCTGCCAGCAGATCGATCACGGTCATGGCCATCATCTTGGCGGGCAGCAGTACGGCGGTCTCCCAGTCCGCAACGCAAAAGTCCTTGCTGTGGGCGTTCCCGGCAAAGCCGCCGATGGTGGGGTGGATGCAGGGGATCAGCTGGGACAGGTCCCCCATATCGGTAGAACCCACCAGGTCCACCCCGGTCCGGATCTCCCCCTCCGAAAAGAAGGCTTTGCTGTTTTCAAAAAACAGGCGGGACAGGGCCGGGTCCTGGCGCAGGGGAAGCTGCCCCGGCATATTCTCGATCTCGCAGCCCGCCCCGATGGCGTAGCAGGCCCCCCGGATGGAACGGTCCACTTTTTCGCAGGCCTGCACCAGCGCGCCGGTGTTTTTGGCCCGCACATAGGTTTCCATCTGCACGTCCGCCGGGACCACATTGACCAGGTCGCCGCCCTTGGTCAAAATGGGGTGGACCCGGATCCCGTCCTCATCCCGGAAGGTTTCCCGGTTGGCGTGTATGCACATCATAGCCGCCATTGCGGCGTTCAGGGCGTTGATCCCCTCATGGGGCGCGCCGCCGGCATGGGCCTCCTTCCCGATGAAGCGGATCTGCTTTGCGGTAAAGCCCATACTGCCGCCTTCCAAAAACAGCCGGCGTTCCGGCGTTGCGGAGTGGGAATGCACCATCATGGCCGCGTCCACATGGTCAAACACCCCCAGCCGGATCAGTTCCTGCTTCCCGGACAAATAACAGATCTCCCCGTTTTCCCGCAGTTTCCGGCGGTATTCTATCTCCACAAATTCCTCCGCCGGGACAGCCAAGAAGGTCACGTCCCCGCAAAGCTCCTTCATCACGCCGCTTTCCATCAGCCCATAGGCCGCCCCCAGCATATTGGCCAGCTGCACATGGTGGCCGCAGGCGTGGGCCGCGCCGGTTTCCTCCGCCGCTTCCGGGTGGGACGGGCTGATTACCGCGTCCAGTTCCCCGATTATGGCGATGTTCCGCCGGGATTCTTTCCCCTTGACGGAGGCCCGCAGGCCGGTTTTGGCCAATCCTGTTTCACAGGACAGTCCCAGCCCTTTGAGCTTTTCCTCCACAAACCGGCTGGTGCGGTATTCCTTAAACCCCAGCTCCGGCATCCGGCTCAGAGCGCGGACGGTTTCAAAAAGCTCCTCCCGGTTTTCGTCGATCTTCCGGCAAACCTCTTCTTTCCAGAAATGGCTGTTCATCAAATTCCCCCTTTGTCCAAATGCGGAAATAGCGGAGATGCCGCAACGGCATCTCCGCTTTTCACTGTTATGCAAGGATTTCCTTGGCGACTTTCAAAACGCCGGTGATGATATCCTCGGTATCCTGGTCCGTGAACGCAGGGGCAAGAGGGATCATCACGTTGCGGGAAAGCAGGTCTTCCGCCACCGGGCACATGCCCATATGGTACTCGACCTTGTTTTCCCCGGTCAGCTGATTAAAGGGGAACCGGTTTTCATAGGCGGAAATCTGTCCCAGCAGGGAGGGCGCCGCGTAAATGGGCTTCCGGTCATAGAGATGGGAGCAGAAAATGTTTTCCGCCCGCAGCGCGTCGTGGAAGGCCATGGCTTTTTCCGCAGTGGGCATATACATCATCACCGTGCTGCCCGCGTCGCCGTCCTCGTCGATGATGGTGCGGAATTCCACCCCATAGGACTCCAGGACAGGCTGGACGGCGTCCTTGATGCTTTTTTTGATCTCCCGCATCCGGCCGATGATAAAGTCGATCTTCTTCAGCTGCTCGCAGGCGATGGCCCCGGCAACTTCGCTCATCCGGTAGTTCTGGCCGATGAGATACTGGTTGGGCTTATCCTTGATCTCCGGCAGCAGGGCTTTTTCCCGGAAGCTGCCCTGGTCATGGAAGCGGGCGGCCCTTTCAAAATAGTCGTCGCTGTCCATCATCAGGATGCCGCCTTCGCCGGAGCTGATAATCTTATTGAGCTGTAAGCTGAAGGTGCCGACGTCCCCGAAGGTGCCCGAGAACTGCCCGTGGAATTTGGAGCCGCAGGACTGGGCGGCATCCTCGATCAGATGCACCCCGTGCTTTTTGCACACGGCAACGATCTGGTCCATCTGGCAGGGGTTGCCCAAAATCGGCACTACGACGACTGCCTTGACCAGGGGGTCGATCATCTTGTCCAGGGTTTCCGGGTCGATATTCATGCTGTGGTTGATGTCGCAGAAAACCGGGACCGCGCCTACGACCGTAACAGCCCCTGCCGTGGCATAAAAGCTGTTGGCCGGCACGATGACCTTGTCCCCGGGCTGGACGCCCACTGCGATCAGGCCCAAAATCAGCGCCGCGGTACCGGAGCTGCACGCCAGGGCGTATTTCCTGCCGTGGCGTTCCCGGAACATTTTCTCAAAATCCCGGACCTTCCCCGCTACGTCCACGCCGTAATACCGGAAGGGGGATTTCCGCATCACCACTTCGGTGACCGCGTCCGCTTCCTCTTTCCCGTAAACGCTGGCTCCCGGGTAAGGCCCCGGCAGCTTGACGGAGCGCACAGGCGTTCCGCCGTTGATTGCCAATGTTTTATCCATGATATGTTTCCTCCTATTACAATATATTTACGGGAACAGGCACGGCAGCCAGCCGTGTCTTTTTCCGCATTGTTGCTTAAGCTGTTAAAATGAGAGTGTCTTGGCCTGATGTCTACCTCCCAGGACTATAGTGTCCGA
>DVOW01000043.1 GCA_018713335.1 Candidatus Merdivicinus intestinigallinarum | reverse complement strand
CATGAAGGATAGGCCTCCTTTTTCGGTAAGTTTTGTGTGGTAACTTAACTATACCCTATGAAGGCCCTATCCTTCTACTCTTTTTTCCTTTTTTCTTCTCCTCCTGTCCAATATCTATTGTACTCCTACATATTTGTAACAGGAAAATGCACTCCGGTTCTTGCAAAATCAGAAAAAATGGAGTATAATTAGGAAGGAATCTATCTGATTTTGCCAAATGGGGCGATACGCCTGCCGGATGGCCGAAAATGCGGGATTCCGCAACAATATCTAACGGGGAAGGTTTTTCTGACCCAAAAGAAAGGAAAAGAGCAAATGGCAATTTATGACCCCAAATCCCTGAAAGCGGAGGAGTTTATCAACCATGAGGAGATCCTCGAAACCCTGCGCTATGCGGAAGAAAACAAGCACAATGTAGAGCTGATCGACAGCCTGCTGGAAAAGGCCCGTCCCAAAAAGACGGCAACCGGCGTCCACTGCGAAGGGCTGACCCACCGGGAGGCCTCCGTCCTGCTGGCCTGCGACATTCCGGAAAAGGTGGAGGAAATGTACCGCCTTGCTGAGGAAATCAAGCTGGCTTTTTACGGCAACCGGATCGTCATGTTCGCCCCCCTTTACCTGTCCAATTACTGCGTCAATGGCTGCGTTTACTGCCCCTATCATCAGAAAAATAAACATATCTGCCGCAAAAAACTGACCCAGGAGGAAATCAAAAACGAGGTGATTGCCCTCCAGGACATGGGCCACAAGCGGCTGGCCATTGAGTCCGGCGAGGACCCGGTCAACAATCCCATTGAGTATATTCTGGATTCTATCAAGACTATTTACAGCATCCAGCACAAAAACGGCGCTATCCGCCGGGTCAATGTGAATATCGCCGCCACCACGGTGGAAAATTACCGGAAACTCAAGGAAGCCGGCATCGGCACTTATATCCTGTTCCAGGAAACCTATCATAAAGAAAGCTACTTGCAGCTGCATCCCACCGGCCCCAAGCACGATTACGATTACCACACCGAGGCCATGGACCGGGCCATGGAAGGCGGCATCGACGACGTGGGCCTGGGCGTGCTTTTCGGCCTGGAGCTTTATAAATATGAGTTTGCCGGGCTTTTAATGCACGCGGAGCATTTGGAGGCTGTCCATGGCGTCGGCCCCCACACCATCAGCGTCCCCAGAATCAAACGGGCTGACGACATCGACCCCACGGTATTCGACAACGGCATTTCCGACGACATCTTCTTAAAGATCATCGCCTGCATCCGCATCGCCGTGCCCTATACCGGCATGATCATTTCCACCCGGGAATCCCAGGCAGTGAGGGGCCGCGCCCTTCAGGTGGGCATTTCCCAGATCAGCGGCGCTTCCCGCACTTCCGTCGGCGGATACACCGAGGAGGAACGGCCCCACGATTCGGAGCAGTTTGACGTGTCCGACCAGCGCACCCTGGACGAGGTGGTCCGCTGGCTCATGGAAATGGGCTTCATCCCGTCCTTCTGCACCGCCTGCTACCGGGAAGGCCGGACCGGCGACCGGTTTATGAGCCTTTGTAAAAACGGGCAGATCCAGAACTGCTGCCATCCCAACGCCCTCATGACCCTAACGGAATTTTTGGCGGACTACGCCTCCGAGGAAACCCGGAAGATCGGGCATGAACTGATTGAAAAGGAACTGGCCAAGATCCCCAACGAAAAGGTGCGGCAGATTGCCGCCCAGAATATCGCGGACATTAAGGCTTCCAACCGCCGGGATTTCCGGTTCTAAGAAAAAGAAAAACACGCATCTTTATAGGTGCGTGTTTTCTGGTTTTACAAAAAGGAGGAATTTCCATGAGCACCAAAGGAATCCGGGACTTTCGGCCGGTACTGCATTTCACCCCGGAAAAAAACTGGAATAACGACCCCAACGGGCTGGTTTATGAAAACGGCCGGTACCATTTATTCTACCAGCATAACCCGGAAGGACCGGTCTGGGGCCCTATGCACTGGGGCCACGCCGTCAGCGCCGATTTGATTCACTGGGAACACCTGCCCATCGCCCTGTATCCCGACCAATTGGGGACCATTTTTTCCGGCAGTGCGGTGTACGATGCGGAAAATACCTCCGGCTTTGGGAAAGACGGCAAAGCCCCCATTGTGGCCATGTTCACCCAGCATGGGGAGCACGAACAGCAGAGCATCGCCTGGAGCTTGGACGGCGTCAACTTTGAAAAATATCCGGGCAACCCGGTGCTGCCAAACAGCACCTTGCCGGATTTCCGGGATCCAAAAATCTTCCGAAACCCCGTCAAAAACTGCTGGGGAGCCGTGGTGTCCGCAGGGGACCGGGTGCATTTTTATGCTTCCCGGGATTTGAAGCATTGGGAAAAAACCGGGGAATTCGGCCCGGAGGGGAACCATTCCCAGGGCGTTTGGGAATGTCCGGATTTGTTCTCCTTGGAGCATGATGGAAAAACCGTCTGGGTCCTGCTGGTGAGCATGGGCGGCAACGAGGAGAACCACGGGGCACGCATCCAGTATTTCCTGGGTGATTTCGACGGGGACGCCTTCCGCTGTGACGGCCGGTTTGACAAGCCGGAATTTCTGGACAGCGGTCTGGACAATTACGCCGGCGTCACTTATGACAATACCGCCGACCGGATTTTCTTAGGGTGGGGCCTGAACCCGGTTTACGCGGACAAAACCCCAACCGGCGAGTTTTGCGGGCTCATGACCCTGCCCAGGCGGCTGTCTTTGGAGGATACCCCAAAGGGCGGGCTGCGTTTGGCGGGCGAACCCTTAGTCCGGGATGCTTTTGGAGAAGAAGTCCCCTGGAATGGCGGGGAACTGCCCGGCCAGGTGTTTTTGCTGACGGTAACAGGGGAGGGCCCCTGCACCGTGGAGTTGAAGAACAGCCTGGGCCAGAAATTCCGCTTCGGCGTCAATGAGCAGAACCAGGCGTTTGTCGACCGGAGCGAAGCCGGTTTCCGGGATTTCAGCGAGTCTTTCGCGTCGGAATGGTACTCTAAAATCTCCGCGCCCCGGTTTTATGACGGCCCCTGGAAATTGGAACTGGTGTTTGACCGTTCTGCCTGCGAGCTGTTTTTGGATCATGGCACCCGTTACTTTTCCCAGGTTGTGTATCCGGACGCCCCATATACCGGGATGGAAATTTCCGGAAACGGGACGGCTGTGCTCCAGCGGCTGAAAGATTGACCGGTTTGTAAAATAAAAAGACGGAAAAGCTCAACTGCAAAATCCGTCTTTTTTTATTTTTAATTTTAATAAGGGCAAAAAAATTTAGGACTTGCGGGGGGATTTTGCCCGGACCGCCTGGGTCTGTACCCGGCCGCCTTCATCGCCGTGGCTCTCACTGGTGGGATTGGCCACCTGTTCGCGCCGCAGCTCCTCGTTGGGGTTGCGCAGGCGGACAGTCAGCAGCATTTTAACAGTATCCTCCCGAATCGCCGCCACCATGGCGTCGAACATGTCAAAGCCTTCAATGCGGTATTCCACAACCGGGT
This sequence comes from Candidatus Merdivicinus intestinigallinarum, assembly GCA_018713335.1. Lineage (GTDB taxonomy): Bacteria > Bacillota > Clostridia > Oscillospirales > Ruminococcaceae > Merdivicinus > Merdivicinus intestinigallinarum. The sequence goes on along the minus strand of DVOW01000043.1, from coordinate 86,707 downwards.
CACGCTGGCCGTAAGAGCGCAGATAGATGCCCTTTTTCAGCTCGTCCATGGCGTCGATATGGTCCATCCACTTGGAGTCCACGTTCCGCAGCAGGACAACGCGTTCCACTTCCCGCATCCGTTCCACACCGATTTCCTGTTCCTTTTCCTCGTACTTGGCCACCGCTTTTTCATACAAAGCGTCCACAAAGTCCTTTTTGTCCTTGTTGGCCAGTTCGTCCGGGGTGTAATGGAAATCCTCCGGCGTGGTAAAGAAGCCCAGGTAGTGGTTCCGCAGGCCGTCTACGTTCCAGTTGTCGTGAATCACTTCATCGGACAGGTACTGGTTGACGGTTTCGGTGATGTTGTCTTTCAGCATGTCCATGATATAGGAGCGCAGGTTTTCGCCGTCCAGCACCTTGGCGCGCTGGCTGTAAATAATTTCGCGCTGGCGGTTCATGACGTCGTCAAACTGCAAAACGTTGCGGCGGATGGCAAAGTTGCGGCCCTCCACCTTCTTCTGGGCGGATTCGATGGAATTGGTCAGCATTTTGGTTTCGATGGGCTGGTTTTCATCGATTTTCAGGGCTTCCATCATGTTCTGGATGCGCTCGCCGCCGAACAGGCGCATAATGTCGTCCTCCAAGGACAGGAAGAAACGGCTTTCGCCGGGGTCGCCCTGACGGCCCGCGCGTCCCCGCAGCTGGTTGTCGATACGGCGGGACTCGTGGCGCTCGGTGCCCAGGATAAACAGGCCGCCGGCTTTCCGGACTTCCTCCGCTTCCACGGCAATGACCTTTTTATGCTTGGCAACCAGGTCCTTAAAGGTCTGGCGGGCGTTTAAGATCTCCGCGTCGTCGGTTTCGCCGAAAGCGTCGGCCTCCGCGATGAGCTCATCGGAAAAGCCCATCCGGCGCATATCGTGCTTGGCCAGGTACTCCTCGTTACCGCCCAGCTTAATGTCGGTACCGCGTCCGGCCATGTTGGTGGCGATGGTCACCGCGCCTTTTTTACCGGCCTGAGCAACAATCTCCGCTTCCTTCTCGTGGTATTTGGCGTTCAGCACCTCATGGGGGATTCCCCGGCGCTTCAGCATGCTGCTGAGCATTTCGGATTTGTCGATGGTGATGGTGCCCACCAGGACCGGCTGGCCCTTTTTATGGCACTCGATGATCTGCTCAATGACAGCGTTGTATTTGCCCTTTTCGTTTTTATAAACCACGTCCTCGTGGTCAATCCGCTGGACCGGACGGTTGGTGGGGATCTCGATAACGTCCAGTTTGTAAATTTCCCGGAACTCGCCTTCCTCGGTCAAAGCAGTACCCGTCATACCGGACAGTTTGTTGTACAGCCGGAACAGGTTCTGGAAGGTGATGGTGGCCAGGGTTTTGGACTCGTGGGCGATTTTTACGCCTTCCTTGGCCTCAATGGCCTGGTGCAGGCCCTCGTTGTAGCGGCGGCCGTACATCAAACGTCCGGTGAACTCGTCCACGATGATGACCTCGCCGTCCTTGACGACGTAGTCTTCCTCGTTGTGCATGATGCCGTGGGCCTTGATGGCCTGGTTGATGTGATGGAGCAGGGTCATGTTTTCCGGGTCCATCAGATTCGCGATGCGGAAAGCCGCCTCCGCCTTTTTGACGCCGGCCGGGGTCAGGGTAGCGGTTTTAGCCTTTTCGTCCACGATATAGTCGCCTTCCAGGTTGTCGTTGTCCACCTTGGCGTCCAGCTCCACGACCTTGTTCATGGTCAGGGTCCGGGCAAAGCGGTCCACAATCTGGTAAAGGTCGGTGGATTCATCGCCCTTGCCGGAGATAATCAGAGGGGTCCTGGCCTCGTCAATGAGGATGGAGTCCACCTCGTCCACAATGGCGTAGTTGAAGGGCCGCTGTACCTGCTGTTCCTTATAAGTGACCATATTGTCGCGCAGGTAGTCGAAGCCGATTTCGTTGTTGGTGCCGTAGGTGATGTCGCAGTTGTAGGCTTCCCGGCGGGCGTCGTTGTCCATATCATGGATGATCAGGCCTACGGAAAGGCCCATATAGCGGTACACTTTGCCCATCCACTCGGAGTCACGCTTGGCCAGGTAATCGTTGACCGTGACGATGTGGACGCCTTTGCCGGTCAGGGCGTTCAGATAGGCGGGCAAAAGGCAGGTCTGAGTTTTGCCTTCACCGGTGCGCATTTCCGCGATCCGGCCCTGGTGCAGGACGATGCCGCCGATAATCTGGACAGGGTAGTGGGGAGTACCCAGGACCCTGCGGGCAGCTTCCCGGCAGGCAGCGAAAGCCTCAGGCAGGATGGTATCCAGCGTTTCGCCGTCCTCCAGCTTTCCTTTTAAATATTCGGTCTGTCCCCGGAGTTCTTCCTCGGACATTTTTTTGTAGTCCTCTTCCAAGGCCAGGACCTGATCCAAAATTGGCTTGATGCGTTTCAGTTCACGTTTTGAATAGGAACCAAAGAGTTTTTCCACCAATCCCATTTACTTAAACCATTCCTTTCGGAGTTTTCATAAAACCCTGCTGGTTCTTCCGCCAGCTAAAAATTTCGAGTACAAATCATCGTGACGCAGTACAGCCTAAAGTACCCAATTACATTCTATTATACAAGATATTTGGGAAGTATGCAAGCCTTTTCTATCAAAAACCTTGTATTTCTCCAAAAGAAATCGGCCGCACCGGCCATTTTCGGACCGGTACGGCCAATCACACGCTTTTTGGACAATTAGAATTTTTCCGGATACTTTTCCCGCAGGGCTGTGGCACCGTCGGCCCGTCCGGTTTCCTCCAGACGGCGGCAGTAGGCGGGCAGATCCCCCTGTTTGGCATGGTAGGGGCCGCCCTCCCGGAGTACGGTCACCATGGGATCAACATCGGTGTCGGCGGTGAGCATCATCTGCTCCTCCCATTCCACCAGGTACCGGCAGGCTTGGCCGCAAATTTCCGGGTGTTCCTTGGAGATATCATGCTGCTCGTGGAAATCCTCCTTGACGTTGAAGAGCATTTCGTTGTTCCACAGGTGATAGCCGTCGTGGTAGGTTCGCATGTACAGGTAATCGCCGAAGCGGACGGAACGCTGGCAGACATGGGCGCACTGGGAGACCACCAGATAGTCCCGGCCCTTGTCCTCGCCGGTGAGCAGGCTCTGGGCGTAGCTTTCGCCGTCCCATTTTTCGTAATGGGGCAGGTTTAAGAGGTCCGCCATAGTGGGCACAATGTCCAGGTTGTAATGGAACCCATCCAGCACCGTGCCGGGTTTTACGCCGGGCCATTTGATGAGCATGGGGATGCGGGTGGTGATTTCATCAGCGGTGGCGTGCTCTCCGTAAAGGCCCAGTTCGCCCAGGTTCTCGCCGTGGTCCGCCGTAACGATAATGGCCAGGTCATCGTAAACGCCCTGCGCCTTCAGTTCGTCCAACAGTTTGCCGATCATGCTGTCCATGTACCGGACGCCGCAGTCATAACCGTCGAAAAACCTATGCAGGCCGGCCCGGTCGGTGACTTTGCCCGGATGACGGGGAAGGTCCGGATTTTCCTGATCGGTGTACATGCCGATTTCCATAGCCCCGTGAGGCCCGGTCAGATGGTCGTGGTAAGCCAGCACCTCGTCGGTGATCCAGTCGGGGATGGGCTCGTTTTCAAAGGGGTTTCCAAACTCCATCGGAGCACGGTAGGGGGTGTGGGCGTCCCAGAAATTGATGTGAAGGAACCAGTTTTCCCGGCTGGCGGCGTTGCGCTTGACCCAGTCCAGGGCCACCGGCAGGATCTCCTCCGCCGATTCCCCGCCGCAGCGGCCGGTGTTCAGCACTTCATTGAATCCCGCTGTGAACCAGTAGGAGGAGTGCCGTTCCGCGAAGGGGCTGATGGAAGCGGTGTACATGCCCGCCTGCCGGAAGAGGTTAAAGAAATTGTGACGGTCCCTAGGGTCCTGGAAATCCCGTTCAATGCCGGTGAGGCGCATATCTGCCGGAAGTCCGCCATGGCCCACAGCGCCGTTGTGATAACCGAACCGCCCGGAGCAGAGGGCGGCTCTGGAGGGAAGACAAGGGGCGTCCGAGCAGTGGTAATGGGTGAACCGCGCGCCTTCCGCAGCAATTTGGTCCAATACCGGCGTGGTGTTGCGGAAATAACCGTAACAGCCCATATGGTCGGGGCGGAGTGTATCCAAATCCAACATCAGTACTTTCATAACACACAAATCTCCTTTGATTCAGCAGGATGTCCTGCCTAATGCACTCTATATAGTTTTATTGTACTCGATAAAATAATTCTTGTCAATTATAATTCTCCTATTATACCATAAAGAAAAAATATGGAATCTTTAAAAAAGCACTTGACAAATGTATACCGGAACGATATAATAAAATCAAATACTACACCCCACGGGGGTGGCATGGAGGTGCAAGTAAGATTATGAAGCAAAAGTTTCTTGTAACGGGGATGTCCTGTGCGTCCTGCTCCGCCCATGTGGAGAAGGCCGTTGCAAAGGTCCCCGGCGTCATATCCGTTTCCGTCAGCCTGCTGACCAACAGCATGATGGTCGACTTTGACCAGCAGAAGACCGCCCCGGAAGCGATTATCCAGGCGGTGCAGCAGGCAGGATATGGAGCAGCCTTGCCGGATTCCGGGAAGAAAACGGAAAAGAAAAGTCCCGCCAAAATGGAGGAGGATGCCGCGGCTTCCATGAAAAAGCGGCTTGTCTGGTCCATGGTGTTTATGATCCCCCTGTTTTACCTGGCTATGGGCCATATGATGCACTGGCCTCTGCCCGGGATTTTCATGGGGGATGAAAACCTGCTGATCTTCGCTCTGACCCAGTTCCTGCTCTGTCTGCCGGTTTTGATTGTCAACCGGAAATACTTTACAGGCGGATTTAAGGCCCTTTGGAACCGTTCCCCCAACATGGATTCCCTTATCGCCATCGGTTCCTCCGCAGCGGTGGTCTACAGCGTCTGGGGCCTTTACCGCATGTCCTGGGACATGGGGCGGGGGGATTTGGCGGCGGCCCACAGTCACGCCATGAACCTGTATTTTGAAACCGCCGCCATGATCCTGGCCCTGATTACCCTGGGGAAATACCTGGAAACCCGTTCCAAGGGCAAAACCTCCGAGGCCATTTCCCGGCTCATCGCCCTGGCCCCTAAAACGGCCTTGGTGGAACGGGACGGGGAGGTCTTGGAAATTCCGGCGGAAGATGTGCTCAAAGGGGACATTGTCCATGTGAAGCCCGGCCAGAGGATCCCCGTGGACGGGATTTTGCTGGAAGGGGAGTCTGCTGTGGATGAATCAGCCCTGACCGGCGAAAGCCTTCCTGTGGACAAAAAGCCCGGGGATAAGCTGACGGGTGCTTCCGTCAACCGCAACGGCTTCTTAAAAATGCGGGCCGAACGGGTCGGGGAGGATACGGCTCTTGCCCAGATTATCCGGCTGGTGGAGGACGCCAGCGCCTCCAAAGCCCCTATCGCCAAGCTGGCGGATAAGGTCAGCGGCGTATTTGTCCCGGTTGTCATCGGCATTGCCCTGGTGTCGGCCCTGATCTGGCTGGCTTTGGGTTACGGCCCGGCCTTCTCCCTGTCCATCGGCATCGCCGTTCTGGTCATTTCCTGCCCCTGCGCTTTGGGGCTGGCAACCCCCACCGCCATTATGGTGGGAACCGGCAAAGGCGCGGAAAACGGGATCCTCATTAAATCCGGCGAGGCTTTGGAAACTGCCCACCTGGCGGATACCGTCGTACTGGACAAAACCGGCACCATCACCGAGGGCCGCCTTCAGGTGACGGATATCCTGCCCCTGGCGGGCCAGACGGAAGAAGAACTGCTGGCTTTGGCTGCCGGCATGGAATTAAAATCGGAGCACCCCCTGGGTCAGGCGGTGGTGCAGGCCGGGGAAAGCCGGGGAATTTCGCCGGTGTCCATGGATTCCCTCCAGTCTGTCCCGGGGCGGGGCATCCGCACCACGGCAAACGGGGCGGAATTTTACGCCGGGAACCGGATTTTTTTGGAAGAAATGCAAATACCTCTTGCAAACGCACCCGAAAAAGCGGTACAATTAGAGGAAGAAGGGAAAACCGTCCTGTATTTTGCGGATAAGACCCGGATTTTAGGTCTGATTGCCGCAGCGGATACCATCAAGGCCACCAGCGCCCAGGCGGTGCAGGAGCTTCACGACTTAGGGCTGAAGGTGGTCATGCTCACCGGCGACAGCGCCCGGACAGCTAAAGCCGTCCAGCAGAAGGCCGGCATTGAAACAGTCATCGCCCAGGTCCTGCCGGATGAAAAGGAACAGCAGATCCGCAAGCTCCAGGAGGAAGGCCGGAAGGTCATTATGGTGGGGGACGGCATCAACGACGCCCCGGCCCTGGCCCGTGCCGACGTGGGCATCGCTATCGGCACCGGCACCGACGTGGCCATTGAGTCGGCGGACATCGTGCTGATGCGGGGCGACCTGCGGGATGTCGTCACCGCCGTCCGGTTAAGCCGCGCGGTAATCCGCAATATTAAGGAAAACCTCTTCTGGGCCTTGTGCTACAATAGCCTGGGGATCCCCTTGGCGGCCGGGCTTTTCTATCCGCTGTTCCACATGACCTTAAACCCCATGTTTGGAGCAGCCGCCATGAGCTTAAGCTCCGTCTGTGTGGTGGCAAACGCCCTGCGGCTGAAGTTTTTCAAACCCCTGCCTTCCGCCTGCCCCGTGCCTCCGGCGGTTCCGGAGAAAACCGCGGAGCAGGAGCCCTTCCAAAAGCGTATCGGCGTGGAGGGGATGATGTGCGATCACTGTGTCGCCCATGTGACGGAAGCCCTGGAAGCCCTGGATGGGGTAGTAAAGGCCGATGTTTCTCTGAAGGACGCCGCCGCTGTTGTCACCCTTTCCAAGGAAATCCCTGACGAAACAATCAAACATGCCATTGAAGAAGCCGGGTATCAGGCAACTTCTCTGGACGACCCCGCAAAGGAGTAACGAAATGAAAGCAGATCAGAAACAAATGACACGCCTTTTGAAAACCGCCCGGGGCCAGATCGACGGCATCCTCAAAATGATGGAGGAGGACCGTTACTGCCTGGACATTTCCCACCAGATCATGGCGGCGGACGCCATCCTGCGCCGGGCCAACAAAGAAGTGCTGAAAGCCCACCTGGAAGCCTGCGTACTGGAAGCAGTGCAGAAGGGGGATGTGGAAAAAGTAAAAGAGCTTACCGACTTTTTCGACAAATCTTACCAATAAGCCGGTAAAAAAACAGCAATTAAGGAAAAGTTAAGGTTTTCCACTGTTTTTTTCAAGACAAATGAATCCGGAATGGGGTATAATAGGACACAGATTACAGGATTGGAGTGTTCGATTTATGCCCCGTTATTCTCGCCGCCGCAAAATCCGCTGGAGCCGTGTGCTTTCCTGTGCTTTTGCGGCGATTTTGCTTGCCGCCGCAGTCGGGCTGCTCATACAGGTATCCGCTGAGTTCCCCTTGTCCGCCGCTGACCAGGAAAGCTCCCAGGCGGGGGACGGAAGCGTCTCCCAAGTGGATATGGAGCCCCGGGCGGACGTTTCTGCCGCCGCCTCCGCGACAGTGGAAAAAGATTCGCTGCCGGAAGGCTGGGAGTGGGCAACTGTCCCGGCGGAAACCCTTTACACCGGCGACCTGATTCTGGTGAATCCGGATTACGCCTATCAGGAGGGAAGTGAAACGCCGGTTTCTGTGCTGGATTATAAGACGGATTCCTATTACGTAAAAGACCGGAACGTGGCGCTGCTGGAAAATGTGGTGGGCCATTTAAACGACATGATGGACGATTTTGCCGCCCAGTCCGGTCTGACGGACGTCCTGCTCATCAGCGGCTGGCGGGACCCGGACCGCCAGGAAACGCTGTATCAGGAGGACCTGGAGGAGAAGAACCAAACCCAGTCCACCCTGGTGGCAGTTCCTGGCCACAGTGAGCACCACACAGGCCTTGCCTTTGACTTCGGCCTCATGCAGCAAGTGGAAGGGGTGGGCCGCACCTACGACGGGACAGGCAGTTACGCCTGGATTAACGAAAACTGCCAGGAATACGGGTTTGTGGTCCGGTATCCCGAAGATAAAATGGATATCACAAAAATCGAGTACGAGCCCTGGCATTTCCGCTATGTAGGGCAGCCTCACGCCAAAATCATGAACGACAGCGCCATTGTGGGCAGCCCCATCTGTCTGGAAGAATATATTGAATTTCTGAAAAAATATCCTTTGGACGGGGAGCATTTGTCCGCTTACGGCTATGAGATCTGCTGGCAGGAACCGGAGAAGCAGGCGGACGGCCAGCTGAAAATCGCCGTCCCCTCCGGCCGGAACTACATCCTGTCCGGGGACAATACCGGCGGGATCATTGTGACCGCAGAAGATACAGGAGATGGAACCAATGACGATTCTAGTCGCGGATGATGAAAAGGAAATCGCCGACCTGGTGGAGCTTTATTTAAAAAACGAGGGCTATGACATCCGAAAATTCCACGACGGCCTCGCCGCCTGGCAGGATATTCAGGAAACCCCGCCGGACCTGGCCATTCTGGATGTGATGATGCCGGGCTTAGACGGCTTTGCCCTCTGCCAGAAAATCCGGGAGAAATATAATTTCCCGGTGATTATGCTGACGGCCAAGGTGGAGGGGATGGACAAAATCAACGGCCTCTCCCTGGGTGCGGACGATTATGTCACCAAGCCCTTCAATCCCCTGGAGCTGGTGGCCCGGGTCAAGGCCCAGCTGCGGCGCTATACCCATTATAACCAGGAGAGCCAGCAGGACAACCGGGATGTGATCGACTTTTCCGGCCTGATCATCAACCGGAAAACCCACGAATGCACCCTGGACGAGCGTACCTTAGAGCTAACCCCCACGGAATTCGATATCCTCTGGCTTTTGTGTGAAAACCGGGGCCGGGTCATCAGCTCGGAACAGCTTTTTGAGAAGGTCTGGGGGGAGAAGTACTTAAACAGCAACAACACGGTGATGGTGCACATCCGGCACCTGCGGGAAAAAATGGGGGAGCCCTTCCGCAATCCCCGCTTTATCAAAACCGTGTGGGGAGTGGGGTATAAAATTGAATAAGAAGCGTATAGGGAAGCTGGTCCTGCAAATAGCCGGGATCGCGGCCGCGGCCATGATTTTGCTCCTTGTGGTGGCAGACGAACTTTCCCGAGGGGCCATTGTGGATTTTTCCATGAATTTTTTTGATTATCTGGTCTATACCATGGTGTGGGACAAGGTCACCTTCTTTTTCCTGCTGTTTATCCCGGTGCTGCTCATCATTTTGGTCTGTGCCCTGGCCATCGTCCATCTGTCGGAAAAACAAGCCAAAATCAAAGCGGAGCAGAGCCTGCGGATGATTCTGGAATCCATCGACACCGTCTTCAAAAAAGGGGACGCCTTATTATCCCTGCCGCCGGAATTTGCCGACGCGGAGAACAAATTAAACGCCATCCGCAACGAGAACCTTCGGAATGAACGTCTGGCCCGGGAAGCGGAACAGCGGAAAAACGATTTGGTGGTCTATTTGGCCCACGACCTGAAAACCCCGTTGACCTCAGTCATCGGCTACTTGACCCTTCTGCGGGACGAGCCCCAGATTTCCGAGGAGCTGCGGCTGAAGTACCAGGGCATCGCCTTGGACAAGGCAAGACGGCTGGAAGATTTAATCAACGAATTTTTCGACATTACCCGGTTCAGCTTGCAGAATATTCAGCTGGAACCCCAGACCTTTGATTTAAACGTCATGCTCCAGCAGTTAATGGAGGAATTTTACCCGGTGCTGGCGGAAAAATCGCTGTCCGCCCAGTTTTTCCCGGAGGACCAGGTGTCCATCTGCGCCGACCCGGATAAGCTGGCCCGGGTGTTCGGAAACCTGCTGCGGAACGCGGCGGCTTACAGTTACCCCCACACCCAAATCACGGTGCGGATGAAAAAATCCGGGGAGGACGTGGTGCTGGGCTTTGAAAACCGCGGCCCTGTCATTCCGGAACAGAAGCAGAAGATGATTTTCCAAAAGTTCTACCGCCTGGACGAATCCCGTTCCAGCCATACCGGCGGGGCCGGGCTGGGCCTCGCCATCGCCCGGGAGCTGGTGGAGCTGCACGGCGGGAAAATCTGGGTCACCAGCTCCGAAGAAATTACAAGATTCTGTGTAAAGCTCCCCCTTCACCCCAAGTCCGCTTGATTTTTTCCAAAAATATGGTATACTGAAAAGCAGGAATTTTGGAAGGAGCATTTTATGGGAATCTTGGAATGTGTGCTTTATGTGTTTCTCCCCACCTTGTTTGGCTGGCTTTTCAACCTGTGCGCCATGTACGGCGGCGCGGCCTTTGGACTTGTGTATTACCTGATGCCGGCGGTGGTGCTGTTCGGCTGGTTCTGGGTTGGGAAGCGGTTCGCCCGGCGGATGAAAAACCCGGTCCTGGCGGTTTTGGCCGGCAACAGCATTGGGTTTCTCTCCCTGGCGGTCTATCTTTGGCAGGAATACCTGGCTGCGGAAAAAATCAACTGGCTCCAGCAGCTGTCCCAGTATTTCTCCTCCCCGCTGATGCTTTTGAATACCCGGATTTTGATGCCTTTCAGCGCCCAGGTGGACGGCGTGACCCAGATTTCCAACACCGCCATCCAGATTGTGGGACTGATCCTCATGCTCCTGCCCTTTATCGGCGGATTTTTCATGGAAAAGCAGAAAATGAAGATGGAAAAATAAAAGAACCCGCCCGAGCCAATACGGTTCCGGCGGGTTTTTTGTCAAAAACTCTTTCATATAAAAAATGTAGACAAGAAAAATTTTGGTCAAGCTTTTTTAAAAGCTTGCAGGGGTGGAGGGGACGGAGTCCCTCCTCGCTCGTTGCAACGGGCGAAATCCAATCCCTTCGCGCCTCGGGCGCGAACTCTTAAACAAAAAGCGGAGCCATGAACTATAAGTTCATGGCGTGCAGACCCGCCCGCGGATGTCCCCGCGATGTGATTTTACGAAGTAAAATCACATTTTAGAATCTTCTAAATTTTTACCACGGTACATTTGCGCCTGCAAATCAGGAACCTTTACACAGCCGGCCATACGACTCGTCCTTTTTCAGCAAAACCCCCGCCGGAACCGATTGATCCCGGCGGGGTTTTTATATCTTGGTTTCAAATCAAATCGATCAGCCAGCAATGATATCCCAGGGCCGCGCCAATGATGGCGCTGCAGCCTATCACGATGATATCCAGGGCGTGGGATCTCAGGTATTCTTTCGCTTTTTCTGCGGTCCATTCCATTTTGTACAAGAGTCCGCCCTCTTATGCCTTCAAGGTCATGGTAAAGGCCGCTTCAAAGGTTTCCCCGGCGGGCAGGAACTGGATACCGTATTTTTCTTCCAGTTTTCCGGAATCGGTGTGGAAGGAGTCGATGCCGTACCAGGGCTCCAGGCAGACGTAAGGCCCGTCGTTTACGCAGGACCAGATACCGAAGTCCGGGAACCCGGCAAAATCCACCCGGACGCTGCGGCCGCCTGCGGACAGCTCCGCCCAATGGGACTGGATCCCTTTCAAAATAACCGCATCCCGTTTGAACCACTCGTGGGACAGCTGCTTTTTGGATTCATTTTCCAAAAAGGGAAGGGTTTCGCCGGTCAGGGCCTTATCCGCTTTGATGTAGCGGACAGCGGTTTCCGCCTTTTCAAAGGTGATGGTGTAGTCGCTGTAGTCCTTCCCCTCGTCCATGGGGCAGTTGAAGGCCGGATGGCCGCCAACAGAAAAGGGCATGGTTTCCGCGTTTTTATTGACGACCCGGAAGCCCTCGCTGACTGTGTTGCCCCGGACAGTGTAGATCACATAGAAATCGAAGGCAAAGGGGTACTGTTTGCGGGTTTCCTCACTGTCAGAGAGCTTCAGTTCCAGGGTATCCTCCGTCTGTTTGGCCAGTTCAAATTCACTTTTCCGGGCAAAGCCGTGGGAACCCATTTCATAGGTCACGCCTTTCCAGGAATATTTCCCGCCGGGAAGGCCCCCAACGATGGGGAACAGGATGGGGGAGCGTCCATCCCAGTATTGGGGGTCGCCCTGCCACAGGTATTCAAAGCCGTCAGCGCCCTTGATGCTTTGCAGTTCCGCGCCCAGTGTGCTGACCTTGATTTCCAGCTTGTCCGATTTTAAGGAATAAATCATAATAAATGCACCCTTCTTTCTGTCGATTTACTTTTATTATAAACAAAATTGCTGCGCTTTTCAAGAGAAATTGTCATTTTTAACTGCTTGCCAAGGATTTTTTTTCGTTGTATAATATAGGAAGACTGAAGAAGGGGGATTGGAATTGTCCGCGTTGAATACTTTGGCCATTGCCCACCGATTTATTGAGGAACACTTGACCCCCGGCGGTTTCTGCATCGACGCCACCGCCGGACGGGGATATGATACAGCCTTTCTCTGCCGGCTCATCGGCCCTGCAGGCAAGGTGCTGGCCTTTGATATCCAGCAGGAGGCCATTGACAGCACGAGAGAGCTCCTGGAAAAGGAAGGGCTTTCCTCCATAGCGGAGCTGCACCTGGACAGCCACCACCATATGGAACAGTACGCCCAGGAGGGGACGGTGGACTGCATCACCTTCAATTTCGGCTATCTGCCCAAAGGGGACCACAGCATCTGCACCCATGCCCAAACCAGCATCCCGGCCATTGAGCAGGGTTTGCGGCTGCTAAAGCCCGGCGGGATCATGAGTTTATGCATTTATTACGGCGGGGACAGCGGCTTTGACGAAAAAAACGCCCTGATGGAGTATTTGCAGACCATCGACAGCAAAACCTATACCGTTTTGAAGCTGGAATTTTTCAACCGGCCCAACTGCCCGCCCATTCCGGTGATGATTCTCAAGGAGGCGTAACATGGAAATTTTATTGACCGCTTTCGATCCCTTCGGCGGGGCCAGTACGAACCCTTCCTGGCAGGCCGTCAGCCGTGTCCGGGAAGACTGGGACGGCGCGCACCTGACCCGCCTTCTGGTTCCCACGGTGTTTGGGGAAGCGGAACGTCTGGTTTTGAAAAAAGCGGAGGAGATTTCCGCCGACGCCATCCTCTGCGTGGGCCAGGCCGGGGGCAGGTACGGCTTGTCCGTGGAACGGGTGGCCATTAATCTGGACGACGCTTCTATCCCGGATAACCGAGGGAACCAGCCGGTGGACCAGCCTATTTCTTCAAAGGGCGCGCCGGCCTACTTTGCCACGATCCCGGTAAAATCCGTGGTTTCCGCGATCCAGCAGGCGGGCGTTCCCGCCGAGCTTTCCTACACGGCGGGAACCTTCGTCTGCAACCATTTGCTGTACCGGGTTTTGGAGGACAGCGCCCTTTCTCATCCCGGCCGGCAGGGCGGCTTTATCCACGTCCCATTCCTGCCGGAACAGGTGATCCACCGCAGCCACACCCCTTCCATGGCATTGGAAACCATTACTGCCGGCCTGGAAGCGGCGGTAGGGGAGATCATCCGGCGGTTCCGCTGAATGATCCCAAAAGCCAGTTTTTTTGCCTTAAAAAGGCCGCCTGTTTGCAAGCCGGGCGGCCTCCTTTCGTTTACCAGTCTTCCATATAATAGCAGAGGGTGTTCCCTTTCCAGAACACAGCTCCCAGCTCGCCGTGGTTCCAGTCGCCGGGCTTGTAGCAGTAAGAATACCAGACCTTTCCGTCCTCCGCATCCTCAAACTCGAATTTGGTGAGATATTCAGGGGAAGGAAAATCCGGCAGGGTCTCCGCCTCCGCTTTCAGCCGGTCCGCCTGCTCTTCCGGCAGCGTCATAGTAAGGGAAAGTTCCTCGCCAGCTTGCAGGAACGGAAAATGATAGGAAAAACAGACATCAGAAGCCCCCTTTGGGATTTCCGGCGGGAAGGCTGAGACAGATTCCCGTTCCGGATACCCGCATAAGCCCAAAATCCGTTCATACTGCTTCGGGTCAGTAACCGGATGAACAGCTGCGTCGATACATAAAAACAGCAGAAGGCAAAGTGCGCCAATGATCCCGGCAATGGAAACCAGGACAGTGCTGCAAATGGTCAGGGGCGCGCGGAAAATATGCTGTTCCGAAAGAAGCGCCGTGGCTGTGAGGAAAAGGGCAGGAAGAAACAGGCTAAGTCCCCACAGCCACGGCTGCCGCGGCAGCCCCATTAGAAGCAGAACGTAAAGCAAAATTGCGGCAATCCACGCCAGCCCCGCGAACACCGCCGGGAACCAGCTCGCTTTATACTTCATCCTCATCCGCCTCCCATTCCAGGAGATCACCCGGCTGGCACTGAAGAGCTTTACAGATTTTATCCAGGGTTTCCAGCTTGACCGCCTTGGCTTTGCCATTTTTCAGAATGGAAATATTGGCCAGTGTAATGCCCACCCGCTGAGAAAGCTCCGTGACGCTCATTTTTCGTTTGGCAAGCATGACGTCCAGACGTACAATAATCATGATAAGCCCCCCTATATCGTCAGGTCCGCATCTTCCCGCATCAGGGCCGCCTTGTAAACCAGATGGGAAAGGAGGGCCGCAGCCGCCGCTATGGCAATGCCGATGAAGCTAATGAGCAGCAGTGCAGCAAATACGCTGGGATGGCTCATGGAAAGGAGCAGGAATACCAGGTTCCCAAGAAACAGGTAGCCGGAATCCACTGCCGCCAGGATGGAGATCTTCCCCAGCCGCCGGGCGTTTTCCCGGGTAAAGGATTCGTCCCGCCGGACGGAGCCGGTGAGCCGCCACCCATGCCACAGCACCAGATAGCAGGGGATTGCCGACCCCCACAGAAACAGCAGCCACGGCCAGAACCATCCGGCAAGCTCCGGGAATTTTTCTACGGTTCGTTCTCCCACGCTGGGAAAAACAATCCCATAAAGGAGCGCGCCGCACAATGCCGCCACTACAATCAGGCTTTGCAGCCAGTTTGCCAATGTTTTTTGATTCATTCTAACACCTCCTGTTGTTGAATCCATCATAGCACAGGAAACGCAGAATGTCAATATGTTTTTATCGATTTACAATAAATAAATATTGTTTTTACGCCAATTGTATTAGGGCAAAAAACGCCCGGCTACATGGTTTATAGCCGGGCGACCTGGATAGCTCATCCGTTGAGAAGCTCATATTTGTGTTTGGTGGCCATGCCGCCCCGGATGTGGCGTTCTTCCTTGTTGATGTCCAGAATTTTCCGCACTTCGTTGTAAAGCTGGGGATTGGTGTGCCGCAGCCGTTCGGTGATGTCCTTATGTACCGTCGATTTGCTGTAATCGAATTTTTTGGCAGTCGCCCGCACGGTCGCGTGATTTTCGATAATGAAATTGGCAAACTGTATGCAGCGTTCATCCATATGATCCGTCATCAGCCTCGCTCCTCATCCGCGTATTTGGTAAATGGTATGCGCGGATGGGGAAGGTTATGACTGCATGGACGAAATAGTAAAAATCAAAACCCTCTGGCTTCCAAGCGGAACCAGAGGGTTTCTTTTAGAAAGATATTTCAAAAAGCCGGCAGGTGTTTTCCCGGGCGGTATCGATCATCTGCTGAACAGGAACCCCCTTGATTTGGGCCATCCGTTCCGCCGTGTGGGCGATCATCGGCGACCAGCACCGCTTGCCCCGGCAGGGGACAGGGGCCATATACGGGCAGTCCGTTTCCAAAAGCAGCCTGTCCAGGGGGACAGCTTCGCAGGCCTCCACAGAACGCCGGTTGTTCTGGAAGGTCAAAACGCCGGTAAAGCCAATGTAAAAGCCCATTTTCAGAAAAATTTTCGCCGTTTCCACCGAACCGGAAAAACAGTGGATGACGCCCCGAAGGCCGGGATGTTTTTTCAGGATTTCGATGGTGTCCTCCGCCGCGTCCCGGGAATGAATAATCACCGGCAAATCCAGCTCCTTGGCCAGTTCCAGCTGCTTTTCAAACACCGCTTTCTGGATGTCCCGGTCCGGTTCCGGCCAGTAGTAATCCAGGCCGATTTCGCCCACCGCCACCATTTTGGGGTGTTTCAGTATCTCCCGGATGGCGGAAATTCCTTCCTCGGTGTATTCGTCCGCCTGTTCCGGGTGGTACCCGGCGGCGGCGTACACAAAGGGATATTTTTCCGCGTATTCCAGGGAAATCCGGGAGGTTTCCACATTGCATCCGCAGTTGATGATGCCGCAGACGCCCTGCTCCGGCAGGGAAGCGAACACTGCCTCCCTGTCCTCGTCGAAGCGTTCATCGTTATAATGGGCGTGGGAATCAAAAATCCCGCTGTAAAGTATTTCTGCTTGCATGATAAAACCTTCCTGAAATCAGCGGATTTTTGCGCCGGCCGGGATGGAATCGTCTAAGAACAGCACCTTCACATCGTCGTTCGGGCAGTCCGCCGCCAGGATCATGCCGCAGCTTTCCTCGCCGCAAAGCTTGGCGGGCTTCAGGTTGGACACCAATACAATGGTTTTGCCCACCAGATCTTCCGGCGCATACCACTGGGAAATGCCGGACAGCACCTGGCGTTCACCTTCGCCGTCGTTGACCATGAGCTTTAAGAGCTTTTTGGATTTTTTCAGCTTCTCGCAGGTGAGGATTTTCGCGGCCCGCAGTTCCACCTTGGCGAAATCCTCAATGCCGATCATGGCAACGCCCTCCGGCTTCTCCTCGGATTTCTGCTCCGCTTTGGCGGCGGCAATCTGGGGCTGCACGATTTCCGCGTCGATTTTCTTCATGGTTTCCGCTTCATCCAGACGGGCGAACAGGGCTTTTGCCGTACCAACCTTCCGGGCCGCGCCGGTCCCAAAGGTTTCCAGGGAAGCCAGGTCGCTGCCCGGGGCATTGATCTGCTCCAGGATGGAAGCGGAGGTGTCTGGCATGAAGGGGAGAAGCAGTACGCCGATATAGCGGATGGCCTCCATCAGGTTGGACAGGACGGTCTTCAGCCGGGCCTGCTGGGTTTCGTCTTTGGCCAAAGCCCAGGGCATGGTTTCGTCAATATACTTGTTGGAACGCTGGGCCAGGGCAATGATTTTCTGCAAAGCGTCGGCGGTCTTGTATTCGTCCATGGAGGCTACAACGCCGGACAGGGCGGACAGGGCGGTGTTTTTCAAATCCTCGTCCAGTTCGTTTTCAGTGGAAGCGGCGTTGATCTCCCCGCCGAAATACTTGTTGGCCATGGCAACGGTGCGGTTGACCAGGTTGCCCAGGGTGTTGGCCAGCTCGGCGTTATATTTGGTGATGAACATTTCATAGGTGATGCTGCCGTCCTGAGCGTAGGGCATGGCGGAAAGCAGGTAATACCGCACGGCGTCCACGCCAAAGAGCTTCACCAGATCGTCGGCGTAAATGACGTTGCCCTTGGATTTGCTCATTTTGTCGGAGGCAAACAGCAGCCACGGATGACCGAATACCTGCTTGGGCAGGGGCAGATCCAGAGCCATCAGGAAAATGGGCCAGTAAATGGTGTGGAACCGCAGGATGTCCTTGCCGATGACATGGACGTCGGCAGGCCAGTATTTCTTGTAGTTTTCCCCAATGTGGTCGGGATCGTAACCCAGGGCGGTGATGTAGTTGGTCAAAGCGTCCAGCCAGACGTACACCACATGCTTGTCGTCAAAATCCACTGGGATGCCCCATTTGAAGGAGGTACGGGAAACGCACAGGTCCTGTAAGCCGGGCTTTAAGAAGTTGTTGATCATCTCTTTTTTCCGGGATTCGGGGACGATAAAGTCGGGGTTTTCTTCAATGTGCTTCATGAGCCGGTCCTGATATTTGCTCATGCGGAAGAAATACGCTTCCTCTTTGGCGGGTTTGACGGGGCGTCCGCAGTCGGGGCAGCAGCCGTCCTTCAGCTGGCTCTCGGTCCAGAAGGATTCGCAGGGGGTGCAGTACATGCCGGAATACTCGCTCTTGTAAATGTCGCCCTGCTCATAGAGCTTTTTGAAGATTTTCTGCACCACTTTTTCGTGGTAATCGTCTGTGGTGCGGATGAAATAGTCGTAGGAGGTGTTCATGGCGTCCCAGATGCGGCGCACCTCGCCGGAAATTTTATCCACATGTTCTTTGGGGGTGATGCCCGCCTCCTTGGCGATTTCCTCGATTTTCTGGCCGTGCTCATCGGTGCCGGTGCAGAAAAAGACGTCGTAGCCCTCCATGCGTTTCATCCGGGCAATGGCGTCGGTCAGCACAATTTCGTAGGTGTTGCCGATGTGGGGCTTGCGGGATGTGTACGCAATGGCCGTGGTAATGTAGAATTTTTTCTGATCCATAATTCCAACCCTTTCCGAGAAATATTACAAAAAATAAACCCCGCCTTCTGTGCAGAAGACGGGGATCGATCCGTGGTACCACTTCGCTTCGTTCTCCAAAAACGGAAAACCTCAAACCGCTGTAACAGGCGGACCTGTCGCGCCCTAAGCAAAGGCCTCAGACACGCCGTTCCGGAACCATCTTCCCCGCCCGCGTCCCGTTCCCTTACACCAGCCGGGAACTCTCTGCGCGTCCGCTGAGAGGGTACTCTTTCCTTCACCACGTTTTTCATATAGATTTATCATACCATGTTTTCGCGCGCTTGTCAACCGGCTCTGGAAGAAAGAATGCACTATCTTCCGCAATAAGAAACGGCACAAAAGCAAAAGTTTTGGTCAAGCTTTTCCAAAAGCTTGCGGGAAACGAAATCCTGCTTTTCGCGCCTCGGGCGCGAACTATAAGAAAGAAAGCGAGCCCGCAGGCTCGCCGCGGATGTCCCCGCGCATGGATTTTGCCTGCAAAATCCATGTTTGGAATCTCCTAATATTTTTGCGGCGGCTTGCTTGCGTAAATCAGATTTTTTGACAAGATGAGGCCGCCCTGTAACGGACGGCCTGCTTCTATTTTTTGTTTTCGATGTCAAATTCCCGCAGGCGCAGAACGTTCTGCAAGGGGATCTCCAAGGACTTGACGCCGTTTTTGTCAACGGATTCATAAGCGGTCAAAGGGAAAGTGAGATATTCCGGGGTGACGCCGTTTTTCAAGGACGGCTTCCCGTAATTCCCACGCGCTCTGCGATTCTTTTTCTTTTTCATACCCGGCCTCCTTTGCAGGGGAACGCCCTGCAAAAATAGGATGCCCGGGACCCAAGCCGCTACCCATGGAAAACTCTGTTACGCCAGGTATTTTCCGGCTTCCACACCGGCCACAGCGCCGTCCGCCGCCGCTGTAATCAGCTGGCGCACCTCTTTGGTGCGGACGTCCCCTGCGGCGAATACGCCGGGGACGCTGGTGCGGCAGTTTTCTCCCGCCTTGATATAGCCGCCTTCCAGTTCCAGCTGGCCTTCAAAGAGCTCCGTGTTGGGATGGAACCCAATGGCCACGAACAGCCCGTCCACAACCAGCTCCAAATCCGGCTGGCCGGTGGTGCTGGACAAAAGGAGGCCTTCCACCTTTTCGCCGCCCTTAATTTCGGCCACAGTGCGGTTCAAGACAAACTCGATGTTGTCCCGGGCTCTTGCCGCTTCCAGATTGGCGTTGTCTGCCCGGAAGCCTTCCCGCCGGTGAATAATATAAACCTTTTCGCACATGTTGGAAAGGAACAAAGCGTCCTCCAAAGCCGTGTTGCCGCCGCCGTTTACCGCTACGGTTTTGCCCTTGAAAAACGCACCGTCGCAGGTGGCGCAGTAGGAAACGCCTTTGCCGGTGAACTCTTCCTCACCCGGACAGCCCAGCTTCCGGTGAGAAGCGCCGGTGGCGATAACGATGCTGCGGCAGGGGATGATTTCTTTTTCGGTATAAATATTTTTGATGTCCCCGGACAGCTCCGCCTTGGAAACAGCGGCGGTTTCCGGCTCTACTCCCAGCTTCGCAGCGTGCTCATAGAGCTTCATGGCAAATTCCGCCCCGGAAATCCCCGGCAGGCCCGGGTAATTGTCTACATCCGGGGTGTTGATGATCTGTCCGCCGAAGAGGCTGTTCTCCAGCAAACGCACCGAAAGCCCCGCCCGGACTGCGTAAATGGCGGCGGAAAACCCCGCGGGCCCCGCGCCGATGATTACTAAATCTGTCATATGAAAACCCTCCTGTTTATGAACCTCTGAACGGCATCTTCCCATCCGTTTCTTCATTCAGATTCTATCACATCTCTCTGAAAATTACAGTGATAAAAGCACAATTCAAAATTCCGGCAGCTTGATAGGAATTTTCCGTTTCTTTATCATAACACAAACCCGGCCGTTTTACAACAGGCCGGATGGATGGAGGCAAAATTTTTGCTTTTTCCAAAATTCTCATGACAATTTCCAAAAAACGTGATATAATAACGGTAGATTCTGCATCCTTGATGATGAAAGGAAGAAAAGCATGACACAAATCGGATTCTATCCCGGAGAGATCCTGCTCCCGGACTGCAATTTGGAAAAATGGAGCGTCATTGCCTGCGACCAGTTTACCTCCCAGCCGGAATACTGGGAGGAAGTCTGGAAAAAGACCTGCCGCCACCCTTCGGCCAGCAAGCTGATTTTCCCCGAGGCCTTTTTGGAAAAGTCGGATTTCAACGAACAGGTGGCCCGCATCAACCAGAATATGGAAGATTATTTGCAGAGCAGCCTGTTCCGCGCCTACCCGGATTCCCTGATCTACACGGAACGGACCCTGCACGACGGCTCGGTCCGCAGGGGGATCGTGGGGCTGCTGGATTTGGAACAGTATGATTACCGGAAAGGGGCCGCCTCCCTGGCTCGGGCCACGGAGGGCACGGTTTTGGAACGGATCCCGGCCCGGGTGAAGATCCGGGAAAACGCGCCTTTGGAAATGCCCCATGTCCTGGTGCTCATCGACGACCGGGAAAGGAGTGTCATCGAGCCGCTGGCCGAAAAAATAAGCTCCTTGGAAAAGCTCTATGATTTCCCGCTGATGATGGGCGGCGGGCAGGTGCGGGGCTGGCTGCTGAAAGGGGAGCAGTACCAGGCAATCGCGGAGGCCCTGCAAAGGCTGGCGGCCCCGGAGGCCTTTGCGGCCCGGTATGGGGTTCCGGACGCGCCGGTGCTCCTTTACGCCGTAGGGGACGGGAACCATTCCCTGGCGGCCGCCAAGGAATGCTGGGAACGCCTGAAAATGTTCCTGACGCCGGAAGAAGCGGCCCGCCATCCCGCCCGGTACGCCCTGGTGGAGCTTTGCAACCTTCAGGACGATTCCTTAAAATTTGAGGCCATCCACCGGGCCGTGTTTGTGCCGGACCAGGATTCCCTGGTGGAGGAATTTGAACAGTACGCTGCCGGCTGCCAGGGCAAAGAGCCGCCCCAGTCGGTATCCGTCCTGACCCGGAAAGGGGAGAGGACCGTTTCCATTCCACATCCGGAACGGACCTTGGCGGTGGGGAGCGTCCAGGATTTCCTGGATCAGTATTTGAACACCTGCCCCGGCAAGGTGGATTACATCCACGGGGACGACGTCCTGCGGCAGCTGGCGGACCGGGGGGCCGTGGGCTTCCGCCTGCCGGCCATGGAAAAAGGCGACCTCTTTAAAACCGTCATTCAGGAGGGCGCGCTCCCTCGGAAAACCTTTTCCATGGGGGACGCCAGCGACAAGCGGTATTACCTGGAATGCCGGAAAATCAAATGATAAAACGAATCCCCGGAGAGCTCGTTCTCCGGGGGTGTTTTATTTCAGCCGAAGGGTCGCCACCAAAGGATAGTGGTCGGAAGGGTACCGGCCGCCAAAATTGGTCCGGTCAATATACGCGTCCGCAAACTCCAGCTCGTCGCTGATGAAAATATAGTCAATAGGCAGGCCCTTCTCCTTGCCCCGGAACCCATGGTAGGTGTTCATGATCTCGTCCGGGTCAAAGCACTGCCAAATGTCCGTCAAATGGATGTCCGGGTATTCGTGCAGATTCTGGGAAAGGATTTGGATGGGCTTGCTGTGGGGCTTGGTGTTCATGTCCCCCATGAGGATGGTGGGCAGTTTTTCTTCCTGGTTCAGCTCGTGCATATACTTTAAAATGATCTGCACGCTTAACGTCCGGGCCATCCAGCAGATGTGGTCAAAATGGGTGTTGAAAACCCGGATCTTGGTGTCAAACTCCTTGACATACGCCTCGCAGACGGTGCAGATCCGGGGGAAGAAGGAGAAATACGCCCGGCTGCCAACCTTTTCCGGATGTTTGGAGAGCCAAAACATTTTGTCAAAACATACGGTCACATCGTCATTTTTCAGAAGGATGGCGGCCTGCTCGTCCTCCAGGAATTTGTTCCGGCCGGCTCCCCGGATGCTGTAATATTGGGACAGCCTGCGCATAATATCCTCCCGCATGGAGGGGATCAGCTCCTGTACGCCGATAATGGCCGCGTTGGACTGCTGGATCAGCTGGCCGATTAAATCCCGGCGGTACTGCCAGGAATTTCTCCGGGCCAGAAAAGAGTCATGTTTTAAGTTGAAGGAAGCGACTTTTATTCCCTGAGACATCCTTTCATCACCTTTATATTGGAAACTTTGAATAAAAACGGAACCGCCGGCTGTTTGAGCCTTGCTCTATTATCATAAACGATTTTCTTTGAAATGTCCATTCAAAATTCTTCCAAATTTCTGAATTTTTTGTTGAAACCTGTCTGTTGGAAGCGGTTTTGTCTTTATTGTATCTTCTTTTCGTAGTTTTTTCAATATAAAATGTGTAAAAGTTACATGTACTCTTCCCAAAAGTTCTTTAAATCCTGTTCCAATTCCAAATTGCCCCGGATCCGTTTCCAGTGGGACCAGTGGGCCGGGAACAGGTTCCGGTAGGACGGATTGGTGAACCGCTGGTCGATAAGCAGGACCACGCCCCGGTCCGTGCTGTCCCGGATCACCCGCCCGGCCGCCTGCAAAACCTTGTTCATCCCCGGGAACCGGTAGGCGAAATCGAAGCCCATGCCGTTTTTTTCATCGTAATATTCCCGGATGGCGTTGGGTTCCGGCCCGATTTGGGGAAGCCCCACCCCGACGATGACCGCGCCGATCAAGCGGTTCCCCTTTAGGTCAATGCCTTCCGAAAAAATGCCGCCCATGACGCAGAAGGCCGCCATACTCTGGGGTGCGTCCTCTTCAAACTGGCGCAGAAATTCCTCTCGTTCTGCTTCCTCCATGCCGCTTTGCTGCATCACCGGGCGGATCTCATTCCCACACATGCCGCAGAACCGTTCGTAAACCTGTTTGCAGTAACTGTAAGAAGGGAAAAAGGCCATATAATTTCCCTTTTTGGCGGAAACCATCGTCAAAATGCTCTGGGCAATGGCGTCGTAGGTCTGCTCCCGGTCCTGGAAACGGGTGCTGATGCGGTCGTTGACAAACAGCCCCAGGTTTTCCGGCGCGAAGGGGGAGGGCAGCTGGCAGCGCAGGCAGTTGTCCCCGCCGCCCAAAACCGCCTGGTAGTACCCCATGGGGGACAGGGTGGCCGAAAACAGCGCCGCAGATTTCCCCTTTTTCAGGGCCTCGTCCAGCAGGGCCGAAGGGTCCCGGCAGAATTGGTTCACCGTCAGGTCATAGCCGAAGGGATAGAGCATGGTGATGTAATGGTCATCGTAAAGCTCCGCCGTCCGCTGGTAATTCAGAAGCTCGAAATAAAGCTCCAGCGCCTGCCCATGCTGGGGCGCGTCCAGGTGTTCCCGGAGCCATTCCTCCAGCCGACTGATAAGCGGCGCTAAAAGGCGGTTGAACTCGGTCAGCGGTTCGGTTTGGGAAACGCATTTTTCCTCGCCGCAGTTTTTCCGCAGCTCCCGCATGGCGGTATCCACCTTGTTCAAGGCGGATTTCAGCCGCCTGTCGCCGGTTTTGCCCAGGGCCTGCCTTAGGGAACGAAAGGCCGATTTTTGCAGTTTGGCGGAATACATGTCCCTGGCCCGGTCCACCAGGTTGTGGGCCTCGTCGATCAAAAAGGCGTAGTTCCCGCCGGAATCCCCGAAAAACCGCTTCAGGGAAACCGTCGGGTCAAACAGGTAGTTGTAGTCGCAGATAATGCAGTCGCACCAAAGCGTCAGGTCCAGCTCCAGCTCAAAAGGGCAGACCCGCCCTTCCTTTGCATAGCACTCAATGACTTCCCGGGAAAAGGCGTCCTCTTTTTGGAGCATATCCAGCAGGACGTCGTTGACCCGGTCGTAATGGCCGTCCGCGTAGGGGCAGTCCACCGGGTTGCACCGGCGTTCCTCCAGAAAACAGATCTTGTCCTTGGCGGTCAGGGTCACGCTTTTCACCCGCACCGGCTGCCGCCGCAGCATGGAGAAGGCGTCCTCTGCCGCCTGGCGGGTAATGGTTTTAGCCGTCAGGTAGAAGATTTTTTCCGTGAATCCGTTGCCCATGGCTTTCACCGCGGGAAACAGGGTGGAAATGGTCTTGCCGATGCCCGTCGGAGCCTGGCAGAACAGGCGGCGTTCCCGCTGGATCGTCCGGTAAACGGCGGCGGCCATCTCCCGCTGGCCCTTCCGGAAAGCGGGGAAGGGGAAGGACAGCGGCTCAATGGAACGATCCCGCAAGTCCTCCCACTGGCTTTGAAAATCCGCCCAAACTTTGTACCGGCGCAGCAGATCCTGGTAAAATTCCGTCAGCTCCGCCCGGGAAAATACCCGAGTGAACCGCAGGATCTCCTCCGTTTCGATCTGAAAATAGGTCAGCCGCACGCCGACCTCCGGCAAATCCTTCTGGACAGCGTAAAAATAAGCGTAGCACTGTGCCTGGGCCCAATGGAGCCGGTTAAAGTCCGGGGTAATGATGGAAACGGGGGCGGCGGTGGTTTTGATTTCGTCAATGGCGGGCAGGCCGTCCTCCCGGAAAACGCCGTCCGCCCGGCCTTCCACAGTAAAAACCGTCCCCTGGAATTCCTCTGTGTGGGAGAATTTCACCTCCGCCTCGTAGCCCTCTCCCTCCTGCTTTTGCAGACGCCGGTGGATGCGGCCGCCTTCCAATGCCCGGTCTGCCCCGCCGAACCGGTCGTCAATGCTGCCGCCCCGCAGTACAAATTCCACCAGCTGCCGGACGGGCAGCTTTACTCTCTGCTCCAAATGGATGCCTCCCGTTTACTCCAAGGTGATTTTTCCCTTCAGTTCCTCAAAGGTGGACTGGCCGATGCCGTCCACCTCCATGAACTCCTCTAAAGTCTGAAACCCGCCGTTTGCTTCCCGGTAATCCAAAATCCGCTGCGCCAGGGTTTCCCCTATGCCGGGAAGGGCGTCCAGCTCCTCCAAAGTGGCCGTGTTCAGGTTCACCGGCCCTGGCGGTTCCGGCATTTCCGGATATTCCGAGGATTCCGCCATGCTGCTTTCTAGCAAAACCGGTTCCAATCCTTCCCCGGGCGGGAAAATCCAGAGGTTACAAACAAGAATGGCCAGAAGGATAACGCCCGCGGCAATCAAAAGCAGGCCCGAAAGCCGGTTTTCCCAATTTTTCATAAAAACTCCTTAACATTGGAACCCGGCGCTGCTCCCCTGGCGGGAAGCTGTGACAACCAGCTTGGCCGGGATGTAGTGGGCCAGGGTCTCTACATGGGAAATAATGCCTACCAGACGGTTCCCACCCTGCAAGGACTGCAAGGCGTCCATGGCGGTTTCCAAGGAATCGGCGTCCAGGCTGCCGAAGCCCTCGTCAATGAGCATGGTGTTGATTTCAATGCCGCCGCTGAACCGGGTGATGACCTCCGCCACCGCCAGGGCCAGGGACAGGGCGGTGAGAAAGCTCTCACCGCCGGAAAGGGTGGAGGTGTCCCGGTATTTGCCGGTGTTGACGTCCAGCACCTCCAAATCTAAGCCCGAAGCCCGGCCGCGGCGGCTGCGCCCGCCCTTCCGGCAGACGGAATACCGCCCGCTGCTCATTTTTTGCAGCCGCACATTGGCGCTGTCCACGATCTGGTCAAAAAAACCGCTGAGGACGTACCGTTCAAAGTTCAGGTTGTAGGCGTTGTCCCCCCGGGCCGTCCGGGCCACAGCCGAAACCGTTTGCAGCCGGTTTTCCAGCTCCTGCAATTTTTTGTGCTGTTCCTCCATTTGGGTAACCACCGCGCCTGTTGACTGAACAAAGGCGTGCCGCTGGGCGATCAGGCGGTTCAAGTCGGTCATCCTCCCGTCCAGCTGGGCGGCCCTGGCCGTCATTTCTTCCAGAGGGAAGGGCGTCCACCCGGCGGTTTCCTGTTCTAACCTCTCATTGACGGCCTTTTCCCGTTCCAAACGGGTCTGAAAGGCGGAAAGCCGCTGTTTCCGGGCGTCCAAGCTGGGAAGCTCCAGCAAATCGGCCCGGTAGCCGGACAAATCCTCGTATCCCGCCCCGGCAAGCTGCCGTTCAAATTCCTCCTGCTGGGCGGCCCGCTTCTGCTCTCCGGCGTCCGTTTGGCTTTCCAGGGACGAAAGCCGTTCCCGCAGTTTGCTTTCCAGCCCTTCCAGACTGCGCAGGTTCCGGTTGGCGGTTTCCAAAGCATCCGTGATCTCCTGGATCTTCTTCCGAAGCTCTGCTTCCTGTTTGTCCAGGGCGGAAAGGCCCGCAAATCTGGCGGGGATTTCCTTGTAAACAGCGGCGGCGTTCTGCTCCGTTGCTTCCCGCTGTCCCTCCGTTTGGGAGAGCTTTTGGCGGATGTCCGTTAAAAGGCGTTCCAAACGCTGAGGGTCCTGGTATTCCGGGGAATCCACCGCCCGGGGGGCCCGCTGCCGCAGGACGGCTTCCGCCTCATTGTAGGCATCCCGGGCCGCGTTGGCGGCCGAAAAGGCGGGGGCCCGGAGCTGTTCCAAAAGCCCCGGTTCCGCGGCCAGACGCTCTGCGCCGGGCAGGGAAGCACCGTCCGCTTCCAGGAAAAGGGCCGCCTTCTGCCACACCTTCTGCATAGCGGAAACCGCCTTGGAGTGGCGCTGGGAGGCCTGGTCCATTTGGCCGCGCAGTGCGTCCACCTGCTGCTGGGAAGGGGTGCCTTCAATGAAATTGGCTTTTTTCGGATGAGAAAGGGAGCCGCACACCGGACAGGGTTTCCCATCCTCCAAATCCCGGGCCAACAATCCCGCCTGCCCGTCCAGGAACTGCCGGTAAGCGTCCAAAAAACGGTCCCGCTGGGCGGCAAAATCCTGCTGGAGCTTGGAAACCTGCGCCAATTCCCGGCTCAAATTCTCTAAAGCATCGGCAGTCCGGGCGGTCTGGTCCCGCTTTTCCTTTAAGGTAACCCGGTCCTGGAACAATTGCAGGATCTCCGCCTGGCGGCTCAGCTTTTCTGTTTCCTTGGAAAGGGCCTGCTGTTGGGCTTCCAGCTCCTTTAAGCGCACCAGCTTTGCCCGAACCTGGGCCAGCTCCGCCAGCTGGCCGTTCAGGGACGGAAGCTCTTCCTGGGCTTTTTCCGCCTGGACGAATGCCGCCAAAGCGGCTTCCTTTTTAGAACCCGCCTCCGCCGTTTCCCTTTCCGTCCGGATGGAATCCGCCGCCAGGGTCGCCAGCTGTTTTTCCGTGGCGGTCACAGCGTCCTCCCGCAGCTTGATGAGCCGGACTTCACTTAACCGTGCGATAAGCCGGGCTTCTGTTTCCATTTCCGGCGCCTGTTTCTGCAAAAGCTCCAGCTGTTTGCGGCTTTCCGTCCGTTCCGCCAGCTTCTGGTTGACCATCTTCGCGTGGTCAAGGCGGATGGCTTCCCGTTCAGCGGAAACCTTTTGCAGCTCCGTTTCCCAGGCGGCGGCCTGCTCCTTGGCTTCATTCAAAAGGGCGCGCAGGCGCGGCTGGATCTCCCCAAAAGGCAGGGGGTCCATGCTAAGCAGCCGGGCCAGCTCCTCATCCTCCTGGGGAATGGCCTTGGCCAGGCCGTAAAGGGACTGGGAGAGGACTTTCCGCTGTTCCAGAAAACCCGCTTCCTGCTGTTTTAGCAGTTCCGTAAACCGGCCGAAAATTTCCGTGCCGAAAATGCTGCGGAAAATCAGCTGGCGCTCATTGGAACCGGCGTCCAAAAACTTCCGGAACTCTCCCTGAGGGAGCAGGACGATTTTTCGGAACTGCTCCCCGTCGATCCCCATGATGCTTTCTATTTTTTTGTCCACATCCCGCACACCGGAGATTTCTTCTCCTGTATCCAGTTTCAGCAGGGCGGAAGCCGCCACAGAGCGTTCCCCTTCGCCCCGGAGCTTTGTCAAGGTTTGGGCCGGGGAACGGTTTACGGTGTAAACATGCCCGCCGGTTTCAAAGGTGTATTCCACAAAACAGCGTTCCGAGGGGCCGGAAAAGTCGCTTTTCAGCTGGTCCGGCATCCGCAGGCTGCCGCTGGCCTCCCCGTAAAGGGCGTACACAATGGCGTCAAACAGGGTGGTTTTCCCAGCGCCGGTTTTTCCGGTAATAAGGAACATTTTCTGCCCGCCCAGCTCCGAAAAATCCAAGGTCTGCTCCTGACGGAAGGGCCCGAAGGCGCAGAGGGTCAATTTTAGTGGTGTCATTCATGGGCCTCCTTTTCCGCCTGGTGTGCCGCGTCAGAAACCAATTTGAGGGCGTCCTCCGAAAGGGGAACGCCGGTGATCTCCTGATAAAACTGGGAAAACAGCTCCGAAATGGACAGGCTTTTCGCCTGTTCCGCTTCTACCGTGAAAGCGGAGGAAGCCTGCTCCCTTTGGGTGTATGCGACCCCGAGCAGGTTCGGGAACCGTTCCCGCAGCCGCCTTGCCGGGTCCAGCACCAGCTCCGGGTCCGTCAGCTCGGCGAAAATATAGTCCTCTGATTTTTCCGATCCCATCAGTTCCGCGAAACTGCCGGCGATCTTCCGCATGTCATGCAGGGGCGGGAAAGAAACCTCCTGCCAGTGGGCTTCCCCATCTTGCCCGACTTCCGCCAGGGTGACCGATGGCCGGTTGGCGATTTCGTTGGGGGAATATTTAAGAATGGAGCCGCAGTAGCGCAGGTTGGGGCCAGCCGGCATTTTCCGGTGGATGTGCCCGGCGGCGATGTAAGAAAAATCCCGGTAAGCCGACAGCTCCACCAGCTCTGAGCCACCCAGCTCCTCCGCCTGACTGCTGCCGGAACCCATGGAAAAATAGCCGTGGCAGACTAAGATATTCCGCCCGCCCGGTTTCACGTTACGAAAAACAGCTTCCGTCATCCGGTCAAAGGCCTCCTGCATGGTGCGGACCCGTTCTTCCTCCCGGAAAAGGGAATTGACTGCCGCCGGGTCCAGCCAGGGGAGCAGGTGGAAGTAAACCGGTCCCCATTCATCGGATAGGGCGACGGTTTCCACCGGGTTTGTTAGCGTCCCGGCCATGTGTAAGCCCGCCTTTGCCAGAAAATCCCGTTCATAGGCCAGGCGCTGCCCGGAGTCGTGGTTCCCGGCCACGGCTAGTACAGGGATTTTCAGTTCCAATACGGTTTTGGAGAAAAACTCGTCCAAAAGCTCCATGGCCTCCGCCGAAGGGACCGGCCGGTCGTATAAGTCCCCGGCGATCACCACCGCGTCCGGCTGTTCTTGTTCCAAATAATCCGTAAACTGGCGGAGAAAGTGCCGCTGATCCTCCAAAAGGGACACGCCGCACAAGCTCCGCCCGATGTGCCAGTCTGAGGTGTGGATGAATTTCATTTCTGCTGTGATCCCTCCGTAAGGTTTTCAAGATACTCCTGCAGCGGCTGATAAAATTCAGCCTGTTCCGACCGGTAATAGCAAACAATAAAATTCCTTGTTGTGCAGTAAAGATCGATGCGGCCTAGAATGCTGGCCAATGTTAGCATCATGCGATATGATTCCATGCCTTTTTCCAATTCTTCCTCTGACTCATATTGATAAATCGATAGGGAAAAGTCCCCCGGCTGAAGGGTTGTTCTAAAACGGGAAGACGCAAGATAGGTTGCTCGATTTGCAAAGTCCGCGTCCCCCTTCTGTATAAACTCCACATCCTCCAAAGTGTAGCCCATATTCCGAATATCCCGGCGAATGGCGTTTAGCTCTTGGATAGGCTCCGGGATAGCCCGTTCCATGACAAAGGGGATGGTCACCGTTACGATCAGCCCCAGAACCGCCGCCAACACCCGCTTTTTCATGGCTCGTTCCTCTCCTCAAATCTTTCCAGGTATTCCTGCACGGGCTCATAAAATTCAGCCTGTCTCGACCGGTAACCGCAAACAATAAAATTTCTTGATGTGCGGTAGAAGTCGAGAGGACCCCTAAGACTGACCATTGTTAAAAATCTGCTAAATTGTTCCGCGCCTTTTTTCAATTCTTCCTCTGACTCATATTGAAAAATCGATAGGGAGAAGTCCCCTGGCTGGAGAGTTGCTTCAAAATTGGAGGACGCAGAAAAGGGTGCCGGATCTGCAAAGTCCGCGTCCCCCTCCTGCCTAAACTCCACATTCTCCAAAGCGTAGCCCATATTCTGAATATCCCGGCGAATGGCGTTCAGTTCTTTTATAGGCTCCGGGATAGCCCGTTCCATGACAAAGGGGATGGCCACCGTTACAATCAGCCCCAGAACTGCTGCCAACACCCGCTTTTTCATGGGAAAGCCCCCTTATTCGATGTTTTTGCTGGCCACAGCGTTTAAGTCCGCGCCCGCAAAATTCCCCGCTAAGTATTCGTAGTAGGCCTGGGCCCCGATCATGGCCGCGTTGTCGCCGCAGAGGGACAGGGGCGGGACGAAAAATTCATAGCCCCGCTTTTGGCATTCCGCCGTCAGTCTGGCCCGCAGGCCGGAATTGGCGGAAACGCCCCCGGCGAAAACGATTTTTTTGTAGCCGAACTCTTCCGCCGCCAGCATCAGCTTTCCCGCAATCAGGTCGCACACTGTCTGCTGGAAGGAGGCGCACAAATCTTCCTTGATAATGGTTTCGCCTTTCTGGGCCGCGTGGTTCAAAGTGTTCAGCACGGCGGTTTTCAGGCCGGAAAAGCTGAAATCATAAGGGCTGCCGTCCACTTTGGGGTGGGGCAGGGGATAGGTTTTGGGGTTGCCGGTTTGAGCCGCCTTGTCAATGAACACGCCGCCGGGATAGGGGTATCCCATGGCCCGGGCCGCTTTGTCGAAGGCTTCGCCGGCAGCGTCGTCCCGGGTGCAGCCGATGACCCGGAAATGGGTGTAATCCAGCACCTCCACAATGTGGCTGTGGCCGCCGGAAGCCACCATGCAGAGGAAGGGCGGCTCCAAGTCCGGATGGGCGATGTAGTTGGCGGCGATGTGCCCCCGGATGTGGTGCACCGGGATCAAGGGTTTGCCGGTGGCCAGGGAAAGCCCCTTGGCGTAGTTGACCCCCACCAATAAAGCCCCAATGAGCCCTGGCGCGTAGGTGACGGCGATGGCGTCCAAATCCTCGAAGGTGAGGTTCGCCTCCTGCATGGCGCCGTCCGCCACCCAGCAGATGTTTTCGCAGTGCCGCCGGGAGGCGATTTCCGGCACAACGCCGCCG
Source organism: Candidatus Merdivicinus intestinigallinarum (assembly GCA_018713335.1). Taxonomy (GTDB): domain Bacteria; phylum Bacillota; class Clostridia; order Oscillospirales; family Ruminococcaceae; genus Merdivicinus; species Merdivicinus intestinigallinarum. The sequence goes on along the minus strand of DVOW01000043.1, from coordinate 55,468 downwards.
TATTTCCGGTGCTCCTCCACCTGGGACGCCACAATGGACGACCAGATTTTCCGTCCATTGACCACTACCGATGCGGCAGTTTCGTCGCAGGAGCTTTCGATTGCCAGTATTTTGACTTCTTTTTCCATGATGTTCTCCTTTATTCCGCTGTCCATTCCATTAAAACCGCGTCTTCCTCCGGGTTTTCGTAAAACCGGGGGCGTTTGCCCAGCTCCCGGAACCCATGGGCGCGGTATAAATTTCTTGCGGCGGCGTTGGATTCCCGCACTTCCAGAAAAATGTGGGAAATCTCATGCGTTTTGCAAAAATCCTGAAGTTTCGTGAGTAGATTGGCTCCAATGCCCTGTTTTCGGAAATCCGGATGCACGCAGATGCGGTTCAAATTGCATTCGTCCAATACCCAGGTGGCGTTTAAGTACCCGCAGAGAGCGCCGGTTTCACTTTCTGCCGCCAGAAAGCAGGAGCCTTCCTCACGCAAAGTGTCCCGCAGGCCCTTTTGGCTCCAGGGGTCGGGAAAACAGAGCTGCTCCAGCTCCGCCGCCGCCGGGACGTCCTCTTCTGTGAAAAACCGAATGGTCATAAGCTGTTCCTTTCCATGGGAACAAACCGGATTCCGTCCCGGCATTGCTCCTCGCCAAGTTTTTGGAATCCCCTTGCCTGATAAAAGGGCACACCGTAAGGGGAGGCGTTGACCGTCACCCTTTCCGCGCCGGATCTCCGGCAGGATTTCAGCATGGCGTCCAAAAGCAGCGTGCCAACCCCCTGCCGGTGGCATTCTTTCCGGACAAAGAGCAGGCAGATGTGGTTTTGCTCCTTTACCGCCCCGGCCCCAATCAGCAGGCCGTCCCGGTAAGCCCCGAAAAAGGTGAGCAGGCCGCTGTCGATTATGCGGCCAACCTGCTCCGGCTCCAAAAACGCGAGAAAATTCTCCGTCCCTTCCGGCGGGTAATCCGGCGCTTCAAATTCCAGAAAAACCTCCCGGCAGAGGGTTAAAGCCGCCGGAAGCTCTCTTTTTTTCAAAGGTTTGACCCGTGTGTCCAACTCAATCATCCCTTCGCCTGGTACCAGTCTTTCCCCTGGTGGATATCAACGCAGAGCTTCACCGAAAGGTTTGCGGCGTGTTCCATTTCTTCCTTGACAATGGCCATGACCTGCTCCGTTTCGGATTCCTTTGCCTCCACCAGCAGTTCGTCATGAACCTGCAAAATCAGCTTGGATTCCAGCTTCTCGTCCCGCAGACGGCGGTACACCCGGATCATGGCCAGCTTGATGATGTCCGCGGCCGTACCCTGAATGGGCATATTCATGGCGACACGTTCGGAAAATCCCCGCAGGGCCGGCTTTTTGGAGTGGATGTCCGGCAGATAGCGGGGCCGGTGGAAAATGGTTTCCACATAACCTTTTTCCCGGGCCTGTTCAATGGAATTTTTCATGTAAGCGTCCACGCCGCTGTAGGTCTTCAGGTAGTCCTCGATATACTGCTTGGCCTCCTTCACCGTGGAGTGGATGTCCTGGGAAAGGGAAAAGGCGGAAATGCCGTACACAATGCCGAAGTTAATGGCCTTGGAACGGCTCCGCAGCTCGGCAGGGACTTCCTCAAAGGGGATGTGGAACACCTGGGAAGCGGTCATCCGGTGGATGTCCGCGCCCTTGGCAAAGCCGTCGATCATGTTTTTGTCCCCGGAAATGGCCGCCAGAACCCGCAGCTCGATCTGGGAATAGTCGGCGTCCACCAGGGTGTAACCCTCCTTGGCTACGAAGAATTTCCGCATTTCCGCCCCCAGCTCTGTGCGGACTGGGATGTTCTGCACGTTGGGGTCGGAGGAGCTGATGCGGCCGGTGCGGGTTTCCGTCTGGTTAAAGGTGGAGCGCACCCGGCCGTCGGGCTGGATGCATTTTTTTAAGCCGGTGACATAGGTGCTGGACAGCTTGGACAGCTTCCGGTATTCCAAGATCTTGCCCACAATGGGGTGGTAGGGCAGCAGCTTTTCCAGCACCTCCACATCGGTGGAATAGCCGGTTTTGGTCTTTTTGCCGGTGGGGAGGCCTAATTTGTTGAACAGGATCTCCGAAAGGTGGGCGGGGGAGTTGGGGTTGAATTCCTGCCCGGCCAGCTCCATGAGCTCGTCCTTCAGCCGTTCGATCTGGCTGTCCAGAGCCTGTCCGAAGGCGGTGATGCCCGCTTCGTCCACCAAAAAGCCTTCCTCCTCCATGGAAGCCAGCACTTCGCAGAGGGGACGCTCGATTTCTTCATATAAAAAGGTCATGTCCTTTTCGGACAGAATTTCCGTCATGGCATCGTACAGCGGGCCTAACGCCGCCGTGTCCCGCAAATTTTCGGGGAATTCCTCCAGGCCGGGGCAGTAGCTCTGCACCAGGTCGGGGATGGGGTAGCTCTTGTCCGAATTGCTTAACAGATACGCCTGCAATTTTACGTCCTCCAGTTCCCCGGAATAGGGAATCCGGTTCCGCATGGCAAAGCGGTACAGGGGCTTTGCGTCAAAGGTGATTTTTACCAGGGAAAGGGCCAGCAGGTTTTCCAAAGCGGAGGGGGTATTTTCGGTTACACGGGCAAATTTCCGGCCGTCCAGATGAACGGTGATAGATACCGGCTCCCCCTTGTCCCATTCCGGCAAGAGGATGAGCCGCCCGGCTTTTTTCACCAGCTCCGCCAGGTTTTCCGGGTTTTCCAAAACTTCACAGGGGGGGATTTGGGGGGCGGAAAAGGTCAGCTGCTCCTCTTTTTTGGAAAAGCCGAAGCTCTCCAAAACGGAAGTCAGCTCATATTTCCGTAAAAACTCCTCCAAAGCGCCGTCCTGACGCTCCTTTTTGGCCAGAACTTCCGGGTCAAACTCCATAGGCACATGGCAGTTGATTTCCCCAAGGGTATGGCTCATAAGAGCCTCCTCCCGGTGCTCCGCAATGAGCTTTTTAATGCGGGGAGTGGCGTCGATGCTGTCCAGGTTGTCCAAAATGTTCTGCAAACTGCCGTTTTTGGCAATCAGGGATAGGGCGGTCTTTTCGCCGATGCCCTTGACGCCGGGGATGTTGTCGGAGCTGTCTCCCATAAGGGATTTCACCTCAATCAGCTGTTTGGGAGAAAGTCCGTAGTCCTCCCGCACCTTGTCCGGCGTGAAAAGAATGTCCCCTTTATTGGTGGCAAGGCTCACCGACGCGGCCTCCGATACCAGCTGTAAGGAATCCCGGTCGCCGGTGGCGATGACGCAGGAAACGCCGGGATGGGTGTTAGCGTATTCCGCCACAGTACCCAGGATGTCGTCGGCTTCGTACCCTTCGATGCCGATGACCGTGCCGCCGGCCAAATCCACGAACTCCCGGCCCAAGGGCATCTGGGGGCGCAGTTCCTCCGGCATGGGGGAGCGGTTGCCCTTGTATGCATCGTACATTTTGTGCCGGAAGGTGGGGGCGCGCAGGTCGTAGGCCGCCACGACCACATCCGGCTGATGGGCCGCCAGCAGTTTCTGATAGGTCTTGGTGAACCCAAACAGGGCGTTGGTTTCCAAACCGTCCTTGGTGGACAGGTGGCGGATGGCGTAAAAGGAACGGTTCATCAGGGAGTTAAAGTCTATAGCAAGAATTTTCATAGCAAAATCCTTTCTGGCAGTTTTTACAAAATGCCGCCGGGGATTCCTTGACAGCATTTTTCATTTCCTTTATAATATGTATCAATGATAGATATTTGTTTACGATAAATATCATTATAGCATATTTTTTTCCAGGATACAATGAAAGATACAAGGTTCTTGCGAAAAGAGGGAGCTTTATGAAACGGGTTGTGATTGGCGGTTTGCTTTTTCTCACCGGAACAGTTGGTACTTTGTCGATTCTGCTTTTTGCGGGGAATGAACGGATTTATCCGAATAGTTCGTTAGACACCATTGAGGAGTTTGGCATGACGCTTCCATTTTGGTTCTCCGTTTTATTGGTTCTGCTTGGCCTTGTCATCCTGGGAATTGAATACTTCAAAAAGGACGATTGATTTGAAAACCATCCAAATTGGAAATGTGACCATCAAAAAAACAGCTGCCCTGGCCCCTATGGCGTCGGTGGCCGACCGGGCTTACCGGGAAATCTGCAAGGAATTCGGGGCGGCTTATGTGGTGGGGGAATTGACCTCCGCCAAAGCCCTGACCTTCTCCGACCGGAAAAGCGAGGAGCTTTTGAAGATCTCGGAAAAAGAACGGCCCGCCGCCTCTCAGCTTTTCGGCAGCGACCCTTCCGATATGGCCAAAGCGGCGGAAGTGGCCTTAAAATATCAGCCGGACATCCTGGACATCAACATGGGCTGTCCGGTTCCCAAGGTAGTGGGGGGCGGGGCCGGTTCCGCCCTGATGAAGACCCCGGAACTGGCCGCCGAAATCGTCCGGGCGGTGAAGGCGGTGAGCCCGGTGCCCGTCACTGTGAAATTCCGCAAGGGCTGGGACGAAAACTCCGTCAACGCCGTCCCCTTTGCCAAGCTTATGGAGGAGGCCGGCGCGGACGCCATTACCATCCACGGCCGCACCCGGAGCCAGATGTACCGGCCTTCCGCCGACTGGAGCATTATCAAAGCCGTCAAGGAAGCGGTCTCCATCCCGGTTATCGGCAACGGCGATATTGTCACCGCCAAGGACGCCCTGCGGATGTACGAGGAGACCGGCTGCGATTTGGTGATGATTGGCCGGGGAAGTTACGGCAACCCCTTTTTGTTCCGAGAAATCGAACAGTATTTGGAAACCGGGACCCTGCCTCCCAAGCCGGCGCTTACGGATAAACTGGCAGTGATGAAGCGGCATATCCGCCTGATTGTGGAATATAAAGGCGAATACATCGGCATGAAGGAGAGCCGGAAAATCGCCGCCTACTATATAAAAGGAATACCCGGCGCGGCCAAGTTCCGCAATGCCTGCGGCGCTTTAAGCACTCTGGCCGATTTGGACGCCCTGATCGATACTTTAGGGGAGGAATCCCTTTTGAGAAAGGATGAACAGCATGAAATTTGATCCACTGCCTGCGGAATTTCTGGCATCCCGTCTGCAAACGCCCAAGCCCGGCTGCCGCGTCGTCCTGGATACAGACACCTATAACGAGCTGGACGACCCTTACGCCCTGGTGTACGCCCTGCGCTCGCCGGAAATCCGCCTGGAAGCCGTTTACGCCGCCCCTTTCCACAACGACCGTTCGGAAGGGCCAAAGGACGGCATGGAAAAAAGCTACCGGCAGATTTTGGAGATTCTCTCCATCCTGGGGGAGGAACGTCCGGTGTTCCGAGGCTCGGAAAAATGGATGGATTCCCCGGACAGCCCGGTGGATTCTCCGGCGGCCCGGGATTTGGCTGCCCGCGCCCTTGCCATGCCCGATGGGGAGCCCCTGTATGTAGCGGCTATCGGCGCGCCCACCAATATCGCTTCGGCGATTTTAATGGAGCCGAAAATCCTGGAAAAAATCGTGGTGGTCTGGCTGGGGGGCCACGGCCTGCATATGCCCCTGACAGACGAGTTCAACATGGCCCAGGATTTTTATGCCTCCCGGGTCTTGCTGGACAGCGGCGTCCCTCTGGTTTTAGTGCCCTGTATGGGGGTGGTGAGCCACCTGATCGTGACCTTGCCGGAGCTGCGGGAACATCTTTCCGGAAAAGGAAAGTGGGGCCAGTATCTGCTGGATATCACCACAGAGCAGATGGAGCAGTACGGGAACTGGTCCCGGGTCATTTGGGACATTTCCACCATCGCCTGGCTCTGCGGCGGCAAAGGGTTCCAAAGCGGCCTGATCCCCAGCCCGATTCTGACGCCGGAATGGACCTACAGCGCCGATTTGACCCGGCACTTCATCCGGTATGTGAATTACATTGACCGGGACAGCGTGTTCCGGGATTTGTTCGGTAAGATGTAGCAGAAACTTCTTAATAAATGTATTTTTTTCGAAAGAGAAAGTAAAAAGTTTTCGTCCACCTTTTTCAAAAGGTGGTAGGGGTGAGGGGCAAAGCCCCCATCGCGCTCCGCAGAGCGCGAAATCCTATCCCTTCGCGGCCAGGCCGCGAACCATCAAAAAGAAAAGCGAGCCCGCAGGCTCGCCGCGGCTGTTCCCGCGCCCGGATTTTGTTTGCAAAATCCGGGTCTAAAATTTTCTGGCATTTTCTCTACGGTTTATTTGTATGAGCCCGGCAGAGTTCGTCCGGAAATTGATGTAGCAGTTTTATTTTGGGGGACAGCTCAACGGGAGGTCGATCTAAGACCAGCCTCCCGTAATTTTACGCCGCGCGGCTTTCAGCAGGGGTTACAGGGTAACAACAGATTCGCAGCAGCGGAAATCGGTGTCCACATAGTGGGCGATAAACCGCGCTTTCAGGTTCCTGGTGCTGCAAATGGCCATGGGATCTTCCGTGGACACATCCAAGTCCTCAGGCAGCACGAATTTGATGCACTTAACTAACACGTCCCGGCAGGACGGGGAATTGTGGGCGGGGATTGTCAAAGTCTTCATGCCCCGCTGATATTCCGTGCCGTTTTGATCTACTTCCGTGAGGATGACGCCCAAAGCGACCCGTTTGCCGGGGCAGACGCTGCGGATCGTTACATCCATCTGGATAATACGGCCCAGGGACTCTAAGAAGGTGTCGCCCATATCCACTACAATGGCGTCGGAGCAGCCTTCCACCGACAGGGTTACCGGTTCCGGACACGGCTCCGTCACCACCGGCCCGCATACCACAGAAATGGTGGGGCTGGGGAAGATGACGATGTTGCCGGCGTCGTCGGTAAAGCTGATGGATTCGTTGATCTGCCGGATGCCGGGGATCTGGGATACATCCCGCACGACAAACTCCAGGACGGCGGATTCGCTGGCGGTCATGCCCAACTCGGGAATGGTCCACTGGATAGTCCGGGAGTCCAGCATGGTGGCGGTCCCAATGGCGGGGGGAATCAGGTTGTCAATGGCGAAGCCCTGTGACAGAACCTCGTTGATGACGATATTGGTTGCGCCGGGGTTGGTGATATTGGCGGCCAGTTCCTCAAAGAGGGCCACCAGCTCCGCAGCTGTGGGAGCAATGGAAACGTGAGAAACGGCGGGCGGGGTGGCCCAGTCGTTTAAGACGCTGACATCCACGCCGTCGGAGCCTACCAGGCCAATGCAGTAGATGGTGATGCCCATGGCCCGGGCCGCCGCCGCAATGGGCGCGGGGGGAACGCCGGTGGTGGTGTTGCCGTCTGTGAAAATGACAATGACCTTGGCGTTGCTGGACTGGGGATCAAAGAGCTGGATGGCCTTGGTGAAGGCGTCGCCGTGGTTGGTGGAGCCGCCGGCGATCAGGTTGTCGACCGCGGTCTTCAGGTCGAATACCGAAGTGATGAGCTGGGTGTCGGCGGTAGCGGTGGTGGCGAAGCTGACGATTGCCATGCGGCTGCCGGAGCCGATGACGCCGTCTTTTACGCCGTCGGTGTTTTCCTCGATAATGTCGATAAAGGCTTTGGCGCCCAGCTTCAGGTTGGCCAGCGGCTCGCCGGCCATGCTGCCGGAACGGTCCAGGACCAGGACAATATCGGTGGGGTTTGTGACGATGTCCGGAGCGGCTGTCAGGCCAATGGACACCTGGAAGGTGCCGCCGCAGCTGACGCTCTGGACGTCTGCAACTTTGTTTGAGTTTGTAATGCCCATAATCAATTTCCTCCTTTAGGGAATTCCCATACCATGCTATGCCGCTGGCAAAACAGCCGCCACAAAATCAGGGAACCACTTCCCAAAAGGAGGATGCGTCCTGTTTTCTCCCGGAAGCAAAGCAAAACCCCGGCGCTGGCTGAGAGCGCCGGGGTGCTTCCCGTTAGTTTTTGGACTTGTCGCAGAAGAATTCCAGGATCTCATCGTCCGGGCCTTTGACAAAGGCGATCCGGACGGGAAGCTCATCTTCCGCCTGGATGGTGACGTCTTTAGGCGGATCTACAGGCTTTGCGCCAGCCTTTAGCGCCGCCTCATAGGCCCCGTCCGGGTCGGTGGTGGCAATGGCCAGATGGATGAACCGGGCGTTCTGCTGTTCTTCCTTGGAACCCTTTGCGAAAACTTCGATCAGGTTCCCGCCGCCGAAATCAATCATGGCGGCCCGGCCGTCCCCTTCGCCCCAGCCGCGGATGTATCCGCAGCCTAAACCCTTCAGGTAAAATTCCATGGTCTTGTCGAAATCCGAAGCGTATAAGGCAATGTGGTGGAACCCGGCGCCTTTGATGACAGTATTTTCCATAAAAATCTCCTTCCGTGTCCGGTTTCTTACATGATACCGCAAAACGGCCGGAATGTAAAGAGTTTTTTATGAAAAATACCGCACAAGACGCAAAAACATCCGGGGCCTTGGCAGTCCCGGATGTTTCCGTACAGCGCCGCGCCAGGGGATACTAGTCGTGGCTGTGATCCAAAACATCGTTGCGCTTGAAGAAGAACGAGATGCACCACAGGGCGGCAATGCCCACCAGCGCAAAGATGATCCGGCTGAATACCGCATCCTGGCCGCCGAAAATCGCGCCGACAAAGTCAAAACCGAAGATCCCGATGGAACCCCAGTTTAGGCCACCGATAATGACCAACGCCAATGCAATTCGATCCAGCATAATGATCCTCCTTTGGATTTCAGAGTTTATTTACATTTTGCGCGCCGATAATAGTATGGAAACTATTTTCATTTTTATTCATTTGTGGTATGATAGAATTGTATGACAATATCGAAACAGGAGGATTTTTATGACAGAGCAGCAGTGGATCATCATTGGAATTGCGGCGCTGGGGATTGCTGTGATCCTTGGCGCGATTTCCGGGATCATGAAGTGGTATTACCGGAAAAAGGGAGTGGACGGAGAGCGTAAGATCCACAAAATATTGACACGTTTCGCCGGTATCCGGCGGTTCCGGGTGTTGAGGGGCCTGACCCTGCCCGGCAAAAACGGCCCGGTACAGGTGGGACATATCCTCATCGGTTTTTTTGGGGTCATGATCGTTACGGAAAAAAATTCCGCCGGCAATATCTACGGCACCGGCTGGGATAAAAAGTGGGTGCGGGTCGTTACCAAGAACGAGCAGGAAAAACGCGGCTCCTTCGAGAACCCGGTCCTGCACAGCCAGGCCTGCCTGGAAGCTGTCCGGGAAGTCCTGACTGCCAATAAGATTTACAAGACGTCCATTGAAAACTATGTGGTTTTCACCAGCCCCAAAGCGGTCCTGAACACGGAGCGCGGGCTGCCGGTCATGGGCTTCAAGAGCTTTAAAAAGCTCCTCAAACGGGAGAAATACTCCGCGGACGGCAATGTGGACGTGGAGCGCGTGGCGCAGGTCCTGCTGGACGCTTCCCAGAAAAGCGGCCAGTAATGTGTCCGGCAAACAATGTATGCAAATGGAAAGGCAGACGCATGATGATGCGCCTGCCTTTTTCGATGACTGTCATTCTATCCGCGGTGGGGCGGCGTCCAGCCGGTGTCGTCCCCAAAATAGGTGATAGCGCCGCGGGGACACAGATTGCCGCAGCCGTGGCAGTGGTCCACACAATTTTCCGGGCGGCTCACAAAAGGACGGGGAGCCTGTTCCGCGTCATAAGCAAAATGACGGTTTTTGGTGCACAGCTCCACGCATTTGCCGCACTGAGCGCAAAGGGCTTCATCAATCATAGGATACCAGTTTTTTGCCATAATCATACGCCTCTTTTCTTGATTACAATGATAGCAGATAAAGGGGAACTTTTCTTGCACAGCCTGACGATTTTTGGTACATTTTTTCAAAAGAACAGTACCGCCAAACAGCTACCGGGTGCGCGCGGAAGCCTTGATCTCCTCAATGCGGCGGGACATCTTTTCTACCAGGTCCGGGTGGATCTCCGCAACGTTTACCCGCTGGCCCGCATCATACTCCATGTTGTAAAGCTGATGATCCCGGGAATTTCCCAGTTCAATGTTAGTGGTAAAATCATGGGCCGGGCCGTCCGAGGGCTGCATATATGTCCATTTGCCCCGCCGCAGGAAATGGCTCTTGTTGGCGGCTTCCGCGAAAATTTCCTCCCGGCCCTCAATGGATCCGCCTAAGAAAGCGTCCAGATGGTCCTGGCTGTCCGGCGCCCAATCGCCCAGGTCCACCCCCAGCATGGAGGCAAAGGAGGCGGCAAAATCCACCTGGCTCACCAGGGCATGGGAAACGGCGGGACGGATGTGGGACTTCCAGGAAACGATCAGCGGGATTCGGGCGCCGCCTTCAAATTTGCTGTATTTTCCGCCCCGGAGAGGGCCCGCGGGCCGGTGCTGGGCCATTGTGTTGAAGCGTTCCGCATCGTCCATGTAGCCGTCATCCAGCACAGGTCCGTTGTCGCTGGTAAACAGGAGGATGGTGTTGTCCAGCAGCCCCTCTTTTTCCAGGAAAGCAGTCAGCTCCCCGACGCAGTGATCCATTTCCATAATGACGTCCCCTCTGGGGCCAAGGCCGCTTTTCCCCGCGAATTTGGGATTCGGGACCCGGGGCACATGGGGCTGGTGCAGGGCATAGTAAAGGAAGAAGGGCTTTTCCGGGTCTTCTTTAATAAAATGTTCCGCTTCAGAGAGGAATCGCTCCGTCAAATCCTCGTCCCGCCAGACCGCCTTTTGGCCGCCGCGCATATACCCGATACGGCCCACGCCGTTGATAATGCTGTTGTTGTGGCCGTTGGAATGCTTCATCCGCAGCAGCTCCGGGTTCCGTTCCGAAGTGGCGATGTCTTCAAAGGGGCATTCCGCGTCATAAGAAACCTCGATGGGGTCGTTTTCGTCCAGATTCTCCACCAGGCGGTTTTTCACATAGACGCAGGGGACCCGGTCGTTGGTGGCCGGGAAGATGTAGGAATAATCGAACCCGATGTCGTTGGGCGTGTGGCTGATGGGCTTGTTCCAGTCCAAATCGCCGCTGCCAAGGCCAAGGTGCCATTTGCCGATGGCCGCTGTGCGGTAGCCTGCCTTCTGAAAAATTTTCGGCAGGGTACCCTGTTCCTTGCCGATGATGCAGGGGGCGTCCCCCGGCAGAATGTGGGTGTCCGGGTTGCGGAAAGGGTATTCCCCAGCTAAAATGCTGTAACGCGCGGGGGTGCAGACCGCCGAGGTGGAATAGCCGTCGGCAAAGCGGACGCCGTGCTCCAGCAGCGCGTCGATATGAGGCGTCTGCGCGCCTACGCCGCCGTAGCAGGACAGGTCGCCGTAGCCCAGGTCGTCTGCCAGCAGTAGAATTACGTTTGGATTGCTCATGGATTGAATACTCCCTTTCCTTGAAAGCGGGAAGCAGCCGTTATATACCGGCCCCAATTATTGGAAAAAAACCTTCCCGCGTGGCTGATGTCTTCATTATTATAACATAAACAAACGAAATTTGTTTTCCAAATTGTGAACAAGCAGGGGAATAAGGAAACGCCCCGCCTGAGAGTCAGACGGGACGTTTCCGCTACATTTTTTTCTGTTCATAGTTCAGCAGGAGCTGGCGGAATTTGGCTGCGTGCTCCGCTTCGGTTTCCGCATATTCCGCAAAGCACTGCGCCAGGGCCTTGTCCTCGCTTCCGATTTCCTGGGCGTAAGCCTGGTAATCCCGGACAAGCTCTGTTGAATTGAGCCAGCCGCTGAGAACATAGTCCCGGTGGGTAATCACAAATCCGTTTTTATTGTTCATAATCGATACCTCCTGAATCTGAGAATCCTGCAACCAAAGTATCGGCACTTTTTGGCTGGATATACCGTCTGGAATGGATTTTAAGAAAATAAAGGCGGGGTATTTCAGATGGATAAAAAATACCTAGAAATTATTTAGAATACCTCTGGATTTTTGGAAATAAATATGGTACGATGAAACAGTAATCTATATCCCGGTATTCAAATCGATTTTGTGGGAGGAATTGCCATGACAGTCATGCAAAACCAGGTTGTGGAGCTGAGCTTTCAGGCGGAAAAGGTATATGAACGCCCCTTTGACCAGGTGGAATTTCAGGTGCGGTGGACCGGCCCGGAAGGCGAAATCCTGACCGTTCCCGGATTCTGGGCGGGAAACGGGGTCTGGAAGGTCCGGTACAGCTCGCCCCAGGTGGGGGAACATCATTTTGAAACCCTGTGCAGCCAGGAGGATGCCGGACTGCGGGGACAGACCGGTTCCGTACAGGTGACAGCCTATCAAGGGGAGAACCCCCTGTACCGCCGCGGCAGTATCTGCCGCCGGGACGGGGAGATGTTTTTGCGGCACCGGGACGGCACGCCCTTTTTCTGGCTGGCAGACACCTGGTGGATGGGCCTGACCACCCGCCTGGCCTATCCGGAGGATTTTGAGACCCTGGCGGAGGACCGGCGGCGGAAAGGCTTTACGGTCGTGCAGATCGTAGCGGGGCTGTACCCTGATATGCTGCCCTTTGATGAGCGCGGGAAAAACGAGGGCGGGTTCCCCTGGGACGAGCAATTCACCCAAATCAACCCCCTTTATTTTGACATGGCGGACCGCAAGATCATCAGCCTGATCGAACACGGCATCACCCCCTGTATTGTGGGCAGCTGGGGCTTTTTCATGAAATTCGCGGGGAAAGAAGTATTGAAGCGGCACTGGCAGTACCTAATCGCCCGCTGGGCGGCTTACCCGGTGGTCTGGTGCGTGGCCGGCGAGGCCAACATGGCCTTTTATGACGAGAATTGCCCCATGGAGGAGCATCTGCGCCAGTCCCGCAGGGACTGGAACGAAATGACTGCCTTCATTAAAGAGCAGGATGTGTTCCGCCGGCTGGTCACCATCCACCCCACCTCCTACGGCCATGAGCAGATCGAGGATGAATCCCTTCTGGACCTGGATATGCTCCAAACCGGCCACAGCGGTCCCTTCAGCCTGGCCCCTACCATGCAGATGGTCCGCAAGGCTGTTTCCCAGAAACGGCTGCCGGTCATTGATTCGGAGGTGTGCTATGAGGGCATCTGCGGGTCCAGCTATGCGGATGTCCAGCGGTACGCGTTTTTAAGCTGCGTTTTCCTGGGAGCCTGCGGCCACACCTACGGCGCCAACGGGATCTGGCAGCTAAACGACAAAAACTGCCCTTACGGCGTATCGCCCCACGGGGCCCAGTGGGGCAGCACCCCCTGGCAGGAAGCCTATCAGCTCCCCGGCTCCCGGCAGATCGGGTACTGCAAGGAATACCTGATGAAATTTGAATGGTGGCGCTTTGAGCAGCACCCCGAATGGGTAGAACGCCCCTGCACCTTGGAGGCCCCGGACGGACATTTCGCCATGGGGATTCCCGGAGAGGTATGCCTGATCTTCAAGCCCAATTTCGGCGGGGACTTCTGGGGGGAGGTCCGGATTTTGCAGCTGGAGCCTGGTGCGGCATACCGGGCGGAACGGATGGACCCCATCACTGGCCGGGTGACAGATCTGGGCATTGTCCATGCGGAAGCGGACGGCTCCTTCCGGATGCCCCGGATCGACGCTTTCCAGGACTGGGTCTACGCGCTGATCCGGGTAAAGTGACTGCGCGGGGCAGGCATTTTGCGGGGAATCCCTTGACATTTTAGGGCGTTTTCTGTACAATTAGAAACCGTGATAGCAGCGGCGCGGCGCGCCGTAAGGAGGAATTGTCATGGGAGAATGCCCGAAATACTTAAAAGATTACGAGGAGATATGGGTCAAGGACCCGAAACAGGCGAAACTGAAGTGGTTTCAGGACGCGAAATACGGCCTCTTCCTGCATTATGGCTTATATTCCCTGATGCACGACCGGGAGTGGATCCAGTTTTTTGACAAAATCCCGGTGGCGGAATATGAAAAGCTGACGGAACAGTTTACGGCCCACAATTTTGACGCGGACTATATCACGGACCTGGCCCTGAAGGCGGGGATGAAATATATCAACCTGACCACCTGCCATCATGAGGGATTCTGCCTGTGGGATTCCAAAATCGAGCCCTTCAACAGCATGAACGCGGCGGGCCGGGACCTGGTCAAGGAGCTCAGCGAGGCCTGCGACCGGAAGGGCCTGGGATTTTTCGCCTATTACACCTTCATGCTCAACTGGCATCATCCCTATTATGTGGACAACACGGTATTCGACAGCGCGCGTCCCGCCTATGAACAGCCGGAGCCCCGCTATTTGTACCGGAAAAAAGAGGATTTCCAGCACTACATCGACTATATCGAACAGGTCATGGACGAACTTCTGTCCAATTATAAGATCACCGGTATCTGGCTGGATTTGATCGCCGCCTGGTACGCCATGGGGGAGGAATATATCCCCATCGAGCGAATCTACGCCAATCTGCGTAAAAAACACCCGGATGTCCTGATTTCCTGGAAGCAGGGGGCCACTGGCACGGAGGACTTTGCCTCCCCGGAAAACAGTTTCCATGATTTGGCCGACAGTATCCGCCCCCGGTTTGGGGAAGCGGGCGCACAGCGCGCCCGGAAAGGCTTCGAGGGGAACCGGCATAAGCACAACGAAATCTGCTCCACCATCCAGCGGGGCTGTTGGGGCTATAACCCCCGCTTTGAAAACCGCAGCGTGGAGGAGCTTTATGCGCTGCTGGGCCACGCCGCCGCCAACAACTGCAACCTTCTGCTGAACACCGGCCCCATGGCCGACGGCTCGATCCATCCCAGCCATGTGAAAATCCTGCTGGAGCTGGGGGAGAAGATCCGGCGGGAAGGGTTCCCTGCCGCTGGGGCGTCCTCCCAGAACATTACAGGCGCAGGAGCCGAATAAGTATTTTTCCGGCAGTTTATCGCTGCCCAAAATCCCAGTTGCGAAAACTGGGATTTTTCTTTTGCCCAGTTTCCGGAAGATAATCGTTGTGTAATTTTTATAGATTCTTGCACAGAAAGTGTGTAAAAGGCGAGTTTTTAATTTTTTGATATTTATTTTACATTTTTGTCCAAGAAAAACGCTTCTATATTATCAGAGCTTTGTACCTCCCGTCCCAGCGGGACGTTTTGAATACAGCCAAAGGAGAACCCTATGCTAGCTTTTTATACGACCCTCATTGCAGATGAAAGGGAACAGGACAAGTTTACCGCAATTTATGAGCTTTACCGCCCGCCCATGCTGAAAATCGCCAGCCGCATCCTGAACGACCAGGCCCGGGCGGAGGACGCGGTGCAAGAAACCTTTTTATATATCCTGAAGATCCTGCCCAATATCGGCCCGCCGGAGTCCCCCCGGACCAAAGCCCTGGTCTGCAAAAGCGTCCGCCATGCGGCATTGGACCTTTGCCGTTCCCGGCAAAGGGAGCAAAAGGTAGTGCAGGATATGCCGGAGAATCTGCCGGGACCGGAGGACATTGCCGCCCGCCTGGAACAGAAGGACTGCATGAGCCGCTTGAAACGGTGTATCCTGGAGCTTCCGGCGGAAGAACGGGAAATGCTTGAGCTGTTCTATTTTTCCAAGATCAAGGCCCAGGACATCGGGACTTTGTACCACATTTCCACCAAGACCGTTTACAACCGGCTTCACGCCATTACCAACAAATTGCAGCAGCGTATGAAAGGGGAGGAACAAATTGACTGAATTTTCTGAAAAAGACCTGGAACGATCGCTGGCGGAAATCTGCATGACGGAGCTGGAACTTACGGAGGAACAGCTTGCAAAAATGCCGGAACCGGCGCCCTCCCGGCGGTTCCAAAAGAAGATGAAGGGCCTTTTCCTGCGCCGGAAGCTGCGGTACGACCGGCTTTTGAATACGGCCGGCAGAAGGGCGGCGGCTGTAATTTTGTGCTTCTGCCTGGCCGGAGCCTCCATGACGGTGGGGGCGGACGCTTTGCAGGAAAGCCTGCTTGCCTTGTTTGCCCGCCTGGACCACCAATATACGGAACTGCCTTCCTTTTCGGACCGGAACGCCTCCCATATGCTTTATTATTATGAAGGCGCGATCGTTTGGGAACAGAAACAGGGGGACAGCGCGGCCTTTGTGGATTACACCGGGGAGGTCCGGAAGGAGATCCCCGCCGGCATTTCCGGCTTAGCGGCCCTGGATTTTGACGGAAATGTGCTGACGGCGGATCTGGACCCGGAAACCAGCGCGGTAACGGTCGTCCGTTACCAGGGAAACGGGGAACCGGAACGCACAGTCAGGCTGGAGGGGCTTCACAGAAGTCCGTATCTGAAAATTCAAAAGTTCATGGCCGACGAGGAGTATCTCTACCTGATCGCCCGTGTGACGGGAGGGCCCCCCGCCTATTTGCAGGTTTACGACTGGAATGGGAATTTGTGTGCGGAATACGCCGAAACCGAGGACGCGGCCATTGACGGGGAAGGGAATGTTTACACCGTCACCGGCGGCCTTCAGCACCAAACGCACTATTCTCTGCTGAAAGTCAATGCCAAAACCCGGGAGCAAAGCTGGATGGTCCCTTTTAATGAAACCTTCTGCCAGATCGATTACAGCCGGGAGGACGGCCTGTTATACCTGTCCTCCAATAAGGAAGTGTCGGTCCTCCGGCCGGAAAACGGCCAAAAGGAGAAAACCATCCTGACGGTGGGGCAGGACACCTCCTTCTACCCGGAAGATATGTCTTTTTATTATGATTTTGCCGTGGGGGAGGACCGGACGCTGGTGTATAGTTTCACCCGGAACTACGAAAACGGCGAAGAGTACGCCTATCAGGAGTTTTCATCCTTTGTCCATGACCAGGACGCGCCGCCGCCGGAAATCCAGGTGGACTTTTCCGTTACAGCGCCCTACGCCAGCGATTACCTGGACGACGCTGTGATGCGCTTTGAACGGGAGAATCCGGGCTGGACGATTTTGGTGGACCCGGTTTACGCATCCTGGGATGAATATGCGGAATCCGCTTCCGAATACCGGGAAGAGCTTCTGCGCCGCCTGTCTGCCGGGACGGCCGGAGATTTGATTCTTTTTGATGGGAACACTTTACCGGCACGGGACATGCTGGAACATCCTGATTTGATGGATTTGACCGAATATCTGGAGAAATCCGGCCTTTCTGACAAGCTGAACCCTGTTGTTTTAGAAGAAATGGCCAAGGACAGCCAGCTCAACTGCCTGCCGGTGAATTATGAAGTTTCCTGCCTGATTGCCGATGGATCCATGGCGGAAAAATTAGGGGTGGATTTGGACAGCTTAGACAGCTGGGCGGATATTTTTGCCCTGCTTCCGGAAATAAAGGAAAAATCCCCGGAAACGCCCCTCTTTTCCGGCGAAAAGGAGGAGATCACCCGGGCCATGCTCCAAAGCGGTCTGACCCTATTGGCGGATGAAGAACGGCAGACCATATCTTTGGATCAGGAATGGTTCCGGCGGGACTTGGCGGCCTGGCGGGGAACCTATAACGACCCGCAGTTTGGAAAGGAACGGGAAATCTCCTCTTTTGACCCGCTTTCAGGCGGTATGTTTGCCCTGTATGACCTGGGCGAAGGATTTTTAAGTGATGATTTCAGCATGGCTTCCGTTTTCCCGGATTACCGGCTGCTGCCTATGCCTGTGGCCGGGCTGATTACCCCCCGGGAAACCTTCGCCATTCCCAAAGACGCCCAAAACCCGGATGCCGCCTGGGAATTTTTGGAATACCTTTGCAGTGAAGAAGGGCAGACCCTCTTTACTTTCCGTCATATCCCTATGAACCTGGCCGCGGAGGAAGCCTTCTGGAAGGAATACGCCGGCAATGCCGGCCCTGAGGAAAAACAGCGGCTGCGGGATATGAAATCCGTCTGCCGGAGTGGGGAGGCCCTCCCCCTGCCTTCGGAAATGGAGGACCTTTTCGGCCTGCGGCTGCGCATGTACCTGTACGGCAGCTGGGCTTTGGAGGAAACCCTCCAAAGCGCGGAGAAGGCCCTGGCCGCCGCTTTAAAACCGGGTGAGGAGTGAACCATACAGCTTTTGTATGTTCCCATTATAAAAAAGGTCGTGATGTTATGAAGCTCAGCAAAAAGCAGCAGGCCGCTATCCTGGCCGCGGCATTGGTCTTGGTGGCCGCAGGCGGGACCGCCGCTTTCCTTCTGACCGGGCAGGATTCCCCGAAGCCGGAATCTTCCCTGTCCGCAGAAAACAGCGTAACGGAAGCCTCCCAAACAGCCACAGAGCAAAAGGCCCCTGTTCCAAAAGGCCTTTACCATGAAAAAGAAACACAGAAGGGCGGTTACTTCGGGGATACCTTCTTCAATTTTCAGGGGGAAATTGTGTGGTACAGGGATTCGGAGGACGGTTTGTCTTTTGTCAAGCAGGATGGGACAGCGGTCGCGGAAACTCCCGAAACGCCTCCTTCTAATTATATAGGCATGGATTTCCATGGGAATATCCTGGAGGCTTTTTTGGATAAAAGCACTTATTTCGTCACTGTGAACCGATATGACCAAGCCGGAGAAATTGACCGGACAGCAGAGCTTAAAGAATTGCACAAACCCGGCGAAGAGCAATATTTGCATATCCGCAAAATTTTGGCGGACGATTCCTATTTGTATGTTCTGGGGGAAATACAGGGAGCAAATGACTCTTATTTGCAGGTCTATGACTGGGACGGGAATTTGATTGTGGAGTATGCGGACACCCAGGATGCTGCCATTGACGGCCAGGGCAACTTTTACAGTTTGACCGGCGGATTGAATCGGCGTTCTAAGTATGCGTATGTCAAATATGACGTAAATGCCCAAAAAGAAGTTTCGATGGAACCAGTGTTCGACATGCCTTATCAAATCGAATACAACCGGTATGACGGGCGTATTTATCTGGTCACGGAGAAAGGTGTCGGCGTCTATTATCCTGGCATTGTAGGTCCAAATGATTCCAGAAATGAAAATAATCTGCGGTATATCCTCACTTTGATTCAGGACACCTCCTTTACCTCAGAGCCGCTGTACAGTTTGACCGATTTCGCAATGGGGGAGGACCGTTCCTTATATTTCAACTTCTCCGGGTATGAAGGGGAAGGGGAGAACTTCCGTTCTTACCAGCAGATTATCCCCTTTACCTTTGAGGAGGGGGGCAAAAAGGAGGAAAAGGAACCTACTTTTTCCATTACCGTCCCTTACGCCAACGATTTTCTGAAGGAAGCTGTCATCCGGTTCCAAAAGAAATATCCGGAGGAACATGTGGAAATTGACGCGGCCTACCTTTCCGAAGACGCTTACTGGCAGTCCTACGACCTCTACCGGGACAAAATTTCCGCCCGGCTCATGGCCGGGGATGTGGGGGATGTGGTGAGCCTGTCCGGGGAGGGCCTGCCGGTGCAGAATTTCCTCCAATCCGATGCTCTGCTGGATCTGACCCCGTATCTGGAAGAATCCGGCATCTCCACCACCCTGAATCCCAGTATCCTGGAAGCCGTAGAAATGAACGGAGCCACCCGGGGCCTGCCGGTAACCTACCAGGTTCCCTGCTTGGTGGCGGACGGGGCCTTGGCGGAGAAGCTGGGTGTGAATTTGGACGGCTTAGACAGCTGGGCGGATGTTTTCAATCTCCTGCCCAGGCTGAAAGAATCTTCGCCGGAAACGCCTTTGTTTAACAGTTCTAAAAATCTGGTGGCCTGGGCGATGATCGACAGCTGTATGCCCCGGCTCATTGATGTAGAGCAGAAAACCGTTTCTCTCAACCGGGATTGGTTCCGGGAAACATTGGAGTCCTTCAAGGCCATTGAGGATGATCCCATGCTGGCAAAAATCCAGGATGTTTCGCCTATTGACCCGCTGATGGGCAGTATGTTCAGCCCATATGGTATTGGTGAGGGTTATATAGGGGATGACTTTGGCCGTCAAATAACTTATTATCCGGAAGGTTATTGTTACCTGCCCATGCCCGGGGGACAGCAGTTTGAATGTAAGGACATCTTTGGAATTGCGGCTTCCTCCGACAACCCGGACGCCGCCTGGAAGTTTTTGGAGTACCTGTACAGCGAGGAAATTCAATCGCTGCACCGCCGGGGAATTCCCGTTACCCAGGAAGGCTGGGAAAAGGACTTTTTAGAACGGATGAGTTACCATAATGCGCCCTCCAATATGGAAGATTTTGAAGCCATTGTCAAAGGTGCTGATACTTTGAAACTGCAAAGTGAAATCACCAACCTTTTTGCCGCCCATTTCCAGAAGTATCTGGACGATGAGGAAACCCTGGACCAAATGCTGGCGGCGGCCGAGGAAGAAATCTGGCTCTACTTAAACGAATAGGGGAGAAGGTTATGCGGAAAAAATGGACGGGGCTGTGGTTTATCCTGCCCAGCCTCATAGGGACGGCGGCCTTCGTCATTGTCCCCTTTTTCGCCAGCATCGGCTACGCTTTTACCAAAGGGACGGGCAAGGCGGAGTTCGCGGGCCTTGCCAATTTCCGGGAGCTTTTTGCAAACGACGCTTACCGGCTGGCGGTGAAAAATACCCTGCTCTTTATCTTAGAGGGCGTACCCCTTTTGGTGATTCTGGGCCTTCTTCTGGGGATTGCCCTGGCGGGTTCCCGGTTTTCCTTTCAGCGGTGGGCCATTTTGATCCCCATGGCCCTGCCCACAGCCGCCGCTTTGCTGGGCTGGCAGGCGGTTTTTGGGGAAAACGGGCCGCTGAACCGGCTCATTCAGCTTTGCGGCGGGACAACCGTTGACTTTTTCACCGGCGGCTTTGCCCGGGAAACCCTGGCCTTCTTTTTCCTGGTGAAAAACGTGGGGTATATGGCGGTGATCTTCGCCGGGGCGGTTTCCTCCCTGCCCAAAGAGTACGGCGAAGCCTTTGCCCTGGATTCCGGCTCCAAAACCCGGTATGTCTGGCACATTATCCTGCCTTCCGTCCGGGGCATGGTCCTCTTTGTCTGCGTGCTGTCTTTGATGTACAGCTTCCAGATTTTTAGAGAGGCTTACGGCCTTTACGGCGACCGCCCGCCCCAGGAAGCCTATATGCTCCAGCACTTCATGAACAACAATTTCTATAAGCTCAATTACCAGCGGCTGAGCACGGCGGCCTTGCTCTTGGTGCTGGGGATTTCGGCGGTGCTGGCGGTGTTTTTGTGGCGGCAGGAAAAAATCTCGGCGGAGGAGGGGATGTAAATGCGGGTAAAAAAAGCCGGATGGTGGCTGGCAACAATTTCCGCCCTGGTCTGCCTGCTGCCCTTTGCCGGGGTCATCGCTGGGTCGCTGCGGTATCCCGGCCCCTTGCCGGTGACATTGGAGCAGTACGGGCGGGCCTTGCTCCAAAACATGGAATTTTACACCGGGTTTTGGAACTCCCTTTTGAACACGGCCCTGATTCTTCTCATCAACATCCCGGTGAGTTTGCTTGCCGGTTACGGCTTCAGCCAGTACCGGTTCCCCGGCCGGAACGCCCTTTACTGGCTCTATGTGGTGCTGATGCTTCTGCCGTTCCAGGCGGTGGTGGTGCCCCAGTACATCGTTTTGCAGAAAACGGGGCTGCTGGGGAGCCGCTGGGCGGTGATCCTGCCCTGCGCCTTTTCCACCTTCACGGCCTTCCTCCTGGCCCAGTACATGAAGGGCATCAGCCGGGAACTGCTGGACGCTGGGCGCATTGACGGGTTAGGGGAATTTGCCCTCTTTTGGAGGTTAGCGGCCCCCTTGTGCCGTCCGGCTGTTACGGCGGCGGTAGTGCTGGTGTTTTTCAGCAACTGGTCTATGGTGGAACAGCCGGTGGTATTTCTGGACGAACTGAGCCAGTTCCCGCTGTCGGTGCTCTTGAACCGGTCCTCAGCCCTGTTTGAGGGGGCGGCCCCGGCCTGCGGGATTCTGTTCAGCGTGCTGCCCATTTTGCTCTACCGGTTCTGCTACGACGACCTGGTGGAAGGCATTTCTCTGGGCTGCGTCAAATAGGGGGGATGGCATGAAAGACAGAAAAATGCTGCGGAGGATCGCCGGGTTTCTGGCGGCCCTGTCCTTCTGCGCATTACTCTGCCAGAAGGTGGACTATCTGATGTGTCCGGAAACAGCGGTGATCTACGCCGAAGAAACCGCCCTGGAACCGGACGGAGAAAAGTACGACACCGTGGTGCCAACAGCCTGCCTGACCCCGAAAAGCGCGGATGAATACGCCGTTTATTATGTGCAGGACGGCCGGGCCTACCAGGCCACCGTCCGGATTGCCGCGGAAAAGGACGGGCTGGCGGCTGTTTCCGGGGGCCTGCCGCCGGGAATCCCCATTGTCCGGTACAGCACGAAGCCCTTGCAGGACGGCATGAAAGTCCGGATTACGGAGGAAATCACGTCATGAGAAAGAAAATTACACTGGGCGTTTTGGGAATTTTGATGCTCCTTTTGCTGGGAGTTCAGGTGTGGGCTGTCCGGGATTTTGCCGGGAATCCCGACCGGGCGGAGGTGTTCGGCGTGACGGCGGAGCAGATGGAGCTGCTTTCCGGCCAGTACCGGACGGAGTTTTCCCCGGAGGAAGGCTGCGGTGCGGTGTTTGACAACGGCAAGCCGTTTTTCCGGCAGAAATTGGCGGAAGCATTGGGGCCGGAGGCGGCCGTCCGGTATGTGTCCGGGAACAAAGTGCTGGAACAGTTTCCAAAGCTCACCCTTTGGCTGTGGGGATGCCTGGTGCTCCTGGCCTTTGGGTGCATCATGGTGTACAGCGTCAAAAAGGCGGCGGTCCTTTACCGTTCGGAACAGGGAGAATGTTATTTCGGCCAGTGGGTGGAAAAGCACATGGTGGGGCTGCTCATGGGGGCCATTGGCTGGTGCGTCATGCTGGTGGCGGGGCTTTTTCTGCTGCGGTGGCTGCTTTCATTCCAGTTTTTCCTGCCGGGGGATTTGCTGCCGCCGGACTTTATCCTGGATTTCCCCTTTTACAAAGAACAGCTGGCGGCCCTTTCCACTTTGCCCCAGACGGCCTACTGGGGCGATTTGGGGAGCCATTTTCTGTGGGCGTTTTTGGCTTTCCTGGCCGGGATTCCCCTGGATATTCTGGCGGCGGGGGTGTGCTGGAAAAAAGCCTGCCAATAAAAGAAATCCCTTCCGGTTTTGATCCGAAAGGGATTTTTCTATAATTGTACCGTGTGCAAATCAATCAGCCTTTGATTGCTGCTGCCGCGGAATTCCAAATCCAAATCCCGCAGAGCTTCCACGTAAGGCCCGTCCACCAAAGTGTCGCAGAGGCGAAGCAGTTCTTTAATGGCCGGACGGCTTTTGGCAAGCTCCAAAAGCTGCTCCAAAGTGTATCCCGTGTAGGCGAAAACTGTTTTGCCCATTTCTTTTACCGCTTTGGCTAAAGGGATCAGGGCCTCCGGCTGGCAGAAGGGTTCGCCGCCGGAAAGGGTAATGCCGTCCAGCAGGGGATCCCGGCGGATTTCCTCCAGCATAGCCGGAATATCGGCGTCATAGCCGCCCTCGAAGCTGTGGGTCTGGGGATTGTGGCAGCCGGGACAGTGGTGGGGGCACCCTTGGGTGAACACCACATACCGGAACCCCGGCCCGTCCACAATGGATTCCGCAACAACGCCGCTGATGCGCAGGTTAGATGCAGTGTTTGACACGATCTTTTTCCTCGGCGCGTTTTGCGTTGTTAAAACGGTCGGTGGTGCCCACCAGGTAACCGGTGATCCGGCGGATGCGCTCAAATTTGACGCCCTCGCCGATGGCTTTTTCGCAGCAAACGGTTTTGTTTTCCATGTTGGTCATAATTCCTATCTCCTTTATAATAGAATAAACAAAATTAGTGGGTGCAGTCATAGTGCAGGGGAACATCGGGGTATTTTTTCCGAAGTTCGTTGAGGCGCTCAATGGTCACCGGTTCGCCCTCCCGGCGTCCGCAGCGGGGACAGACATCGTTGATGACCCCGGTAAAGCCGCAGACCGGGTCCCGATCCACCGGATGGTTGACGGAACCGTAGCCTACGCCGGCCTCCTTCATGCAGCGGATGACGGATTCAAAAGCCTTGATGTTCTTGCAGGTGTCGCCGTCCAGCTCCACATAGCTGATGTGCCCGGCATTGGTCAGGGCGTGATAGGGGGCTTCCAGCTGGATTTTCTGATAAGCCTTGATGGGGTAGTAAACCGGGATGTGGAAGGAGTTGGTGTAATATTCCCGGTCGGTGACGCCGGGGATTTTTCCGTAAATCTTCTGGTCGATGCGGACAAACCGTCCGGAAAGCCCTTCCGCCGGAGTGGCCAGCAGGGTGAAGTTGAGGCCCGTTTTTTCCGATTCCTCGTCCATGCGCTTGCGCATGTGGCCGATGATCTCCAAGCCCAGCTTCTGGCTCTCGGCGCTTTCGCCGTGATGCTTGCCGGTCAGGGCCTTTAAGGTTTCGGCAAGGCCGATGAAGCCCACGCTTAAGGTGCCGTGCTTTAAGACCTCCGCCACGCTGTCGTCCATGGTCAGGCCGTCAGAGTCGATCCAAATGCCCTGTCCCATGAGGAAGGGGTAGTTGCGGACCTTCTTGGAGCACTGGATCTTGAAGCGGTGCAGCAGCTGGCGGCAAACCAGGTCGATGCGCTCGTCCAGCATTTCGTAAAAGCGTCCCAAATCGCCCTTGGCTTCCAGCCCTAAACGGGGCAGGTTGATGGAAGTAAAGCTTAGGTTGCCGCGGCCGCAGGTGACTTCCTTGGTGGGGTCGTAATGGTTGCCCATGACCCGTGTGCGGCAGCCCATGTAGGCGACCTCGGTGTTGTAATCGCCGGGCTTGTAGTATTGCAGATTAAAGGGGGCGTCGATGAAGCTGAAGTTGGGGAACAGCCGCTTGGCGGAAGTGCGGATGGCCAGCTGGAACAGGTCGTAGTTGGGGTCGCCGGGATTGTAGTTGACCCCTTCCTTGACTTTGAAAATCTGGACAGGGAAGATGGGGGTTTCCCCGTCGCCCAAACCGGCCTCTGTGGCCAGCAGCAGATTGCGAATGACCATGCGGGCCTCCGGGGAAGTGTCGGTGCCGTAGTTTACAGAACTGAAGGGCACCTGAGCGCCGGCACGGGAATTCATGGTGTTCAGGTTGTGGACAAAAGCCTCCATGGCCTGGTAGGTGCATTTGTCTGTTTCCCGGTAGGCCTCGTCCGCGGCGTATTTGTGGGCCGCGGCGACGGTTTCGGAGGAGATTTCCTGGAACCCGTTTTCCCGCTGGTGCGCAGGCAGCATTTCCGCCAGCTTTCTGCCGAACTCCTCCGTGGAAGCCAAATTCAGCTCCAAGTGGATTTCCTTCATCATCCGGGAGCAGAGGGCGTCCGCGTCCTCCCAGCTCATGCCGGTCCGGATCTGGATAAACTGGCTTAACGCCTTGACGTATTCCTTCCGGTAGGTTTTGGCAACGCCGGGGGCCATGGAATAGTCAAAATTCGGGATGCTCTGGCCGCCGTGCATCTCATTCTGGTTGGCCTGGATGGCGATGCAGGCCAGGGCCGAGTAACTGATAATGGAATTAGGCTCCCGCAGGCAGCCGTGGCCGGTGAAAAAGCCGTTGTGGAACAGCTTTAACAGGTCGATCTGGCAGCAGGTTTCGGTGAGCATGTAGAAATCTTTGTCGTGGATGTGGATGTCGCCGTTGATATGGGCGGCGGCAATGTCCTTGGGCAGGATATAGTTGTCCATAAAGTACTTGGACCCTTCGGAACCGTACTTTAACATGGTGCCCATGGCGGTGTCCGCGTCAATGTTGGCGTTTTCCCGCTTGATGTCCGCGTCCTTGGCGTAAGCGAAGGTCAGCTCTTTATAAATATCCATCAGGTCGCCTTCACTCTGGCGGATTTTGGCGTGCTCCGCCCGGTACAAGATATAGGCCTTGGCGGTTTTGGCGAAGTCCGCCGCGATGAGAGCTTCCTCCACCTGGTCCTGCACCTGCTCCACCGTGGGGATCTCCCCGGCGGGAAGGGCGGCCACCACTGTTTGGGTCAATTCTTTCAGCTGTGCGGGGGAGATTTCCTCATCCGCCACAGCGGCGCTGGCCTTGGAAATCGCATCCTGTATCTTCTGGGGGTTAAAATCTACGATGTCGCCGTTTCGTTTCCGTATCTTGGTAATCATATCACTCGATTCTCCCTCTGCTTTGAATTTCCAGAAAGGACAAACCCTCAAAAAGAAAGAGACAAGAGCGAATCCTTCCATGTCTCCTATGCAAACAAACTATATGTTGTGTATTCTTCTTGAAATCCTTCTGTATGTTGTATCACTATCATAGACCAAAATGCTCCTGTTGTCAAGAGCTGCGGCGTGATTTTTAAAATTCCACAAGATATTTGAAGTGGCTTCAGGAATTCTACGAAATGCGGAAAAACGAAAAAACATTTGTCAAGACAGCTTTCTTGTGGTATAATAAAGATTAATTATGAGAAGGCAAGGACAGACAACAGGCGGCAGGAAAGGATTATCGGCTTGAGAACGAGAATTTTGGGCATCGACCCCGGCTATGCCATTGTGGGCTGCGGGGTAGTGGAATATGACGGCAGCCGGTTTACCACCCTGGATTACGGGGCGATCACAACCGAAGCCGGTACGGAATTTACCGGGCGGCTGGCGGCAATTTATGATGGGGTGTGTCAGCTTTTGGAGATGTACCATCCCCAGGTCATGGCCATTGAAAAGCTCTATTTCAACACCAACCAGAAAACCGCCATCGACGTGGCCCAAGCCCGAGGGGTCATCCTGCTGGCGGCCCGGAAATTCGACGTCCCGGTTTATGAGTACACCCCCCTGCAGGTGAAGCAGTCGGTGGTGGGGTACGGCCGGGCGGTGAAACAGCAGGTCATTGAAATGACCACCCGGATCCTGAACCTGAAAAAAGCCCCCAAGCCCGACGACGTGGCGGACGCCCTGGCAATCGCCATCTGCCACGCCCATTCCGCCTGCTCTCAGATGGGCGGCGTCTTCAGGGAAATCGCCCAGGGACGTTTGTAAACTGAAAGGATGAGAAAAATGATATACAGCGTGCGCGGCAGGCTTGCCGCCGTGGAGCCGAACCTTGCGGTAGTAGAATGCGCCGGGGTCGGGTACGCGGTGCGGACCTCCTCCGTCACCGTTTCCAGGCTTCCCGCCATTGGGGAGGAAGCCATGCTCTATACTTACCTGCACATTTCCGAAAATGCGGCGGAATTGTTCGGCTTCCGCGACCAGAATGAGCTAAGCTGTTTTAAGATGCTCATTTCCGTCACCCGAGTGGGGCCAAAAGCCGCCCTTTCGGTGCTGTCCAGCGTGACGCCGGAGCGTTTCGCCCTGTGCGTGGCCTCCGGGGACGCCAAAACCATTTCCAAGGCCCCGGGAATCGGCCTAAAAACCGCCCAGCGCATTATTTTGGAGCTGAAAGACAAAATGTCCAAGGAAGCGGCGGCCTCCGGCTTTTCGGACGCAGCCCTTCCGGTAGTGGAGGATTCCTCCAACGCCGGGGAGGCCATCGCGGCATTGGTGGTGCTGGGCTATGCCCAAAGCGAGGCGGCGGCCGTCATTACAAGGCTGGACCCCGCCATGTCTGTGGAAGATATGATCAAAGCCGGGCTGCGGGCCCTGGCCATACAGTAAGGGGGCAGGAATAGGGCGCTATGTTTGAATCGCAGATCGACCGGGAAGAAATGGACTGGGAAAACCGCATCACCTCCCCGGATTTTTCCGAAAACGACGCGGACGTGGAATTTTCCCTCCGCCCCCAGTCCCTGGCGGAATATATCGGCCAGGACAAAGCCAAGGAAAACCTGGCTGTTTACATCGAGGCGGCCAAGCGGAGAGGGGAGGCCCTGGACCATGTTCTGCTCTACGGCCCTCCCGGGTTGGGCAAAACCACCCTTTCCCAGATTATCGCCAATGAAATGAACGTAAACATCAAGGTCACCTCCGGCCCGGCCATTGAAAAGCCCGGGGATCTGGCGGCGCTCCTCACAAACCTGGGGGAAGGGGACGTCCTCTTTATCGACGAGATCCACCGGATGTCCCGGGCCGTTGAGGAGGTCCTCTATCCGGCCATGGAGGATTTTGCCCTGGACATCATCATCGGCAAGGGCCCTTCCGCCCGTTCCATCCGGCTGGATTTGAAAAAATTCACCCTGGTGGGGGCCACTACCCGGGCTGGCCAGCTGACCGCCCCCCTGCGGGACCGGTTCGGCGTGCTGTTAAGGCTGGAGCTTTACAGTCCGGAACAGCTTTGCGAGATCATTTTGCGCAGTGCGGGAATATTGGAGATCCCCTGCAGCAAGGACGGGGCCATGGAACTGGCCCGGCGTTCCCGGGGGACCCCCCGTATCGCCAACCGGCTCCTCAAACGGGTACGGGATTTTGCCCAGGTCATCGGGGACGGGACCATTACCAAAGAAATCGTGTCCACCGCTTTGGAACGGCTGGAAGTGGACGAGCTGGGGCTGGACAGCATCGACCGGCGTCTGCTCACCATGATGATCCGTAACTATAACGGCGGGCCTGTCGGTTTGGAAACCATGGCGGCCGTTTTGGGAGAGGAGGCCGTCACCATCGAGGACGTTTATGAGCCGTACCTCATGCAGCTGGGCTTCCTGTCCCGGACCCCCCGGGGCCGCTGCGTCACGCCGCTGGCTTACCGGCACTTGGGCATCGACCGGCCCGATGGCCAGCAGATGTTCTAATTTATACGACAATTGGTTTTAATCATAAAGGAGCGTTGCCATCAATGAGAATTGCCGCAGACTGGGAAGGATATGAAATGCTGGACACCTCCGGCGGCGAAAAGCTGGAACGGTGGGGGAACGTGTTTCTCATCCGCCCCGACCCGCAGATTATCTGGAACACCCCAAAGGAGCACCCCATGTGGAAAAAAGCCCACGCCCATTATTTCCGTTCGGAAAAGGGCGGCGGCCATTGGGAAACCTACCAGAAAACCCCGGACAACTGGGCCTTGCCCTACCGGGACTTGAAATTCAAGATTTCCCCCACGGGCTTTAAGCACACGGGGCTTTTCCCGGAACAGGCGGTCAACTGGGACCTTTTCCGGAAACTGATTGGGGAAGCGGGGCGGCCCGTTTCCGTTTTGAACCTCTTTGCCTACACCGGCGGGGCCACCTTGGCCTGCGCGGCGGCTGGGGCTTCCGTCTGCCATGTGGACGCGTCCAAAGGGATGGTGGCCTGGGCTAAAGAAAACGCGGCCCTGTCCGGCCTTTCGGACCGGCCCATCCGCTGGATTGTGGATGACTGCGAGAAATTTGTTGCCCGGGAAATCCGCCGGGGACGCCGCTACGACGCCATCATTATGGACCCGCCTTCCTACGGCCGGGGGCCCGGCGGGGAAGTGTGGAAACTGGAGGATTCCATTTACGGCCTGGTGGAGCTCTGTTCCCAGGTCCTGTCGGAAAAACCCCTTTTCGTAGCCCTCAATTCCTATACCACCGGCCTTTCCCCCTCGGTTATGGCGTATCTGCTGGGAGCCACCGTTGGGAAACAATATCAGGGCTTCGTCACCGCCGATGAAATCGGCCTGCCGGTGACGGCCTCCGGCCAGGCGCTGCCCTGCGGCTCTACCGCCCTTTGGAGCGAAAAGCCCCTGGAACTCCTTTAAAGAAAGGAAACTGTTTATGGATCAACCCATTATCTCCGCACAGGACATTTATTTTGAATACCGCAACGAGGAGGACGGCACGGCGGTCCCGGTTTTGAAAGGGATCGGCCTTGCCATCCACGACGGGGAATTTGTGGCGGTTCTGGGCCACAACGGCTCCGGGAAATCCACCTTCGCCAAGCACTGCAACGCTATTTTGCTGCCCACCGGCGGCGAAATGGTGGTGGCCGGCATCAACACCAAGGACGAGGACCGGCTCTTTGACATCCGTCAGAATGTGGGCATGGTGTTCCAAAACCCCGATAACCAGATCGTCGCCACCATCGTGGAGGAGGACGTGGCCTTCGCCCTGGAAAACATGGGGGTGGAGCCTTCTGAGATCCGCCGCCGGGTGGACGAAGCCTTAAAACAGGTGGGAATGTACGAGTACCGGGAACACGCCCCTCACCAGCTTTCCGGCGGCCAGAAGCAGCGGGTGGCCATCGCAGGTATCCTGGCCATGCGGCCCCGGTGCATCGTGCTGGACGAACCCACCGCCATGCTGGACCCCCAGGGGCGGCGGGAAGTCATGAAAACCATCCGCCAGCTGAACCGGGATTTCGGCACAACGGTGGTGCTCATCACCCACTATATGGACGAGGCCGCCGTGTCCGACCGGGTGGTCATCATTGACAGCGGCAACGTCTTAAAAGACGGCACGCCCAAGGAAGTGTTCCAGGAAGTGGAGCTGCTGAAATCCGTGGGACTGGACGTCCCCCAGGTAACCGAGCTGATTTATGAGCTCCGGAAGGAAGGCGTGGACCTGCCCCAGGATATTTTGACGGAAGAAGAATGCTACGAAGCAATCAAATCGCTGTTTATCAAGGAAGGGGGCGTGGGCCATGATGATTAAAATTGAAGATCTCACTTATAAATACTCCGTGGGCACCCCTTTTGAGAAAACCGCCGTGGACCACGTCAATCTGGAAATCGAGGGCGGGGAGATCATCGGCGTTATCGGCCACACCGGTTCCGGCAAATCCACTCTGATCCAGCACTTAAACGGTCTTCTCCGGCCAACGGAAGGGAAGGTCTACATCAACGGCGTGGACATCTGGGCGGATAAAAGCAAAATGCGCCAGGTGCGGTTCGACGTGGGGCTGGTGTTCCAGTACCCGGAATACCAGCTTTTTGAGGAAACCGTTTATAAGGATATCGCCTTCGGCCCTCGGAATATGGGCTTAAGCGAGGAAGAAATCGACAAACGGGTCCATGAGGCGGCGGAATTTGCCGGCCTGAAACCGGAGCTTCTGGAAAAAAGCCCCTTCGACCTTTCCGGCGGCCAGAAACGCCGGGTGGCCATTGCCGGGGTCATCGCCATGGAGCCCAAAGTGCTGATTTTGGACGAACCCACCGCCGGTCTGGACCCCAAAGGCCGGAACAAGATTTTAAACCAGATTCGGGCCTACCACGAGCAGGTGAAAAACACCATCCTGCTGGTTTCCCACAGCATGGAGGACGTGGCCTCCTTTGCCGACAAGGTGCTGGTCATGAACAAAGCCAAGGTGTTCGCCTATGACACCGTGGAAAACGTCTTTGTCCGCAGCGAGGAGTTAAAGAGCATCCGGCTTTCGGTGCCCCAGATTACCAACGTGTTCCTCCGGCTCAACGAGGAGGGCTATCCGGTTCCCCGGAATGTTTATACGGTGGCCTACGCCAAGCGGAAGCTCTTAGCGGAGCTTCAAAAGAGAGGGGGCGCGTCCCATGCTTAAAGACATTACCATCGGCCAGTATTTCCCGGGAAAATCGGTGCTCCACCGGCTGGACCCCCGCATCAAGATCGTCCTGGCTTTGGCCTATATCATCCTGATTTTTTTTGTAGACAATTCCGTGGGCTTCGCCTTGTCCATCCTGTTTTTAGGGGCCTGCTACCTGATTGCAAAAATTCCCTTAAAAATGATCCTCAAGAGCTTGAAGCCCATTGTGCCCATCCTGATTTTTACCGGCATCCTTAATATGCTGTTTATCACGGGGGAGGACCCCTTCTTTGAGTGGGGCATTATCTCCATCTCTGCGGACGGCATCTATATGGCAATCGTGACGGCCATCCGGGTCATCTGCCTGATTGCGGCGTCGTCCCTGCTGACTTATGTGACCTCGCCCATCGCCCTGACCGACGCCATTGAACGGCTGTTGAAGCCTTTAAAATATGTGAAATTCCCGGTCCATGAGCTGGCCATGATGATGTCCATCGCCCTGCGGTTCATCCCCACTTTGGTGGAGGAAACGGACAAGATCATGGCGGCCCAGAAGGCCAGGGGCGCAGACTTGGAATCCGGCGGCCTTATGCAGCGGGCAAAAGCACTGGTGCCCATCCTCATCCCCCTGTTCATTTCCGCCTTCCGCCGGGCGGAAGAGCTGGCTTTGGCTATGGAGTGCCGCTGCTATCACGGCGGGGAAGGCCGAACCCGGATGAAACAGCTGCATTTAGGCTCCGCGGACTTTTTGGCCTGCGGCGTCATGGCAGTGGTCCTGTGCGCCTTGATTGGGGCCAACTTCCTGCCCATCCCCTGGTGAGCCTATGCGGAAGCTGCTGTTTGAAATCGCTTACCGGGGCACGGCCTATCACGGTTACCAGGTGCAGCAGAACGCCCTGACTGTGGCGGAGGTGCTCCAAAACGCCATCGAAATCGTTTTTAAGAAACGGGAGGGGATCGTGGGCTGTTCCCGCACCGATACCGGCGTCCACGCCAACCAGTATTTTTTCCACATGGTGACTGAATCCGGCATCCCGGAAAAAGCCGCGGTGATCGCGCTGAACAACTGCCTGCCCAACGATATCGCCATTTTAAGCTGCCGGGAAGTGCCCATGGATTTCCATGCCCGGTACAGTGTCCAGTATAAGGAATATCTCTACAAAATCTGGGACGCGCCGGTGCGGAACCCTTTTTTGGAGGGGATGGCCCTCCATAACCGCCGCCGTCTGGACGAAAAGCTCATGGACCGGTGCGCCCGGGAATTTTTGGGGGAGCACGATTTTATCGGCTTTTGCAGTTCCGGCGGAAAAACCTACGATACCATCCGGCGGATGGCGGAAGCCTCCGTGACCAGGCAGGGGGATCTGGTGGAATTCCGCGTCATGGGCAGCGGGTTCCTTTACAATATGGTGCGGATCATGGTGGGAACTTTGCTTCTCGCGGACCTGGGGCGGCTCAAAGAAGGGGACATCACCCGGATTCTGGCCTCCAAGGACCGGAACCAGGCGGGCGTTACGGCGCCAGCCGC
The DNA here is from genome assembly GCA_018713335.1 of Candidatus Merdivicinus intestinigallinarum. Taxonomy (GTDB): domain Bacteria; phylum Bacillota; class Clostridia; order Oscillospirales; family Ruminococcaceae; genus Merdivicinus; species Merdivicinus intestinigallinarum. The sequence continues at coordinate 22,838 of DVOW01000043.1, read as the reverse complement.
CGGGCTGTACCTGAACCGGGTGATTTACGCCCCGGATGCCCTGACAGGAGGATGCTTTGAAAAAGAACAAGGATAAAGTCACTTACGATATTGAAGAATACCGGAAAAAGAAAAAACGGGAAAAGGCTGTCCACCGGCTGATCCGGGTCATGGTAGCGGTGGTCCTTCTGCTGGCGGCAGTGGGGGGCGTGTATTTTTACCAGAAATACGACCTGGGAGAGCTGATGTACCAGTCCCCAAACTCCCAGACGGTGTCCCAGGAAACCTCTGTCCAGACCGGGAGCTTCCCCATTTCCCTGGACTCGGTGACCCCGCTGGAGCTGGAGCCCTTTCAGGATGGGACCCTTCTGCTGACCGATGAGGAACTGCTGGTGATCCACCCGGACGGCTCCGTCCCCAATCAGTTTGTCCACAGTTTTACGAACCCGGTGCTGCGCATTGGCCATGAACAGTTTCTCCTGTACGACCGGGGCGGCTATGGCTACCGGATGGAAAACGAAAAAGGTTCCCTTGTAAGCGGCCGGACCACCGCTTCCATTCAGGCCGGGGCCTGCGGCTATCAATCCCACTTTGCCCTGGTTGCTGCCGACCCCCATTACGCCGCCAGCGTCACGGTGTATGACAAATCCGGTCAGGAGCTTCTCACCTGGTATTCCCTGGAACAGGTGGTGGACGTGGCCTTTTCCCAGGACGACCGGTACCTGGCGGTTGCCAGCGTGCTGTTCCAGAACGACGGCGCCATGGTTTCCAGGATCCACCTGCTGGATATTGAAAAAGAAGAGGAAGTGGGCAGCGTGGATTACAAAGACGCCCTGCCGGTGGCAGTCCATGTCAAGGCGGACGGGCAGATCCATCTGGTCACCGACAGCTTCCTTGGGGTGGTGTCCGCCGACCTTTCCGAGCAGCGGCAGATCCCTTATCTTCAGCAGCTGAGGCGGTACCAGTTCAGCGACAGCGCCACTTTATTAATCAATTCCGGAGCCAGTGAAGTGTCCTCCGCGGTTTCCCTCGTTTCCGCTAATGGGGATAGGACGGAGCAGATGGTGCAAAGCTCTGTGCTGGACTGCTCCCTCCAAGAGGACGGCGTCTGCCTCCTGACCGGGAACGGAGTGCTCTGGTATTCCAGCAAGCTGGAGCAGCAAGGCTCCCATACGGTGTCCAGCGAGGTGTTCCAGGTGAGCCGCAGCGGGGATTCCCTCTATCTGATGAGTCCCAGCCAGCTGAATCGGACGGATTTGCGGGAACACACAGACTCATCCGCGGAAGAGGAGGAGAATTCATGAACATAACCGCCTTGATTTTAGACGTCTGCTTTGCGGTCAGCGTCTGTTGGATGGTGTATAAAAGCTACCGGCGGGGATTTTTACAGGCGGCTGTCCATGCGGTAGGCTTTTTAGCCGCAGGGATCGTGGCCTTTGCCGGCAGCCGGATCTTATCGGAGGCCTGTTACCAGCTGTTTTTCCGGGACAGCTTATCGTCCGCCCTGGAAACCGCCATTTTAAGCAGCGCGGAAGGCGGGGACCTGGCCGAAAATATACAGCTGATCATTGACAGCCTGCCCTCTATGGTCCAGCGGCTCCTGACGGCTTCCGGCGCCAGCGCCGACAGCCTGGCCCTCCAGCTTGGGGGCGCCGCCCAGGATTCCGCGGAACAGCTGTCCTCTGTTTTGATGGAAAGCGTGCTGCATCCGTTAATTGTCACCATGCTCAACGGCATTTGCTTCCTCATTCTGTTTGGCGCGGTGATGATCCTGGTCCGGAGCTTGGGAAAAATACTCCGAGGCGTGCGCCGCATCCCCCTGGTGGGGCCGCTGAACGCCCTGCTGGGCGGGGCCATGGGACTGGTGGAGGCGGCTGTGATCTGGTACGTGATCGTCATTGCTATCCATTTTGTCCTGGACATTTCGGGCGGATTCTCCTGGCTGAACCGGGAAACCATGGAGGATGCTTTGATTTTCGGCCGGTTCTACAGCTTTATGCTGAATACCCTCCCCACCATTTCGTTATAGAAGGGAAGAAACGCGAAAGCGGACCATATGAAAAACATTCCAAACCTGCTGACGACCCTGCGCATCCTGCTGGTGCCGTGCTTTGTCTATGTTTACTGGACCGTCCCGCCCGAAGGCTTTTACTGGCCCATCGTGCTGCTGGCCCTGTCGGGGCTTACCGATGTGGCGGACGGGATGATTGCCCGGAAATTTGATATGATTACACCTTTGGGCCGTTTTTTGGACCCGGTGGCAGACAAGCTGACCATTGCCGCCGTAGTCATCTGCTTGGCGCTGCGGCACCCGATTTTGTGGATCCTGTTTGGGATTTACGCGGTAAAGGAAATCGTGCTCATTTCCATCGGCTTTGTTTCCCTGAAGTCCTGGCGGAATTCTATCGCGGCCAAATGGTACGGGAAAGCCGCCACTGTGTTCCTTTATGTATTGATGTTCGCCGTAATGCTGTTCCCGGGGATTTCCAACACGGCCATTGTCATTTTGATGCTCCCGCCGCTGGTTTTCATTATTTTGTCATTTATTTTTTACTTAAAAGAGATTAATCATCATAAAAAACAATTATAATAAATAGTATGGAGTATTCTATACAACGATTGTAGATTTCCAGGAAAGGACCATACGATAGAATGGATATGATGTGCTGTAAATGCAAAAAGCGTCCGGCGATGCTTTTTGTTGCGAAATTTGACGGGAAAGAAATGATTAACGAGGGCTACTGCCTGAAATGCGCCTCCGAGCTGGGGCTGCCCCAGGTGAAGTCCATGATGGACAGCATGGGGATCACCCAGGAGGATTTGGATAAACTGGATGAGCAGCTGGATTCCTTTGGGGATCTGGGTTCGGAAATGTTTGAGCCCGGCGGGGCGGACACCATGCCCACCCTGTTCCAGAAGCTCTTCGGCAGTTCCGGGGAAAGCGAGGAGGAGTCCGAAAGCGGTCTGACCCCCTACACGGCGGAACCGGCGGACCACGAAGAAACCCACCGTTCCCGTCAGGAAAAAACTGACAAGCGGAAAAAGAGCTTTTTGGAGAATTTCTGCACCAACCTGACCGAAAAGGCCCGGGACGGGCAGATGGACCGGATCATCGGCCGGGACCAGGAGATTTACCGGGTGGTGCAGATCCTCAGCCGCCGCCAGAAGAACAACCCCTGCCTGATCGGTGAACCGGGCGTCGGCAAAACCGCCATCGCCGAGGGCATCGCCCAGCGGATCGTCAGCGGGGACGTCCCCTTCCGGCTGCTGGACAAAGAAGTGTATTTGCTGGACCTGACCGCCCTGGTGGCCGGGACCCAGTTCCGGGGCCAGTTTGAAAGCCGGGTGAAAGGCCTCATTGAGGAAGTGAAAAAGCGCGGCAACGTGATTCTCTTTATTGACGAGGTGCACACTCTGGTGGGCACCGGCGACGCAGAAGGCTCCATGAGCGCCGCCAACATCCTGAAGCCGGCCCTGTCCCGGGGGGAGATCCAGGTCATCGGCGCCACCACCTACGGCGAGTACCGCAAATATATTGAAAAGGATTCTGCCCTGGAACGCCGCTTCCAGCCGGTGAAGGTGGAAGAACCCACCATCGCCCAGACCATTGAGGTGCTGAAAGGGATCCGGGAATATTACCAGAACCACCACAAGGTGCTGATTCCGGATGAGATCCTGGAGGCCTGCGCCCATCTTTCCGAACGGTATATCACCGACCGCTTCCTGCCGGATAAGGCCATCGACCTGTTGGATGAATCGGCGGCCTGCGCCTCCATCAAGAGCACCATCCTTACCGATTACGAGAAGCTCAACAAACAGCTGAAAGAGCTTTACGACCGCCAGCAGGAGCTGGAACAGGAAACGGAAAACCCCAATTATGAGGCCCTGGCCAAAGCAAAAGCCGATATTATTGTGGTAAAAGAGAAGCTCAAGGAGCTGGAACCCAAAATCAAGGATGTGCGGGTCACCATGGACGATGTGGCCAAGGTTGTAGAGCTTTGGACCGGCATCCCGGCGGAAAAGGTCAGCGAAAGCGAGTTTGCCCGGCTGGCCAAGCTGGAGGAACACCTGAAAGCCCGGATCATCGGCCAGGATGAGGCCATCCGCGCCGTAACCGCCGCTATCCGCCGTTCCAAGGTTCATTTGAACAGCAAGCGCCGCCCGGCCTCCTTCATTTTCGTGGGGCCCACCGGTGTTGGAAAAACGGAATTGGTGAAGGTCTTGGCGGATGAGCTGTTTGACGACAAAACCGACCCCTTAATCCGGGTGGATATGTCCGAATATATGGAAAAGCACACCGTTTCCCGGCTGATTGGCTCTCCTCCCGGTTATGTTGGCTTCGACGAGGCGGGCCAGCTGACGGAAAAAGTTCGCCGCCGCCCGTATTCGGTGGTGCTGTTCGATGAAATTGAAAAGGCCCATCCCGACGTCATGAACATCCTTCTCCAAATCCTGGACGAAGGCCGCATCACCGACGCCCAGGGCCGGACGGTAAACTTTGAGAACACCGTGGTGGTCATGACCTCCAACGCCGGTTCCAACGACAGGTCCGGTATTGTGGGCTTCAACCAGACGGAGCAGACCATTGCCAAAGAGAAGGCCATGAAGGGCCTGTCCTCCTTCCTGCGGCCGGAATTCATGGCTCGGGTGGATGAAATCGTGGTCTTTAACCCCCTGACTCAGGCGGATATGGAGAAGATCGCCGTGCTCATGCTGAACGAGATGAAAGCGCCTCTGGCGGAAATCGCCCTGAAGCTAGAGTATACGGAAGAGGTTCCCAAACTTCTGGCCAAGAAGGCCATGGGCGGGAAGTTCGCCGCAAGAGACTTACGCAGCACCATTCGCCGGGAGGTGGAGGACAAAGCGGCAACCTTACTGACCAGCGTTCCTTCCGCCGGGAAAACCGTGTTCCTGGCTGTGGAAAATGGGGAAGTCATGGTTTCCCTGGGATAAAAGGATCTTGCATAGGCGGGGATATCCCCCGCCTTTTTCTTTTTGATTGACGGAGGATTTTTGCCAAAATTATCGGAAAACGGGAGAATATGAATAAAATCTAAAAATATCGCCGGATTTCTTTAATTTTTTCAAAAACACTTTACATATTTCCGTTTTATGTTATAATGAAAGAGCCGGATATCCGGCAGAAAGGCAGAGTGAATATGGATATGAGTCCGTATCCCCCTAGTAACAAACAATTGAATACGGGCGGCCGCTGATTCTCATTTTCTGTGCTCCAAACACGGAGTTGGACTATGGAAAATGAGAACCGGCTGATGGAGCTGTGTCCAGCCGCCCAAAAGGAGGCTGAACGCAATGATGAACAAAGCATTGGAGCTGATCCGCGCCCAGAAATTCCATGACGCCCGGGCAGTGATGGAAGAGATGAACCCTGTGGACATTGCCGGGATGTTTGAGGAAATGTCCCCGGAGGAAACGGTGATGCTGTTCCGGCTGCTTCCCAAGGAAACGGCAGCCGAGGCTTTCGCCTATATGTCCCCGGAGGTGCAGGAACAGGTGATTTCCGCCCTGACAGACGTGGAGCTGCGGGGCGTACTGGATTCCCAGTTTATGGACGACACGGTGGATATGCTGGAGGAAATGCCTGCCAGCGTGGTCAAACGCGTCCTGAAGGTAACGGACCCGGATACCCGCCATCTTTTGAACCGCCTTTTGCAGTATGAGGACGGGACAGCCGGAAGCATTATGACCACGGAATATGTGGGGCTCAAAAAGAGCATGACTGTCCGGCAGGCCTTCGACCGCATCAAAAAGGAAGCGGTGGACAAAGAAACCGTTTATACCTGTTATGTCATGGACGATGGCCGTCTTCTGGAAGGGGCCGTGGCGGTCCGGGAGCTGCTTTTGGCGGAAGAAGGGGCCAAAATCGGGGATTTGATGACGGAAAACCCCATCTGTGTGGAAACTACCGCTTCCGATGAGGAGGTTGGGCGGCTGTTCCAGAAATATGATATGCTGGCCCTGCCGGTGGTGGATAAAGAGCGTCGCTTAGTGGGCATTATCACTGTAGACGACGCGGTGGACGCCATCCAGGAGGCCAACACCGAGGACTTTGAAAAAATGGCCGCCATGGAGCCCAGCGAAACGCCGTATTTGAAAACTTCTGTGTTTGTCCACGCCCGGAAACGGGTGGTGTGGCTCTTGTTTTTGATGATTTCCGGCATCCTAACCGGCCAGATCATCAGCCATTATGAGGATGCTTTCGCGGCGATCCCGCTTCTGGTTTCCTTTATCCCCATGCTCATGGATACCGGTGGGAACTGCGGCTCCCAAAGCTCCACCCTGGTGATCCGGGGCATGGCTCTGGGGGAGGTAAGCACCCGGGATATCCTAAAGGTCATTTGGAAAGAGGCGCGGGTGTCCTTGCTGGTGGGGGCCGTTTTAGCGCCGGTGAATTTCTTCTGGATTTTCCTGCGCTACCAGTCGGCGCCGGTGGGCCTGACTGTGGCCCTCAGTATGTATGCCACGGTCTTCCTGTCCAAACTCATGGGCTGCCTGCTGCCCATGGCCGCCAAACGCTGCCGCTTAGACCCGGCCATTATGGCTTCGCCCCTGATTACTACAGTGGTGGACGCCTGCTCCATCTTCATTTATTTCAACATCGCCCTTTGGATCCTGCATCTTTCCTAAAAGGTTCCCCTGCCGGTTTTGGCAGGGGATTTCTGTTAGATTCAGTAAAAAATGAAAAAAGTTCAAAAAATTTGATAGACCTTTTTCCCAAAAACCGATATGATAGGGAGGGATAAATAATAAAGAGGTGCTGTCAGCATGAAAGATTTTTCTTTTTTATGTGATATTGCAAAAGAATGCGGCTTTGCCAACGCCGGCATTATCGCCGTGGAGAAGATCCCGTTTGACCCGGCTTTCCGCAAGGCCTGCGAGGCCAATCAGTGCGGACGGTACGGCAAATGCTGGACCTGTCCGCCTCATGTGGGGGAAATCAACGAGCTCATTGAAAAAGCCAAGGGCTACCAGTGGGCAGTCGTTTACCAGAGCATCGGGGAGCTGGAGGATTCCTACGACTTCGAGGGGATGATGGCCGCGGGGGAGACCCACGAGAAAAACAGCCGGGAGTTCATCCAGCGGACAAAGGGGATCTGGAATGGGGATTTCCTGCACCTTTCCGCCGGCGGATGCCGCCGCTGCGCCCGCTGCGCCATTTTGGACGAGGAACCCTGCCGGTTCCCGGAGGAAGCCCTGTCCTCTTTGGAAGCCTACGGCGTCGCCGTTTCCCAGCTGGCTCCCAAAGTGGGGATGAAGTACATCAACGGCGCTAACACTGTAACTTATTTCGGTATGTGCCTGTTTCAGGACGCCAATGAATAGGGGGGACGGACATGACTGTTAAAATTTTTGCGGGTCAGGAAACCGTTTCCGTAAACCTAACGGAACCTATGAAAATTTCCCAGGCATTGGATCTGGCGGGGCAGCATATGGACCTGCCCTGCGCCGGAAACGGCCGCTGCGGCAAATGCAAGGTGAAAGCCCTGGGCAGCTTGTCGCCCCTTTCCCCGGAAGAAAAGAAACTGCTGACAGAAGAAGAGATCCAGTCCGGCACCCGGCTTTCCTGCCAGGCAATCGTTACGGGGGATGTGGAGATCACTCTGCCCGGCCGCAGCGATATTGCCGACATCCAGACAGACGCCGTTTCCCGGGAATTTGAACGGGACGAAGCAGAAGGGGTCAGCGTCGCAGTGGACATCGGCACAACTACGGTGGCCGCGTCCCTCATTGACCTGTCGAACGGCAAAGAACTGGCCACGGCCTGCGCCCAGAACCCCCAGGAAAAATTCGGCGCGGACGTTATCTCCCGCATTGAACGCTCCCTGGCCGGGGACCGGCAGGCCCTGTCCGACTGCATTTTAAAGTGCCTGGACAGTCTGATTACGGAACTGTGTAAAAAATCCGGCGTTTCCGGAGAGGATATCCCCAGGATCGTCATCACCGGCAACACCACCATGCTCTTTCTGCTGACCAATCAGGATGTGGACTCCCTTTCCCATGCGCCTTTTGAGGCGGCGGATCTATTTGGACGGGACGAGCCGCTGCATTTCGCGGCTGCGCCTAATGCCGTCTGCTACTTGACCCGCTGCAATTCCGCTTTTGTAGGAGGGGACATTACCACCGCCGTTTTGGCCAGCGGCATTGCTGAGGAGCAGAAAACCGCGCTGCTGATCGACGTAGGCACCAACGGGGAAATCGCCCTGGCCCATCAGGGGAAAATGTGGTGCAGCTCCACCGCCGCAGGCCCTGCCCTGGAAGGGGCCGGCATTTACATGGGCATGCCCGCTTTGGGCGGCGCGGTCCGGCGGGTCTGGCTGGACGGGAAAGACGTGAAGGTGGAAACCGTGGGGAACCTGCCGGATGCAGGCATCTGCGGCTCCGGCGTTATTGACGCCATGGCCCTTCTTTTGAAAACCGGCGCGGTGGAAGAAACCGGCCTGCTTTTGGAGGAGGACCACGACTATACAGACCATATCTGCGAGGCAGGAGATGACCTGGCCTTCCGCTTTGGCGAAAAAACCCTCTTTACCCAGAAGGACGTCCGGGCGGTGCAGCTGGCCAAAGCCGCCATCTGCGCCGGTATCCGCACCCTTCTCCACGAGGCCGGTCTGGAACCCTCCGATGTGGAGCGTTTTGTAATCGCCGGCGGCTTCGGCAGCCATATCAATGTGGAAAACGCCGCGGCCATCGGCCTGTTCCCCAAGGAACTTGCGCCCAAGGCGGAGGTTTTGGGGAACGCCGCCTTGGAGGGCGCGGAAATGCTTTTGCAGAACCATAGCTTTTATGAATCCTCCTGCCGCTTGGCCGACACCATGGAAACCGTAGACCTTTCCTCGAACCCGTATTTCAGCGACCAGTACATGGACTCTATGATGTTTGGTGATAATGCCTTGTAATTTTTCCCGATTTGTGCTATAATAACAATGAATCCGTCGGAGGATCGGGGAAATCCCCGATCCTTTGTAAGGATTTAAGTTATTATTAGAAGGAGGGGGTCCCTGTTGGAGGAATCTCTGCGGGAACGCTGCCTCAAATATAGTCGGCATTTTTCTGGCCTGTGCGGCATTTCATGTTCTGTGGTTGATATGTCCCTGCACTGCTTTTTGGAGTCCCCGGAAGATCCACCTGTATTTTGCGAGCGCTGTTCCAGTTATAATCAAATGCGGCTGAGCACCCATTGCTACGGCTGTTCTGAAGCTTACCGCTGGAATGGCCGGTATGTTTATTACTGCCCCCTGGGGCTGGTTTTTGTGGCGTCGTCTGTATCCGACGACCGGGGAGAACTGGCAGGGGGGGTGATTGCGGGCCCGGTGATTATGGGCAACTGCCAGGACACCTTGCAGGAGCTTCCCTGTGAGGAACTGGCTTCTGAAATCTCCAGCCTTCCGGTGATGACTCCCCGCCAAATGACGGATTTGTCGGAGATTCTGGCGGCGGTTACGTCAAGCATCAGCGGGATGCCCCACAGCAAGGCCGGGAGCTTTGTTTATGAGCAGGAACGCCTGTTGAATTCCATTTATGACGTGAAGGAAAAATATGTGACCAGCGGCGGGGAAACCACCTATCCCATTGAATCGGAAAAGAAGCTCCAGGCCCTGATCCGGGGCCGGGACAAGGCGGGTTCCCGGGAGCTTTTGAACCAGCTGCTGGGCGAGATTTTCTTCTTCAGCAATTTCAATTTGGACGAAATCAAGGCCAGAGTCCTGGAACTGCTGGTGCTGATTTCCCGCGCCAGCATTGATGCCGGTGCGGATGTTCAGGAAATTTTTGGGTTCAATAACGAGTATCTGCAAAAGATCGAGAGCTTCCAGTCCATTGACGAATTGAGCGTATGGCTGACAGGGATCATGCACCGCTTTATTGATTATACCTTTGATTTTTCCCGGATCAAGCATATTGACGCGGTGTACAAGACAATGGAATACGTCCGGGCCAATTATGACAAGAAGCTCTCCCTGGATGAAATCGCCAAGAACGCGTTTTTGAGCAAGGCTTATTTAAGCAGTATCTTTAAGGAAGAGATCGGGGAAAGCCTGACCAATTACATCAACCGAGTCCGCATCGAAAAAAGCAGAGTGCTGCTTTTGGATAAGGAAATCAGCCTCATCGACATTGCCAATTTGTGCGGTTTTGAGGACCAGAGCTACTTTACCCGGGTGTTTAAAAAGATGGTGGGGATCTCCCCCAAAAAATACCGGGACAGCCGCGGCGCTGCGGTAACACCGGTGAAATTGGATGAAAAATGACAAAATGGTGCTTGTTCCAAGGGAATAGGCACTGTTTTTTGTTTAAAAATACAAGAAAGGCTTTTCATTTCTGTGAAACCTGTGAATTGACGGAAGAATGGGAAACCGGTATAATAAAAAGCGAAAACGATTACATCTAAAAGGGGGTATCTTTGTGAGTTTTCAGGTGGCAATTCAGGTTTATTCCGTCCGGGAGGACGCAGAAAAGGACCTGGAGGGTACTTTGCGGAAAATCAAGGAAATGGGCTACGACGGCGTGGAATTTGCCGGTTTGTACGGTTATTCTTATGAACAGGTGCGGGATTTAGTGGAAAAAATCGGACTGATTCCCATTTCGGCCCACATTCCGCTGAACGAAATGCTGGAGGACCCGGAGGGCGTTTTAAAGGGATACGCGCAGATTGGCTGCAAATACGCGGCGGTTCCTTATCTTCCGGAAGAACTGCGCCCCGGTACGGATAATTTTGAAAAAACCTTGCAGGATATCGCCATGCTGGGGAAAGTCGCCGCGGAAAACGGCATGACCATGCTCTATCACAACCATGATTTTGAATTTCAGAAAATCGGGGATGAGTACGGGCTGGATTACATGTACCGGGTGATTCCCGCCGAACTGCTGCAAACGGAACTGGATACCTGCTGGGTCAATGTGGCAGGCGAGGACCCTTCCGCTTATGTCCGCAAATACGCGGGACGTGCGCCGGTGGTCCATTTAAAGGACTTCTATCTGAAAAACCGGGACGAGAAAGGGGACGCGCCCTTTTATGAGCTCATCGGGAACGACCAGAAGGCCGGTGGGGAAGACGTTTTTGAGTTCCGCCCGGTTGGTTATGGGATGCAGGATTTCCCGGCCATTTTAAAGGCATCGGAGGATGCAGGCGCAGCTTGGGTAGTAGTGGAACAGGACCGCCCCTCCATGGGCAAAACCCCCATGGAATGCGCTCAGATGAGCCGTGAATATTTGAAAAAATTGGGCGTATAACGCCTGTTTGGAGGGATTGACAATGGCAGAAAAAGAGCAGGATATCCTCAACAAGTTCAAAACCAATCAGGAAGAGGAAGCAGCGGTAGACACCACCAGAAAAATGCGGGTGGGCATTATCGGCACCGGCTGGATCGCGGAAGCTCATATCGAGAGCTACAAACGGATGCCCGATGTGGAGATCGTGGCCGGCGCGGACTTGATCCCCGGGAAAGCGGAAGCGTTCTTTAAACGTTACGGCGTGGAAGGCGTCCGCTGCTACCCGAGTCACAAGGAAATGCTGGACAATGAACAGCTGGACGCCGTCAGCGTCTGCACCTATAACCGCCAGCACGTCCCCTGCGCCAAATACGCCCTGGAAAAAGGCGTCCATGTCCTTCTGGAAAAGCCCATGTGCGTGACCCTGGAGGAAGCGATCGACCTTTGCCGCACGGAAAAAGCCAGCGGGAAAGTGCTGTCCATTGGGTTCCAGCCCCGTTTTGACGCCAACATGAAGATGATCAAAAAGATCGTGGAATCCGGCGAACTGGGGCAGATTTACTACATCCAGACCGGCGGCGGGCGCCGCCGCGGGATCCCGACCCCCTTCGGCACAACCTTCATCGAGGAAAATACGGCCGGGCTGGGCGCTTTGGCGGATATCGGCTGCTACTCCCTGGACATGGTGCTCAATGCCATCGGCTATCCCAAGCCTTTGACTGTAACGGGCTATAAATCCGACTTCTTCGGGAAAATGCCCAGCTATTACCCCAACCATCCGGAATACGCCGACCTGTTTGGCGTAGACGACTTTGCGGCGGCATTTGTTCGCCTGGAAGGCGGAATCATCCTGGACTTCCGCATTGCCTGGGCCATGAATATGGACACTCCCGGCGACACCATTATCCTGGGGACCAAAGGCGGCCTGCGGATCCCCTCTACGGAATGCTGGAACGGCTCTGTGGGCGGCCCCATGAAGATTTACCATGAAGTGGCTGGAGCGCAGGTGGAAACGGAGATCCCCATTATCCCGGATGACTCCAATCTGTTTGATAAAAAGATCCGTACCTTCCTGGATGCGGCGAAAAACGGGACCCCGGCGCCGGTTCCCACCAGCCAGATTCTGTACAACCAGGCGATTTTATCCGGTATCGCGGATTCCGCCCGGGTTGGCCACGAAATCCAAATCGAAATCCCTGAAATTTAACAAAGCTCATCCAAAAACCCGCCTGCATCAAGCAGGCGGGTTTTGCTGTCCCTAATAAGGTCAAATAATTTCCAGATAGTCCTGGTCCGGCAGGGTGGGGAAGGGAGCCGCCGGGATGGTCTGGTACCAATAGGCCACCGATGCGATATCGTCCTGCAAGGGGAGATACCGGCCGCCGTCCCGCCAGCCCAGAGCCTGAATGGTCACCTTCAGGTCCTTTTCAAAGCGGATGGGGTCGGTGATATGGAACCGGTACATGGAAAAGCGCTGCTGGCTCTGGTAATGCCCGTCGCCGCGGATAACCTGAGAAAGCCCGGTGTAAGGCGTGGTAAATTCCCGGTAATCCGGGCCAACGTCGAAATCATAGGAACCGCAGAAATAATCCTCGGTGCCTGTCCCGCAGATGGTGGGGTATTCGCTGTCGCCGTCCATGTAGAACTTGATTTCCCCTTCGCCCCACCAGCCGTTATTATTGACGCCCCAGGCAAGGTAAGTCCCAACGTAGTGGCCCTGCCCCTGAACGCCGTCCAGGATGGTGTAGACCTCTTTATAGGGGAGTGGGTTGACCCGCCGGAACTGGGCGTGGAAGTAAGCCGCGTCTTCCGGGATCTCGGTCAGGGTGTAGTCGATCTGGTAATAAACCGTTACAGGTTCCAGTCCGCGGTTTTCCAGCGTAATGCGGCAAGATTTGCGGAAAGGCATCTGCCAGTAGCTGTTAAAGGCGCTGCCCGGGTTGACACAGATAGGGAGTGCGGAGATCTGCGCGTACTGTCCCCAGCCGGAGGCGAAAAAGTCGCCCAGAGGGCATTCAACGGAAGGGTTCTCCTGTCCGTCCCAGTAAATGCGGAGAATTTGGCTGCGCCATTTTCCTGTGGGGGTCAGCCAGATATGCTGGATGCAGCCTGGTCCTTCGATCTCCCCCAGCACCAGGGTTTCACCCGGCTTGATGGGGAGGTGGGGGTTCACTTTCCAGCCTTTGCCTAAATCCCGGGCGCAGTTTCCGGCTGTCCCGTGGGACAGATCGCACATAGCCCCCATCCCCTTGCCGCCGGTGCGGTTTTCCGGGGAAATGGAACGGCTTTTTGCCGGGGAAAGACGGAAAAGCTGGTCTAATCCAGAGGTAATGCCATTGAATTGAGATGTCATAACGACTCCTCCTTACAATCATATTGTTATCAGTATAAGCGATTTCCGATAATTTTTCAAGTATTTTCTTTATAAAAAATGTGTTTTTTATGGATAAAAAAGCAGAAAATTTACATTTTCTTATCTTGACAAGAATAGATTGATGGGTGTATACTGAAAATAGTAATCATTTTATGACTATTTTGGAGGGGATACTGTGCTGGAGCAGGACGACTGGTTGAGCCGCAGGCAAAGGCAGCTGTGCCTGGACGTTCTGATGAATGTGTTCCAGCGGATCGTTACGCCGTTTATGGAATGCTTCCGCGGGAAGCTGACCGGACAGCAGGTTTGGACCTTATGCATGGCGGATCTTAGCGGCCCGGTTTCAGTTCAGGAACTGGCGGAATCCCTCCACATCCCCAAGCAGCAGGCCAGCCGCCTGACGGATCTTTTGGCAGCGGATGGATATTTGTTCCGCCGTACAGACCCAAACGACCGCCGCAGGCTTTTGATTGCAGTGACCCCGAAGGGGGAGGAGCTCCTGGACAGCGGCTGGAAGCAATTTGAGAAACAGCTTTTTCAAAGGGATGGGGCAGCGGAAGCAGGCCGGGAATGGCTGAAACGCGCGATGGCCCTGTCCGGCGGCGAATGGCTGGAGATAGAGGGCGGCGGCCTGGCAGCAGGCTGCGCCGAAACATCAGGCAACTATGGAAAGGCAGGAATGGATATGGCAAAGAAAAACGATTTTTTTGAAATCACCCCGGAAATCCTCCGTTTGAGCGAGGCTTGTGTGGCCCATGACGCGATCGATCCAAGCCTCTATGTGAAATATGACGTAAAACGCGGCCTCCGGGATTTAAACGGCAAAGGCGTAGTGGCCGGCCTGACGGAAATTTCCGATATTATTTCCAGCAAGGAAGTAAACGGTGAAACAGTTTCCTGCGAAGGGGAGCTGTATTACCGGGGCATCGACATTAAAGAACTGACCCAGGGGTTCATCAAGGAAAACCGGTTCGGTTTCGAGGAAACGGTTTACCTGCTGCTGTTCGGCACCCTGCCGAACCAGGCGGAAAGCGAGGAGTTTAAGAAGCTCCTGTCCAAGTACCGCACCCTTCCCACCAATTTTGTCCGGGACGTGGTGATGAAAGCGCCTACCTCCGACATGATGAATACCCTGGCCCGCAGCGTTTTGACTTTGTACGCCTATGATGAAAAGGCCACGGATACCTCCATCCCCAACACCCTGCGTCAGTGCCTGGAAATGATCGCTCTGTTCCCGCAGCTGGCGGTGTACGGTTATCAGGCCTACGCCCATGACGTGGACCCGGAAAACAACAGCTTCTTTATCCACGCCCCCCGGCCGGAGCTTTCTACGGCGGAAAACATCCTGCATATGCTGCGGATCGACAACAGCTATACCGAGCTGGAAGCCCGGATTCTGGACCTGGCTTTGGTGCTCCATGCGGAACATGGCGGCGGCAACAACTCCTCCTTTACCACCCATGTGGTGGCATCCTCCGGCACCGACGCCTACTCCGTCATCGCGGCCGCGTTAGGTTCCCTGAAAGGGCCTCGCCACGGCGGCGCAAACATCAAGGTCATGCGGATGTTTGAGGATATGAAAGCAAATGTTAAGGACTGGGAGGATGAGGACGAGGTCCGCGCCTACCTGCTGGGTCTGCTGCATAAAGAGAGATTTGACCACTCCGGCCTGATTTACGGCATGGGCCACGCGGTGTACTCCCTGTCTGACCCCCGTGCGGACATCTTCCGCGGGTTCGTCAAATCCCTGTCTGAAGAAAAGGGCCTCTACAAGGAATATCAGCTCTACTCCCTGGTAGAGCGTCTGGCCCCCAAGGTCATTTCCGAGGAACGGAAGATTTACAAAGGCGTCAGCGCCAATATCGACTTTTACAGCGGCTTTGTGTATCATATGCTGGGCCTGCCGGCGGAACTGTATACACCGGTATTCGCCATGGCCCGTATCGCCGGATGGAGCGCCCATTTAATGGAAGAAATCGTCCACGGCGGCAAGATTATCCGTCCGTCTTATCGCAGCATCGGCGAGCGCCAGCCTTATGTCCCCCTGGCGGAACGTCCGTAACAGCCAATACAATCAAACGGCCCCCGGATTTTTGGTCCGGGGGCTTTGCTTTGATTTTATGCCTGTCCGGCGCTGCCGAACACCTTCATTTTTTTGATAGTTGCCTGCTTAACGGCATTGCTGATCTCCGGCATCAAATCCGTAAGGCCTTTGCCTTCCGCCCAGCAGTCGTGGGCTGCGTTGGCTGCGGCGCAGTTGATATCCGTGAAAATATTGACCTTCGCGATCCCCTTCTGGATGGTCATGCGGAAGTCCTCGTCGGTGAGGCCGGAGCCGCCGTGGAGCACCAAAGGCGCGCCCACCATGCCGGCGATGGTTTCCAGGCGGTCAAAATCCAGACGGGGCTTGGATTTGTATGCGCCGTGGGCGGTCCCAATGGCTACCGCCAAAGCGTCAGCGCCGGTGGCTTCCCAGAACCGCTTGGCTTCTTCCGGTTCCGTGTAAATGGAGTCGTCGGCAGCGGCAGATTCCGCGGAGGTTTCATTCGCCCCGACGTGCCCCAGCTCCGCTTCTACAGAAACGCCTCTGGCGTGGGCCTCTTTGACCAGCTCCGCCACCGCTTTGCAGTTTCCGTCAAAATCCAGGGTGGAGCAATCGTACATCACCGAGCTGAATCCTAGATCCATGGCCTCATGGATCCGTTTTTCCGTCAGACCGTGGTCATAATGCAGCACAACGGGGACGCTGGCCTTTTTGGCCATGGGGGCCAGGAAATAAGCCAGCTCCTCCAGTTCGGAGTAAGGGAGGAGGATTTCCGCGGTGCCGATGATGACAGGGGAGCGCAGCTCTTCCGCGGCAGCCAGAACGCCTTTGGCCATCTCCAGGTTCACTGTGTTGAATAAGCCCACCGCGTAATGGCCCTTTTGGGCGGCGGGGAGGACTTCATTTAATGTAACAAGCATGGGGGACTACTCCTTTCAAAACTCAGCCTTCGATTTCGGGGATCCGGCGGATGCGGGGGTCGGTGAAAATGTCGTATTCATCATAGCTGGGGGTGCTGAACTCAGAAACCACAGCGCCTTCCGCGCCAGCCTGGAACCAGTGGCGGGTGTTGGGCAGCATGGTGTACTGTTCGCCGGGATGCAGGACGATTTCGTGCCAGACAGTGTAGTGCTCCTCACTGCCTTTGGGAGGCTTGCAGACCGGGTTGGCGGCGGGTTCGCCTTCGATGTACAGATAGCAGGTGCCGTACCGGCAGCGGAAGGTTTCCTCTTTGCCGGGATACTGGAGCTCCGGGATGGGGGCGTGGCGGTGCTCCGGGCAGGTCTGGCCGGGCGTCAAAACCATCTCTTTGGCGCAGCAGCGCTGGGTGTTGACGTAAACGATCAGCTGCAAACCGGTCTGTTCCAGGTCATCCAAGCCGAAATCCGCAACTTCCAGCCGTTCTTTTTCTTCCGGCGTCAGAATAATGTGGGCTTTCTCAAACATTTCCACCGCTTTGCGGCAGGCTTCCTCGTAAACGCTTTTTTTCATAGGAACCATCCTTTCTATCTATTACTCCAGAGGAGTATTTTTCATAAATTCCAGCACTTTTTCCATGGAGGGGATCCCCGTAGAAGCTCCCACAGCCTGGATGCAGTGGGTCCCCACCGCGTTGGCGAAACGGCCGCAGGCCTCAAAGTCCCAGCCCTGGGCCAGCCCGCAGAGGAACCCTGCGCAGAAGGAATCCCCGGCGCCGGTGGTGTCCACAGGCTTGATGCTCCGGTAGGTGGGCAGGCTGAACCGGACGTCACGGGAAGGGGCGAAATATGCGCCGTCCTTGCCGGTTTTGATGATGACCTGCTTCACACCCAGGTCAAAAAATGCGTCCGCGATTTTTGCAAGCTCTGTTTCCCCGCTGATTTTCACCGCTTCATCATAGCTTGGCATGAACAGGTCCAGCCCAGGCAGGGCATCCCGGATCTTGGGCATCCAGCGGTCCTCGAAATCCCAGGCAGTGTCCATGACCGTAAATTTTCCCATTTCCCGTGCCTTTCGGAGCAGTTCCCCGCAGGGCGCGCCGTCAAAGGCCGTCAGGAGCATGGCACCGCCTATAAAAATGATATCGCAGCCGTCCAGCATTTCCTCCGTGATCTCATCGGCCCGCAGCGCGGAGGTGGAGCCGGGGTTATAAAGGAAAGAGCGTTCTCCCTGGGAATTGACGCAGACGATGGAAGTGGTGGTGCTGACGTTTGGGTCACGCAGGATCCCGGATACATCGACGCCGGCCTGAGCGCATTCCTGCGCAACGAAATCCCCAAAGCTGTCGCATCCGACTTTGCAGATCAGCCGGACCGGCGCTCCCAGTTTGGCAAGGTCGATGGCAGGGTTGGAGGCGCAGCCGCCTACATGGACAGAGGTGTGGCCGGTTTCCTGCAAGGTACCGGCGGGGGGCAGGGCATCCACCGGCGAAACGATAACGTCCGTGGTGACGCTGCCAATACAGCAAATTTTTTTCATAAGGTTCTCCTTTCTAAGACGGAATTTGTAATTTTGATTTATAAATAGTATACACCGAAAAAACTGGTTTGTAAATACGCTGTACAAATATTTTTTTCTATGTTATAATCAAATCAGTAGACTTGCGGAATGGAGGGGTATCGATGAAACGAAAAGGATTGAACAGCGTGCAGACGAAAACGTCAAACCGGCTGCTGGTGCTCCAGCTTCTGTGCATGATGGGCGGCGGTTCCCGGACAGAGCTGACCAGGCGGACGCGCTTAGCCAAAATGACGGTTTCCAATATTACGGCGGAATTAATCCAAAACGGGGTGCTTTATGAAAAGGAGACTCTGGAAAGCGAAAACCAGGGGGCCGGCCGGAAGCAGATGCTGCTGAGCTTTTCGGAACGCGCGCCTGCTGTCATCGGCGTCTGGCTTTCCCGGGATTCCTGCATGGGGATCGCGGCGGCCATGGATCTGGAAGTTCTGCAGCAGCGGACCATCCCGCTGGAGGAGGGGGAAACCGCCTTCAGCCTGCTTCATAAGCTGGAAAGTTTATGCGCCTTTCTGCGGGACAGCATATCCGGCCAAAGGGAAGTGGTAGGGGTCGGGATCGCCTCTATCGGTCCGCTGGATATCCGGCAGGGCGTTTTGCTGAACCCGCCCAATTTTTTCGGCATCCGGGACATTCCCATAGCGGAGGAACTGGAAAAACGATTGGAGCTGCCGGTCTTTCTGGAAAACGACACCAATGCCGGGGCTTTGGCGGAAAAATATTTCGGGCGGTGCGCGGACTGTACGGACTTTGTTTATGTGGGCCTGACCAACGGACTGAGCATGGGGATCGTCCTGCGAGACTCCCTGCTCCATGGACGGCACGGCTTTGCCGGGGAAGCGGGCCATACCACCATCGACCCTATGGGCAAGGTCTGCTACTGCGGGCGGCGGGGATGCCTGGAAACTGTGTGCACCGTGCCCGCCTTGACAAAGGCTGCAGAGGCGGAACTGGACAGCCGCTGTACGAGTTTTGAGCAGCTTTGCAGGCTGTGCGCCCGCAGCAGCCGGGCAGCGGATTGGATGCTTGAAAAGCTTGGCGCTTTGGTAGAAGCGATGGCGAATATTTCCAACATTTTGGACCCGGAAAAGATCATCATCGGTCATGAAGGGGCGCTGCTGCCTCAGACCATCCTCCAAGCGTTGGAAACAGGGGTCAACGAAAGGATACTGGCGGGAAAGCAGGCGCATATTTCGGTGGAACCCAGTTCCTTTGATGCGCTGGCAGCCGTGTACGGCGCGGCGGCAGTCGTTTTGAAAAAGGTATTTGACGGCCAGGTGGGATATTCTCTGTTTTTTGGCGAGTAATCAAGGAATCCCGCTGAAATCCGGAAAAATTCTGTGCAAAATCCCTTGACATCAGAAAAACGCCGTGTTAAGATTGAAATAAATCTACGGATGCGAACAGGGGTGGAGTGCAATGGAAAAAGTGAAATCTTATCTCAAAACCATCGAGGAAGTCATTGCCCAGGGACCGTATCAGGACACCTGGGAATCATTGAGCAGGCACACGCTTCCCAAGTGGTATCATGACGCTAAATTCGGCATTTTTATCCATTGGGGCGTTTACAGCGTCCCGGCCTTCGGCAGCGAATGGTATTCTAGGAATATGTACCAGCAGGGGAGCCGGGAATTTGAGCATCACCTGAAAACCTATGGTCCTCACAAGGATTTCGGATATAAGGATTTTATCCCGATGTTCAAAGCGGAAAAGTTTGACGCAGGGGAATGGGCGGACCTGTTCCAAAAGGCGGGCGCAAAATTTGTGATGCCGGTAGCGGAGCACCATGATGGGTTCCAGATGTACGACAGCGACCTGTCTGATTGGTGCGCCGCCAAAATGGGGCCGAAAAAGGATATTGTCGGATTGCTGGGCGGAGAGCTTGCCAAGCGGGACATTACCCTGACCGTATCTTCCCATCGGGTCGAGCACTATTGGTTCATGTCCGGCGGCAAGGACTTTGAAAGCGATATGCCGGAAGAAGTGCCCTACGGAGACCTGTACTGGCCCTCGGTCAGACCGCCCTTTCAAGGGCTGCCCCTGGAGCAGGAAGCAGTGCGTGGCTTTGATGTGGACCCGGCGTATATGGAGGACTGGCTGGCCCGGTGCTGTGAGCTTGTGGATAAATACCGCCCCAAGATCATGTACTTTGACTGGTGGATTCAAGTGGAGCCTATGAAACCCTATCTGCGGAAATTCGCGGCGTATTATTATAACCGGGCCGCCCAGTGGGGAGAAGAGGTTACCATCAACTATAAAAATGACGCTTTTGCTTACGGGACCGCCACCCGGGACATTGAACGTGGACAGCTGTCGGATATTTCCGCGGATTTCTGGCAGAACGATACCTCTGTTGCCAAAAACTCCTGGGGCTATACCGAGGGCAACGACTACAAGGACCCCAAGGAAATTATCGCGGATCTGATCGATGTTGTCAGTAAAAACGGTTCCCTGCTCCTGAACATCGGTCCCAGATCCGATGGGACGATCCCGGAGGAGGACCGGCACATCTTACTGGAGATCGGCAAATGGCTCTCCGTCAACGGGGAAGGGATTTATGGCACCAGCCATTGGAAAAAATACGGGGAAGGCCCCACCCTTACGCCGGAAGGGCACTTCACCGATACCCTCCGCAAGGCCTTTACTTCAGAGGACTTCCGTTTCACCTATAAGCCCGGCGCACTTTACGTTTTTGCCATGAAGTGGCCGGAGGACGGCGTGGTCCGAATCCGCACCCTGGGCCGGGACAACCGCAAATTCAACGGCGTCATCCGCAAGGCGGAAATCCTTGGTTATGATGGAAAAACGGAACATCGCCTTTGCGGCGATTACCTGACTGTTATCGCAGACGGCCTCCAGTCCGATACGCCGGTGTGCATCAAACTGACCGTTGACTGAGAAAGGAACAGAGAAGATGTTAAAGAACATTCCCAGTATTCTGACGCCTGAGCTTTTAAAAGTATTGATGGAAATGGGGCACAGCGATGAATTGGTCATCGCGGACGGCAATTTCCCCCGCAGCGCCCACCCGGACCGGGTGATCCGCCTGGACGGCCATGGGATTCCGGAGATCCTGGACGCCGTTTTAAAATTCATGCCCCTGGACAGTTATGTGGAGCATCCTATGATTTTGATGAAGGTCATGGACGGGGACCCCTATGTGCCGGAGATTTGGGACAAATACCGGGAAATCGCCGCCAAATATGAAGAAAACGGAGCCCGGGAGCTGCCCATTGACCGCTTTGAGTTTTATGAACGGGCCAAAAAAGCCTATGCGGTTGTGACCACCGGTGAAACCGCGCTGTACGCCAATATTATCCTGAAAAAAGGCGTTGTAAAAGAGTAAAAGGAAAACCCCCTGTTCAGCCATGGCCGGACAGGGGGTTACGAAAAAGAAAAAACCAGGATTCCAAGGAATCCCGGTTTTCCACGAACAAATTAGTCGTTCACGAAAGGCAGCAAAGCGAGATGACGCGCACGCTTTACAGCGACGGTCAGCTGGCGCTGATGCTTCGCGCAGGTGCCGGTGACACGGCGGGGAATGATCTTCGCACGCTCAGAGAGCACCTTCCGGCTGTATTTGCCGATAGTTTTGTAGTCGATGTTTTCAACTTTATCTACGCAAAAAGCGCAAACTTTTCTGCGGGGTTTCCGGCCGCCGCGGTTATTACGATCCATCATGATGGATTTCCTCCTTCTTGTGAGAATAACTCGAATTTGTTAGAACGGTAAGTCGCCGTCGTCCGTATCCACTTCCTCGAAGCTGCCGAAATCACCAACAGAAAGATTTCCGCCTTTTTGAGGCTCTTCAAACTGAGGGGATTCGGTGGGGAAGGGGATGCCGCTGCGGTCCGTCTGGCCGCCGGCGGGCTTAGAATCGGCGAAATAAGCCTGATCGACAATTACTTCATAAGCGGTACGTTTCGCACCAGTCTTATCTTCATAATTGCGGGACTGCAAACTGCCTTCCAAAGCAATCATCCGGCCTTTGGAAAAATAACGGCTGATAAAATCCGCAGTCTGTCTCCACGCTACGCAGGGAATAAAATCAGCCTGCCGTTCAGTAGTGCCTTTCGCCTGATAATTCCGGTCAACTGCAATACGGAACGTAGCCACAGAAATTCCGCTGGTCGTTTGCCGAAGTTCCGGGTCAGCTACCAGCCGGCCCATTAAGATTACTCGGTTCAGCATAAATACGCCCCCAATTATACTCTGGTAACAACCAGAGAGCGAAGGATGCCGTCAGTAATGTTCATTCTTCTTTCGAGCTCCATGGGGAAAGAAGGAACAGAGTTGAAGTTGAACAGGACGTAATAGCCTTCGGTTTCGTCATCGATTTCGTAAGCCAACGTACGTTTGCCCCATTCGTCAACAGACTCCAGGGTAGCGTTCGCCTTGATGATCTCAGAGAACTTTTCAATCAAAGCCTTGATTGCGTCCTCACCCTGCTTGGTGCTGAGCACCATTACTGCCTCGTAGTTTTCCATTGCTTTTGCCATTAAAAGCACCTCCTTTTGGACAAATGGCCCCGGAACTTGGTCCGGAGCAAGGATGTATCACTGCATCAATGATAACAGAGTTATTTTACCATATTGCACCATGCTTGTCAAGAACAAAAACGAGAGGGCTGGTAGAAAAAACGGGACAAGCTGAGAGTTATTTTGTAAAATAAAACGGATGCTGATCCGCTGGTTTCTGTATATATAAAGGAAGAAAAGA
>DVOW01000042.1 GCA_018713335.1 Candidatus Merdivicinus intestinigallinarum | reverse complement strand
GTTGCGGTTGTAACAGTCAGCATCCGGTTTGACAGCACACGGGTAGACCCGGAAGAAATCTTGAGGAACCTGACCGCGATTTATGGCGTTGTTTCTGTCAAGAGAATATAATAAAATAAGGCATTGGGGGAAGTTGGATGGCAAAAGTTGCAGTGCTGGGGCACGGCGTAGTTGGCTCCGGCGTGGTGGAATTGTTCCATAAGAATAAAGATAGCATAGAAGCCCGGGCCGGACAGCACATGGAGGTAAAGTACATTCTGGATATCCGGGATTTTCCGGACCTGCCCTACCATGACAAGTTTACGAAGGATTTTCAGCTGATCCTGAACGATCCGGAAATTACGGTAGTTGCCGAAGTAATGGGCGGGCTTTCTCCCGCTTTTGAGTATGTAAAAAGCCTGCTGGAGCACGGAAAAAGCGTGGTAACCTCCAACAAAGAGCTGGTGGCGGAAAAGGGCGCGCTGCTTCTGCACATCGCGAAAGAGCACAATGTCAATTTCTTCTTTGAAGCCAGCGTGGGAGGCGGCATCCCCATTATCCGGCCCATGCACCAATGTCTGGCAGCCAATGAGATTACCGAAATCGCGGGAATTTTGAACGGCACCACCAATTTTATCCTGACCAAAATGATCCACGACCAAATGAGCTTTGACGACGCGCTGAAAATGGCCCAGGAGCTGGGGTATGCGGAACGGAACCCGGCAGCGGATGTGGAAGGCCGGGATACCTGCCGCAAAATCTGCATCCTGGCCTCCCTGGCCTTTGGAAGCCACGTTTATCCCAACACGGTCTACACGGAAGGCATCACCAACCTGACTTTGGAGGACGTGGCCTACGCGGAAGACTGGGGCGGAGTGATCAAGCTCATCGGACGGGCAAAGAAGCTGCCGGACGGCAAGCTGACAGCGGGCGTTTTCCCGGCCTTTATCGGCGAACACAGCCAGTTGGCCAATATTGACGATGTATTCAACGGCGTCCTGATCCGGGGAGATGCCACAGGCGATGTGGTCTTTTACGGCCGGGGCGCGGGCAAGTTCCCGACGGCCAGCGCTGTTGTAGCGGATATGATCGACGTGGCCAAAGCGAACACCACCAGCAAGTCCCTGAGCTGGGAGGATTCCGCGGAAAACCATGTGGTGGATATCCAAACCGTGCCGTTTTCCTTCTATCTCCGGTTCTGCTCGGAACGAGGCGATGAATGTGAAGCCCAGCTCCGGGAGCTTTTCCCGGATTCCACCTGGCTTGCCCGGAAAAAACAGCCGGAGAATGAGTGGGCGTTTATCACCCCTGTTATGACGGGACTGGAGCTGCAGGAACGGTTGGCGCGCCTGGATGAGGCAGACCAGCTGCTGAACCGCATCCGGCTCCTTGACTATTGAGAATTTGCTGCGTAAGCAGGAATGGAGGCAGTTATGAAACTGATCGTACAAAAATTCGGCGGATCATCCGTTGCCAATGCGGAGCGCATCTGGAACGTGGCTCGGATCGTGACTGATACTTACAAAAATGGGGCAAATGTGGTCGTTGTTGTTTCCGCCCAGGGCGACACCACCGACGACCTGATTGCCAAGGCTCATGAGATCGACCCCAATCCCAGCAAACGGGAGATGGATATGCTTCTTTCCACAGGGGAGCAGATTTCCATTTCGCTGCTGGCCATGGCTATTTCCAAGCTGGGCTACCCGGTCATTTCCCTGACCGGCCGCCAGGCGGGCTTTCTAACAGATTCCAATCATTCTAAGGCTCGCATCAAAAAAATTGACACGGAACGGCTGGAAAAAGAGCTGGACCAGCGGAAAATTGTTGTGGTCGCCGGCTTCCAGGGCATCAACCGTTATGACGACATCACCACTTTGGGCCGCGGCGGTTCGGATACCAGCGCGGTTGCGCTGGCGGCGGAGCTGAAAGCGGACCTGTGCCAGATCTATACGGATGTGGACGGCGTGTATACCGCGGACCCCCGGCTGGTAAAGAACGCCAAAAAGCTGGAAGAAATCTCTTTTGACGAAATGCTGGAGCTGGCATCCTGCGGCGCGCAGGTTCTTCATAATCGTTCTGTTGAAATGGCGAAAAAATACAACGTGAATCTGGAAGTAATCTCCAGCCTGGAAGATAAACCGGGCACAAAAATTAAAGAGGTGACAAAGATGGAGAAACTATTGATCAAAGGCGTAGCGAAAGACGATGATATTGTACGGATTTCCGTAATCGGCCTGCCCGACAAGCCTGGCATCGCCTTCAAGATTTTCTCCCTGCTGGCGGCGAAAAAAATCAATGTGGACATTATTTTGCAGTCGGTAGGCCGTACCGGCACCAAGGACATCAGCTTTACCGTCCCTGTTGACAGCAAGGACGCGGCTCTGGAGGTCCTGGAAGAAGCCAAGGATACCCTGGGCGAGTATACTGTAGAAACCGATACGGACGTGACCAAAGTCTCCATTGTAGGGGCCGGCATGCAGTCCAATCCCGGCGTTGCGGCGAAAATGTTCGAGGCCCTTTATGAGGCAGACATCAATATCGCCATGATCTCCACTTCTGAAATCAAGATTTCCGTCCTGATTAAAAAGGACCTGGGCATCAAAGCCATGAACGCCCTGTCCGACGCGTTTATCAAATAATTTCAAAAAAAGCGGCGCATGCCGCTTTTTTTTCTGCAAAACAGTCGATATTCGGAATTTGTGCCGATATTTTGAAAAATATCAAAAATAACAGTTGATTTTTTTGCGCTGCTATGGTACAATTAAAAACAACCCTTGTGGGTTTTCTTCAAAAATTTCCCAAAGGAGGAAACAGAATGTCTTATCAGCAGGGCCTTTTTCCGGTCCTATCCAAGGGGAATCTGGCCAAAAATATTTTTGACGCCGTGATTTATTGTCCGGCCATTGCACAGGAAGCCCGCCCCGGGCAGTTTGTGCACATTCGGATTCCCTCCCATATTCTCCGCCGTCCCATCTCCATTGCCGGGATAGACGCGGCTGCGGGGACCATACGAATTATTTACGAGATTCGCGGTGAGGGTACCAAAATCCTGGCGGATATCAAAGCGGGAGATATGATGGATGTTCTGGGGCCTCTTGGTCATGGTTATACAATGCAGGAGCCCGAAAAGAAATGCGTGGTCGTAGGCGGAGGCATCGGCGTACCGCCGCTGCTGCCTGTGGCCCAGCATTATGGACAGAATACTACCGCTGTTTTAGGGTTCCGCAGCGCACAGGCCGCGATTCTCGAGAATGATTTTCAAAAAGCAGGGGCCTCCGTCGTATTGTGTACGGACGACGGCTCCATGGGGCGGAAGGGCTTTGTCACTTCGGCTCTGGAGGAGCTTCTGCAATCGGACACCCCCGATGTGATCTGTGCGTGCGGTCCCACAGTTATGCTGAAAAAAGTAGTAGAAATCGCACAGCGTTACGGGATCCCCAGTGAAATCTCTTTGGAAGAACGGATGGCCTGCGGCGTGGGCGCCTGCCTCGGGTGCGCCTGCAAAATCAATCGGAACGGGAAGGAAATCTTCCTGCACGTTTGCAAGGACGGTCCTGTCTTTTCCGGTGAGGAGGTTGTGTTTTAATGGCGGATCTTCAGGTGAATATTGCCGGTGTATCCTTTAAAAACCCGGTTGTCCCGGCGTCCGGCGCTTTTGGCTTCGGCCGGGAATATGAAAAGCTCTACCCGCTTTCCACTTTAGGCGGCATTTCCGTTAAGGGCATGACACTTAATCCCAAAGATGGAAACCCGCCTCCCCGTATTGCAGAAACCCCCATGGGAATGCTAAACTCTGTGGGGCTGCAAAACCCCGGCATTGACGCATTCTTAGAAAAAGAGCTCCCGGAGCTGTCCCAGAAGGGGACGGTGATTATTGCCAATGTGGCGGGAAGCACTGTGGAAGACTGCGTGGAAATGGTGCGGAAAATCGAAGGCTCCGCTGTGGATATGATCGAGCTGAACATTTCCTGTCCCAACGTGAAGCAGGGCGGGGCGGCCTTCGGCACCAGCTGTGAAAGCGCCGCGGGTATTACCGCTGCGGTGCGGAAGGCGACTACCAAGCCGCTGATGGTGAAATTAAGCCCCAATGTGACCAGCATTACGGATATTGCAAAGGCAGTGGAAGCGGCTGGCGCGGATGCAGTGTCTTTGATTAACACCTTGCTGGGAATGCGGATTGATATCCAAACCCGCCGCCCGATTCTCAAAAACAATGTGGGCGGTATGTCCGGTCCGGCAGTATTTCCCATTGCGGTCCGGATGGTTTGGCAGGTTGCCAACGCCGTGAAAATCCCTGTAATGGGTATGGGCGGTATTTCTACTGCGGAAGACGCTATTGAAATGATGATGGCAGGCGCGTCTGCGATCCAGGTGGGCGCGGCAATCTTTACGGACCCTTATGCGCCGGTCCGCATTATTGAAGGAATGAACCAATGGCTGGATGAACACGGTGTTTCTTCCGTTTCTGAAATCGTTGGTACAGTACAGCCTTGGTAAGGCTGTGAGCGAAAGGAACTTTATTTTATGAAAATTATGGCTGTAGATTTTGGCGACGCGCGGACAGGCCTTGCGGTATGCGACCGCACGGAATATCTGGCTTCCCCGGTGGGCGTGATCGAAGAACGGGACTTTAACGCAACCGTTACAAAGGTCGTATACGCCGCCATGGAATTTGAAGTCAAGATGATCGTGGTGGGGTATCCCCGCAATATGGATGGCTCTGTTGGCAGCCGCGCGGAAAAATGCGCGGAATTTGCGAGAAAACTGCAAAATCTGGTTCCGATCCCCGTTGAACTCTGGGATGAGCGCTCTACGACTGTAATGGCGCATAACTACTTGAATGAAACCAATACCCGGGGGAAAAAACGCAAACAGATCATCGATGAGGTGGCGGCTACCATTATTTTGGAAAGCTACCTGGCTTATCGGCGAAACCAAAAAGGGGATAATGACCATGGAAATGAAGGACTTTTATAAACAGTTTTGCAAAGAAGGTTTTGACGAAAACGGCATCTTGAATGAGTTCCAGGTGACGGCGGCAGACGATTTTAACTTCGCCTATGATGTGATTGATAAAATCGCTGAACTGGAGCCCAACCGGCGGGCTATGGTTTGGACCAACGAGGCCGGCGAGGAAAAAATCTTTTCCTTTCGGGATATCAGCGAGTACTCCACCAAAGCCGCCAACCTGTTCGCCGCCCACGGAATCAAAAAGGGCGACACAGTGATGCTGATCTTAAAGCGGAACTACCAGTTCTGGTTCGCGATCCTGGGCCTGCACAAGCTGGGGGCCATCACTATCCCGGCCACCAACCTTTTGACTACCAAGGATATTGTGTACCGGTTCCAGGCGGCGTCCGTCAAGGCGATTGTCTGCACCTGCCAGTGCAATGTGCACCAGTACATTGATGAGGCGGAAAAGAAACTGGGAATCGAAGTCATCAAATTCTCCGCAATGGGGCATTTTGACAACTATATCAATTTTGACGAGGAAATCGAAAAACAGCCGGCTGTCATGGAGCGCGTCCCGGTAAAATCCACCGACGGGATGCTCATGTATTTCACATCCGGCACCACAGGGCAGCCTAAAATGGTGCTCCATGGCTACGATTATCCTCTGGCTCATATCATCACAGCGGTGCATTGGCATCATGTGGACCCGGACGGCCTGCATCTGACCCTGGCGGAAACTGGCTGGGGCAAAGCGGTATGGGGAAAACTTTACGGCCAATGGCTGGCTGCGGCCGGTATTTTTGTGTACGACTTTGACAAGTTTGTCCCGACAGACGTTCTGCACATGATCGAAAAATACCGGATCACCACCTTCTGCGCGCCGCCCACCATCTTCCGGTTCTTTATCAAAGAGGGGATTGCCAATTACGACTTGTCCTCTTTGCGGTATGTGACCATTGCCGGAGAAGCGCTGAACGAAGAAGTATTCAATAAATTCAAGGAATTTACGGGGCTGTCCTTAATGGAAGGCTTTGGTCAGACGGAAACTACGCTGACTATCTGCAACCTTTATGGCAGCCAGGTAAAACCTGGTTCTATGGGGCGTCCGTCGCCGCTGTACAATGTAGATTTGGTGGATGAGGACGGCAATTCCGTAGGCGAAGGCGAAGTGGGCGAAATCATCGTCCGCTGTACCCGGGAATCCCACCAGCCCGGCCTGTTTTTGGAATATTACCGGGACGAAGAAAATACTGCCAGAGCTTGGCGGAATGGGTATTACCACACCGGCGATACAGCTTACCGGGATGAGGACGGTTATTATTGGTATGTGGGCCGGACGGACGACATCATCAAGTCCAGCGGCTACCGCATCGGGCCTTTTGAGGTGGAAAGCGTGCTGATGGAGCACCCTGCGGTTTTGGAGTGCGCCGTCACCGGCACGCCCGATCCCATCCGGGGACAGGTTGTGAAGGCCACCATCGTGCTGACCAGCAAATATCAGCCCTCTGAGGAACTGAAAAAGGAAATCCAGAACTTTGTGAAAAAGACAACCGCCCCTTACAAATATCCTCGTGTGGTGGAATTTGTGCCGGAACTTCCCAAAACCATCAGCGGGAAAATCCGGCGGGTGGAAATCGCCCAGCGGGACAAAGAAAAAGCAAAAGCCGCTGAAAAATCTCTGTAATGAAAACAATCCTCCCTTGAAAAAGGGGGGATTGTTGCTGTTTTATTGGGTAATCCTGCTAAGTATTTTGGAAATCATTGACGAATCCCAGAATCCTACTTTATAATAGAGCTGTACTACAAAAACAGTATGACTTGAAATCAAAGGAGATGTTTGGATGTTTTATAAACGAAATCAGGAAAAAGAACTTGATTCAAAACTTTTCCAGAATCCAACTTCTGAATACCGCGGCACCCCATTCTGGGCCTGGAACTGCACGCTGGATAATGAAATGCTGGATGAGCAGATCGGCTACATGAAGGAAATGGGCTTCGGCGGATTTCATATGCACCCTCGGACCGGTTTCGGCAATCCGTACCTCAGCGAGGAACATATGAGCCTGGTAAAGCACTGCGTGGAAACTGCGAAAAAGCAGGAAATGTACGCGTATCTATATGACGAGGACCGCTGGCCTTCCGGCTTCGCGGGAGGAATTGTCACGAAAGATCCGAAATACCGCGCCCGCTACCTCTGCCTGACCCGGGTCCCGTATTCCGGCGCAGGTGGGAAAGCCCTTGGCGCCACTGCTGCTGTTACCCGCAGCGAAAACGGGACGCTGCTGGCCTGCTATGACATTGTACTGGATGAACAGGGCTGCCTGTCCCATTACCGGCGCATCGGCGAAAAAGACGATGCGGAGGGGATGAAATGGTACGCTTACCTGGAAACGCCTTTGAAGGACCCCTGGTACAACAATCAGACTTATGTCAATACCCTGAGCAAAGAGGCCATGGACCGCTTTATCGAAGTGACCTATGAAACCTATAAAAAATCCATTGCAGAGGATTTTGGCGGAGCTGTTCCCTCCATTTTTACGGACGAACCCCAGTTTTCTCATAAAAATACCCTGAATTTTCCCATAGAAGAAAAGGATATTATCCTTCCGTGGAGCGAAGACCTGCCGGACACCTTCCGGGCGGCTTACGGGGAAGACCTGGTGGAAAACCTGCCCCAGCTGCTTTGGGAACTGCCGGATGGGAAAGTATCGGTCATCCGCTACCACTACCATGACCACATTACGGAGCGGTTTACCCAGGCCTTTGCGGATAACTGCGGGAAGTGGTGCGAGGACAACGGCCTGATGCTCACCGGCCACATGATGGAGGAGCCGACCCTCCGCAGCCAGACCGCCGCTTTGGGCGAAGCCATGCGGGCTTACCGTGGCTTCCAGATGCCCGGTATCGATATGCTCTGCCACAGCTTTGAATATACCACCGCCAAGCAGGCCCAGTCTGCGGTCCACCAGTTTGGACGGGAAGGCATGCTCTCCGAGCTTTACGGCGTAACAGGCTGGGCTTACGATTTCCGCGGCCACAAAATTCAGGGCGACTGGCAGGCGGCTTTGGGCGTCACTGTCCGTGTGCCTCACCTTTCCTGGGTATCCATGGCCGGCGAGGCGAAGCGGGATTACCCGGCGTCCATTAACTATCAGTCCCCCTGGTTCCGGGAATACGGCCTGGTGGAAGACCATTTTGCGCGGGTCAATACCGCCATTACCCGGGGCAAGCCCGTGGTCAAGGTCGGCGTCGTCCATCCCATCGAAAGCTACTGGCTGCACTGGGGCCCTGCCCAGCAGACCAGCCTCATTCGGGAACAAATGGAGGAGAATTTCCAGAACCTGACTCAGTGGCTTCTGTTTGGCACCATTGATTTTGACTTCATCTGTGAGTCCCTGCTGCCGGAACAGTGTGAAAAAGGCGCTGTCCCGTTCCAGGTTGGGGAAATGGCCTATGATGTGGTGATCGTCCCCGCCTGTGAAACCCTTCGGGGCACGACTTACCAGCGTTTGAAGGAATTTCAGGAAGCCGGCGGCCGTCTGGTCTTCTTAGGGGAACCGCCCAAATATCTGGACGCCAAGGAAAGCGACCTTCCCAAAGCTCTTTATGAAAAATCGGAACATATTTCCTTTGACCGTTCCTCTGTCCTGAAAGCATTGGACTCTGTTCGTTTGGTGGAGCTGCGGAAAGCGGACGGCTCCTACATGGATCATCTGATTTACCAGATGCGCCAGGATAACACCTGCCGCTGGCTGTTTATCGCCCAGGGCAAGGAGCCCCGGCTGAAAGACAATTCCTTTGGGGAAAAGGTCTACATCACGCTGGATGGGGAATACAGCGTCCAGTGCTATGACACCCTAACCGGTAAGGTCTTCCCCCTGAAAGCAGATGTACAAAACGGCAAAACGAAATTGGAGCACACTTTCTATAACCAGGACAGCCTGCTTTTGCGGCTGAATCCCTGCGGGTGCTGCGGACAGGGTGAAGCAGAGGAACCCGCCGGGGCAAAGGAATCTGTT
Source organism: Candidatus Merdivicinus intestinigallinarum (assembly GCA_018713335.1). Taxonomy (GTDB): domain Bacteria; phylum Bacillota; class Clostridia; order Oscillospirales; family Ruminococcaceae; genus Merdivicinus; species Merdivicinus intestinigallinarum. Next base: position 9,929 of record DVOW01000042.1, on the reverse strand, counting down.
TCCTGGAAGCTGCCCAAAACCGTTGCCATTACTCTGGAAGAGCCCAATGTTCTGCTTCTGGACAAAGCGGAATATGCGTTGGACGGCGGGGAATACTTTGCTGAAGAAGAGATCCTCCGGGCCGACAACCATCTTCGGGATCTGGCTGGATTCCCCAGCCGCCAGAATGCGGTAGCTCAGCCCTGGACCATTCCGGAAGAACCCTTTGTCCATACGGCGCACCTGCGTTTCCATATTTCCAGCAAAATCCAGGCGGAGAATGTCCAGTTGGCCGTGGAGGACGCGGAACGTGTCGCGATTCGTTTGAATGGCAAGGCAATTGAATCCAACATAACCGGATGGTATGTGGACCACGCCATTAAGACAGTGGCTCTGGGCACAATTCCGGCAGGGGAGATCGTCCTGGAGCTGGATATCCCCTTTGGAAAACGCTCGGACCTTGAGTGGTGTTATCTGCTGGGAGATTTTGGCGTAGAGCTTCACGGCGAGGCCGCGGTCATTACGGAGCCCGTCCGGGAATTGGGCTTCGGCTCAGTGGTGGAGCAGGGCCTGCCGTTCTACGGCGGGAACATCCGGTATCATCTGCCTGTCCCCGCAAATAAAACCCTCCAGATCCATGTGCCCCATTACCGCGGCTCCCTGGTAGCAGCGGAAGTTGATGGGAAACGCGCGGACAGAATGGCTTTCGCTCCGTATAATATGACGGTTCAAACATCAGACAGCGGAAGCCTTGACCTGGTGATCTTCGGCAACCGTTCCAATACCTTCGGCGCGGTGCACCGTGTCTGTGAAGGCAATAACTGGTTAGGGCCGGACAGCTGGCGTACTTCCGGCGATGAGTGGTCGGAAAGCTACCAGCTTATCCCCTTCGGGATCCTTTCCGCCCCTGTTATCCAGGCAGAGGAATGATCCCTATAATAGAAAGGACCTCCCCCTCCGGATATCCCGGCAGGGGGAGGTTTTTTTGAAAGTTAGACCAGCTGATCGGCTGCGTACAGGCCGTTGGCCGCCGCCTGGGAAAGGGAACGGGTAAATCCGGCCCCATCGCCAATGGCGAAAATGCCGGGGCACCCGCTGATTTGGAATTTCTCACAGCTTGGCCGGGCGGAGTAATATTTGCACTCAATGCCGTAGAGCAGGGTGTCGTAATTGGCCGTACCCGGCGCAATGTTGTCCAGCGCGTGCAGGGTTTCGATAATATTGTCCAGCTGCCGTTTGGGCAGGCACAGGCTCAAATCACCGGCAACCGCCTGCAAAGTGGGGCGGGTAGTGGACTGGCGAAGACGCGCGGCATCCGTTCGGCGTCCGTTTTCCAAATCCCCCAGCCGCTGCACCAAAACGCTGCCGCCGCTGATGAGGTTGGCAAGGCTGGCCACATGCCGGGCATATTCAATAGGCTCCCGGAAAGGCTCCGTAAAACGGATGGTAGATAACAGGGCGAAGTTGGAATTTTCCGTTTTCCGGGCTTCGTCCCGGTAAGAGTGGCCGTTGACGGTCAGCACGCCGTCAGTATTTTCCGTAACAACGCTGCCCCGTTCATTGAAACAGAACATCCTGGTGACGTCCCCGTACTGTTTGGAACGGTACCAAATCTTCGGTTCGTAGATTTTTTTGGAAAAATCTTCCCAAACCATGGAAGGCAGCTCCACCCGTACGCCCACATCTACCTGGTTGTTTTGCAGCGGGATCTGGTTTTTCTGGCACCATTTGGAGAAAAACCGGCTGCCGGCCCGGCCCACAGCAAAAATAATGGTTTCCGCCTGAAGAGAACCGGTTTTGCCGCCGGCTTGGTACTCGATCATGTGGCTGTCTTTGTTGACGTCCAGCACTTCCGTGTTGGAGGCCAGCTCCACCCGGCCTTCCAGGGAAGCAATCAGCTTCCGCATGGTTTCAAAGTTGGCGTCGGTGCCCAAATGTTTCAGATAAGCCTGGCTCATGTGCAGGTCATGCCGGAGGCAGAGCTGTTTCAGCTCGTTGCTGGGCGGGAAGCGTTCCGTAGTCGCGCCAAAGGAAACTAAAATGGAATCCGCCTGTTCAATATAATCCAGCACTTGTTCCGGGGGAAGGAAATCCGTCAGCCAGCCGCCGTACTCCGTGGAAATCACATATTTCCCGTCAGAAAAGGCGCCTGCGCCTGCCATCCCTTCCATAATGGCGCAGGATTTGCATTTTAAGCATTTCTCCGCTTTTTTGACCACAATGGGGCAGACCCGCTTTTCAATGGGATTGCCCTTTTCCAAAATGCAGACCCGCAGAGCCGGGCGGGCCTCCGCCAGACGGTAAGCGGCCATGATTCCGCTGATTCCGCCGCCGATAATCGCAACATCGTATTGTTTCCGAAGTTCCATGATCTTCCTCCTTTTTGCAATAAAAAACCCCCGGACTGCGAAAGCCGGGGGAAATATTTTGTTATCCTCTATCTAGTATACCAATTATTCTGAAAAAAGTCAATCCTTATTTTGGCCGACTGCCCGTTCATAAACAGCCAGCAGATTTTTTGCCAGATTCACGGAACCGGCCTGTTCCACCGAATGCCGCACAGAACTGCGCATTGCTTCTTTTTCTTCCTCCGTTTTCATGCGGTAAGAACGGAACACCTGGGCCATTTCCTCCGCGTTGTGGAAAATAAAGCCATTTACGCCGTTTCGAACCTGGCCTTCGTTCATTTTATCGTACCGGTGGACAACGGGAAGCCCCGTTGCCATAGCTTCCAGCATAGAGATGGAGTTGGTGTCGGAAAGGGAGGCCGTCACATAAAGGTCGCATCCGGCGTAATAGGGCGGCAGCTCATGATTGGGGACAGCGCCGGTGAAGATAACCATATCTGTAATACCAAGACGCGCAGCCTGTTCCTCCAACTCGGGGCGGCAGGGGCCGTCGCCGAAAATAATCAGCTTGATCTTGTCCTCCGGTTTAATGGTGGCAGCCCAGTAATCCAACAGGACGTCCACGCTTTTTTCCCGGCCGATACGCCCGCAGAAGCAGATCAGCATTTCATCGTCCTGGATCCCATACTTTTTGTGGAACGCGTGTTTATGCTCTTCACTGATGTTTTCCGGTTTAAACTTGTCCAGTTCCACCGGGTTTGGGATAACGTTAACATTGCGGTCCAGCTTGCAGTCGTTTTTAATGTACTCGTCGCATTTCATAGAGGGGCCGGTAATCAGCGCGGCCCGCTTGGCGAACTGGCGGAAATAGCGGTGGGAAATTTTTGTCATCATGGGGACCAGATGACGGGGAGCGATATAGTAAATATATTCGTCATACATGGTGTGGAGGGTGTAAACCACCGGCACACGGAGGGCCTTGGCAATGTGCAGCGCCGACAGCCCCACGCCAAATTCCGTATGGATATGGATAATATCCGGGTTAAAATCCCGGATGAGTTTGACCCGACGGTGGGAATAGGGGGCCGCAAGGCCGGAATTGTAGATGCGCTTAATGGTTTTAGCGGGGCAGTATAAAACCCCGTCTTTTACATAATGGTGGCGTGCCTGGGCATCGGCTGTTACCACAAGGACCTGATGGCCCAGTTTTTCCAGGCCCTCCTTCAGCAGCTTGATGTGGGTAACCACTCCGCTGATATATGGCAAATAAGTTTCTGTAAATAATGCAATCCTCATACGTCCGGCAGGCGCAGATGCCTGCATCCTCCTTTGGCTTATAATATCAGAAAACGGAACTGCCCATCCAAATCCTTCCAGGATTTCCGAATGTTCAAAAATAATTCATTTTTATTATACAAAGAAACCTTGAAAATGTAAAGGGCTTTTCCAAAAAACCTCTCAGGATTTGTATATGTCTTTATGGGAAAGAATTCTTGCATCCTGGTTTTTTTCATGGTATAATAACTAAGAGATTGTTTTGGAAAGGAATGGACGGGTCCATGACAGATACAACCAGGCGGCGGTATCAGGAGCTGATCCAAACGCTCAATTATCACAGCCGCCTTTATTATACCCTGGATTCCCCGGAAATCAGCGATTATGAATATGACCAGCTGATGCAGGAATTAAAACGCCTGGAAGCCGAAAATCCCCAGGATATTTCCCCGGATTCTCCCACCCAGCGGATTGGGGACGAAGGATTATTCAACACCTTTGAAAAGGTGGAACACCGGGTGCCCATGGGCAGTTTACAGGATGTGTTCAGTGAAGAAGAGCTGTTTGACTTCGGAAAACGCTGTAAAGAATCGGTTCCGGACGCGCTCTTTGTGGTAGAACCGAAAATTGACGGGCTTTCTGTTTCTTTGGAATACCGGGACGGCGTTTTTTACCGGGGCTCCACCCGTGGGAATGGGCAAGTGGGGGAGGATGTTTCCCTGAATTTGAAAACCATTCAGTCCATCCCCATGACTTTGACGGAAAAAATCCCGTACCTGGAAGTGCGAGGCGAGGTCTATATGCCAAAGGCGGTTTTTGAGATGCTGGTGGAACAGCAGATTCAAAATGAGGAAACGCCTTTTAAAAACCCCCGCAACGCCGCAGCCGGCGGCCTGCGTCAAAAGGACCCCCGGGTAACGGCGGCCAGAAGGCTTGACATTTTTGTATTTAACCTTCAGCAGGCGGAAGGGGTTTCCTTTTCCGGGCATAAAGAATCCCTGGACGGGCTCCATGACCTGGGCTTTCAGGTGATTCCGTCTTACCGGTGCTTTGCGACCATTGAGGAAGCGGTGGAGGAAGTCCGGCGCATTGGCGAAATGCGGGGGAAATACCCCTTCGACATTGACGGCGCGGTTATTAAAGTGGACGATTTCTCCCAGCGGGAAACCCTAGGCTCCACCTCAAAGTTTCCCAAGTGGGCGGTGGCCTTTAAGTATCCGCCGGAAGAAAAGGAAACGACCCTCCGTCAAATTGAGATCCAGGTGGGGCGGACCGGGGCTTTGACCCCAACGGCTGTGTTTGATCCCATTCAGCTGGCAGGCACCACTGTCAGCCGGGCGGTCCTGCACAACCAGGATTTTATTACAGAAAAGGACCTTCGCATCGGCGATACGATCCTGGTTCGGAAAGCCGGGGAAATTATTCCGGAAGTGATCCGGCCCGTTTCCCATGAAGAAGGGAGCGAACCCTATCAGATCCCCATGGAATGCCCCGTTTGCCACAGCCATGCGGTACGGGAGGACGCGGTGATCCGCTGCATCAACCCGGCCTGTCCGGCAACCCTGCGGCGGAACCTGATTCATTTTGCCTCCCGGGCGGCTATGGACATTGAGGGACTGGGGCCGGCGGCCATCGACCAGCTTTTGGAAAGCGGGCTGATTTCCTCACCGGCGGATCTGTACGGCCTGACGGCGGAACAGCTGACTGGGCTGGAACGGTTCGCGGAGGTTTCCGCCCGCAATTTGGTGGAAGCCATTGCCCGTTCCAAGGAAAATCCGCTGTCCCGGCTTTTATTCGGCTTAGGTATCCGGGGCATTGGGGAACGGGCGGCTCAGCTTCTGGCCCGGCATTTCGGCACTATGGACGCCGTCTGCCAGGCGTCGCTGGAAGATATTTCCGCCATTGATGGCTTTGGCGACATTATGGCTGCCAGTGTAGTGGAATATTTCAGTGAACCGGAAGCAAAGGCGCTGATTGAGCAGCTCCGCCAATATGGCTTAAACTTTACAGAACCCGTGGAAGAAACCGGCCAGGCTCTGGCTGGCAAAACCATTGTGGTCACCGGCACTCTGCCAACGTTAAAGCGAAAGGAAGCTGAAGCCCTGATTGAGAAAAACGGCGGAAAAGCGACTTCCTCCGTTTCCAAAAAGACAGATTACGTTTTGGCGGGGGAAGACGCTGGAAGCAAGCTGACAAAAGCACAGCAGCTTGGGATTCCCATCCTTTCTGAGGAAGAATTCCGGTCTATGATTCAAGAATAATAGGAGGAATGAACATGAAAATAGATATCCCGCATTTGGCCAAGCTCTCCCGGCTGACATTTTCGCCGGAAGAAGAAGCGAAATTTGAAAAGGAAATGGAACGGATTGTGGAAATGGTGGAACGCCTGCCGGATTTGGACGCTTCCGGCGCGCTGATTGACCCGGATCATCCCATGGAACTCCGCAAGGACCAGGCCGTTGACCGCACCAACCGCGCGGAACTCCTGCAAAATGCCCCTGAGGTACAGGCAGGGTGCGTAGTCGTGCCGAAAGTCGTGGACTAAAGGGAAAGGGGTAACATCATGGAATTGTATCAACTGACAGCGGAACAGCTCTCCGCTATGCTTGCAAAAAAAGAGTGTTCCAGCGAGGAACTGACCCGTTCCGTATTAAAACGGATTGAGCAGAAGGACGGGGAAATCGGCGCATATTTGACTGTCTGCGGGGAAGAAGCCTTGAAAAAGGCCGCGGAGGTGGACGCCAAACGGGCGGCCGGGGAGCAGCTGCACCCTCTGGCCGGTATCCCGGTGGGAATTAAAGACAACATCTGCACCCGGGGCATCCGCACCACCTGCGCTTCCCGGATGCTGGAAAACTTCGTGCCGCCCTATGACGCTTTTGTCATGGAGAAGCTTCATCAGGCCGACGCGGTAATCCTGGGCAAATTGAACATGGACGAGTTTGCCATGGGCTCTTCCACGGAAAACTCCTATTTCCAGAAAACCAAAAACCCCTTTGACCTGGACCGGGTCCCCGGCGGTTCCTCCGGCGGCAGCGCGGCGGCAGTATCTGCTGGCGAAGCTGTTTTGACCTTAGGTTCCGACACCGGCGGCTCCATCCGTCAGCCCGCCTCCTTCTGCGGTGTCGTGGGCTTAAAGCCCACCTACAGCGCCGTATCCCGGTACGGCCTGGTGGCCTTTGCTTCCTCTTTGGACCAGATCGGGCCCATGGGGCGCAGCGTTAAGGATACAGCCATGATGTTCCAGGCAATCTGCGGACGCGACCCTCACGACGCTACCTCCGCAGTGCATGACTACCCGGATTATACGGCTAACTGGAACACCGATGTGAAAGGTCTTCGCATCGGCCTGCCCAAAGAGTATTTTGGGGACGGGATTTCCGCGGAAGTCCGGGAATCTGTCATGAAAATGGCTGAGGAATTAAAGAACAGAGGGGCCGAGCTGGTGGAAGTTTCCCTGCCCAGCACCGACTACGCCCTGGCCGCTTACTATATCATTGCCTGCGCGGAGGCGTCCTCCAATCTGGCGCGGTACGACGGCGTGCGGTACGGCTACCGGACCAAGGAGTTTGCAAATCTCACTGAAATGTACGAAAAATCCCGCAGTGAGGGATTTGGGGCGGAAGTGAAGCGCCGGATTATGCTGGGCACTTACGTTTTAAGCTCCGGCTATTATGACGCCTACTATAAAAAAGCGAAATTTACCCAAATCCGGATTCAGGAGGAATTTGCAAAAGCCTTCGATTCCTGTGATCTGCTTTTAACTCCCACTGTGCCGGAAACCAGCTTCCGCATTGGTGAAAATATCGATGATCAGATAAAAATGTACATGAACGACATTCTGACCGTTACCGTAAATATCGCCGGCCTGCCCGGCATCAGCGTTCCCTGCGGCTTTGACGGGAAGGGCCTTCCCATCGGCGCACAGTTAATCGGGCCGAAATTCAGCGAAGGAACCCTGTTCCGCTGCGCTGCCGGTTGGGAAGAAATCTGCGGGGGCTTCGACCTGAGCCGCACGCTTGCATAAGGGGGAAAAGACATGAATCAGGATTATGAAATCGTCGTGGGCCTGGAAGTCCACGCGGAACTGAATACTGAATCCAAAATTTATTGCAGCTGCCGCAACGCCTTCGGCAGGGAAGTGAACACCCTGTGCTGCCCGGTCTGCATGGGTATGCCCGGCACACTGCCCACGTTAAATGAAAAAGTGGTGGAATATGCCGCTAAAATGGGATATGCGTTGAACTGCACCATCAATCCCATCAGCAAGCAGGACCGGAAAAATTACTTTTACCCGGACCTTCCCAAGGCTTACCAGATTTCCCAGTTTGACATTCCGCTTTGCGAAAACGGCTATCTGGACGTTTGGGTAAACGGCGGGGAAAAACGCATCGGCATCACCCGAATTCACATCGAGGAGGACGCCGGTAAGCTCATCCACGACGACAGCTTCACCGGCACCTTGGTGGACTTCAACCGCTGCGGCGTTCCGCTGATTGAAATTGTTTCGGAACCGGATATCCGCAGCTCCGCGGAAGCTAAAGCCTATCTGGACACGATTAAATCCGTTTTGGAATATATCGATATTTCCGACTGCAAAATGCAGGAAGGTTCCATCCGGTGCGACATCAACGTTTCCGTCCACAAAAAGGGCGAACCCTTCGGGACCCGTGTGGAAATGAAAAACGTCAACACCTTCAGCGGCGCTGTCCGGGCTATTGAATACGAGGCCAATCGACAGATCGAGGTTTTGGAAAACGGCGGCACCATCTCCCAGGAGACCCGCCGCTGGGATGACCTGAAAGGGCAAAACTTCCTGCTCCGCAGCAAGGAGGACGCCCAGGATTACCGGTATTTCCCGGAACCTGACCTGATGACCATTGTCCTGGAACAGGATTACCTGGATTCCATCAAGAACTCCATTCCCGAACTGCCCAATAAGAAAAAAGCCCGTTATATCAAAGAAATGGGACTGCCGGAGGAGGACGCCTCTCTGCTGGTGGAAACCAAGGAAAAAGCGGATTTCTTTGAACATATCCTGGACGGCGCTTCCATTAAGCCCAAGAGCGCGGCCAACTGGGTGCTGGGCGATGTTTCCCGCCTGATGAACGAAACCAACAAGCCGATTTTTGAGCTGGGCATTAATCCCAAAAAGCTGGCGGAAATTATTTCCATGCTGGAACAAAACAAAATTTCCAGCTCCGCCGGCAAGCAGGTCTTTGAGGAAATGCTGAAAACCGGCAAAGAGCCGGCTGTTTTGGTAAAGGAATTGGGCCTGGAGCAGGTTTCCGATACCGGCGCTTTGCAGGAAATCGTGGATACCGTTCTGGCCAATAACCAGAAATCCATTGACGACTACCGGGGCGGCAAAACCAACGCGCTTGGCTTCCTGGTGGGGCAATGCATGAAAGCATCCAAAGGAAAGGGAAATCCCGCTTTGATGAAAGAAATGCTGCTAAAAGTATTAGAAGGCTGATTGATAAAACGCAAGAACTTGATTCCGGGTTCTTGCGTTTTTCGTAAAGGAGAGGAAAAAATGGGACGGAAGCTGCCGTTGGAACAAACGAATATGTGTATGATATTGGACGAAAATACTGGACCGGCATCGCCTTTCCCGGCGGTCATGTAGAAGTGGGGGAGAGCTTTTACGATTCAACCGTCCGGGAGGTTTGGGAAGAAACCGGACTGCGGGTTCAAAATTTGAAGCTTTGCGGGATCATCCACTGGGACTGTACCGACGATGGGGAGCAGTACCTTGTTTATCTTTATAAAACAACGGATTTTTCTGGGGAACTGCTGGAAAAAACGGAGGAAGGCGAAGTCTTTTGGATGGACTTAGAGGAACTGCAAAATCAGCCTGCGGACAAATTGGCGCCGAATTTTCAGGCGTATCTCCGGCTCTTTTTAGACGATTCTATTATGGAAGCCCATGCCGCTTGGTCGGGAAAGGATTCGTTGGAAAGCAGGTTTGAATTTCGCTAAATTTTTACAACAAAGGGAGATAAAAACATGCTTAGATTGGTTGTTCCTTCATTAGAAGACTTGTGGTTTCGGGAGAAATTAATAAATGATGAGAAAACCATGGAATATAACAAAAAATGGGGCGGAACAATTCCCTTTCCCAAAAATAAATGGAAAACTTGGTACGATTACTGGGTAAGAAATCCTGATAGTAAAAGGTTTTACAGATATATTCTTGATGAGAATAATATAGATAATATATTTGTCGGTGAAACAGCCTATCATTTTGACGAGAACAGACAAATATATATTGCTGATGTAATCGTTATGGCCAAGTATCGTGGCAAGGGTTACGGGTCCAAGGCC
>DVOW01000041.1 GCA_018713335.1 Candidatus Merdivicinus intestinigallinarum | reverse complement strand
ACAGAAACCGGGACCTTAAAAAAGGGCGCACTACCCCCTTGTATTTTGCGCCTTTGATATCCTCTGCTTTTTGTCTTTCGGACTTTGGGCAGACTATCTATCTATACGCTGGAAACTTTTACATCTCCGGCGGGAGAAAAATATGGTGGAAAATGAAAAAACGAAGTTTTTTCCTGCCTGAACAGGTCAAAAACTCCGTTTTCACAATATCATCTTAATTTTATGTGATGGACATCTACGGTAAAACCGCCGTTTGAATAATTCTAAAAAAGCCCGCAAACCTGCATGAAACCTGAGAAAAATGGCGTGACATCTTTTTTGTCACGCCATCATGGAGCGGACGACGGGAATCGAACCCGCGTTACCAGCTTGGGAAGCTGGAGCTCTGCCATTAAACTACGTCCGCATGAAGCTGGCTTTCTTGAGCCAGCTTTTGTATTATATCACATTTTTCCGGGTTTGTAAAGGGGTTTTTGAAAAAAATTACAGTTCCCGTTCAAACCGGATATACTGCTCACCGCGGAAAGTGAGCCGCCCCACGTCCCCCTCTGCCAAAAGTCCATAATCCCGGGCCGGAACCGGAAATTCCATCCGGTCCCGGCTGGGAAACTGAAACGTAACATAATATTGCGACAGGGCAGGGGATTGAAGGGAGCTGCTGTGCAGCTCCCGTTTGGCCACCACCGCGGCGGCTGAGGTCAGTTCCGGAAGCGGCTGCGGTTGGGGCTGGGACCGGGGCCGTCTTTTAAACACATTGTAGAGAAGCCCGCCGATTACCAGCGCGCCGATCGCCAGCAAAAGAATCAGGAAAACCAAAGGCAAAAGCTGGACCAACCGCAGCATGGTATCACCTCGTCACTTAGTAGGAAACCTTGACCGTCTTGATTTCAAAGGGCCGGAAGGTCAGGCGGAAATTGGCCGCCGCAGGAAGATCAGCGGTGTGCTCCTCCAGCATATTGGTTTCTTCCACAGCCTTGGGAGCAAAGCCCAGCTGGACGGACGCGTGGGTCCGGGTGCCCTCAGCTTCGTACAGGCGGACGATGAAGGCGCGCTCGCTGTCCTCGCAGGGTTTGATGGTTTCCACAACGATGTTGGAAGCGTCCACCCCGATGAGGGAAGTCATTTTCCGGGAACCGGAAACCACAATGGGCTTGTAGTTGAAGGCGTAGGCCGGTTCAATGACGCTTTCCGCGGAGAAGCCGCTGTTGTGGGGCAGGAAGGCGTACTCGCAGTAATGATGCCCCTTGTCGCCGTTAAAGTCCGGACGGACGCCGCCCTTGTGCAGGGACAGGCGCAGCTGGCCCTCGTAAGCGGAAATGCCGTATTTGCTGTCGTTCAAGATGGCCACGCCGTAACGGGACTCGGACAGGTCGGTGTATTTGTGGTTTAAGACCTCAAATTTCGCCTTGTCCACATCGTTGTTGCGGGTGGTGGGCCGTTTCAGGTAACCGAACTGGATCTCCTGGCGGACAAAATCGTTGAAAATGGAGGTGTCGAAGGCGGTCTTTAAGAACCGGTGCTCGTCCTGCCAATCCATAACGGTTTCAAATTTGACCATGGGGGTGGAGGCGTAGAAGATCACGTCCTGGGTGATGGTGGATTTTTCGGTGATCTGGTACTTGTTGCGGATGCGCAGCTCCACAGCGCCCTTGGAAATGACCTCGGAGGATTTAAACTGGGCGCAATCCTTGAATTTCAGCTGCAGATCGGCGTCAACGTCCCAGTTGTCCCACTCGGAGGGCAGGTCCTCGGCCACCAGGAAGGTGTTCAGGGGGTAGCCTTCGCCCACCAGCTCCCGGTCCGCCTCGGTGTCCTTAAAGGACTTCATGAAGCCCCGTTCGTCGAAGGTCACCTGGGCGAAAGGCGTTACCAGATCCCGGCCGCTGATGCCGAAGGGGGAACGGCTGTCGGGCTCGCCGTGCTCCAAGGTCAGCACAACGCTGCCGTAAGCCGGGATTTCCACACCGGCTACCGCCAGCTTCTTGCCGCCTTCCAAAGTTTCGGTGATCTGCTGGGCATAATCGCCTTTGACCTTCATGCCGGGCACATAGTCCAGGTAGATCACATCGTTGCGGTCAAAGGAGGTGGGGTTGATGACCGTCACCTGGTTTTCGTCCTGGGCGGGGGAAGCAGCCTTGCGGATCATAGCGCCGGCTTTGTTCAGCAGATTGCCGGTGGCCGCCAGGGATTCCTGATGGGCGCGGGGGATGCAGGTGCCGGGGAGGATGTCGTGGAACTGGTTGACCAGCAAGGTTTCCGTCAGGTCCCGGTAGGCCTCGTCGCTTGCCTTGGCATGGCCTTCCACGGCGTTGTAAACGGTCAGATATTCCAGGTTGTGGAGGGCGATTTCAGAAAGGCGGTTGTTGCGCTTGATCTGGTGCTGGTTGGTGAGGGTGCCCCGGTGCAGCTCCAGGTAAAGCTCGCCGTTGTAGGTGTCGGGGTTCTGGACGCTCTTTTCCAGCTCGTTCATGAAGTGGCTCACAGTGGTGTGCTCCGCCTTGGGGCAGCCTTCCAGGTCCCGGCAGCGTTTTGCCATTTCGATCATCTCAAACTGGGGGCCGCCGCCGCCGTCGCCGAAGCCGTAGGAAATGAGCTTCTTGTTGGCTACATATTTCTGCCGGACAGCGTCAGGGCTCTTGGTGCTGTACACATACTGGTAGAAATCCTTGGGGGCGGGCCAGACGTGGGTCTTGTTCAGATGGGCGAAGACCTTGGTGCCGTCGATGCCCTTCCAGTAGAAGGTGTCATAAGGGAACTGGTTGGTGTCGTTCCAGGCCATCTTGGTGGTGAGGAAGTATTTGACGCCGCAGCCCTTCATAATCTGGGGGATAGCCGCGGAATAGCCGAAGGTGTCCGGCAGCCAGAAGGAGTCGGAGGTGTAGCCAAAATACTTCCGGGTGAACCGCTGGCCCCAGAGAAACTGGCGGATCATGGACTCGCCGGAGGTGATATTGCAGTCGCACTCCACCCAAACGCCGCCGTTGGGCTCATAACGGCCCTCCAGCACCTTCTGGCGGATGCGTTCAAACAGCTCGGGGTAATGCTTCCGGAGGACCTCGCTGTGGTAAGCGGAGCTCTGGACGAATTTATATTCCGGGTACTGCTCCATAAGGTTCAGCTGGTTGGAATAGGTCCGGGCGCATTTCTTGATGGTTTCGCCGATGTGCCAGAGCCAGGCGGTGTCCATGTGGGAGTGGCCGATGACGCCTACAGAGGGGGCGGTGGAGCTGTTGTGCCGGGCCAGGGCGGGAGCCATGATCTTCTGGCCCTGCTCCAAGGCGGCATAGAACTCTTCGCGGCTTACGTTGGCGGGATCATAGTAGAGGACCTCGTGGAGGGCCATCATAGTGTTGATGAGCTCCGCTTTGCGGTAGCTGGTGTCGTCCAGCACCTCAATCAGCTCATTCAAAGTGCGCAGATTGAAGTAGAAATTGGCGATCTTGTCGTTTTTGACGCAGACGTCCATGGAATTGAAGGGGAACCGGAAATCGTGGTGAGGGTTCTCCTCATAGGGCATACAGCCCATGATGTAGTGGCCGGCGTAGAATTCCACAACCAGGCTCACCTCCTGGCCGGCTTTGGGGGATTTCACGAACATATCGCAGTAGTGGTTGCCGTGGCCGGTCTGGACGATTTTGGTGGCAAAGGTGCCGAAGGGCTTGCCGTCCACCCAGAGCATGGCCTCGTAGCCGCCCATGCTGGGGCGCAGGAACAAAGGCTTTCCGGCCAGCTCCTCCGGGACAGTGTAGCTGGACTTGAACCAGCAGTAAACGCCTTCGCCGCCCCAAATATCGCCGGGGTGGATGGGCTCAAAAAGGCTGCTGTCGGGAATCTGGTACAGGGATTCCTTGGTTTCATAGGCGGAAACCGGCAAGTCGCACACCTTTTCAAAGATCATGCCGTCCAGGGTGTCCTCAAAGCGTTTGAGCTTGCGGAGCATACGCTGAATCTGTTTGTCGTTGAGCATGAACATACCTCTTTTCTTTACTAAAATCATTCCGGGATCATGGCGCGGATCGACACCGCCCTGATACACTTCCATGATACAACACAAAGGGGCGTTCCGTCAAGGGTTCCCGCGAAATCCGGAAAAAAAGACGGGAGCTGTCCCGACTCCCTGTAATCCGACACCTGCTTCCGACCGGTTTTTCGGCGGCTTGTCCGTATAATAGAACCATAACATTACCCGGACCGGTTCCGGCAGGAAAGGAAGTTCATCATGTTAAACCTACAGCGCATTTCCAGCCTGCGCCGCCGTGTGGGGCAGCTTGCCCGCATGGCCCCCTATGCCGGCACAGGCGTCTTTACCCTGCTTCTCTCCAACGTCCGCATTTTAGGGGGGCTGTCGCCCTTTGGGGCGGCCTTTGCCATGGCCATGCCGTCGGGGCTGTCCTTTTCCTCGGTGATCGGCGGGATATTGGGCTGCTCCTTCTTTGGAAGGTTTGAAAAGAACATCCCGTACCTTATCGCCTTCCTCTGCGTGCTGGCCTTTAAGCTGGCGGCAGCCGGACACCCAAAGTTCCGGTCCTCCGTGCCGGTCCTCTGCGGGGCCTCCTTCGGGGTGCTGGCCCTAAGCCTGGGGATGGGGACAGTGCTGAACGGAGAAGGCGCTGTGGGCTTTTTCATCCGTCTGGCGGAAAGCGCTTTGGGCGGGGCCATGACCTACTTCAGCATCCAGGCCCTGCGTGCCGCGGAGGATCTCATGAACCGGAAGGAGCCGGGGGAGATCCGGGAAGCGAGCCTTTTCATCCTGCTTTTGGTGACCTTGGTGGGGGCCTGCGGCGTGGAGGTTTGGTTTTGGAACCTGGGCCGGGTGTTGGGCGGCTTTTTCCTTCTGTGGCTCTCCGGGCGGCGGGGCATGGCTGCCGGGGCCGTAGGCGGCGTGGCCGTCGGGGCGGCCATCTGCCTTGCCGGGCCGGAGTCCGCGGCCTGCGCCGGGGGGCTTGCCCTGTCCGCCATGCTGTGCGGGGTTTTCGCCAAATTCGGGCGGCTGACCCAGACGGCGGTGTTCTTAAGCGTTTTTACTGTGTCCCTGCTGGTTTTGGGGGAGCTGGGGCACAGATCCGGCGGGCTGGACATGCTGGCGGCGTCGGCCCTGTTCCTGGCTTTGCCCACCGGGGTCTATCAAAAGCTGCGCCAGCCGGTTTCCCAGGCCCAGGGCAGCCGGAGCACGGAAAACCGGCGGATCTCCGCCCAGATGGACTTTGCCGCCCGGACCATCCGGGACATCCGGGATTCGGTGGACGCCGTGTCTAAACGGCTGAACCGCTTAAACAGCACGGAAATCAACGACGTCTATGACCGGGTGGCGGACCGGGTCTGCGGCCGGTGCGGCCTCAAAATGTTCTGCTGGGAAACGGCTTTTTCCCAGACGACGGAAGCTTTCCAGCGGCTGACCCCACTCTTAAAGGAACACGGCCGCATTTACCCGGAGGACCTGCCCAAATTCTTCCAGACCAAGTGCCCCAAGACCGGCGAACTGGTCCGGGGCGTCAACGGCTGCTACCAGGAATTTATTGCACGGGAAAACGCCGGGCGGAAGGTGCTGGGGGCCAAGCAGGTGGCCATGGAGCAGCTGGACGGTGTGGCGGAAATGCTCCGGGACGCCGGGGAGGACCTTTCCGAAGGGGAGGAGGAGAACGCCGGCCTGGCCCGGACCGTGTCGGATTTCCTTGCGGAAATCGGGGAGGACGCCGACGAGGTCTACTGTGTCCTGGACCGCTACGACCGGATGCGGCTGGAAATTTACCGGGAAAAGCCCTTTCGCTGCGACCGGAAGCTGCTGGCCGAACAGCTTTCGGGGCTTCTGGAACGGCCTTTTGACGCCCCCTGCGTAGTATCGGCCGGCGGCCGGACCCGGGTGAGCTTTTTTGAGAAGGCCCGGTTCGCTCTGCAATTCGCCCTGCGCCAGAAAAGCGCGGAGGAGGGGCCGGTGTGCGGCGATTGCTGCGAATACTTCGCCGACCCCAGGGGCTACGCCCACATTATCATCAGCGACGGCATGGGAAGCGGCAGCCGGGCGGCGGTGGATTCGGTGATGACCTGCAATTTTGCCTTAAAGCTCATCAAAGCCGGGTTCCAGTTTGACGCGGCTTTGAAATTCATCAATTCCGCCCTGCTGGTCAAAGCCGGGGACGAGTCCCTGGCCACATTGGACATCGGCTGCATCGATTTGTACACCGGCGAAGCGGAATTCCTGAAAGCGGGGGGAGCCTGCTCCTTCCTGTGCCGGGATGGGCATACCATGCAGATCAAGGGGCCGTCCCTCCCGGCGGGGATCCTGCAGGGGATCCAGTACGACCGGCACAAGGTGAAACTCCGGGAAGGGGATCTGCTGGTCATGGTAACGGACGGGGCCGTGGCCATCTCTGAGGACTGGCTTGCGGAGGAGATCTCCGCCCTGGACAGCCGGGAGCCGGGAGCCGTGGCAGAAAAGCTCCTTCAGCTGGCGTCCTTCCGGCAGCAGGGAAAGGGGGACGACATTACGGTGGCGGCGGCCCGGCTGGTATATCCGGCGGAGTAACCGGGCCCTGCGGAACGCTGCCCTATATGAATGGACGGCTTGACATTTTGGCCTGAATTGGCTATAATAAAGATGCAAGGCAACCGATAGACGGTTCGCCCTCATAAAAACGGAAGATAACCGCTTTAGTTGGAGCTAGGGGCGGTTATCTTTTTTTATTGCTGATGCGGATGATTTCTTTAATCAGATAAAGAATCGCGATTAAGTAGAGCACGCTCACTTCATCCATGGCAACGCCCCCTCTCGAGGGCCTTTCTAACCGCCAACCGTTTTCGTTTGCCTTGCTGTCCCAGTATAGCACAGGATGGAGAAGATTGTCAAGAATTCAAATCAATCCATACTGTATGGAAAAATCCAGAAAACACGAAAAATCCCCGCAACCACTAGGGTTACGGGGATTTCATTTGGAGCTGATAACCGGATTCGAACCGGTGACCTCGTCCTTACCAAGGACGTGCTCTGCCTGCTGAGCCATATCAGCACTTTTTGATTTTCTGTCTTTCATCGGGACAGCTTCTATATTATAGCAAACGGGAAGCCTTTTGTCAACACCTTTTTTGAAGAAATTTCAATTTTTTTCGAGAAAAAGCGGGGGCGTTTTTCCGAAAAAACAGCAAATCGACAAAATTACACATTTTTTGCAAAACGGTGTGGAAATCAAATGGCAATTCGTTTATAATGAAAAAAGAGAGCATCGGAAAGCCCCCTGTCCATATAGAAGGAGATACCTGTGAAAACGATTTGGAAACGGATTATCAGCCTGGCCCTGTCCGCCGGGATCAGCCTGGGCGGAACCTGGGTCTGGGCGGCGGAACCCGTCCCGCCGGAGCAAGAACCCCTTTCTTCTCTGGACCAAGCCGGCCGGGTGCAGATCACGGTCAGTATGACCGAGCCGGAAGCCGGCCTGTCTCTGATCCCCGCTTTGTCCTTCAGCTGCCCCGCCGGCACTACGGCGGCCGGGGTGCTGGAGCTTTTGCGCCAATATGCCTATCTGTCGGATTATTTGTGGGAAGACGGCGGGCTTGTGATGGCGGAGATCACCGAAAATGGAGGATCCAGGGAATATGGCCGGGAAGGGGTCTGGACCCTTTTCCGCAACGGGCAGGAGGTAGCGCCGGGGGGATCCTTCGTTCTGGAGCAGGGGGATACATTGGAATGGGCTTATACTGCGGAATCCCCCAGCAGTCAAACGGACCTGCCCAAGCGGGAGCAGGCGGCGGTTTCGGCGGGGGCGTGGAGCGAGGAATATGCCAAAGGGCTGGCGGCGGCCTGTTCCTGGCTCAAACAGAACCAGCAGAGCCATTTCGGCCTGATGAGCATGGGCGCGGCCGGCATTGCGGCGGATTATCAGGTGATTGACCGGCTGAAAACGGAAATTGCGGGGATTGGCGCCTATCCTACGGCAAAAGAGGCGGCGGTAGACGCTCTGGCCGCAACCTTCTGCGGCATCCCAGCTACCGATGTAGCGGGATGTGACCTGATGAGGGTCCTTTCCGATTATCCGGACATTGCCGGAGAGGGACTGGAACCGGCCATATTCGCGCTGCTGGCGGCGGACAGCAATGGGTATGAAATCCCGTCGGACAGTGTCAACACCCGGGCCGCCCTGCGGGCCATGCTACTTTCCTGTCAAAACGAGGACGGCGGGTTCGCCCCTGCTCCGGGGGGACCCAGCAGCCCGCTGCTGACGGCCTGCGCTTTAACGGCTTTGTCGGCCTATACGGAAGAAGAGCAGGTGCGGCAGGCGGTTTCCAGCGGGGCGGACTATTTATCCCAGCATCAAAATGAAGATGGGACGTTCCCGGACGATGAAGGAAGCCCTTCCGTGATCCCCACCAGCGCGGCGATCATCGCTCTGTGTTCCATGGGAGTGCATATGGACGACCCGCGTTTTGTCAAGCAGAGTGGGCTGATGGACGCCCTTCTTTCCTTCCAGGTCAACAGCGGCGGCTTTGCGCCGGAGGCCGGGACGGCGGCGGGGGAAGCGGCGACTGCTGCGGCTGTTCTGGCGCTGACTGCCGTAAAAAGCGGACGGAATGTTTTCGTTTTGAAAACCCCGCTGTCTGTTCCGGAGAAATCAGCTGTTGAAACGGAAGGGGCTGTCCAGCAGGAAAGCAGCGAGAGCCAGGAGAGTTCCGAAACGTCCGGCGGGGCCGCAGGCGGCTGGCTGGCGGGAGCTATTGCCTTGGGTCTGGGCATTTTGCTGGCAGTCGTTGTGTTTTTGTCCCGCTGCACGGGGAAACCTCGGTAATATGCCCCGCAATGTATCCGGAATGTTCCGCGTTTGTCCCAAAATGTTGGAAAAACTGGACGGATGTGGGATCTGCCCCTACAAATCCGTTTTTCGGTTAGCGGTAGGAATGGGCCCCCATCTATACGGCGAACACTTTCGCGGCGAAAACTTCGCCATCCAGCGGGTGGATAGAAATTGAAACGCCACGCCGAATTGACGCCGGCGGTTCGCCGGTTGTAGGGGCCGGGTCGCCCGGCCCGCGTAAAATGAAAAAATGTTTCAGAAAAATCGGCGGGCGGGGAAACTGTCGTGAATAAATTCACGACGGCCCCTACAAATGCGTTTCCTGTTTGGTTTTGTAAAAACGATAGAAAATGAAACTTTCCCATAACGGCGCAGCTTGTCGCGCCGGTCCAGCGGTTGGATAAGGAATACCACGGCCGCAGCGAATTGGCGGCCCGGCCTCATTTTTCCTGTGATTTCGGGTGTCCTTCACCAGAGGCGCGACCTGTTCGCGCCAGCCGGAGCCTGTCGCGTGGCACTGCGGCCGCGTCGTCTTATCAGCGGCGATTCGCCGCTTGACAAATGGGGAAGGCTGTGCTAAGATAAAGCTGTCAATTGAATAAACTGTGCGGAGTAATGGAGTCACAGAAAACAAGGACCAGGGGCCCTTTGTTTTTTGTGGCTCTTTTTTGCGCGGAAAGGAACCATTATGCCATACGATGTTGCGGTAATCGGCGGGGGCGTCACCGGGGCCATGATCCTCCGGGAGCTTGCCCGCTATCAACTGAAAACCATCCTGCTGGAAAAAGAGGACGATGTGGTCATGGGGGCCACCAAAGCCAATTCAGCCATCGTCCACGCGGGCTTCGACGCGGAACCCGGAACCAACAAGGCCCGCTTTAACGTGGAGGGCAACGCCTTGATGGAACAGATTGCAAAGGAACTGTCCGTCCCCTTTGAACGGAACGGTTCTCTGGTCCTGGCCTTTACGGAGGAAGATTTGGATACCGTGGGGATTTTGAAGCAGCGGGGGGAGCAAAACGGCGTACCGGGCCTGGAAATCCTCACCCCGGAACAGGTCTGGGAAAAGGAGCCGAACATTTCCCGGGAAATCAAAGGGGCCCTATGGGCCCCCACCGGCGGCATCGTCTGCCCCTATGAGCTGGCAATCGGCGCTATTGAAAACGCCATGGACAACGGTGCGGCGCTTCTCACTAATTTCCCGGTAGAAGAAATCCGGGAGGAGGGGGATCATTTTGCCCTCCGTTCCGGAAACAAAACCGTGGAGGCCCGGTTTATTGTCAATGCCGCCGGGGTCCACGCCGATGAAATCGCCTGGATGCTGGGGGACTCGAGCTTTGCCATCACGCCCCGCCGGGGGGAATACCTCCTGCTGGACAAAACTCAGGGAAAACTGGTGAAATCCACTATTTTTCAGCCCCCCACCAAAATGGGCAAGGGGGTCCTGGTGACCCCAACCGTGGACGGCAACCTGCTTACCGGCCCTACATCAGAGAATATTGAAGATAAGGAGGACACCTCCACCACCGCCGCCGGTTTGGATAAGGTGCAGAGCCTGGCCCGGAAGTCCGTCCCCAGTATCAACTACCGGATGACCATTACCTCTTTCACCGGTCTGCGGGCCTGTTCCAGCACCGGGGATTTTGTCATCGGGCAGTCCAAGAGCGCGCCCCGGCTGATCCACGCCGCCGGCATCGAGTCCCCGGGCCTCACCTCCGCCCCGGCTATCGCCAAGGCTGTTGTGCAGCATCTGGAAGAAGCGGGCCTTGTTTTGGCGGAAAATCCGAATTTTGACCCCATCCGGAAGCCCTTCCCCAAATTCCGGGAAATGACGGAGGAGGAACGGGCCGAATTGGCGGCCAGCGACCCGGCCTTCGGGCGGATCGTCTGCCGGTGCGAGATGATAACCGAAGGGGAAATCCTGGCGGCAATCCGCCGGAACCCCCCGGCCCGCAGCGTGGACGCGGTGAAACGCCGGGCAAGAGCCGGTATGGGCCGGTGCCAGGGCGGGTTCTGCGGCCCCCAGGTGGTGGAAATCCTGGCCCGGGAGCTGGGGATCCCCATGGATGAGGTGACCAAATCCGGCGGCAAATCTAAAATGCTCACCGGAAAGACCCGTTAAATCAGGCGGAAAGGGACAGGTACAGTATGAAACAGACGGATTTAGTGATCATCGGCGGCGGCCCGGCAGGAATGGCGGCGGCCATTGCCGCATACGATCAGGGGACTCGGGATCTGCTGATTTTGGACCGGGAGCCCCAGCTGGGCGGGATCTTGGAGCAGTGCATCCACAACGGCTTCGGCCTCCACCGGTTCAAGGAGGAGCTGACCGGTCCGGAATATGCCGCCCGGTTCGCGGAGCAGGTGGAAAAGCGGAACATCCCCTATTTGCTGGACACCATGGTGCTGTCCTTGGAAACAGGGGCGTCCGGGGAAAAGATCGTCACCGCGGTGAACCCCCGGGAAGGGTACTTGAAGATACGGGCCAAGGCGGTGGTTTTGGCCATGGGCTGCCGGGAACGGCCCCGAGGGGCGCTGAACATCGCCGGGACCCGTCCGGCGGGGATCTACACGGCGGGCGCGGCCCAGAAATTTGTCAATATGAAGGGGGAAATGCCCGGGAAACGGGCAGTCATTTTAGGTTCCGGGGACATTGGGCTTATCATGGCCCGGCGCATGACCCTGGAGGGGGCGAAAGTGGAGGCGGTCTGCGAGCTGATGCCCTATTCCGGGGGCCTGACCCGGAACATCGTCCAGTGCCTGGAGGATTTCGGCATCCCCCTGAAGCTGAGCCACACGGTGGTGCAGATCCACGGCAAAGAACGGGTGGAAGGGGTCACCATCGCCGCCGTAGGCCCGGACAAACGGCCCATCCCCGGCACGGAAGAACTGATCCCCTGCGACACCCTGCTGTTGTCCGTGGGCCTCATCCCCGAAAACGAGCTTTCCAAGGAAGCCGGGGTGGAACTGGACCCTGTCACCAACGGGGCGGTGGTGGACGAATGCCGCCAGACTTCCATCCCCGGGGTGTTCGCCTGCGGAAACGTCCTCCATGTCCACGATTTGGTGGACTACGTGTCGGAGGAAGCGGAAATCGCCGGGAAGCAGGCGGCCCTCTACATCCAAGGCCAGGCTCCCGCCGGGAAGGTTTTCCCGGTTTCCGGCAAAGACGGGGTGCGGTATGTGGTGCCGCAGCTGGTCCATCAAAACGCGAAGCCCTTTGCCCTGTATTTCCGGGTGGGGGATGTTTACAAAAATGTGCGGATCGTGGTAGAATGTGAAGGAAAGGTGTTGCTGTCCCGGAAGAAGCAGAAGGCGGCTCCCGGCGAAATGGAGACCCTTTTATTAAAGGAAGAACAAATTGCGAAAATCACCGGCCCTCTGACAGTGCGGCTGGAAAAGGAGGGGGACTGACATGGAAACGAAAAAGCTCACCTGCATCGTCTGCCCCATGGGCTGCCCGCTGGAAGTAACGCTGGATGGGGGAAAGGTCCTTTCCGTTACCGGCAACACCTGCCCCCGGGGTGAAAAATACGCCCGGGAGGAATGCACCCATCCCACCCGAGTTTTGACCTCCACCGTGAAGGTGACCGGCGGCGTCCGGCCGGTCTGCCCCGTGAAAACCTCCGCCCCCATCCCCAAAGAGCTGCTCTTTCAGGCCATGGAGGAGATCCGGGGAATTACCGCCGCCGCGCCGGTTGCCATTGGACAGGAGATTTCCGCGGACCTGTGCGGCGCCGGGATTTCCCTCATTGCCACTGCCGGGATCGAGAAAGGAAGGAAGCTATGACCATTGCGGAGTGCATTGAAAAGGATATTGTAGACTGTCCCTGCGGCAGGCTGCACCACACCTCCTTAAAAATCGTGGAAATATCCGCCGGGGCCAGCGAAAAGCTGCCGGAGGTCTTGGAGAAGCTCCATTATGACCGGGTGTTCTGGATCGCCGACGAAAACACCTGGCCCGTTTTGGGGGAAAAAGCCGTGGCGCTGATGCGGAAAGCCGGCATCCAGGAATCCGGGGTCGTCCTGCCCAAGGACGTCCACGCGGATGAGCTGGGCATCGGCCGGGTGATGATGCACATTGACCCGTCTGCCGATGTTCTGCTGGCCATTGGCAGCGGCACCATCAACGACATTGCCAAATTCTTAAGCAGCAGGCTGTTTGTGTCCTACATTATTCTGGCCACCGCGCCTTCCATGGACGGCTTTGCTTCCAGTGTGGCGGCCATGACCACGGACCAGATGAAAACCACCTATGAAGCCCATGTGCCGGAAGCCATCCTGGCTGACCTGGACGTCCTGTCCCAGGCTCCCATGGAGATGATTGCCGCCGGGGCAGCGGACGTTCTGGGCAAATTCAACGCCCTCTGCGACTGGAAAATTTCTTCCCTGATAAACGGGGAATATTACTGTGAAATGGTTGCAGACCTCATGCGGGAAGCGGTGGAAAAGGTGGCGGCCAGCGCTCCCGGCCTGCAAAAACGGGAACCGGCCGCCATTGCGGGGCTGACGGAGGCGTTGATTTTGTCCGGCATCGCCATGAGCTTTGCGGGCAATTCCCGCCCAGCCTCCGGCAGCGAGCACCACCTGTCCCATTTTTGGGAAATGCGGTTTCTGCGGGAAGGGCGCAAACCCCTGCTCCACGGGACAAAAGTGGGGGTGGGAACGGTTTTATCCATCCGCATGGCGGAAAAGCTTTTAGATACGCCGGTGGATTTTGCAAAGGCGGCGGAACACGCTAAGAATTTTGACCGGGCAAAATGGGCCGAGCTGGTGAAAAAAGAGTACGGCCCGGCGGCGGAGGGTGTTTTCGCTTTGGAAAAGACCGCAAAGAAAAACAATCCGGCGGAGCACGCCAAACGCCTGACGGTGATCCAGAGCCGCTGGGAGGAGCTGAAGGCCGTCATGCGGGAGACCCTTCCTTCCTCGAAAAAAGTGGTGGAACTGCTGAGGACATTGGGCGGGCCGGTTTCCCCGGAGGAAATCGGGGTGGAACCCGCCCTGGTCAAAGAAGCGGTCCTTCTGGCCAAGGAGCTGCGGAACCGGTACACGATTTTGCAGCTTTTGTGGGATTTGGGACTGTTGGAAGAATTTGCGGGAGAACCCCGCTGTTGATTCGCCGCGGCGTTTCAATTCCTATTAGGCCGCTGGAACGGCTCGATAAACTCGCTGTCATGGGGAGGTTTCACTTCCTGTCGCTTCTGTAAAATCAAACGTTTTGGGAAAATCGCGGGACGATGTGGGCATCGTTCCCTACATGATTCCGGGATGTCCTAATAAAATTGTAGGGGCGGGGTTTCCCCGCCCGCCGAAAAAATGCAACGTTTCTCCAAACCCGCCGGGCCGGGCGACCCGGCCCCTACAACCGCGAATCGCCGGTGATAATTCGCCGCGGCGTTTCAATTCCTATTAGGCCGCTGGAACGGCTCGATAAACTCGCCGTCATGGGAAGGTTTCATTTCCTGTCGTTTCTGTAAAATCAAACGTTTTGGGAAAATCGCGGGACGATATGGGCAAATGTAAAAAACGGACGGATGAAGATATCCGCCCGTTTATTTTTTGAATGGTCATTGGGCAAGCAGGGGCTGGAGCTGCACCCCGTCCAACGCGGCCCGCAGGGTCTGGGGGATTAAAGAGAAATCCGCCACTAAGGAGGTGGGCTTTTTTACCGGATCATCCTGCCGGAAGGGGACAAAGTAGTAGTACCGCCGGTTCAGCAGCGCGCCGATGTTGACGGCGCTGCCGGACAGGGCGTCGTTGGTGGAAATAGCCAGCACCACAGGCTTCCTTCCCCGGAGATGGCTTTTGACCGCCATGGTGACGGCGTTGTCGGTTTGGGCGGCGGCCAGTTTGGACAGGGTGTTCCCCGTACAGGGTGCTACCAGCAGGATGTCGAGCATCCCCTTGGGGCCGATAGGCTCCGCCCCCACAATGTCTAGGATCGGCGGCCGGCCGCTGATTTCCTGGATCTTTGCCAGAAAGTCCGCCGCTTTCCCGAACCGGGTGTCCGTTTGGGCGGCGGCTGGAGATAGGATGGGGAAAATGTCAAAGCCCTGCTCCCTGCACGCCTCCATGCTTTTGAGCATAGGCGCGAAGGTGCAGAAAGAGCCGGTGACCGCAAACCCCAGCTTGACAGGCTCAGGCATCAGGCTCCCTCCTTTCCGCTTCAATGGCCCGGATGGTCCGGCAGAGGATGTCGGCTGCTGTTTCCGGGGCGGATTTTCCCGGCAGGGAAAGGGCGTGGACGGTCTGGACGCCCAGCTCCTTTGCGGCGTCAAAATCGGTGCCGCCGGGCAGGGACGCCAAATCAATGAGCAGCGCGCCGGGGGGCAGGCGGGAAAGCTCCTCCCTGCCGAAAAGCAGGTGCGGGACAGTGTTTAAGACGAGCCGGAACCGGGAAAGCTGTTCCGGCATCCGGTGCAAGGGAAGGGGCTCCGCGCCGTCTGCTTCGGCCCAGGCCAGGGCCTCCCGGCTGCGGGCCGCCGCCGTGACCTTGCACCCCACCCCGGCAAAGACCCGGCGGCAGAGTTTTGCCACCCGGCCGTAGCCGGTAACCAGGACGTCCATGCCGTTTAACACGGTGGGGAGCTTTTCCAGGGCGATCTGCAAAGCGCCTTCCGCTGTCGGGACGGCGTTTAAGACCGCCAGCTCCTCCCGGGAGGCGTAGTCCATGAGGGTCAGGCCCCGTTTGGCGCAGAGCCTTTCCAGGGATTCCCCCGGCATACCGGCCAGCACCAGGGTGTCCCGGCGGCATAGGTCCAAAAGCTGGGACAAGGGTAGCGTTTCTTCCGAAAAAGGCGCGGCTGCCGTCAGGCCGTCCCGGCTTGCCGGCATTGGCAGGATCAGGCAGTCGGGGGACTCTTTGAGCTGGCTCAAGGCACAAAGTCTTTCGGCCTTCCCCAGATCCCCCGGATATTCGGAAAAGCCCGCCGCGCATACCCGCGCGGACTGGGCCAGCAGCGATGCCAGGCGGGCGTACCGGGAATCCCCGCCGGCGATCAGATAAAATTTTTGTGTATACACGAAAAACCCTCCGTTTTCCATAGGCTGGGATACCCCATACTATGAAAAGAACGGAGGGTTTGTGCATTTTGAAAGGCGGGGCGGGGTAACCCCGCTGTTAATTCGCCGCGGCGTTTCAGTTCCTATCCAACCGCTGGAACGTCCGCTTGTCATGAATAAAATTCATGACGGCTGCGGCGTTATGGAAGGGTTCCCATTCATTGTAGGGGTGGGCATTGCCCGCCCGCGAATCAAACGAGACGTTTCAGAAAACCGCCGGGCGCGCAATGCGCGCCCCTACAATCCTGTTTTCCGTTTGGTTTCATAAAAAACGCGGGGAACCTGTGCCGAAAACGGCGGTTTATCCCGCCGTTCCGAAACCTAACGCGGGGTAGAACGGCCGCGGCGAATTGGCCGCGGGGCCTCCCCGCCGCGCCCCTACAATTTTTTCGGAAGATTTGTAAAACGCCTTGACATTCTTGTACGGACATGAATGGAGGTGTTACAATGTCCCCTCGTCCAAAGTCCGACCGATCCAAAAATATGCGTTTTGAAATACGGCTCACCCAAGAAACCCTCAAAACTTTAGAAGAATGTGCGGAAAAACTGCACACTACAAAAACCGGAGTCGTTCTCAAGGGCATTGATTTAGTAAAATCGGAACTGGACAAACAAAAATAGAGTTCCGGCGCACCTTGCAAGTAAAACCGAAACTCTCTAACTGACGAGAAACCCCGTCTGAAATTATTTTACATCAGATGGGCCTTCTTGTCAACCAAAAAGGAGGAACCAGCGATGGATACAAATGAAAATGTATGGTCTTATGTCCTGAAAATGGAACAAGAAATGCCCGAGGCCCAGCTTGCGCTGAACCGGGTTCTGGATGATGTCAAAGGGCTCCTGCGTCCCAGCGACTGGCAGGAAATCGAATCTCTATGGAACCAGGCGTGCAGCGTTTCCGAATATCAGGGCTTTCTCATTGGGCTCCGCACGGCGCTAGGGCTGGTTTATCAAACCATGTGATTATTGAAAACATGATTGTAGGGGACGATGCCCACATCGTCCCCCGTTTTTATAAAATCAAACCGAAAAACACATTTGTAGAGGGCGGCGTCATTCCATAAATTCTTTGGCGTATTCCACCACGCCGGAAACCGGGGAGGAATTGCCCTGCAAATCAATGGCCATAAAATTCTCCTCCGGGACGTCAAAGGGACAGCCGATGCCGAAGTCTTTGGCCGGACGGTAACCGGATTTGGGATAATACTGCTCGCTGCCCAGCACCACGGAATAATGGTACCCCATTTCCCGGGCAATCCGGTGGCCTTCAGCAATCAGGGCCTTTCCGACCCCCTGCCGCTGGTACTCCGGGAGAACCGCCAGCGGCGCCAGGGCCAGCTCCGTCTGGTCCCCGATTTTTACCTTGGTAAAGAGAATATGCCCCGCCAGACGGCCGCCGATTTCCGCAACCAGGGAAAGCTCCGGGAGAAAGGCGTCCCCTTTCCGCAGGGCCTCCACCAGATCCTGTTCGTTCCCGTCCGCGTGCTCCGCCGAGGCGAAGGCCTCCTTCACCAGCCGGTACACCTCCGGGTAATCCTTTGGAGTTTCCTGCCGGATATTCATAGAAATCCACTCCTTTTTCATCAGGTTAGGCCCGGAGCCAAACGTACTCCGGGCCTTTTTTCTTTTTCAAATTGCCTTGCCTGCCGCCCATCCTTGTGGTATACTGGATACACAGAAAGGAGCAATCCTCATGACAGAAAACCCGTTCCCTTATGCGCTGGCCAATAAGCGCTACCGCACCTGGGACTACCATTTAAAAGAGAAATTCGGCGGCAAGGTGTTCAAGGTGTCCTTAGACGGGGGCTTTTCCTGCCCCAATATCGACGGGACCTGCGGCAGGGGCGGCTGCACCTACTGCGCCTATTCCTTCCGCCGCCAGACCCCGGAAAGCCTCCTGACCCAGTTTGAGCAGGGCAAAGCCATGCTCCACAAAAAGTGGCCGGAGGCCCGTCAATATATCCCTTATTTGCAGGCCAACACCAACACCTACGCCCCGTTGCCGGAATTGCAGGCAAAATACGAGCTTCTGCTGGAACAGCCTGGGGTGGTGGGCTTTGCCGTGGCCACCCGGGCCGACGCTTTGCCGGACGAGGTCTGCGATTATCTTGAGGAGATTAACCGCCGGACCTACCTGATTGTAGAGCTGGGCCTGCAAACGGCCTTTGATGAAACGGCCCGCCGTATCAACCGGGGCCACGACTGGGAAACCTTCCTGGAAGGGTACCGGAAGCTGACAAGCCGGGGCATCCCCGTCTGCATCCACCTTATCAACGGCCTGCCCGGCGAAACCCCGGAAATGATGGAGGAAACCGTCCGCAGAGTGGCGGCGCTGCGGCCCCACTGCGTTAAGCTCCATCTGCTCCACATCCTGAAGGGCACCAAAATGGCGGAGGAATTTGCCGCCTGCCCGGAGGATTTTTCCATGATGGAGCTGCCAGATTACGTCCGGACCGTCTGCAATCAGCTGGAACTGCTGCCCCCGGAAACCGTGATCCAGCGGGTCACCGGGGACGGCATGAAGGATCAGCTCATCGCTCCGCTGTGGAGCTTAAAAAAGTTCGTCGTCATGAACGAAATCGACAAGGAACTGGCCCGCCGGGATACCTGGCAGGGGAAACGCTGGCAGCCTTAGCACCAGCATTTGCCTTCCCATTCCCTGGGAGGCGTCAGCTCCATGAGCTTGGCGATGGTGGGGGCGATGTCCTTAATGTTGACCCCCTGGAGCTTTTTGCCCTTTTCAAAGGGCCTGCCCGCAAAATAAATGGGGATGGTCATGTCCTCGGGAATATCGCAGCCGTGGGAACGCTCGTGGCCGCCGTGGTCGGCTGTGACCACCATGCACCAGTCCTCCGGCAGGGATTTCCAGATTTTCTCAATGCAGGCGGAGGCGTTGGCCACCGCGTCCAAATAATGCTCCGTCATCCAACCCTTGTCGTGGCCCGCCTCATCGGTAAAGCCCAGGTATAGGAACAAAAAGTCCGGGTTTTCCTCTTGGATGCAGCTGATGGCGTGGTCGGTAAGGAGCCGGTCGGAAACCTTGCCGTCCATGCTGTACTGACTGATATATTCGCTGTGGATGAGGTTCCCAGGGCGGTTCAAATCCCGCAGCTCCTCCCAGTTATAGAACATGGCCGCCCGTTTGCCGGCTTTGGCCACTGTGTCCCCCAGACTGTCAATGGGCCGCACCTGGGGCGACCAGGTATTGGTGAGAATGCCGTGGCGTTCCGGGTCTACGCTGAAAAACAGGGAGCAGTGGCAGGGAAGGGTAACGGAGGGCATGACTGTCCGGCTTTCCATGCAGGAGGCGCTTTCCTCCCGCAGCTGCCGCAAAAACGGGTGTCCGCACCGGTCGATGGCGTCCGGGCGCAGCCCGTCTACTAAAATCAACAACACTTTTTGGCTCATGGGGTGACACAACCTTTCGGATAAACTGTCTTTATCATACACAAAAGACATATAAAAGTCAAGTTTTTTTATGAATTGCACGAGGTTTCCGGTGTAGGTTTGTCAAAGATATTGGACAATGAACTCAAGAGGAGAAAGCCAGTCTAGAGGTCTCATAGGGAAGTTGTTGGAATGGCGGTTGTGGACAGCAAGCTGGTTTGCGAAATCGACAAGAGAGAAGAA
>DVOW01000040.1 GCA_018713335.1 Candidatus Merdivicinus intestinigallinarum | reverse complement strand
GATGTTGGTTTGGCGATTGACATTATACCAGAAAAGGGAGGTCAATGCTCTTTTTCTTTGCAAACCTCCGAAAAATCAAGGAAAAACGTAACTTTAAACAATAAAAAACATGGTAGTTTTGACACTACCGCATCCTGCTAGGAGGTAGAGTGTATGACTGCCAGAGAACAGCTGATTTCTTATGTTAAAACGGCGGAGAAAAGTTCCTCTGCTCTCCCCAGATCGGCGCCGGCGCTGGTTTCGACACCAAGATCGCCGGAAAAAGCTGGATCGGGGACACCACCATGGAGGATACCCGCCGCGCTTGGGAAATGTTCGACGTGGTCCCCCTTTATAATTTCGGCCTGCCGGACCTTTCCCAATTCGCCCCCAGCGTCCATTATGAAAGCGAGCACCGGTTCGACCCTGAGGCCAACCGGAAATTCACGAAAACCACTTTCTGCACCCCCAAGGGCAACCTGGTTTCCACCTCCATCGAGGATGAATGGAAAGGCGGCTGCTGCACAAAATATCTGATCACCGAAGAAGACGAGCTGGATATCCTGGAGTATTATCTGGACGAACTGCTGGCGGAAGGGGATTTTTCAGCCATCAGCAGTTCCATCCGTGAAATGCGGAAAGTCATCGGGGAAGACCAGGCCATGGACATCCAGTGGGCCATGCAGCCCTACGAGCTCCTTTGCTTCCCCAACACCATGGATACGGCGGTATTCGCCCTGACCTGCCCGGATATCTTCCGCCGGCTCATGGACAAGATCTTGAAGCTGGACGAAAAACTCCTGCCTGCGGTGGCGGCCGGCGGCGCGGATTTCGTCTTCTTAGGCGGTCCCGGTTCGGAGATGATCTCCCCTCAGTATTATGAGGATTTCCTGGTCCCCTATTCCAAGATCATCACCCAGATGGCGCACCAGAACGGCCTGCTGGTCTACACGCACATCTGCTCCCCCATTGAGCCGATGCTGTCCAAAGGCTACTACAACCAGATGGGGATCGACTTGTTTGAGACCCTGTCCGAAGCGCCGGTGGGCAATGTAAAGAGTATTGAGGACGCTTTCTCCAAGCTGGACCCTGCCATTTGTACCAGAGGGAACATCGGTTTGGACCGGCTGCTGGAGTGCTCGCCGGAGGAGATCCGGGAGCAAAGCATGCACATCCTGGAAATGGCGAAAAAAATGGGACGCAAGCACATCCTGGGAGCCAGCGACTATATGTTTTACCACACCCCTGTGGAGAACGTCCAGGCTATGGCGGACGCTGTCCGGGATTTCAACGCGAACAACGCCTGACCTTTCTTCTCCAATCATAACCACTAGTAAACTAGTGGTTTGCTCAGACCCCAGAGGGGGTCAGTACTTGCTGACCCCTGAAAGGAGTACTGAAAAATATCATCGCATTACTTGCCCTGCAACTGGTAAACCAGTTATTACTTGTTTCCTTAAGGCTTATAGTAATTTGGAAGCTTCTTCACATTTCCTTTTATTAATATCAAAAATTGTTTTTTAAGAGAAACAGGTTCCTTTTTTCTCCCTACTGCCTGGCTTTCACTAATTTTTTGTCTTTGCCAAGGCTTTCCCACCCCCGGTAGAACCGGGGGTTTTTCATGCTAAAAGCGACAATAATGGCGGTAAAAGGTGGCCTGGTTTATGCCGGATTCCCCGCACAATTCGGTCACACTGATTTTATCCAGGGGCTTTTTCTCCAAAAGCCGGATGAGGCCCTCCTGCAGGAGGCGTTTGGTTAAAGCGATTCTTTGATTTCCTTTCATGGGGCCCCCTTCTCATAAAATTTATGATCGGCGCAACAATTTTGTCTAAACTGTTGCGCTTGTATCAATCCCTGTTAAACTGATGGTTGTAAATGCGGCAATTGCAGTGATATAATTAAGCAGCCCCTGTCAAGATGAGGCTGCCCCATGAAATCTTACAGCATGCTGAAGAAAGCAGCGAATAGGAGGCCGGTTTTATCATAGCAGCGCAAATCAAATTGGGAACAGAGCGCCTTCGGTTCATTTGGAATATGGATGAACGTATGATGTCCTACAACATTGAAATAACTGGGATCACAGGCGGCACCTTTTGGAAAGCCTACATCCCCGGCCAAACCGCCGGGACAGAGGAATTCCGGGTTTCCAGCGCACTGACAGACTTTTAAACGCCGGAGCATACGCGCCTTTGCGGAACCGGTATGTTCCCGCCGGCAGCCCTTATTTCGCTGTTCTCAAAGAAGCTGATATCGATATTGCTGTCCTTTGCCGCCAGCTCGGTCACCTCCCGGTCATAAAGCGGGATCCCCAGCTGTTCCGCCACTTTTCTGCCGATCTCCCGTCCGCCGCTTCAGTGCTGCCTGCTGATGGTGATGATGGCATGCTGTATCCCCTCTTCGCTCCTGCCCGCTGAACCGTTCATTTCGCCGACCCACTCAAAGCCTTTTTTCGCGGTGATTACGGCAATGATCTCATTGATTACAGCGGCCGCCGCAATGGTCCCCTGGACGATTTTCGCGCATTCAGGAGCCGGCGCGCTCAAAACGGAAACGGCGATGCCGGTAAACACAAGGGAAACGCCGGAATGGGGCAGAAGCGTAAGGCCAAGATATTTTTTTACGGTTTCGGGAGATTTTGTAATGCTGGCCCCAAAATATGCGCCGAAATATTTCCCGGCCGCCCGGGCCAGGATGTAAATAGCGGTAAACAGGCCGGCGCCCAAAATCAGGTTGTAATCCAGGGGAGCGCCCAGATTGAGGATCACCACGATCATGGCGATGCCAAAAACAGGGTTGAAGCCCTCCATGATCTGCTCCAGCCTTGTTTCCGAAACCATATTGGAAAAGGTGGCCGAAAAGGCCATGCCGATCAGCATAAAGTTCAAAACAGGACGGGGCAGCACCCATGAATTAAAAATAAATCCCACAGCGGAAGCCGCAAGGATCATGACCATGAGGAGCGCCAGGGTGACCGGCTTGCTCCGTTCCTTTTTCAGCACAACGCCGGCCGCCAGGCCCGTCACGACGCCGATCAGCAGAGGAAGGAGGACGACCAGGGCAATCATGTATGCGGGCAGATCGCCGGCGGAAAGGTTGCCCGCAACAATGGCAATGGTGGTGAAAAAGACGACGCAGCCCACAATATCATCCAGGGCCGCCATGGGGATCAAGGTTTTGGTAACCGGTCCCGCGGTCTTGAATTCCCGGACGATGGATAAGGCCGGGGCCGGCGCTGTGGCAAGGGCGATGCCGCCGAAAATAAACGCCAAATAAACCGGGATATCCGACACATAGAAAACGATGCCGAAAACCAGCGAAACGATCAAAAATGTCCCCAGCGACTGCGTCAGCGTGGTAATGACGATGGCCTTTCCCGACCGCTTGATCTTGTTCCAAACAAGCTCTGTCCCAATCATCAGGCCAACGCCGCACTCCAGGATATGCACGTCTGGTACCACTGAGCGTCCAGGAGCTGCTGGTTCATCAAGGACATGGCGTGGGGCCCCAAAACCATGCCCGTGATGAGCCATCCCAAGATGGACGGCAGCTTGATCTTTGAAACAAGTTTGCCCACAAGGAACGCGATCCCTATGGTAAGCAACAATCTCAGCAATGACAGAATCATTTTACTTCACCTGACCCTTCCTGACAGGAGCTCCCTGCCGGTTCTTTTGCGATGCCGTAGAGCATGATGTCTAAGATCACAGAAAGCTGTCCTTCATGATCCTGGATCAGTTCCCGGTAGTTCCCGTTTTGCTCCGCTTTTTTCTGAAAATATCCGTTGAACATTTCACTGACGGCCAAAAAGTATTCCAGCGCCGCCTCTCTTGTGATCCCGTCCCGCAGGCGCAGGCAATCCAGAATGGCAAGGTAGCACTGGTTGAAATATTCATCGATCCCCTTGCGCAGCTGCGCGAGCTCTTCCGTCAGATGTTTCGGCGGCTGCAACATTGCATTGAAAAAAATGTTTGCATAGCCGGGATTTTCCTGAAAAAATCTTTGCCGTATCATCAAAATGTTTTGCAGCCCCTCTTTTGCGTCCCGGATCTCAAAGGACTGCGCCTTCAGCGCTGCTGTCAGTTCCTCATAGCAGGTCTGCACGCAAAGCAGGTACAGCTCGTCTTTCCCCTTGAAATTGTGGTAAATCAGGCCTTTTGGAATCTGCGCGGTTTTGCAGATACTGTTGACGGAGGCGGCATCGTAGCTTTTGCTTCCAAATTCCGAAAGAGCTGCCGCCAGGATGCGCTCTTTTGTCTTCTGGGTCTTTTCCAGCTTTTTCATCTTCTCCCCCTCTTTATTGACTATACGGTCTATTATAGAACAAAACAGACCGATCAATCAATAATTAAAATGAAAACTCTGAATTTTCTTACAAAACAGCTTGAAATAATGAAAAATATTTAGTTACGGTGTTTGTCACAAAACGGAAGATAGGAACGTTTAAAATAAAAAGTCCTTCCTGCGCCTGTTTCGGGGACATAAGCTGTTGATGGGAACGTCCCGGCTTTGTCCGGGCCCCGTTCATAAAAATACTTTGCAAACGAAAAGGAGTGTGTAAACATGAAAAAACTCTGGAAAACAATGCTTGCGGCGGGAGTAATGAGCCTTGCGGCCAGCCTGTGCATGGGGATCACCGCCTTCGCCGCAACAGAAAGCGGGACCATCGAGGGAGGCTTTACCTGGGAGGTGGACACTGCAAGCCACACTTTAACGATCACAGGCGAAGGAGAACTGCCGGACATCAGTAAGGAATATAATAACGGCGGTTTGTGGAGCGATCATGCGGACGATTTGACCCATGTGGTACTGAATGGTGTCACGGATATGTACCCCTATGGCGATGCGTTGGGGATGTATTTTAGTAATGCTAAAGGCCAGTATGACAACATTTCCTGGGAAGCGGACGCTTCCACCAATATTGTAAAAGTGACCGGTTCCGGAAAAGTAACGAACTATCCTTGGTGTTATGTTCTAAAATACAAAGATGAGCAAAAATTCCATTATGTCCTATCTGACGGGATCACAGATGCGGGTCAATTGGGATATGTAACTGGAAGGATAGAAGTCGGAAAGGATTTTCAAAGCCTGGAAAGCCTCAAATTTGCATCGGAATCCGTGATTATTTCCAAGGAAAACCCATATTTTGCTTCCTATGAAGGCTGTGTGTATTCCAAGGATATGAGCAAACTGCTGTACTGCCCCTACTGCATCGAGGAACCGATACTCTATCCCCAGGTCAAGACGATCGCCGCCGGTGCGTTTGATGGGAATTTAGGAGCTCTCAACAGGCTATCTCGGGTAGTGATCCCCTGGGGCGTCACCACCATTGAGGACGACGCATTCTCCGGGATCGTCGGCGTCAGCGGCGATGGCCAATATGTTGTGTTGCCCAACACCATCACTTACATGACAGAAGGGGCCCTGCCCGGAAAATCAAAAGGCACCGGGAGCCGTTTCATCTACCAGAAAGACAACCAGCTGGTGGACAATGTCCTGAAGGGAAAATGGGACAGCTACCAGACCCTCATGGCATATCCGGTCAATTCCCTGGCCGAATACTACCCCGACCAGGCGGTAACGCCGGCGCAGAACGGCTGGGTGCAGGAGAACTATCACTGGTATTATTATCAAAACAACGCCAAGCAGACAGGCTGGCAGTTTGTGGACAACGTGTGGTACTACCTGGGAACGGACGGCGTTATGCAGACCGGGTGGATCACCTATAACGGCAGCACCTATTACCTGCGGCCCTGGGGCGGGATGATGGTGAACGGCTGGTACCAAATCGACGGCAAATGGTACTATTTCCAAAGCTGGGGCGGCACTGCCAAGAGCCAGTGGCTCTACGGCCTGGACAAAAAGTGGTACTATGTGGACGCCAATGGGGTGATGCTCACCAACACCCGCACGCCGGACGGCTACTACGTGGACGCCAACGGCGTTTGGGTAAGATGACCGGCACAGATATGCCCAGGAGCAGGAACGCCGCCGTTCCTGTGCCTTGAAAAGCACGCCCCTAAAGAGAGGAGGAATGAGAATGAACGAAGGAACCGAACTGGAGCAGGCCGGCTTCGACGCCATCTCCGAAAAAATGAAAACGCTGTACCCTGGTCAGGAGGGGCTCTTTTACAGTACCGTCATCCCTTACGCCCTGGGCGGCAATGACCCCCTGGACGGCGTGGAGGTCTGGAAAAGCGAGCAAGGCGTTCCCCATTGGCATTATGTCACCTACGGCTTTACGGAGCTCTATGAAAAAGAAAGCGACGACCCGGCCGTAAGCGGCTATGGCTTTGAGCTGACCTTCCGGCTGAAGCGCGGCGGCGAGGAACAGCCTCCGGCCTGGCCGGTCAGCCTGCTGCAAAACCTGGCGCGGTATGTCTTTTCCAGCGGGAATGTGTTCGGCCCCGGACACCACATCGACTGCAACGGCCCCGTTGCATTGAAAACGGACACCAAGCTCACCGCCCTGGGCTTCCGGGTGGACCCGGAGCTGGGGGAGATGGATACCCCCAACGGCCGCATGACTTTTTTGCAGGCGGCGGCAATCACCGGCGATGAAATGGACGCCATGATGTGCTGGAACGGCGAAGCGTTCCTGGCGGCGCTGGAAAAACGGGTCCCCCTGTGCATCACCGACCTGACCCGGGCCTCGCTGATGGAGGATCCGGCGTTCCGCAGGACCTGGCAGCAGGGCGTGGAGGAGGACGGATCTTCCACCAGCTTCCTCTATCTGGACGAGCTAGGGGCCTGCATGGCGGATGGAAAAGTGACCCTCCGGTTGGGCGCGGGGCATGTCCGGATACTCGCCAACATGCTCCGGGCCAGAGTGGGAAAAGGCCGCGTCCTGTATCTTCAGGGCGGAGAGGCCGCCGTCCGATTTCAGCCGGGCAAGCAAAATGCGGAGATGCTCCAAAATGTTTTGGTTATAAGCCTGCCGCCGGACGCTTTGGAGGAGCTGTGCGGCGTGCTGAACCCCCATGCCGGGGTCTATCCGCTGACCGCTTTCCCCATGACCGTGGAACTGGTCCCCACCAAAATCACCGACCGGGACGGGAATGTATTGAATGTGATCCAATAAAATCTGCCAAGACAACGTCTGTCAAAGATCGTCCGCACTCACGTTTCGTGGGTGCGTTTTTTTCGGCCGGTCCCTTTTCTTTGCGGACCATTCGGAAAACAGCGCGGCCGCCGCGAGCCCCGCCAAACAAAAAAGGACCCGCCCCCTCCAAAACGGAGGCGGCAGGCCCGGCAGTTTATCTGATATACTGCGGTCAATCGGAACCGGTTTTTTCCTCATCCGCCAGCAGGCTCGCTGCGATTTTCTGCTTGGAGCTGGGGCGGGAATGCTGATAGGCTTCCTTCTGATCGTCGTACTCGTCGTCGATCTCGCCTACGATGGACTCCAGCAGGTCCTCCAGTGTGACAATACCGGCGGTGCCGCCGTACTCGTCCACCACTACGGCCAGATGGATCTTCTGCTCCTGGAACTGCTTCAGCAGGTTCGTCGTATAGACCGTTTCCGGCACATAGATCACCGGCCGCAGGAAATCCAGCAGGTTCTGGCTGTCCAGCGTCCCCTCATTGAGCAGGGGGATCAGGTCTTTGATGTGGATGACGCCGATGATATCGTCTATGTTCTCTTTATAGACCGGGATACGGGAATACCGTTCTTCCTTGGCGATCTCCACCAGGTCCCGCAGGCTGCTGGTGGAAGATACCGCGCAAACCTCGGTGCGGTGGGTCATCAGCTCCGAAACCCGGCGGTCGTTCAGCTCAAAGATATTCTCGATCATATCCTTTTCCCGTTCCTCAATGGCGCCTTCCTCTTCACCGGCCTCCACCATCAGGCGGATCTCCTCCTCGGTGACCTTCTCCTCCTCCTCGTGGGGATTGATGCCCAAAAGACGGAGCACCAGGTTCACGCTGGCGGAAAGCATCCGGATACAGGGGCGGCAGACCTTATACAGCGCCCACAGGACGCCCACCACCTTCAGGGCGATGGAATCCGGGGACTTCATGGCCACCCGCTTGGGGGTCAGTTCTCCGAAAACCAGGGTGATGTAGGTCAAAATCAGGGTCAGGAACACCAGCACGATGCTGTGGAGCAACGCGGGGCTGATGGGCAGGAAGGACAGCCAGCGGTCAAAATACACGCTGAAGCTCTCCGCCGCCACAGCCGAGGACAAAAGGTTTGCCAGGGTAATGCCGATCTGGATAGTGGAAAGGAAATCGGAAGGATCCTCTGTAATACGGACCAGCAGGGAGGCCCGCTTGTTGCCCTCCTCTGCCATTTTTTCGATTTTTTTGGAATTGATGGACAAAATCGCGATCTCGCTCATGGCGAAAAATGCGTTTAAAGAAATCAGGACGACCAATAAAAGTAGACTGGGCACTGCGCTCATGGTTATTTCTCTCCTTAAGTTTCAGTAGGTGTCAAATGGATTTACGCCGGAAAGCTACAAGCGGAGCCAGAAATACCACATGGCGCAGCGGTTTTCAAAGGGCTGAGAGGTACAAAAAAACGCACCAGAAAAAGGACAGTCTTTCCCTGTCTTCCCATGATGCGGACTTTCCCTATTCAGTTGAAAACCGGATCGTCGCGGGTCAGCAGAATCTCCCACGGAAATCGGTTCCCCCTTTCATTCATAAAATCATTTTTATTATAACAGAATCCATCCAAATTGTCAAGGCCCGGGCGGTGAGCCGCCGCTGCCAATTCGACGCGGGCCGGGAGACCCGGCCCCTACAATTTATTCAGAATGTTTCGTGAGAAATTGTAGGGGGCGGCGTCCCCGACGCCCCGCAGCGAATGTTCCCAGACGTTATTTCGGGGGAATCCGTGCCGAAAACATCGGCCCGCATATCACACGAAATGTTCAGGAAATCTCAACTCCGAAATATTCCGAAAGGGGTTCTGTATATTCGTCCATAAAAGCCCGGATTTTCGTTTCCGCTTCCCGGTATGCTTCCGATTCCGGGTCTATCATGCCCGCTTTATTTTCAGAATAAGATTCCGTCATCTCCTGGCTGAGTTCATGCAGGTCCCGGTTCATGTCCTGAAACAGCGGCATCGCATCCGCCGCATATTCCGGGTCGTCCAAATCACCCACCAGATAAAGATAATACCGCACGAAATCGCGAAAACTAGCTCTATCCAAGTAGACATTCGGAGGCAGATACAAAAAATCATTGACAGCCATGGCAACGTGAAGCCGGACAGCGGAAGCATCCAAATCTCCATAAGCCACCAGATTTTCCCCATACAAACTGGCGGCCAAATCTGTGACATCCCAAAGTTTCGACCAGTTCATTTGATATTCCTGCGCCAAATTCTCCTGATAATCCTGATTTTCCTGATACAGGCGCACGCTCACGGCCCCCAGCGCAATCACCCCGGCGGCCAGCAGAACAAAGACAGAACGCGCAATCCATTTTTTCATGGAAAGACCTCCCGTTTTTCTTTGGTAGTGTCAAAACTACCATGTTTTTTATTGTTTAAAGTTACGTTTTTCCTTGATTTTTCGGAGGTTTGCAAAGAAAAAGAGCATTGACCTCCCTTTTCTGGTATAATGTCAATCGCCAAACCAACAT
>DVOW01000039.1 GCA_018713335.1 Candidatus Merdivicinus intestinigallinarum | reverse complement strand
CGGATTCCCGCCAATAAACTCAATCACATCATAGCAAAGCAATTCATTCACACATTGAATATCTAGATCAAACAAATCCACGGTCAGCCCGCATTGCTGCAATTCTTCTGTGACTCGGGGTACATGATAATTTTTCTCTTTATAAACATGGTCTGCGCTTACTACTAAGGCAGCCGTTTTTCCACCAAATTCTTTTACACAATTTTGTAGCTTACTGTTCGTTAATCCATCTGAACATAATAAAAGCACAAATCATCATTCCTTATCAATTAAGGGTGAAAGCCTTTATAGCTTTCACCCTCGCACAGTATACCGTTAAGTTTTATCAGTCAATTTTATTTCACAAAGTGCTGATAACCGCCGTGGAGCTGCGGGTAGTCGCTGCAATGCTCATGCCGGATCTCACCGTCAAAGGTCAGCTCGTAAACCGTGACATTGGCAATGGGGTCCGGGGCGGCCGCTTTGAGGACGATGCGGTGGCCTTTCTGGGTAAATTCCACCGGGGAGCCGTCAGACAGCTTCCGAACGGATTTCAGCGGAGTATCGAAGCCGCCCAGAGCAATTTCGCCGTTAGGCGGGGTAATTTTCGCCCAAAGGTACAGCTTTTCCCCGTCATAAGTAGTGGAGCAGATGGCGCTGGGAGTTCCGTGGCAGGGGGTGGGGAGCTTTTTGCCGTAAACCGCCGCGCCGTTTTCGGAAAGCCACTGGCCAACCTGGGTCAGGGGTCCCACAGCTTCCGGAGGGACGGAGCCGTCCGGGGCCGGGCCGATGTTTAAAAGAAGGTTGCCGCCGCCGGAAGCTACCTGGCAGAGCATCCGCAGGATTCCCTGGGCGTTATAGCTGTAAGGGGCGGCCTGGACCGAGTCCACATACCCCCAGCTGATGCCGTTGAAGGTCATGCAGGCCTCCCAGTCTTTGTCGCCGGCCGTGATCTGTTCCTCAGGAGTAGAGAAATCCTCCTCCAGCTTGCTGCGGTTGTTGATGATAATATCCGGCTGCAATCCCCGCACCATCTGGTTCAGTTCCAGGGAGTCCCAGCCTTCCCAGCTTTCCATGGGAGCCGAAACGTCGTACCAGAGGATGTCGATTTTCCCGTAATTGGTCATCAGCTCCCGGTTCAGCTCTTTGATGTACTGGGTAAAGCGGCGGCGGGCCTCGGTATCGAAGGCGCAGCGCCAGCCGTCCGGATGGTGCCAGTCCATGAGGGAGGAGTAAAATCCCACTTTCAGGCCGTATTCATGGCAGGCGTCCACAAATTCCCGGACGATGTCCCGTTTGCAGCCGTAATTGACGGAGTTATAGGGATTGACCTTGGAATCCCAGAGGCTGAAGCCCTCGTGGTGCCGGGTCGTCAAAACCATGTACTTCATGCCGGCTTTTTTGGCCAGCTCCGCCCATTTCCGGGGCGCGCCGGGTTCCGGCAGGAAGGTATCCGCCAGCTTTTCATATTCCTTGACGTCCCAGTTTTCCACGGACATGGCCCACTCCTGCCGGCCAATCTGGGAATACAGCCCGAAATGGACAAACATCCCATAACGGGCCTCCCGCCACCATTCCATCCGCTGGTCCCGGGTTTTCGCGATGCTTTCCTCATAAGCGCGCTTGCTCAACAATTCCGCCATATTGAGTACCTCCTAAACAATTCAGATTGGCTTTACCAGCCGTTGCTTTAACAATACAAGATTGCCAAAATAAAGTCAAGTGCTTCTTAAAAAACAACAAATTTATCTGAATATTGGTGGGGGTTACGGGACAGTGGAAAATTCCGCCGCATAATTGCCGGCAGTAGGGCATAGGATTTAACATCCGGCCAACCGGCGCCAATGGGGCGGAGAATTGACGGAAAGGAGATTTTTCATTTGCCGGATAATGGAAGATTGCGGAAGGATATGATGCAGTATCAACCGGAAGGGTTTCTTTTTGAAACAGAAGAAAACAAGAGAAAATGCTCCTCCATGTCCGCTTTGCGGGAAGCGGTCCAAACCGGAGAGATCTTGGAGGCCAGGGCGGTGGTCTGCGACAGCAGCCACAACCTGATCGTGGACATGGGCGGGTTTAAAGGGGTGATCCCCCGGAACGAATGCGCCATCGGCATCGAAGAAGGGACGGTGCGGGACATCGCCATCCTGTCCCGGGTCAACAAACCGGTCTGCTTCCAGGTGACGGGATTTTTTATGGACCAGCGGGGGAACCAGCGCCCCCTGCTGTCCCGCCGGAAAGCGCAGCTTACCTGCTGGCAGCAGTATTTGGGCTGCCTTGTGCCGGGGGATATCCTGCCGGCCCGGATAACCCATCTGGAAAAATTCGGGGCCTTTGTAGACGTGGGCTGCGGGGTCGTTTCCCTGATCCCCATTGACGCCATATCGGTTTCCCGCATTTCCCATCCCCGGGACCGGTTTTCCGTAGGGCAGGACATATTCGCCGTTGTGCGGACCATGGAAGAGGGGCGGCTGACTTTAAGCCATCGGGAGCTTTTGGGCACATGGGAGGAGAACGCCGCCTGTTTTTCACCGGGGGAAACCGTCAGCGGGATCGTGCGTTCCGTGGAAGATTACGGGATCTTTGTGGAACTTACCCCCAACCTGGCGGGCCTTGCGGAAAAGCGGGAAGGGGTCTTTCCGGGCCAGCAGGCGGGCGTGTACATCAAAAGCCTCTTACCGGATAAAATGAAGGTAAAACTGATCCTAATCGATGCCTTCAGCGGGGAAACGGAACCGCAGCCCCTGCGGTATTTTATAAAGGAAGGACATATTGACCGTTGGGTATACTCGACGCCCCAAAGCGGCAAAGTCAT
The DNA here is from genome assembly GCA_018713335.1 of Candidatus Merdivicinus intestinigallinarum. Classification (GTDB taxonomy): domain Bacteria; phylum Bacillota; class Clostridia; order Oscillospirales; family Ruminococcaceae; genus Merdivicinus; species Merdivicinus intestinigallinarum. The sequence continues at coordinate 32,970 of DVOW01000039.1, read as the reverse complement.
CGAAACGGATTTTGCTCATCCAAAAGAAGAACCGATCCTTTGAAGGATCGGCTCCTGTTAAAACCGCAGCATGGCGCTGTTGTTGAGAATCCAGTCGCTGTATAAAAACAGCACATCCTGGTTGGTGAAGTTCAGCAGATCCGGCAGAAGGCTGGAGAAAATAAACCGCAGATCCACAATGGTTACGGTCCGGTATTCCCCGCAGAGCAGAGGGGCCAGACTGCTGGAATAGGAATCCCCGAAAATCACCAGTTCCCGCTGAGATTCAGCATTTGGGTTTGTTAAGGTGACAATGGGGCTGATCCCGCCTAAAAACACATCGTAGGTGTTTTCCGACTCCAGCTTTGACAGGTCGTAGACCTCCTGAAGTTCCGGGTACTGATAGCTGGAAATGGAAACGCTGTCCAAAGCTCCGCCGGTCAGGTAAACAAAGGGTTCCTCCGGCGGATTTTTCAGTTTTTTCTCGAAACTGCCGTGAAAAGGCGTAATTGTATTTTCTGTAAAGTCAGATAACTTTACAGAAAATCCCATAGCATCCCCCAGGGTATCCAGGACGCTCTGGAGCCGTTCCTGCCGCCAGTGGCGGTCCGTCTGGTAATAATCCTCCAGGGAGAGGGCGGGGGTCAGGTCGATCTCCGCCGCACCCTGAATATTTTCCCGCAGGATTTCTGCCAGCCTGCTGTGATCCAGGGTGGGCCAGCCGGATTCCGCCGAATACCAGGATTTGTCCGGGATGACTCCATAGTAAACGGTGTTTTCTGAGGTCAGGCTCTGGATGATATAAGCGTTCAGCCGGTTTGCAAAGCTCAGGACAGAATCCTCGTCTAAATCCGGCATGGCCTCGAACCACTGGCCCTGAACCGCATACATCCCGTTTTCATCCGGCAGATGGTTCAGCTGCCGGTAGAGCTGCTTTGCCGGGTTCCAGGCCAGGAAAACCAGTACCAAAACAGCAGCAGCCGAAACTGCCGCCAGCAGGATCTTTTTCCGTTTGATCATCATACGCTTAAATTGTCAAAGTTCGCGCTGATGATATCCGCGTTGCTTGAGGAAGCCATAATCAGCAGCACCAGGTCGCCTTTTTGTTTGACGATCATTTTTTCAGCGGTGACGCAGATCCATTTGGCAGGGTTTGCTTTGGCTTCCACATCCTTTGCCAGGGCAGCCGCCGCGTCTGCGTCCTTGGCCCGCAGCAGGCAGACGGAATGGGCGATGGAACCGATTGCGGAATCAGAAGCCAGGCCCTCTGTGTAAGAGGAGGAGGGAACGCCTACATAATATTCGGAATTTTCCGCAGTGAGGGCGATTTCCATGACCATAGGCATATTTTCTTCCGAAATCCCTTCGTAAAGCTGACTGATGATGGAGGACAGGGAAAGCTCTGCACCTTCCGGGACCGTGCTGCCGTTGTCGGTATTAACAGACTGGGCAGGGGGCGGCGCCTGTTCCGAGCTTTCCGCAGGGGGCTGTGAGGACGGCTTGGACTGCGGTTTGGATGCCGCAGGCTTGGAGGAAGCGGAAGAACCTCCGCTGGAAGGCTTGGAAGCGGTGTCCGAAGAAGCAGAGGATTCCTCGGAAGGTTCCGCGGATTCGCTTTGGGAGGATTCCTCTGCCTGAGAGCTTTCGGATTCCTCCGCGCTGGATTCTGCGGAGCTTTCCGCGCTGGATTCGCTGTCCAGTTCCGATGTAATGGAAGATTCGGAAGATACTTCCGAAGAAGGCTCCGAATCGTTCCCGCAGCTGGCCAAAGCGGCGGCCGCCAGTATCGCAGCCAGGAAAAGGGCTGTTAATTTCTTCATGATAAATTTCTCCTTTGAATATTCAATAGAATCGGGTGGTGTTTTCCTCACACTGATACAGTACCAAGCAAATCTCAAAATATTTCCCGTCAAAAAAGCGAAATGAGCTTATATATTTACTGAATATAATAGCGATTTGCACAAATGACATCCGTTGAGATTCTGTAAAAGTTTTGAAAACAGGGACTTTCCATTTTCTGCAAAATGTGCTATACTAAAAATTGTGTGACCGTTTATCGGAATTTTCAATCAGTAAGGCACAAGGAGGACATTATGCTGGTATCCTTGCAGGATGTGGGAGTATCCTTTGGAAGTACAGTAATATTTGAAGGGGTCACGGCGCAGGTGCAGGAAAACTCCCGGATCGGTTTGATCGGGGCCAACGGCGCGGGGAAATCCACCCTGCTCAATGTGATCTGCGGTTCCCAGGATTATGAAACCGGCTCACTGGACCGAAAATCCGGCCTGAACGTGGGATACCTCCGGCAGAACAGCGGTCTGACCAGCGGCAATACCATTGAGGAAGAAATGCGGCTGGTTTTTGCCCCGGTTTTGAAGGCCAAAGAGGAAATGGAGCGGATTCGGGTGGAGCTTTCGGACTGCCCGCCGGATTCCGCGGAATATCAAACCTTGTCCCGGGAATATGACCGGAATCAGACGTTTTTTGAAGGCAACGACGGCTACCTGATCGACGTCAAGATCCAGTCCATTTTAAACGGTATGGGCTTTGAGGATAAAGACACCCGCACCGAGATTTCCACCCTGTCCGGCGGCGAAAAGACAAGGCTTGCCCTGGCAAAGCTCCTGCTAAGCGAACCGGAGCTGCTGATTTTGGACGAGCCCACCAACCACCTGGATTTTAAGACCCTGCTCTGGCTGGAGGACCACTTGGAAAGCTACAAAGGGGCAGTTGTGGTGGTTTCCCATGACCGGTATTTTCTGGACAAAACCGTCAAAGAGATTTGGGAGATGGAATTCGGGGGGCTGCGGGTTTTCCCGGGAAATTACAGCAAATATAAGGTGCTGAAGGCCGAGCTCATGGCTCGCTGGGAAAAGGAATACGAGGCCCAGCAGGAGGAAATCGCCGATTTGGAGGACTATATCGCCAAAAACCTGACCCGGGCCTCCACCTCCAAAATGGCCAAAGGCCGCATCAAAAAACTGGAAGCCATGGAAATCATCGAGCGTCCCAGGGAATACAGCAAAAAGATTTCCCTGCGGTTCGATTTTGACCGGGACCCTGTGAAAGATGTCCTGATAGTGGACGGGCTTTCCCTGAGCGTTGGGGAAGGGCTGGAGCGGAAGCACCTCTTCGACCACCTGGACGTCCACATCCAGCGGGGGGAAAAGGTTGCGGTTATCGGGGAAAACGGCATCGGGAAATCCTCCTTCCTTCACGCCCTGCGGGGGGAATTAAAGCCGGACGCCGGGAAAATCCGCTGGGGCCAGGAAGTAAAAGCCAGTTATTTTGACCAGGAGAACCGCCAGCTGCACCCGGAAATGACGGTAATCGAGGAACTTTGGAGCCGCTGGCCCCGGAAAAATGAAACGGAGATCCGCACCATGCTGGGGCGGGTCCTGCTCCAGGGGGAGGACGTTTACAAAAAGGTGGGCGTCTTAAGCGGCGGCGAACGGGCAAAACTGGCCTTTGCCGTTTTGATGATGGAGCGCGGGAATTTCCTCATGCTGGACGAGCCCACCAACCATCTGGACCTGCAAAGCAAGGAGCTTTTGGAGGACGCCTTGCGGGATTACCGGGGCACGCTGCTGTTTGTGTCCCACGACCGTTATCTGCTGAAAGCAGTCCCGGACCGGATCATCGAGATCTTTGACGATCATGTGGAGGTATTCAAGGGCAACTACGATTATTACCTGGAAAAGCAGAAGGAAAAGGCCGCCGCGGCTGTACCCGCCCCGAAACAGGAAAAGCAGCCCTCCGCCTCCGGCGCCAGCTATTACCGCAGCAAACAGCAGAAAGCGGAGGACGCAAAACGCCGCGCCCGGATCCGGGAGCTGGAAAAGCTGGTGGAGCAGCTGGAAGGGGAGATTGCGGAAATCGAGCAGACCCTGCAAAACCCCGGCGAAATGGCCTCCGATTACCAGAAGATCCAGGAACTCTGCACCCTTTTGGAAGAAAAGAAAAATCTGCTCAACGATTCTATGGATGAGTGGATGGAACTGAGCGAGGAGTGAGGATTATGCCAACCCTTCATATAATGGTGGGCCTTCCCGGCTCCGGCAAAACCACTTACGCAAGGGAACACGCCAAAGAGTGGAACGCCCTGGTTCTGACCCCGGACGTTTGGCACACCACCCTTTTTGGGGATGATTTTTCCGGGGCGGACAACAGCGGGGAGCATGACGCCCGGCACAGCCGCATCGAAGAACTTATGTGGAAAACAGCGGTCGAATTGCTGGCCATGGGGGTCAATGTGGTGCTGGACTTCGGGTTCTGGGCCAAATCGGAACGGGAGGGCCTGCGCCGCTGGGCGGAATCCCTGGGGGCGGGCTGCCGGGTGCACTACATGGATGTGCCGCTGGAAGAAATCTTTGCCCGTCTGGAAAAGCGCAATGCAGAAAACGACGGCGATGTGTTCCGGGTCGCGCCGGAGGACATCCAGAAGTGGGCGGCATTTTTTGAGCCGCCGGATGAGGATGAGCTGTCATGGCGATAAAAAAGCCGGAGGAAAACTCCTCCGGCAAGAAAAAGGTTTGGATTTTTCAAATGATTGAGCAATGTACTGGCGTTTGGCAGGCTGTTTATCAAGCAGCCTGTCTTTTATTGTTGCAAAGAGAAAAAGCAAAATTATTCAGACACTTCTGCGGAACTGTCTGTTTCAGAACCTGTGTCGCTGGTTTCGTCTGCGGAGGCGTCGTCAGAAGTTTCATCGGCTGCCGAGCCTTCTGTAGATTCTTCTTCGGCAGCAGATTCTTCAGCGGAAACCTCTTCAGAGGATTCATCCTCAGCGGAAGCCTCTTCGGAAGATTCTTCAGCAGAAGATTCCTCAGCTGCGGACGAAACAGAGCTTTCTTCCGTAGTGGTGGAAGAACCAGTGTCATCCCCGCAGGACGCCAAACTAAAAACCATTACAGCGGACAGGATAAAAGGTAAGATTTTTTTCATTTCCATGTCCTCCTTTCATGGGTTATTATACGGGGCAAATATGACATGGGTGTTGAATCTGTCTGAAAAGTGTCTGAAAGCATTGTGAAAAATTACATTTTTTACTCAATTTATAAAATTTTGGATACAAATTCGCTGATGCGCGGATCTTTGGGATGGTTAAAGATATCCTCCGGCGTGCCTTCTTCCAAAATTTGATGGTCCCCTATAAAGAGGATCTTGTCAGCGGCCTCCCGGGCAAAGCCCATTTCGTGAGTGACCACGATCATGGTCATGTGCTCCCTGGAAAGCTCCCGGATGACTTCCAGGACCTCGCCGGTGAGCTGCGGGTCCAACGCGGAGGTGGGCTCGTCAAAAAGCAGGACGTCCGGCCCCATCATCAAAGCCCGCGCAATAGCAACCCGCTGCTTCTGGCCGCCGGACAGCTCGGAGGGGCGGGCGTTTTCCTTCCCTTCCAGCCCAACCTTTTTCAAAAGCTCCTTAGCTCGCTTCTCAGCGGCAGGGGCGTCCATCTTTTTAGCGTTGAGAGGGGGGAGGGTCAGATTTTTCAATACGGTCAAATGGGGGAACAGGTTAAAATTTTGGAACACCATCCCCATTTTGGCGCAGATTTGCCGCCTGACTTTTTCGGCGGGGTATTTCCCGTTCTCCAAAAGGGGCTGGCCCTCGATTTGAATGGTGCCGCCGTCCGCCGTTTCCAGATTGATTAGGCACCGCAGCATGGTGCTTTTTCCGGCGCCGGAGGGCCCGATTACTGCAACGGTCTGGCCTTTTTCCACGGAAAAGCTGACCCCATCGATAACGGCGTCGTTCCCAAAGGATTTTTTCAGCCCTTCCACTTGAATCATATTCATAAACGTTCCTCCGTTAATAGCTGAATTTCTTTTCCAGCCAGTCAAACAGCTTGGTCAAACCATACGTCATAATTAAGTAGAAGACAGCTGCCACTACATAGGCTGTGGCGTCCGTGTCCCGGTTGACGGCCGCTTTGGCGAAGTACAGGATTTCCGTAACGCTGATGGCGGTAATCAGGGCCGTATCCTTCACCAGCGTAATACATTCATTGCTGATGGAGGGAAGGCTGACCTTCAGCATTTGCGGGAACACGATCTTTAGGTTGGTCTGCCATTTGCTGAACCCCAGCACCTGGGCGGCCTCATACTGCCCGGGCTCCACGGAAAGGATACCGCCCCGGAAAATCTCGCAGAAATAGGCCGCGTAATTGAGCACGAAGGTCAGGCAGGCCGCTTCAAACCGCCCCAATACCAGATAGTCCCCAATGACAGGGATGTTGGGAAGCCCAAAGTAGAAAAAGAAAAGCTGGAGCAAAAGGGGGGTCCCCCGCATGATCCACACATAAAACCCGGTAATGCCCCGCAGCACTTTCCTTCCGCTGTTGCGGAGCAATGTCAGCAGAAGTCCCAGGGGAATGGAAAAAATCAGCGTAATGAAAAACAGCCCTACGGTATATTTGACGCCTTCCAGCATGCTGACGCTTAGGGACCCCATATAGCGGAGGGATTCCGCGATCCCACTCAAAAAATCACTCATACAAGCCTCCACAATCTGTCCGAAAAAATCGGGATTCCATCACAGAACCCCGATCGGAACTATTTTGTCACTGCACATCGCCCTGATTGGCAACGATGTAATTACCTGCGACCTCATCCACCAGGAAAGCGTCGATTCGGCCGTTTTGCAGGTCCATAAAGGCGGTGACGTTTTCATCATAGGTCTGGACAGAGCCCACCTTATCCGCGACACGGCTGTCCGCCAGGGCCTGTTCCGCGGAGGAACCCTTCTGAAGACCGACAATTTTGCCTTCCAAATCGTCCAGGCTCTCAATGCCGCTGCCTTTTTCCACAATGACCACCTGGCGGTTATTTAAGTAAGGCTTGGAAAGATACATGGCTTCCATCCGTTCCTCTGTGACAGTCATGCCGTTCCAGATGCAGTCAATATTGCCGTTGTTCAGTTCCATTTCCTTGGCGTCCCAGTTAATGGGCTGTACTTTCAGGGTAACCCCCATGCGCTCGCACACTTCCGTCGCCAGGTCAATGTCCACGCCCACAATTTCGTTTTCTTCATTCATAAAGCCCATAGGCGGGAAGCTGTCGTCCAAGCCCATGATAAATTCGCCCCGGGCCTTTAAATCTTCCAAAGATGTGTCATCGGCGGCCGGCTCTTTTTCCACCGGATAGGGCTGGTCATTGATGATTAAGTCTGTACCGAACCATTTTTCCGAAATCTCCGCCGCGGTCCCGTCTTCCACCATTTCATCCAGGATCCGCTGGACTTCCTGGGCCAGCGCCACATCGTCGGCCCGGAAGCCGATGGCGTACACCTCGGACCCTAAATCTTCCTCTAAGGTTACGTACTCCTTATCCGCATTTCCACCGCAGGAAGCAAGGGACAGGGCGGCCATAACGCCCGCAAGGGTGCAGGAAACAGCTTTTTTCCATTTGTTCATAACAATTCATCTCCACTTTGTTCATGTTATCGGATTGAGTTAATTTATTATAGCATTATCACACTAAAGTGTCAATGCCTGTCACAAAATTCTTTATTTTATTCTGGCATTTGTTTCGATTGCACAATATTAAGTATTGTATTTTGTCTGATTCATTCCTTGTAGGGGGATGGAAAATATGTTATAATTAGGTTTACTTTAAAGCGATAAAATATTTCGCCGGTTAATTTTATGTCAGTATCCCTTGCTTTTTTGTGAAAAAGCAAGTACAATAAAAAGGGAACTGTATACTGGGAAAGGACGGAGCATCATGTTTTTTCAAAAAGACCTGGAAACTATGCCGCGGGACAAAATACGGGCAGTTCAGCTGGAACGCCTGAAATGGGTCGTCCGATACTGCTATGATAACGTGGAGTTTTATCACAAGCGTCTGGACAGCTGCGGCGTAACACCGGATAAGATTAAATGCCTTTCCGATGTACAGTATATTCCCTTTACAACAAAGGCGGATATCCGGGACACCTATCCTTACGGGCTGTTTGCACAGCCGCTTAAAAATATCGCCCGGATTCACGCATCCAGCGGCACCACCGGAAAACCCACGGTAGTAGGCTACACCAAAAAGGACTTGGACACCTGGTCGGATCTGGTAGCCCGGCTTTGCGTGGCGGTGGGAACGACGGATGAGGATATCGTCCAGATTTCCTTCGGATACGGGCTGTTTACTGGAGCATTGGGCCTGCATTACGGTCTGGAAAAAATCGGCGCGTCTGTTATTCCGATCTCCAGCGGCAATACGGAGAAACAGGTGATGATTTTAAAGGACTTCGGGACAACGGCCCTGGTCAGCACCCCTTCCTACGCCTTATACATGAGCGAGGTTGCCCGGGAAAAAGGCGTTATCAACGACTTGAAGCTGCGCCTGGGTTTGTTCGGCTCCGAAGGCTGCACGCCGGAAATGCGGGAGGAAGTGGAAAAGAGCTTCCATATTTTCGCCACGGACAACTACGGCATGAGCGAACTCATGGGCCCCGGCGTGTCCGGCGAGTGCATTTACCGGGAAGGAATGCACATCGCGGAGGACCATTTCCTGCCGGAGATCATCAACCCAGACACCGGCGATGTCCTGCCGGAAGGGGAAACCGGCGAGCTGGTCATGACCACTTTAACTAAGGAAGGATTCCCGCTTCTTCGCTACCGCACGAAAGACTTGACCCGGCTGAATTACGACACCTGCAAGTGCGGCCGCACCCACGTCCGCATGGACAAGATCAAGGGCCGCAGTGACGATATGATGAAGATTCGGGGAGTCAATGTGTTCCCGACCCAAATCGAAAGCGTCCTCATTGGCCTGCCCAATATCGGCCCCCATTATCAGCTGGTGCTGCGGCGGGAAGGCTACATGGACACTTTGGAGGTCCGTGTGGAGCTGGTGGACGGCAGTTTGCTGGATGAGTACAAAAAGCTGTCGGAGATCCAGGCCAATGTCCGGGCGGCGCTGAAAACGGTCCTGGGCATTGACACCAAGGTGACCCTCTGCGAACCCAAATCCATTGAACGGTTCCAAGGCAAAGCGAAACGAATCGTGGATCTGCGGAACGAACAATAGCATGATTCTACTATAATGGAAAGGACTGAATTGTTTGAAAGAGTTACTGCTGGGCAACGAGGCAGTTGCCAGAGGACTATACGAGGCCGGATGCGGGGTTGTTTCCAGCTATCCCGGCACCCCCAGCACGGAAATCACGGAGGCCGCCGCCAAATATCCGGAAATCTACGCGGAGTGGGCGCCCAATGAGAAGGTGGCCATGGAGGTTGCCATCGGCAGCGCCATCGGCGGAAAACGTTCCTTCTGCGGCATGAAGCACGTTGGTTTGAACGTTGCCGCGGACCCGTTGTTTACCGCGTCTTACGCGGGGGTAAACGCCGGGATGGTCATTGCGGTAGCGGACGACCCCGGGATGCATTCCTCTCAGAACGAGCAGGATTCCCGGCACTACGCCATTGCGGCCAAGGTTCCCATGCTGGAGCCTGCGGATTCCGCGGACGCCCTGGCCTATACCAAAGCGGCCTATGAAATTTCAGAACAATTCGATACGCCGGTGATCCTGCGGATGTCCACCCGGATTTCCCACTCCCAAAGCCTGGTGGAAACAGGGGACCGGCAGGAGCTTCCTTTGAAGGAGTATCAAAAAGACCCGGCCAAATACGTCATGATGCCGGCCTTCGCCAAGGCAAAGCATGTTGTGGTGGAGGAACGGACGGCCAAGCTCCGGGAATTTGCGGAAACCACCCCCTTAAACCAGGTATTCTGGAACGATACGAAAATCGGCGTCATCGCGGCCGGTTCTACATATCAATATGCCCGGGAAGTGTTGGGGGACAGCGCCAGCTACCTGAAGCTGGGGCTCGTAAACCCGCTTCCTGTGAAGCTCATCCAGGATTTTGCCGCCAAAGTGGACACCCTCTATATCATTGAAGAATTGGATGATATTATTGAAACCCACTGCCGGAAAATCGGCGTAAACGGCATCGGCAAAGAGCTGTTCCCCTGGGTCGGCGAGTTTTCCCAGAAGCTCATTGCAGAGAAACTTTTTGGTGAAAAGGAAAATACCTTTACATTTCCGGAAAATATCCCGGGCCGTCCGCCTGTCCTCTGCGCCGGGTGCCCGCACCGCGGATTGTTCTTTGTGCTGAACCAGCTGAAGGTCATGGTTTCCGGCGATATCGGCTGCTATACCCTGGGAGCCAGCGCGCCTTTGTCCGCTATGGATACCACGATCTGCATGGGCGCTTCCATTTCCGGCCTCCACGGCTTCAATACCGCCAGAGGGAAGGAATCCGCCGCCCGTTCCGTGGCGGTAATCGGGGATTCCACCTTTATCCATTCCGGTATCACCGGCCTCATCGATATTGCCTATAACCAGGGGATTTCCACCGTCATTATTTTGGATAATTCTATTACCGGCATGACCGGTCATCAGCAGAATCCCACCACCGGTTACACCCTGAAGGGCGACCCGACTGCGAAGGTCAGCCTGGAGAAGCTCTGCGCTGCGGTGGGCATCAACCGGGTGCGGGTAGTGGATCCTTACGACCTGGCCCAGACCCGTCAGGCTATTGAAGAGGAATTGGCTGTGGAAGAACCCTCCGTGGTGATTTCCCGGCGGCCCTGCGCACTGCTCAAATATGTGAAGCACAAAGCGCCGCTGAAAATTGACACGGAAAAATGCCGGGGCTGCAAAGCCTGCCTGCGGCTGGGCTGCCCGGCCATCAGCGTGGCAAACGGCAAAGCCGCCATTGACGATACTTTATGCGTGGGATGCGGGCTTTGCGCGGATCTCTGCCGGTTCCACGCCATTCCGACAGAGGAGGAAAAAGCATGAACAAAAGCGTTATGATCGTCGGCGTCGGCGGGCAGGGAAGCCTTCTGGCCAGCAAGATGCTGGGCCATGTGGTGATGCAGGCCGGCTATGACGTAAAGGTTTCGGAAGTCCATGGGATGTCCCAGCGTGGCGGTTCCGTCGTTACTTATGTGAAGTATTCCGATGAAAAAGTCTGGTCCCCGGTCGTGAACGAAGGGGAGGCTGACCTGATTATCTCCTTTGAATTACTGGAGGCGGCCCGCTGGATCAGCTTTTTGAAAAAAGATGGGGCCGTTGTGGTCAACAACCAGGAAATTGCCCCCATGCCGGTAATCAATGGCACAGCGGTTTATCCGGAGAACATCGCGGGGAAGCTTTCTGATCTTAGCGTGAACATAAAGCTTGTGGACGCCCTGAAACTGGCGGAAGAAGCCGGTTCTGCGAAAGCCACCAACGTGGTGCTCATGGGGGCCGTTTCCAATGTGCTGGATTTCCCGGAAGAAATGTGGCAGAAGGCCATTGATGAGTGCGTTCCGTCGAAATTTTTGGAATTGAACCGGAAGGCATTCGCCTTGGGCCGGCAGTGCCGCTGATACACAGACACTCAGAAAGGGGATGGCAATTTATGTTTACAAGACAGCTTTCCGTTTTTGTTGAAAACAAACCTGGACGCCTTGCGGAAATCACAACCGCCCTTGCGGATGCGGGAGTGGATATCCGGGCCGTATCTGTTTCCGATACAGCGGATTTCGGCATCCTGCGGCTGATACTAAACGACCCCGACAAGGGCCGGGAAGTGCTGAAAAGCCATAACTGCACTGTTTCCCTGACGGATGTTATCGTGATTCGGATCAACGACCAGCCCGGCGGGCTGTCCTTCCCCATGAAGCTGCTGTTCAATTCCGGCATCAGCGTCGATTATATGTACGCATTTATTTCCAAAAACGAAAAATCCGCCTGCGTGATCCTCCGCGTCACAGACAATCAGCGCGCCGCGGAGCTTTTATCCCAGAACCACATTCAAATCGTATCCGAAGAAGAAATCCGGGATATGTAAACTCATTTGCTCCCTTTTTCCGCAAGCCGGTAAAAGGGAGTTTTTATACCATTGAATTGGAAATAACACACAAAAATCAAGTTTTATAGATTTTATTTCTATAAAAATCTTGAAATTTGTACGGCGATGTGCTACAATGTGATTATAAAAGACAGAGGAGGTTATTGTTTTGGAAAGTAGAGCGATAAAAATCAAGTCCCCGAGAAATGGGAAGATGACGATCTCCATTATTCCCGGCCACTTTGCAACCAACCATTCCCATGTCAATTATTATATCGATTTGACCGCGATCAAGCACCGCAGCCAAATGGCCATGGAAGCCGCGCAGATGCTGGCAAGCTCCTATCAGCACCTGGATGTGGACACCATTATCTGCATGGACGGCTGCGAAGTGATCGGAGGATATCTGGCTTCCTATCTTGCGGAGGATGGGACCTGCGCCATCAACAGCCAGAAGGATATCTGCGTTATTACGCCGGAGTTTAATTCCAACAGCCAGCTGATTTTCCGGGACAATATCCAGAATATGGTTTGGAACAAGAATGTCCTTTTGATGATTGCTTCCGCTACAACGGGAAAGACTATCAACCGTTCTTTGGAGTGCATCAAATATTACGGAGGGAAGGTCATGGGGATCGCCGCCATTTTCAGCGCGATTTCCGATATGAACGGCGTTCCGATCGAAAGCCTGTTTTCTCTCCGGGACATCCCCAACTACCATACTTATGATTTTAAAGACTGCCCCGAATGCAAAGCTCAGCATAAGATCGACGCCATTGTAAACAGCTATGGCTATTCCAAAATTTAGCCCAAAAATCTCAGCAGGGGGCGCGGAAGCGCCCTTGTTTTTTATGAAAATCAGGCCAATTCCGGAAGAATTTGCAAAAATCCCGGAAATTTTCTTGAGATTCTCTTTACATTACGGGATAAATAAGGTAGAATAGGTTTGTATAAATTCGCAGAATGGAGTGTCGATTTTGGAACCAAAATATAAGAGAGTCCTTTTGAAGCTCAGCGGAGAGGCGCTGGCCGGAGAGAAAAAATTCGGTCTGGATTACAGCGTCATCAGCCCCATCTGCCGCGCCATTAAAGAGTGCGTGGATATGGGAGCCCAGATCGCCGTGGTAGTAGGCGGCGGGAACTTCTGGCGGGGACGCAGCAGCGGCGCCATGGACCGCACCCGTGCCGACCACATCGGCATGCTGGGAACTACCATGAACGCTCTGGCCGTGGCGGACGCTTTGGAAGAAACCGGCGCGGTTGTGCGTGTCCAGACGGCCATTGCCATGCAGGAAGTGGCGGAGCCTTATATCCGCAACCGTGCGGTACGGCACCTGGAAAAAGGGCGCGTTGTGATTTTTGGCTGCGGCACCGGCAACCCGTTTTTCTCCACGGATACAGCAGCGTCCCTTCGCGCGGCGGAAATCGAAGCGGATATTGTGCTGAAAGCAACCATGGTGGACGGCGTTTATGACAAGGACCCCCATAAGTTCGCTGACGCGGTAAAATTTGACACTTTGACCTTTACGGACGTCCTGACCAAGAACCTGGCCGTTATGGACTCCACCGCCGCTTCCATGTGCAAGGACAACGGCCTCCCGCTTTTGGTCTTTAATCTGGCGGACCCGCAGAATATCGTCAAAGCGGTCCGCGGCGACCAGGTGGGGACGCTGGTCCTTCCGGAATAACTTCGTAATTTTTTGACAGAAAGGGTTATGGATATGAAAGAACAGTTGAAAAAAGCAGAAGAGAAAATGCAGAAATCCTTGGCTGCCCTGGATAAAGAATTCACTTCCATCCGGGCCGGCCGGGCGAACCCTGCCGTTTTGGACAGAATTACAGTGGACTATTACGGCAGCCCCACTCCCATCAACCAGATGGCGGCTATTTCGGTTCCGGAAGCCCGCACATTGATGGTACAGCCCTGGGATCTTTCCACCCTGAAATCCATTGAAAAGGCTATTCTGGCTTCTGAATTGGGCATTACCCCCAACAACGACGGCAAAGTCATCCGCCTGAACTTCCCGCCTCTGACCGAGGAACGCCGTAAAGAGCTGGCCAAAGACATCCGCAAAATGGGCGAGGAGTGCAAGGTCGCGGTCCGTTCCATCCGCCGGGATGCCATGGATAAGCTGAAAGCCATGAAGAAAAACGGCGAGCTCACCGAAGACGATTTGAAAGACGGCGAAAAGGAAACCCAGAAGCTGACGGACAAATACGTCAAGGACATCGACCTGATGACCGAGAAAAAAGAAAAAGAGATCATGGAGCTGTAATATGGAGCAAAAGGAACTCCTTCCGGTCCATATTGGGATCATTATGGACGGCAACGGCAGGTGGGCGAAAAAACGGGGCTTGCCCAGGAAAATGGGGCACCGCGCCGGAGCGGAAGCCTTTAAAAATATTGCGCGCTATGCCAATAAACGGGGCATCCGCTTTATGACCATGTACGTATTTTCCACGGAAAACTGGAAACGCCCCAAGGATGAGGTGGATTCTATAGTCGAACTGCTGCGGAATTATCTGGACGAGGTGGAACGCTATAAGGATGAGAACATCCGCCTTCGGTTTATCGGGAACCTTTCTGTTTTTGACCAGGACATTCGGGGGAAAATGCAAAGGGCCGAAAAAAACAGCGCGGAAAATACCGGTTTGACTTTGAATCTGGCCATCAATTACGGCGGCCGGGATGAGATTGTGCACGCTGCCCGCCAGCTGGCGCAGAAGGCAAAAGCCGGGGAACTGCAGCCGGAGGAAATTACGGAAGAACTGTTTTCCCAAAATCTGTACGCTGGAGATGAGCCGGATGTGGATTTGATAATCCGTCCCAGTGGGGAATACCGGCTGTCCAATTTTTTGATCTGGCAAAGCGCCTATGCGGAATATGTCTTTATGGACGAGGTTCTTTGGCCGGATTTTAAACCGTCGCATTTTGAGGAAGCACTGAGGGAATTCCAGAAAAGGAACCGCCGTTTCGGCGGAATTTGAAAAAAGGCGCCCCTCATTTTTCGAGAGGCGCTTCTTTCCGTTATCATGGATATAAGCTCAAATGGAGGAAACAGGGATGAAACAACGCGTAATTTCAGCAATGATCGGGCTTGTAATCCTGCTGGTTGTCTTGTTTTTTTATGAAACATTCGTCTTTAATGCTGCGATTGCGGTGATTTCCGCCATTGCGGTTTATGAGATCCTGCATTCTACAGGATATGTCAAAAACCTGTTCGTTTTGATTTGCTCTGTCTTGTATGGGGCCAGCATGCCCTTTTATGATACGGTCCGCACCATCGGTTCCAGCAAAGCGTTTTTTTATGTAACCCTTGCGTATCTGGCGCTGATGCTGGGGGCAATGCTGATCAAACACCAGACCCTGCAATTTACCGAGATCACAACGGCGGCCTTTGTTTCGTTATTGGTCCCGCTGGCCTTTTCGATTTTGATTTACATCCGGGACCATTCGGGGAACGGCCTTTTTTACACGCTCTTAGCCTGTGTGGCGGCCTGGGTGGCGGATTCGGCGGCTTATTTTGTGGGCAGGAAATTCGGGCGGCATAAAATGTGCCCGCTGATCAGCCCCCACAAAACAGTGGAAGGCGCAATCGGCGGGATCGTTTTTGCAGTGTTGTTTTTTGTCCTGTTCTGCTGGGGATACGCGCTGTTCCTGCGGGAAAACGGCACCATCGTACAGGTTTCTTACGGGTCTGCGGTTTTGATCGGCGCAGTGTGCTCCATGGTCGGCATCTGCGGGGATCTGACCGCGTCCGTGATCAAACGGCAGACGGGCATCAAGGATTTTGGCACCATTATGCCGGGGCATGGAGGCGTCATGGATCGTTTTGACAGCTTTCTGCTTGTTGTTCCCACGCTGTACCTGATGCTTCGCGCGTTCCCTATATTCACGCTGCTTTCGTAGGAGGTTTTCGTGGAACATCAACCCATTACAATTCTAGGTTCCACCGGTTCCATTGGGACGCAGGCTTTGGAAGTCTGTGAAAACAATGGGATCCCGGTAAAAGGTCTTGCGGCCTTTTCTAATGAGGCTTTGCTGGAAGAGCAGGCCCGGCGCTTTCATCCGGAGCAGGTCTGTATTTATTCGGAGGGACATTACTTGGGCATGAAAGCCCGCCTGGCGGATACGGATATCCGTGTTGTCAGAGGTATGGAGGGCCTTTGCGATACCGCCGCCCTTTCCGGGACAGAGCTGTGCTTAAATTCCGTGGTGGGCATGGTGGGCCTTCAGCCCACGTTGGCGGCCATAGAAGCCGGCAAAACCATCGCCCTGGCCAATAAGGAAACTTTGGTCACCGGCGGCCAATTGGTAATGCGGGCCGCCAAAGAAAAAGGCGTGCGGATCCTGCCGGTAGACAGCGAGCATTCTGCGATTTTTCAATGTTTGCAGGGATATTCCGGCTGTGAAGTGAATAAGATACTGTTGACTGCGTCCGGCGGCCCGTTTTTTGGAAAAACGCGGGAAGAGCTGGCCCGGGTCACTGTAGAACAGGCGCTGCGCCACCCCAATTGGAGCATGGGCGCCAAAATCACCATTGATTCCGCCACCCTGATGAACAAAGGCTTTGAGTGCATCGAGGCGGTGTGGCTGTTTGACGTGAAGCCCTCTCAAATTCAGGTGCTGGTCCACCGGGAAAGCGTCATCCACTCCATGGTGGAATTTTGCGACCATGCGGTGCTGGCCCAGCTGGGTGCGCCGGATATGAAAATCCCCATCCAGTATGCGCTGACCTATCCGGAAAGGCTTCCCTGCGCGGTGAAGCCCTTAGACCTTTTGGAATACGGCTGCCTGACCTTTGCAAAGCCCGACATGGACACTTTTTCCTGTTTGGGCGCCGCACTGAAAGCCGTTGAAATGGGCGGGCTGTATCCAACCCTGGTAAACAGCGCCAACGAGGAGCTGGTGCGGCTCTTTTTGAACGGCAAAATTTCCTTCCTGCAAATTGGGGATACTGTATCGAAAATGCTGGAGCTTCCCGCCGGGCAGAAGGTTACCTTGGCGTCTGTGCTGGAAGCGGAAAAGACTGCCAGGGAGGCCGTCCATTCTATATGCGGCATCGCATAACATCTTTTTATATCGGAGGGAACCATGCTCGTAAATATTCTGCTGACTCTGGTTATTTTTCTGGTTATTATTTTCATCCACGAATTTGGCCACTTCCTGATGGCCAAATGGAGTGGGGTCAGGGTAAATGAATTTGCCTTGGGGATGGGCCCTGCGATTTTCCGCCGGCAAAAGGGGGAAACCCTGTATTCGATCCGCATATTCCCCATCGGCGGCTTTTGCAGCATGGAAGGGGAGGACGCCGGCTCAGAGGACCCCCACGCCTTCTGCAATGCCGTTGTCTGGAAGCGAATGGCTGTGGTGGTTGCCGGTGCGGTCATGAACCTTCTTCTGGGCTTTGGGCTGATTGTCGGAATCACTGCCGCTTCCGATGTCATTACTTCCAATACAGTGGCGTCTTTTTCCGAAAACGCCTCCTCCCAGGCTTCCGGGCTCCAGGCGGGGGATGAGATCTTAGAAATCAACGGCCGTTCCATTTGGGTGGAAAACGACATCGCCTACCAGCTTTTGATGGATACGGACGGCGTTGTAGATATGGTTGTCCGCCGGAACGGGGAAAAAGTAGAACTGCCGGAGGTCGCTTTTGCGTACCAGGAGGACGAAAACGGTTCCCATACACTGATTGTGGATTTTAAGGTAGTGGGGGAACCCATTACCATTGGGAATGTGCTCAGTTATTCCATCCGGAAATCCGCGTCCGTGGCCCGGCTGGTTTGGATATCCCTCTTGGACCTGGTTACCGGCAACGCTTCCCTCAATGACCTGGCGGGCCCCATCGGCATGACCCAGGTGGTGGGGCAGGCGGCGTCTGTGGGGGTGTCCTCCCTGCTTTTGCTGGCCGCGTTTATCACCATCAATGTGGGCATCTTCAATCTGCTGCCCATTCCCGCCTTGGACGGCGGCCGGCTTTTGTTTCTGATTGTAGAGGCGATCCGGCGCAAGCCTATTAAGCCGGAATATGAAGGATATGTCCATATGGTCGGGTTTGCTTTGCTGATTTTACTGATGATTGTCGTCGCCTTCCACGATATTTGGCGGCTGGTTACCTGAAAAACAGGGGCAGAGTTTTCTGCTCCTGTTTTTCAAAAGGAGGAATTTGAATGACACGAAGAACTGTTACCCCAGTAAAACTGGGCAGCCTCACCTTTGGGACAGGCCCCATTTATATCCAGTCCATGCTGAATGTCCCCAGTACCGATATTCCCGGCAGCGTGGCCCAGGCGGCGGCGCTGGAGAAGGCCGGCTGCGAGATCATCCGGGCCGCCATCCCCAATCGGGAAGCGGTGGCCTTGATTCCCGCCATCAAAGAGAAGGTAAAAGCGCCGCTGGTGGCGGATATCCATTTTGATTACCGTTTGGCCCTGGAAGCTCTGGAAGCTGGGGTGGACAAAATTCGGATCAACCCCGGGAATATCGGGGACGAGGACCGCATTCACGCGGTGGCCAAAGCCTGCGCCAACCGGAATGTGCCCATCCGCATCGGCGTCAACAGCGGCTCCCTGGAAAAGCATATTCTTGCGAAATACGGCGCGCCCACTGCCGATGCTTTAGTGGAAAGCGGCCTTTATAACGCGCGTCTGCTGGAAAAATTTGACTTCCATCAAATCGTCATTTCCCTGAAATCCTCCAACGTGCAGACCATGATCGAAGCCTACCGGAAACTGGCGGCCTGCTGCGATTATCCTCTGCACCTTGGGGTGACGGAGGCGGGAACAGAACGGATGGGGCTTATCAAATCCGCTGTGGGCATCGGCAGCCTGCTGGCCGACGGCATCGGCGACACTATCCGGGTTTCCCTGACTGCGGATCCGGTGCGGGAAGTGGCGGCTGCCCGGGACATTTTAAAAGCTCTGGACCTTTGCCCGGACGCGCCTCAAATCATATCCTGCCCCACCTGCGGGCGGACGCGGATCAATCTGATTGAACTGGCCAACCAGGTGGAAGAACGGCTGGCTTCGGTGAAAAAACCCATCCGGGTAGCGGTCATGGGCTGCGCCGTCAATGGCCCCGGGGAAGCCAGGGAAGCGGATATCGGCATTGCCGGCGGCGACGGCTGCGCCGTATTGTTCAAAAAGGGAGAGATCCTGCGCAAAGTGCCGGAAAACCGGATTGTGGAAGAATTGTTTGCGGAAATTGAACGGATGGATGAAAAGGGGACACAGTAATGCAGCAGACCAGCTTTGAGTATATCTTCGGCGATTTTTTGACAGAACCGTTTTTTTCCCTCTTTCGGGAATGTGAGATCCTGCGCATTGACGCGGACCGGGAAGCCCAGGACCTGATGATTACCGCCAAAAGCCAGCGGTTTATTGAAACGGACCATGTGCGGGAATGCGGGCAGTCCATCGCGCAGAAAGCCGGGCTAAAACGGGTGCGGATTCAAATGAAATATCTGCCGACGCTTTTCTCCATCGATTGTTTCCCGTCCCTGGTGACAGAACTGAAAAGCCGCAGCGGGATCGTCAACGGCTTTTTTGACGGCGCGGAGGCTGTGCTGGAGGAAGACCGCCTGACGGTCCGCCTGCAAAACGGCGGCCGGGACATCCTTTTGCAGGCGGAAGCAGACAAATTGCTGGAACGGGTCATCCAGGAATTGTTCAGCCTGCGGGTGGAAGTGGTCTTTGACGGCGTGGTGCAGGTGGAGGAACCGCTGATTCCTCCGGCTCCCATGGTTATGAAGGCGCCGGAACCGGCTCCCGTCCATGTACAGGCCAAACCTGCGGCTCCCCGCTGGAACGGCGGGAACAATGGGAACGGCGGCGGGTATCCCCGGCGGGGCGGGGCGGTTAAGGATACGCCGGAAGATATTACCGTCGATTTTACCGCGCTCCATTTTAAAAAGAACGCCAAGCTGCTCAAAGGCAAAAAAATCACAGATCAGCCGGTGTCTATGACGGAATTAACTGCCAGCAGCGGCACCGTTGTGGTTTGGGGGGATATTTTTACCGCCGAATCCAAGGTGACTCGGGCCGGGGACAAGGTGATCTTGACCTATAATTTCACCGACTACACCTCCAGCAACACCATTAAGATCATTGACAGCGTGGACAATGAGGAAAAATACGGGCCTTTGAAAAAAGGAGCCACGATCATGGTCCGGGGCGAAGTGGTAGATGACAAATACGACAAGGAAATCTCCATCAAGCCCTATGACATCATGATTTTGGATAAAGAACCCCGTTTGGATGAAGCGGAACAAAAACGGGTTGAGCTTCACTGCCACACCAAAATGTCCATGATGGACGGTGTTTCAGAAACAGCGGACATTGTGAAAACCGCTTATAAATGGGGCCATAAAGCCATTGCCATCACAGACCATGGCGTGGTGCAGGCATTCCCGGACGCCATGAACGCCGTGGAAGACATCCGCAAGGGCGGCGCGGATTTCAAAGTGATTTACGGCGTGGAGGCTTATTTTGTCAATGACAGCGTGGAAGCGGTCACAGGCGGAGATGACACGCCCTTTGACGGGGAATTTATTGTTTTTGACACCGAAACCACCGGCCTCAGCGCCCAAAGTGAACGTCTGACGGAAATCGGCGCGGTGCTTCTCAAAAACGGTGAAATTGCGGAGCGCTTTAACACCTTTGTGAATCCGGAAAAACCCATCCCTCCCAAAATCGTGGAGCTGACCGGTATCCGGGACGATATGGTGGCAGACGCCCCTTCAGAAAAAGAGGCGCTGGAAAAATTCCTGGAATTTGCCGGGAACCGGCCGCTGATTGCTCATAACGCCCCCTTTGACATGAGCTTCTTGAATGCGGCGGCCCGCCGGTCCGGAAAAACTTTGCCCCACACTTACCTGGATACTGTAGTGCTGGCCCGAGCCTTGTACCCGGAGCTGAAACGGCACAAATTGGATATCCTGGCGAAGCATTTGAACTTAGGAGAATTTAACCACCACCGGGCCTGCGACGACGCAGAAATGCTGGCGAAAATTTTCCAGAAAATGCTGGAAAAGCTGGCCGCTGAAAAAGATGTCCATTCCTTAGGGAATATCAATCAGGCGGCAGGCGGCGGCGATCCCAAACAACTCCGCAGTTATCACCAGATCCTGCTGGTAAAAAACCAGGCGGGCTTAAAGAACCTGTACCGTCTGGTTTCCATGGGCCATACCCAGTATTATTACCGTCACCCGCGCACGCCAAAGAGCGAATTGAAGAAGTATCGGGAAGGATTGCTGATTGGCAGCGCCTGTGAAGCGGGAGAGCTTTACAGGGCGATATTGGCAGGGAAGAGCTTTGAGGAGCTCTGCGATATTGCGGATTTTTACGATTATCTGGAAATCCAGCCCCTTGGGAACAACGAATTCATGCTGCGGGACGGCACCGTGGCCAGCCGGGAGCAGCTGATGGAAAACAACCGCCTGATCTGCCGCATTGGCGAAAAGCTGGGCAAGCCGGTAGTAGCCACCTGCGATGTCCATTTCTTAAATAAAGAGGACGCCATTTTCCGGTCGATTCTCATGGCCGGGATGGGCTTCCAGGACGCGGATTTGCAGGCCCCCTTGTTTTTGCGGACAACAGACGAAATGCTGGCGGAATTTGATTATTTAGGAGAAGAAAAGGCCCGGGAAGTGGTCATTGAAAACCCTCAGAAAATCGCCGATATGATCGAGCCGGATATTCGTCCCATTCCAAAAGGAACATTTCCGCCCAGCATCGAAGGGGCCGACGAGGATATCCAGACTATTACCTGGAACAAGGCCAAGGAAATTTACGGCGACCCTGTGCCGGAAATCGTAGGCACCCGCTTGCAGCGGGAGCTGGACTCTATTATTAAGCACGGGTTCTCCGTTATGTACATGATCGCGCAGAAGCTGGTGCATTATTCCGTGGAGCACGGCTATCTGGTCGGTTCCCGAGGGTCCGTTGGCTCCTCCTTTGTGGCCACCATGGCGGGGATTTCCGAGGTAAATCCCTTAGCCCCTCATTATGTCTGCCCCGAATGCAAGCATAGTGAGTTTTTCACCGACGGCAGTATCGGCTCCGGCTTTGACCTGCCTCCTAAAGAATGCCCCGTCTGCGGCACAAAAATGGACCAGGACGGCCACGACATCCCCTTTGAAACGTTCCTAGGCTTCGACGGTGACAAGGAGCCGGATATTGACTTGAACTTTTCCGGCGAATATCAGAGCTATGTCCACCGGTACACGGAGGAGCTTTTCGGTACCGACCACGTTTTCAAAGCAGGTACCATCTCCACCGTTGCGGAAAAAACCGCTTTTGGGTTTGTGCTGAAATATTTGGAGGAACGGGGGAAGGTCATCCATAAGGCCGAGGAACTGCGTCTGGCCCAGGGCTGTACCGGTGTCAAGCGGACTACCGGCCAGCATCCCGGCGGCATGGTGGTTATCCCCTCGGATTACGAGGTCTACGACTTTACCCCTATCCAGCATCCGGCGGACAAAGCGGACAGCGACATTTTGACTACGCACTTCGACTTCCACTCCCTTCATGACACCATCCTGAAGCTGGACGAACTGGGACACGATGTTCCCACCCTGTACCGGCACATCGAGGACTTGACCGGCATCAGCGTCATGAAGGTTTCCATGAGCGATCCGGCGGTGTTCAGCCTTTTCACCTCTACGGAGGCGTTAGGGGTCACGCCGGACGAGATCTTCAGTGAAACCGGCACCCTTTCCCTGCCGGAAATGGGTACTCCCTTTGTAAGGGGCATGCTTTTGGAGGCGCAGCCCAAAAACTTCGCCGACCTTTTGCAGATTTCCGGCCTTTCCCACGGGACGGACGTTTGGCTGGGCAACGCCAAAGATCTGATCGACTCCAAAACCTGCACCATTTCCAACGTGATCGGGACCCGTGACAGCATCATGACCTACCTTCTCCACAAGGGGATGGAGCCGAAGCTGGCCTTTAAAATCATGGAAATCACCCGAAAGGGCAAAGCCCCCAAGCTGCTCACCGAGGAAATGAAAGAGGATATGCGGGCCCATGACGTGCCGGAATGGTACATTGAAAGCTGCTTAAAAATCAAGTACATGTTCCCCAAGGCCCACGCCGCCGCTTATGTTATCGCGGCAATCCGGCTGGCCTGGTACAAGGTCCATGAGCCGTTGGCCTACTACGCGGCTTTCTTCACCGTGCGAGGCGGCGACTTTGAGGTGGAATCGGCATTGGCCGGCAAGGAAGCGGTCCGGGCCCGGATTTTGCAGCTGAAAGATATGGACCGTTCCGTCAAGGAGGAGGACGTTTACAACACCCTTTTGATTATCAATGAAATGCTCTGCCGGGGATATGAGTTTTTGAATATCGACCTGTATAAATCCCACGCCACCAAATACCAAATCGAGGACGGCAAAATCCGCCTGCCTTTCAACGCCATTAAGGGGTTAGGGGACGCCGCCGCTTACAGCTTGATGGAAGCGGGGAAACAGGGCGAGTATATCTCCGTAGAGGAAGTGCAGACCCGGGCAGGGATTTCTAAATCCTTGTGCGATACCCTGCAGCAGCTGGGCGTTACCAAGGATTTGCCCCAGTCCAGCCAAATGACGCTGTTTTCCTTCTGAGAAATAATTCTTGACAGCGCCGATTTTGTGTGTTATCATATTATCACAGTAAAGCGAAAAGGAGGGGCAGTTTCCGTTCCGGAAAAGACCGACTATGCATAAGAATAAATTTATTACGCCTGAAGGGACCCGTGATATCCTGTTTGAGGACTGCGCTGCCCGCCGGAAGGTGGAGGCAAAAATCAAGGATTTGTTCATCTCCAGGGGATTTTCTGAGGTGATCACCCCTGGCATCGAGTTTTACGATGTATTCAGCTCGGAATCCCACGGCGTTTCTCAGGAAACCATTTATAAACTCATTGACCATAAGGGGCGGCTGCTGGCGTTGAAGCCGGACTTGACCATGCCCATTGCCCGGCTGGCGGCGACCCGGCTCCGGGACCAGGCAAGGCCCCTGCGGCTTTATTACAGCCAGAATATTTACACCATGACGCCTGCCTTGACCGGCCGAAGCGATGAGGTCCCGCAGATTGGGGTGGAGATCATCGGCGCGGGCGGAAAACGCACCGACCTGGAGGTGCTGGTTCTGGCTCTAGAAGCCCTGCAAAGCTGCGAACTGGACGACTTCCGGCTGGAAATCGGGCATATCGGCTTTTTCAGCACGCTGATTCAGAAACTGCATCTTGACACGGAGCAGACGGAAGAGGTCCGGACCCTGATCCAAAATAAGAATTATCCGGCGTTAAACGATATGCTGGACAAAATGGAGGATAAAAAGACTGCCGCCGCCTTGAAAAAGCTGCCGGCGCTGTTCGGCGGGGAAGAAGTGCTGGATGAAGCTGCATCCACTTTAGATTGCCCGGAATTGATGCCCTTTCTGGACGCCCTGCGGAGCCTTTATCATTCTTTGGCGGAGCTGGGATTGGGGGACCGGGTTTCCCTGGATCTGGGGATCGTCAACCGGACGGACTATTATACCGGCATTGTTTTCAAGGGGTATATCGAGGGCCTGGGCACCACTGCCTTGCAGGGGGGCCGCTACGACAGCCTGCTGTCCGATTACGGCAAGGACGAACCGGCGGTTGGTTTTTCCATTAATGTGGACGCGGTGGCCAAGGTGTTGCTTCCGTCCATGCCTAAAAACCCCGTACCGGACGTATTGGTTTTTGCCGAGGAAGGATATGAGGTCAAGGCCCTCTTGGAGATCCGGAAACTGGTTTCCCACGGCTTCTGCGCGGAATTCAGCACTTTCGACACCTTTGACGAAAGCCGCCGGTACGCTGTCAAGCGCGGCATCCCAACGGTATATGTGGTCAATGAAGATCTGGTGGAGGTGCGGCTGTCATGAAACCCATTCGTATTGCTTTGACAAAAGGGCGGCTGGAAGAATCTACAGTCCGCCTGTTTGAGAAAATCGGCTACAACTGCGAACAGCTCCGCAACAAGGGCCGGAAGCTGATTTTGGAAGTGCCGGACGCCAACCTGGAAATCGTGCTGGCCAAGGCGGCGGACGTTATCACCTATGTGGAACACGGCGCCTGCGATATGGGCGTTGTGGGCAAGGACACCATCCTAGAATACGGCGGCAGCTTTTTTGAGGTGGCCGACCTTGGATTCGGCAAATGCCGGTTCGCCCTGGCGGTAAAAAAGGGCACGGACTTTTACGCCGGTTATAAGGTAAAGCGTATCGCCACCAAATATCCCGGCGTTGCCAGAGAATATTTTGCCGACAAAGGCATGGATGTGGAAATCATTAAAATTGAAGGCTCTGTGGAGCTGGCCCCGCTTTTAGGGCTGTCCGATGGCATTGTGGACATTGTGGAAACCGGGACAACTTTAAAGGAAAACGGGCTGGAGGTTACGGAAAATATCATCAGCCTTTCCGCCCGGCTCATTGTCAACAGCGCCAGCTTGAAGCTCCGGAAAAAGGAATTAGAGGCGGTTATCTCCAAAATCGAAGCCGCTATTGAATAGAAAGGAAGATGTGTCATGCTGCCAATCGTAACCGCCAACGGCAAAGATGAAATCGCGCTCCTTTCCGCCCTCCGCCAGAGAAGCGGGGAAGTGGATAAACAGGTGGCGCAGACCGTTGCCGAAATCATTGAGAATGTCCGCGTAAACGGCGACAAGGCCGTGGAAGAATACACTCTGAAATTCGACGGAAAACTGCCGCCGGCCATTGAAGTCAGCCGGGAGGAAATCAACGACGCCCTGACGGAGGCAGACCCGGATTTTGTATCTACTCTTTTAAACTCCATGGAGAATATCGCGGATTTCCACAACCGTCAAAAACATCAGAGCTTTATCGACTTAAAGGAAAACGGCGTGATTTTGGGCCAGCGCATCCGGGGCCTGAAACGGGTGGGGCTTTACGTCCCCGGCGGTACGGCGGCTTACCCCTCTTCCGTACTGATGAACGCTGTCCCGGCGAAAATCGCGGGGGTCCAGGAGCTGATTATGGTAACGCCTCCCACCAAAGAGGGCAAGGCAAACCCGGATATTTTAACGGCGGCCGCTGTTGCGGGGGTCGACCGGGTGTTCCTGCTGGGCGGCGCCCAGGCGGTTGCGGCCCTGGCTTATGGCACGGAAACCATCCCGAAGGTGGACAAAATCGTGGGGCCGGGCAACATTTTCGTAGCCACGGCAAAACGCCAGCTTTACGGGGTCGTGGACATCGACATGGTGGCTGGCCCCAGCGAAATCCTGGTGCTGGCGGACGAAACCGCCAACCCCAAATATGTAGCGGCAGATTTAATGTCCCAGGCGGAGCATGACAAACTGGCCTCGGCTATCCTCATCACCACCAGCCGGAAACTGGCGGAGGAAACCAAGGCGGAACTGGAACGCCAGGTGGAAACCCTTTCCCGCAAGGAAATCATCCGGGAGTCCCTGCAAAATTTCGGCGGCATTATTGTCTGCGACACCATCGACCGGGCCATTGACCTGGCAAACGAGGTGGCCCCGGAACACCTGGAAGTGGCGGTGAAAGACCCCTTCACCTATTTGGGGCGGCTGGACAACGCCGGTTCCGTTTTCCTTGGGGAGTACGCCCCGGAGCCTTTGGGCGATTATTATGCAGGCCCCAACCACGTCCTGCCCACCAGCGGCACCGCCCGGTTCTTCTCGCCTCTTTCGGTGGACGCTTTTGTGAAAAAATCCAGCTATATTTACTATACCAAGGAGGCTTTGCAGGAGGCCAGCGCCGATATCGTCCGTTTTGCCAATAGGGAAGGCCTGACTGCCCACGCCAATTCCATCATTGTCCGTTCCGAGGGGGAAGAAGCATGAGCAAAGGGTACGAACTCTGCGATAAAATCAAAAATTTGACGCCCTATGACCCGCTGGAAGGGGAGTACCGGCTCCGGCTGGACGCTAATGAAAGCTATTTTGAGCCGGATGAAAACCTGCGGCGGGAACTGGGGGAAATCGCGGCCAAAACCGCCTTTAACCGCTATCCGGATCCTTATGCAGTGGAGGTCTGCCGGGCCTTTGCGGAGTTTTACGGGCTGCCGGAATCTTCGGTGACAGCCGGGAACGGCTCGGATGAGCTGATTAGCATCATCTGCGGGACGCTGCTCCAAAAAGGGGACAAGCTGCTGATTTTCGCGCCGGATTTTTCCATGTACCGGTTCTATGGGGAGCTTTATGAGCTGGAATCTGTGGTGATGCAGAAAGAGGAGGACCTGACCCTTTCGGTGGACAAGGTGATTTCCTATATCAATGAAAACCAGATTGCGGCGGTGATGTTCTCCAATCCCTGCAACCCCACTTCCCTGGGGCTGTCTCGGGAGGATGTGCGGAAGCTGGTGTCCTCTGTCAAAGCCCTGGTGGTGCTGGACGAGGCTTACATGGATTTCTGGGACCAGAGCTTTCTTCCGGAAGTGCAGGAGCACGACAACCTGATTATTTTAAAAACCTGCTCCAAGGCTATCGGCATGGCGGCGGTGCGGCTGGGATTCGCCGTAGCCAAACCCGCCTTGAGCATCGCCCTCCGGGCGGCAAAGTCCCCCTATAACGTCAACAGCATTTCCCAGGCTATTGGCGCGCGCATCCTTTCCAAAAAGGAATTGCTCTTAAACTGCCGGAATCAATTGGTTGAGTCGGCTCAAGAGCTTTCCCGCCGGCTGGACAAGTTGGCGGAAGAATTTCCGGTTTTGGAAACCGTGTATCCCACCTGCACCAATTTTGTCTTTGTGAAAACCTCCGCGGCCCGGGAAATTCATCAGAAACTGCTGGAAAAGTCCATTGCAGTCCGCTGTTTTGGCAAGTATCTGCGGATTACCGCGCCTGCCCCGGAACAGATGGAGGAATTATTAGCGGCTTTGCATGATATACTGGTAGAAATGAGGGACAACGCATGAGAATCGCGCAGCTTTCCCGCACCACCAAGGAAACGGACGTCCATGTGACCCTGAACGTAGACGGTTCCGGTAAGGTGAACATTCAGACGGGCATCGGATTTTTTGACCACATGCTGACGGCCCTCGGGGTCCACGCCGGGTTTGACCTGGAAATCAAGGTAAAGGGCGACTTGGAGGTGGACTGCCACCACACCGTTGAGGATACCGGCATCGTGCTGGGCCAGGCCTTGGCCAAAGCTCTGGGGGATGTCTCCGTGGCCCGGTACGGTTCCTTTTATATCCCTATGGACGAGGCCCTGGGATTTGCCGCGCTGGACATCAGCAAACGGCCGTTTCTGGTGTTTGACTGTGAATTTGCAGCGGATCAAATGGGCGGCATGGACACCCAGATGGTGGAGGAATTTATGCGGGCTTTCGCCTACAACGCCGGGATCACCCTGCACCTCCGCTGCGAGTACGGCAAAAATGACCACCACAAGGCCGAAGCCCTCTTTAAGGCTCTGGCCCACAGTCTGAAACAGGCTGTTGTGCCTGTCGGGAATATGGTGCTGTCTACCAAAGGCGTGCTTTGAAGCTTGCAGGGCAATTTGTATAAAATAGGAGGGAACCCTCTTTGATTACAATTATTGACTACGGGGCGGGTAACCTGTTCAGCGTCCAGAACGCCTTAAACTACCTGGGGCTGGAGAACCGGGTTAGCCGGGACCCCGGCGAAATCCGTTCCGCAGACGGGCTGATCCTGCCCGGCGTCGGGGCCTTTCCGGACGCCATGAGGATGCTGAACGCTTCCGGCCTCACGGACCTGATCCGGAAGGAAGCCCGCAAAAAGCCGTTCCTCGGGATCTGCCTGGGGATGCAGCTGCTTTTTGAAGCGGGATATGAGTTTGAGGAAACAGCCGGTTTGGGGTTACTGCCCGGGACAGTCCAAAAAATCGAAACGCCCTATAAAATCCCCCACATGGGCTGGAACAGCCTCACCTTCCACCGGTCCTGCCCCCTTTTAGAGGGGATTCATGAAGGGGAATCGGTGTATTTTGTCCATTCCTTTCAGGCCAAAACCCAGCCGGAATGCTTGTACGCTTCCTGCGATTACGGGACGGAAATCCCGGCTTTAGTTGGGGAGGGAACAGTGTTCGGCGCCCAATTCCATCCGGAAAAAAGCGGGGAAGTGGGGCTCACCATTCTGAAAAACTTCGGGAGGCTGACCAAATGATTATTCTGCCAGCAATCGACATCAAAGACGGAAGCTGCGTCCGCCTGTATAAAGGAGAGTTCAGCACCGTCCACAAAGTTGCCGAGAATCCCCTGGAAACCGCCCGGAAATTTGAGGCGGATGGGGCGGAATGGCTCCACATGGTGGATTTGGACGGGGCCAAGGACGCCAAGCCCCAAAATACGGAGATTTTCTGCGAGATTGCCCGGGAAACTTCCCTGAAGGTGGAAGTAGGCGGGGGAATCCGCAGTTTGGAAACAGTGGAAGCCTATCTTTCCCGGGGGATTAGCCGGGTGATTTTAGGTTCCGCCGCTGTCCGGAATCCGGAACTGGTGAAAACGGCGGTCAAAGAATACGGCCATCAGATTGCCGTGGGGATCGACGCCAAAAACGGCATGGCGGCGGTGGAAGGCTGGCTGGACACCTCCGCGGCCCACTATCTGGATTTGGCCAAAGCCATGGAGCAGGCAGGCGTTTCCACCATTATTTACACGGACATTTCCAAAGACGGCACTTTAACAGGCCCCAATTTGCAGGAACTGGACTCCATTAATCGGGCGGTTTCCTGCAATATTGTGGCAAGCGGCGGCATTTCCAACTTGGACGATATTACTGCCCTGCGGAAGCTGGGGCTGTACGGGGCCATCTGCGGCAAATCCCTTTACCAGGGGACCCTGGACCTGAAAGCGGCCATCCGGGAAGCGGGGGAGGTGCGGCCATGTTAGCGAAACGCATCATCCCCTGTCTGGACGTCCGGGACGGGAAGGTGGTCAAGGGCGTCAATTTCGTGGGCATCCAGGAGGTGGGCGACCCGGTGGAGTGCGCCCGGGCCTACATGGAACAAGGCGCGGACGAGATCGTCTTCCTGGACATTACCGCCACCAGCGACAATCGGGACACCATTGTGGATGTGGTGCGGAAAACTGCGAAACAGGTATTCGTGCCATTGACCGTCGGCGGCGGCATCCGCAGTGTGGAGGATTTTTCTAAATTGCTGCGGGCCGGGGCGGACAAAGTGAGTGTCAATTCCTCCGCTCTGAAAAATCCCCAGCTGATTGCAGAGGCCGCGGACAAATTCGGCAGCCAATGCGTAGTAGTGGCCATTGACGCCAAACGCATGGAGGACGGCTCCTGGCACGCCTTCGTGGCGGGCGGACGCAAAGACACCGGCATCGACGCGGTGGAATGGGCGGCCAAAGCCTGTGAACTGGGGGCAGGAGAAATCCTTCTGACTTCCATGGACGCGGACGGCACCAAGCAGGGCTTTGACCTGGATTTGCTGAATGCCGTGATTGCCCGGGTGAACATCCCGGTCATCGCGTCCGGCGGGTGCGGGAGCCTTGCGCATTTTTCGGAAGTCTTTGAGAAAACCGGCGCGGACGCGGCCCTGGCGGCCTCCCTGTTCCACTACAAGGAACTGACGGTGGGCCAGGTGAAGGAGCACCTGCGCAGCCGCAATATCCCGGTGCGGATTTAGGAGGGGCACATGGAACTGGACAAATATTTTGCAAAAGGGGAGCTGATCCCCGCCATTGTCACCGAAGCGGAAACTGGCGAGGTCTTAATGCTGGCCTATATGAATCGGGAAAGCCTGCAAAAAACCCTGGAAACCGGCTACACCTGGTTTTACAGCCGTTCCCGCCAATGCCTTTGGAACAAAGGGGCCACTAGCGGTCATTTGCAGAAGGTTGTGACCATTACCGCCGACTGCGACGACGATACCCTGTTAGTAAAGGTGCATCAAACCGGCCCGGCCTGCCACACCGGCAGCCACAGCTGTTTCTTTAAAGAGATTTGGAGGAATCAGGATGAATGATACATTGGAAGGGCTGTTTGCAGTAGTCAAACAGCGCAAAGAGCACTTCGAGGAAGGATCCTACACCTGCTACCTTTTTGACAAGGGGCTGGACAAAATTCTGAAAAAATGCGGCGAGGAATGTTCTGAAATGATTATTGCCGCCAAAAACAACGACAAGGACGAACTGACCAACGAAATGTGCGATTTGATTTACCACATGATGGTCTTAATGGCAGAACAGGGGGTGGAGCTTTCCGATATCGGCGGGATTTTGGAACAGCGCCGCAAAAAGATCGGAAACCTGAAGCAGTTCCACGTTTCTGACCACAATACTTGATGGATTTCGCCGGTATAGCCCGGCCCGGATGTTGAAAGGAATTTCATACGAAAGGGCTGGGTTATATGGCAGTATTGGAATTGCTGACCGGCCCTGCGTTTTTGCTGTTTTTGGCAGGCGCGGGGATCTTTTTTACATGTAAGCTCAAAGGGATGCAGTTTTTCCAGATCGGGCGCATTTGGAAGGCGACTTTCGGCGGGTTGTCGGCCAAAAAAGAAAAACGGGACGGGGCGATCTCCCCATTTCAGGCAACAGCTACGGCCCTGGCCGGAACCTTGGGGACCGGGAACATTGCCGGGGTGGCAACTGCCATTGTCAGCGGCGGGCCGGGGGCGGTATTCTGGATGTGGCTGTCGTCTTTGTTTGCTATGGCCATAAAGTATGCGGAGATTTTTTTGTCTGTCCGGTTTCGCACAGTAAACGCCAATGGGGAACAGATAGGCGGCCCCATGTACTATATGGAAAAAGGGCTTCACTGCCGGTGGATGGCAGTGTGGTTTTCTGCTGCCTGCGTTCTGGCATCCTTTGGCATTGGCAATATGGCCCAGGCAAACGCTGCGGCCCAGTCTGTTTCGGCGGCATTCGGCATTCCAGAATGGGCAGTGGGCCTGGGCTTAATGTGTGCGATCGGGATGGTTCTGTTTGGCGGAATCACAAAGATTGCCAAATGGACGGAACGGGTGATCCCTTTTTTAGCGGTGTTCTATCTTGGGGCGTCAGCATGGGCTTTGTGGGGCCATCGCGGCGAAATCCCCGAGGTGATTTCCCTGATTGTACAGGACGCATTTGACTTTTCCGCGGCGGCAGGAGGCATTTTTGGCTTTTTGGTTTGCCGGGGCATCCGCTATGGGGTGGCCCGGGGCGTTTTTTCCAATGAGGCGGGGATGGGATCGGCCCCCATTATCCACGGCGCAGCGGACGCCCGATCCCCGGCGGACCAGGGGATGTGGGGGATCATCGAGGTATTCCTGGACACAACGGTCATGTGCAGCATTACGGCCCTGGTGATCCTCACCAGCGGTGTACCCTTTGCGGGGAAAGATGGGGCGGCCCTGACCCTGGCCGCCTTTGAAACCGTTCTGGGAAGGCATGGGGTTTTGCTGTTGGCAGTGTCCATTCTGTTTTTCGCGGCGGCCAGTATTTTAGGCTGGAGCTACTGCGGCGAAAAATCCATGGAATACCTCCATCCGGGCAAAAGAAGCCGGAGCATCTACCGGATTTTGTATCTGTGCGCCGTACTGGCCGGGGCAGTATTTCCGCTGGATTTCGTATGGACTCTGTCCGATTTGCTGAATTTGGCAATGGCGGTTCCCAATGTATTAGCTGTCCTTCTATTGAGTTCACATGTCACCGCGAAAAAATCCGAAAAAATAACGCAAAAATAGCTTTTATATCATCTACATTTTGTGCTAAAAATACATCTATACATCATTTTTTTTGAAAAAAGAAGAAATCGGATGATAATATAGAATTTTTTCAAAAAATCACTTGATTTTACCGGAAATCAGCAAAAAATCGAAATTGTAGATTAGCGGACAAAGTGATATATTTGTACTTGTTTAGTTTACAGATGTGCTCAACTGACGGATGTCCGCTGCAAACGCACAGGACATCCGCAGATTGAATTGGAGGGGTTTGGATGAACGAAAAGCCGCAGTATCTGATTGTGAATACGGATATATTGCCCGATGTTTTCCGCAAAGTCATCGAAGCAAAACAGCTCTTGTCCAAAGCGCAGGCTAAAAATTCCTCCGAGGCCTGCCGGATCGTGGGCATTTCCAGAAGCGCTTTTTATAAATACAAGGACAATGTCCAGGTATATGATGAAAAGGACAACAGCCAGCTGAGCACATTGTATTTCAAGCTGTCGGACGAGCCCGGGGTTCTCTCCAGAGTATTGCAAAAA
>DVOW01000038.1 GCA_018713335.1 Candidatus Merdivicinus intestinigallinarum | reverse complement strand
ATAAAGGCAAGGTTGTAGGGCTCGATCTGACCCTGAGAAATCAGGATGATTTTGGAGATAATGCCGCAGACATAGCCCAGTGCGATGCAGATGGTGAAGGTGACCGAACTGCCTTTTGCCGTTCTGGATTTGTAGGAACGGTAGCATTTCAGCGGCCAGGAAATGCCGAAGGACAGGATCATTAAAAATTCAAGTATTTCTGGAATGGACATGAGGATTCCTCCTGCTTTTATTTTTTCGGGAATTATTGATGCCGTCTGTAATCAGGCAGCAGTTTGGGAGAAACGATATCTGAATGGATACCGGCTTCTTCCATCTCTTTTTTGTAAGCGTCCACATGCGCCAGGGTCAGCTCGCTGACCTGGACACCCTTGGATTTCTCCGCGGCATTGCGGCCGGCGTTGCGGCCGAAAACAATGATGTCCAGCAGAGAGTTGCCCATCAGACGGTTGCGGCCGTGGATGCCTCCGACAGCCTCGCCGGCAACAAAGAGGTTTTCCACGTTGCTCTGGCCGTCGCTGGCGATGTCGATGCCGCCGTTTTGATAGTGCAGGGTGGGGTAAACCAGAATGGGCTCTTTGCGGATATCGATATCATATTTGCCGAACATCCGCAGCATGGCGGGGATGCGCTTTTCAATGGTGCCTTCGCCGCCCTTGAGCTCGATCATCGGGGTGTCCAGCCAAACGCCAACACCCTCGGGGGTCGTGACGCCCTTGCCCCGGTCGGAGCATTCCCGGATAATGGACGCGGCGGAAACGTCGCGGGTTTCCAGGGGATGCATGAACACTTCACCGTCGACGTTAATGAGCTTCGCGCCCAAAGAACGGACCTTCTCGGTGACCA
Organism: Candidatus Merdivicinus intestinigallinarum; assembly: GCA_018713335.1. Lineage (GTDB taxonomy): Bacteria > Bacillota > Clostridia > Oscillospirales > Ruminococcaceae > Merdivicinus > Merdivicinus intestinigallinarum. Next base: position 36,563 of record DVOW01000038.1, on the reverse strand, counting down.
GCGCGCCGAAGATCTGCTCGGGGTAAGCCGCGCCGGTGGGATGGTACTGGAGGGTGTCGGGGTAGAGGAGCTTCGCGCCGGCCCGGTAAGCGAGGATCAGACCGTCGGCGGTAGCGCCGTAATGGTTGGAGGTGGGGAAGCCTTGGTAATGGAGGCGTCCTGCGCCGCCGGTGGAGATAATAACGGTCTTGGCCCGGGCAATGAGGATTTCCTGGGTTTCCATGTTCAGGAGGACCGCGCCGGCCGCGTTGCCGTTCTTGTCCAGGATCAGCTCAATGGCAGCGGTGAAATCCACCACCGGGATGCCCCGGTTGAGGACTTCGTCCCGGAGGGTGCGCATGATCTCCGCGCCGGAATAGTCCTTGGCCGCGTGCATACGCTTGCGGGAGGTGCCGCCGCCGTGGGTGGTGATCATGGTGCCGTCGGGAGCCTTGTCGAACTCTACGCCCAGGTTGTTGAGCCACTGGATGGCCTCGGGGGCCTCGTTGACCAGCTTATAGAGCAGCTCCGGCTTTGCAGCGAAATGTCCGCCGCCGAAAGCGTCCAGGTAATGGATAGCGGGGCTGTCGTTGGGCTTGTCCGCCGCCTGGATGCCGCCTTCCGCCATCATGGTGTTGGCGTCGCCGATGCGCAGCTTGGTGACGATCATGGCCTTGGCGCCGGCATTGTCCGCCTCAATGGCAGCAGAAGCGCCTGCGCCGCCGCCGCCGATGATGAGAACGTCCACGTCGTAGTCCACATGGCTCAGGTCGATCTTGGCGGGGTCAATGCGGCTGTTGGCCTGAAGCAGGGCAGCCAGCTCTTTGGGGACCTTCTCACCCTTGTTAGGGCCCACCGCCAGCACGTCGAATTCTTCCTGACGGTAGTCGGGGTGATAGGTTTTCAGGAGGGTATCCTTCTCTTCCGCGGTCATTCTTCTGGGTTCCATCACAGCATTGGCCGCGCGGTTGGCCTCTACCTTTTTCATGGATTCCAGCATTTCTTTTGTATACATGAACTGGCCCTCCTTATTTCTCGATCTCTCTGTGGTTGTAAAGTTCCTGCATTTCTTCCAGCGGCTTCTGCATTAAGCCTTCCAGCAGCTCCTTGAAGTCGCCGTTCTGGATTTCGCGGACCCGGTTTTCCAGGTGCTCCGATTTGGGAGCCAGGTATTTGCCGTTCAGACGGCGGGCCAGCATGGCCACCTGGGGATGGGAGATACCAGCCGGGCAGCGGGAGGAGCAGACGCCGCACATAACGCAGTCAAAGGACTCCTCGGCGCACTTTTCAAAGTCGCCCCGCTGCGCATAGGCGATGTACTGCATGACGTTCAAGCCCTGGGTGCAGCTCTTGGTGCAGGCGTTGCAGCCGATGCAGGCGTAGATTTCCGGGTAAAGCTGCATCATGATCTGCTGGGTGGGGGAAATCTTTTCGATGTCGTAAACCTGCTTAACCAGCGGGAAGAAGGGGAGGGTGGCAACATACATATTGTCCTCCACCTTGGTCTGGCAAGCCAGGCAGACCTTCAGTTCCCGGTCGCCTTTGATACGGTAGATGGTGGCGCAGGCGCCGCAGAAGCCGTTCCGGCAGCCGCAGCCGCGGATGAGCTGGTAGCCCGCGTATTCCATCGCTTTCATAATGGTCAAGTTAGAGGGGACTTCATATTCTTTCCCCATCAAAAAGATATGAACCATTTTTTCCATTGCGCTACTCTCCTTTTAATACTCGTTGGGAAGCTCGTCAAGCTGGTCGAAGCGGAACACCGGGCCGTCCTTGCAGACGTACTTGCTGCCGATGTTGCAGCGGCCGCATTTGCCGACGCCGCACTTCATGCGCAGCTCCATAGTGGTGTAGACCTGGGTTTCCTGGAAGCCGAGCTCCTTAAGACCCTGTAAGGTAAACTTGATCATAACGGGAGGTCCGCAGAGAACGACGGTCATCCCCACGTCAGGATTCAGTTCCTTGACGAAGTTGGGAACAAAGCCCACGTGTCCGTCCCAGCCCTCCTGCTCCCGGTCAATGGTCAGGTTGACCTCAATGTTGGGGTCAGCCATCCACTCGTTCAGGATCTCCTGGTAATCGAGCAGGTCATCCTTGGAACGGGAGCCGTAGACGATGCGGATGTGGCCGTAGTTTTCCCGTTTGGCACGGCAGTAGTTGATGACCGAGTGGAGGGGGGCCAGACCAACGCCGCCGGCGACGAAAAGAAGGTCTTTCCCCTTGAAATCGGTGTCCACCGGGAAGCCGTTGCCGTAGGGCCCGCGGATGGTGATCTGCTGGCCCACATCCATGGCGTGGAGCCAGCTGGTCAGACAGCCGCATTTTTTAATGGAAAATTCCATGTATTCTTCCAGGGTGGGGGAGGAGGTGATGGAGAACATCGCCTCGCCGACGCCGGGGATTGAGAGCATTGCGCACTGACCGGGGAAGTGATCAAACACCTTTTTGCCGTCCAGGCCCACCACCCGGAAGGTTTTGATGTCCGGGGTGTCGACGCGGATATCGGTCACAACGCCGATTTTGGGGATCAATGTTTCATTACTCATATCACAGTTCTCCTTCCAGGCATTTTGCGACCTTGACGATGTTCATGGAGATGGGGCACTTGGAGAGACAGCGCCCGCAGCCGACACAGCCGTAAATGCCTTCGTTGTTGGCCGGGAAATACACCAGCTTGTGCATGAACCGCTGGCGGAACCGTTCCAGCTGGCTGGTTCTGGGGTTGCCGCTTGCCATCAGGGTGAAATCGGAGTACATGCAGGAATCCCAGCAGCGGAAGCGGGTGACGCCGTTTCCGGTGTCAAAGTCCCGGATGTCGTAGCACTGGCAGGTGGGGCAGACAAAGGTGCAGGTACCGCAGCCCAGGCAGCTTTCCGAAAGTTCCTTCCACTTGGAAGAATCGAAGGCTTTCATCAAAACGTCGCCGCCGAATTTGTCGGTGGAGAAATTCGCAAGGGGCAGCTTTTTCATCAAAGCGGAAACATCTTCCTGCTGGGCTTTGACAGCTTCCTCGCCGCCTTCCTCCAGCAGCCCTCCGGCCAGCTCCGCGAATTTTTTGCCCTTTTCGGTGTTGACGGAGAGGTAGAGGTTCTCCTCGTCCATCCAGCAGCTCACGTCGCCCTCCGGATGGGTAGGGTCAATGCCGAAGCTCTGGCAGAAGCAGGTTTCCTCGGGGCGGGTGCAGGCCATGGTGACTACAATGCCGTGCTCCCGGCGGGACTGGTAATAGGTGTCCACCGGCTCAGCCAGGAACACGCGGTCCAGAATGGAGAAGCTGCGGGCGTCGCAGGCACGCACGCCGAATACCACGAAATCCTCCTGCTCGGAACGGGGGTCAATGATCTCGATTTCCTTGCCCTTCATTTTGAAATCCACCAGGTTTTCGGTCTGGGGAAAGAAGAAGTCCTTGGCGCTGCGGACGGTGTTGAGCGCGCGGCTCAGCTCCGTGCCTTCGGTCCATTTCCGGTAGTTCGCGCGGCCGCTGGAAGGATCGTCCACCGGCAGGTAGAGGGTGCACCCGGCGGAAACCGCGGCGAACAGGTCATTGAGCTTTGCAAGGGAAAGTTTCAGCATGGCTCAGTTTCCCTCCCTTTCATATACGATGCTGGGTTCCACGTCGCCCTCGGTGAAATTGGTGAGGGGCGCGCGGCTGTCGGTATCGGCACCAGCCTGGTAATCGCCGTAGAAGGTGTCGATATCCTTGATGAATTTCCGGTTCAGCAGGTGCAGCGGGATGTGCTGCGGGCAGACTCTGGAGCACTCGCCGCAGTCGGTGCAGCGGCCGGCCACATGGAATGCCCGGATGATGTGGAACATATTCTCCTCAAAGCTGTCGGCAGCGGCCTTCTGGGCAATGCCGGAAGCGTTGTTGTCGAATACGCATTTTTCGCAGGAGCAGGCGGGGCAGACGTTGCGGCAGGCGTTGCAGCGGATGCAGCGGGAAAGTTCGCCGCGCCAGAATTCAAAGCGCTCGTCGGGGGTCATGGCCTCCAGTTTGGCCACCATGTCAAAGCGGTGGTTGTCCAGCACTTCGCCTTCTTCGCCGATGAGCTCGTCATAGGCGACGTGCTTTTTGCTCTTGCAGTTTAAGCACCGTTCCGGCAGGACGTCCTTTTTCGCCACGGTTTCCTTGCCGTAAAGGGTTTCCACTACAAAATTATCGCCGTCGGAGGTGATGCCGGTGATGCCCTTGAGGCCTTTGGACTTCAGGGCCTCGCCGTCGGTCTTGCCGTCGCAGGGGATGCCTACGGCGTAGACGTTTTCCCGGACAATGCGGTGCTCTTTAATGAGCTGGTTAAAGCTGTAGGTGTCGCAGGGCTTTAAGAAAACCAGCACTTTTCCCGGTTTGCGGGATTCTTTGATCAAATACTTGGAAAGGTTGTTTCCGCAGAAATCGTTGGCCACAAAGCCCTGGTCCAGCTCTTCCGCGCTTTCAAACACGGCGGGGGTCACATCATAGGCGAATTCGCCGGTTTTCCAGCCCAGCACGCGATTGACGGTCGAGTTCTGCAGCAGCTCTTTGGCCTTCGCGAGGATTACTTCTTGCATCTCAGATCCTCCAATCTCTTGTTTTCGCCCAGTTTGGTCACAGCGGCCACAAATTCGTTCATGGTGGCGGCGAACTTGGCGCCTTCCGCTGCGGAAACCCACTCGACACGGGTGCGCTCCTTCTCAATGCCCAGGTAATCCAGCATGGAGAAGAGCAGGGTCATCCGCCGGCGGGTGTAGTAGTTGCCGGTGGTGTAGTGGCAGTCGCCGGGGTGGCAGCCGCAGAGGATCACGCCGTCCGCGCCGCGCTGGAAGGCCCGGAGAATGAACATGGGGTTCACGCGGCAGGAGCAGGGCACCCGGATGATCTTTACGTCGGCGGGGTAGTTGAGGCGGTTGGTCCCCGCCAGGTCAGCGCCCGCGTAGGAGCACCAGTTGCAGCAGAAAGCTACGATTTTCGGCTTAAATTCTTTTACTTCATGTTGCATATCGCATCTACCTCCGCCATAATCTGGCTGTTAGAGAAGCCCTTCAGGTCCATCGCGCCGGAGGGGCAGGCCACCGTGCAGGCGCCGCAGCCCTGGCAGACTGCTTCGTTGACCGAAGCAACGCGTCGGATCGCCGTGGTCCGGTCAGGCATCCGGAATTCCTTGTTCACATAGCTGATGGCGCCGTAGGGGCAGACCTTTTCACAGGACGAGCAGCCGTTGCACATCATCTCGTCGGAATGAGCCACACAGGGGTTGCCGGTGAGCTTGTCCTTTGCCAGCAGGCCGATAACCTTTGCGGCGGCCGCGCCGGCCTGGGAAACCGTTTCCGGGATATCCTTCGGGCCCTGGCATGCGCCGGACAGGAAGATGCCGGCAGTGGGGCTTTCCACCGGACGGAGCTTCGGATGCGCTTCGGTGAAGAAATCGTTGGTGTCCATGCTGGCGGTCAGCATGGTTGCCAGCGGACGGGCGCTCTTATCGGGCTCGATGGCGGCGGCTAAGACCACCATGTCCGCGTCGATGTGGAGCTGTTCGTTGGAGATGAGGTCGGACGCCTGGACCGACAGCTTGCCGTCGGCGCGGGGGGTCACCTTGCCGACCATGCCCTTGATGTAGTGGACGCCGTATTCCTCAACGGCGCGGCGGTAGAACTCGTCAAAGTTCTTGCCGGGGGTACGCACGTCGATATAAAAGACATACACGTCGGTATCCGGATATTTTTCCCGGGTGAGCATGGCGTGCTTGGCGGTGTACATGCAGCAGATCTTGGAGCAGTAGGGCTTGCCGCAGCCGGAGGTATCGCGGGAGCCGACGCACTGTACAAAGACGATGGTGTGGGGATGCTTGCCGTCGGAGGGCCGCAGCAGGGTACCGTTGGTGGGGCCAGCCGCGTTGGTCAGGCGCTCAAACTCCAGGGAGGTGACGACGTCCTTGCTCTGGGAGTAGGCGTATTCGTCAAAGTTGTCCAGCTTAATGGGATTGTAGCCGGTAGCGACGACGATAGCGCCGTATTCGCGCTCCACGATCTCGTCCTTCTGCTTGTAGTCGATGGCGCCGGCGGTGCAGACCTTGGCGCAGACGCCGCATTTGCCGTTTTTGAGCATGTTGCAGTAGTCGGGGTCAATGGTGGCGACCTTCGGGACTGCCTGAGCAAAAGGGATGTAGATGGCCCGGCGGTTGTCCATCCCCAGGTTGAACTCGTTGGGGACCTTCTTCTGCGGGCATTTTTCGGTGCACAGGCCGCAGCCGGTGCATTTGTTTTCATCCACATAACGGGCTTTCCGCTTGATTTTCACGGAGAAATTACCCACGAAGCCCTTGACCTCCTCCACTTCACTGTAGGAGAAGATGTTGATGTTCTCGTTCTGGGCGCAGTCCACCATTTTGGGGGTGAGGATACAGGCCGCGCAGTCCAGGGTGGGGAAGGTTTTGTCCAGCTGGGTCATTTTGCCGCCGATGGTGGGCTGTTTTTCCACAATGTCCACCTCAAAGCCGGCGTCCGCAATGTCCAAAGCGGTCTGGATACCCGCGATGCCGCCGCCGATGACCAGCGCGCGTTTGGTTACCGGGCTCTGTCCGGCGACCAGGGGAGTGTTGAGCTGCACCTTCGCGATGGCGGCGCGGCCCAGGATGATAGCCTTTTCCGTAGCGGTGGCCATGTCCTTGTGGATCCAGGAGCACTGCTCGCGGATGTTGGCGATCTCCACCATATAGGGGTTGAGGCCAGCGGAAGCCGCCGCTTTCCGGAAGGTATTTTCGTGCATACGGGGAGAGCAGGAGCAGATCACGACGCCGGTCAGGTGCTGTTCCTTGATGGCATCCTTAATCAGGTTCTGGCCCGCTTCCGAGCACATGTATTGATAGTTTGTGGAGTAGACGACGCCCGGCTCATGGCCCAGCGCCTCGGAAACCGCGTTCACATCCACGGTAGCGGCAATATTGCTGCCGCACCAGCAGACAAACACGCCAATTCTTTGCATTTTGCTTCCTCCTTACTTGCTGTACTTGCGAAGGGCGGTGACAATGGCCTGCTGCGGCAGCTCCTCGTCCAGAAGATCGGGGATGTCGTCAGCCTTCAGATGGTTCTGGCCCTGCTGGCGGATGACCAGCAGCCGCACCGCTTCCACAAGCTTCGCGGGCTCCACGCCGCGGGGGCAGCGTTCCACACAGGCATAGCAGGAAAGGCATTTGTAGATCGACGGGGAAGCCATCAGCTTGTCGATTTCGCCTTTCTCCACCATATACACAAATTCATGCGGGTGATATTCCATCTCGTCGTAAGAAGGGCAGGTGGCGGAGCATTTGCCGCAGCGCATGCACTTCAGGACATCGACACCGCTGGAGCGGAGAACTTGTTCTTTATCGTTTTTGCTCATGGTTCGCTCTCCTTTCTCAGTCTTTTACGCCAAGGGCTTCCGCCAGAAGCTCCGTAAAGTAAAGCACCGGCAAGCGGCCCGCCTCGGGGGTGTTTTTTGTGAGGTTGTACTGGCACAGCGGGCAGGCGGTGACCAGCAGGTCCGCCTGCATCTCGGCGGCGTTTTCCATCACCGCAGCGCTTTTTTTGCGGGCCAGGGCGGGGTCTTCCATGGTGACATAGCCGCCGCAGCATTCGTTGCGGTTGGCGTAGATCACCGGTTCAGCGCCCAAAGCGCGGATGAGGTCTTCCATGATCTTCGGGTTTTCCGGGTTGTCCATCTGGAGGATTTTGCCGGGGCGGAGCAGCAGGCAGCCGTAATAAGCGCCGATGCGCTTGCCGGTGAGGGGATTTTTGACCTTTTTGGCCAGTTCCTCAAAGCCGACAACATCCCGCAGGACTTCCAGATAATGGAGCAGCTTGGTTTCCCCCAGATAGGGTTCCGGGAGCTGCATATAATTGTTGGCCTTCTGGGAAAACTCTTCGTTTTCCTTCATGTCGTGGTTGGCCTGTTTGAGCACATTGTGGCAGGCGGAGCAGAGGGTAACCAGGGTACGGCCCTGCTCCTTGGCGGCGTTCAGCGCGCGGACCGCCGCCAGCTTGCTGGCGATCTCATCCTGCGCCATGGAATAGGCGCCGCCGCAGCACTGCCATTCCGGAAGCTCTTCCAGGGTAAAACCCAGGGCTTCCGCGGAACGGCGCGCGTAACGGTCCAGGTCCTGGGCCTTGTTTTTCAGCGTGCAGCCGGGATAATAACTAAAAACCATACGATTCCCTTCCCTTATTGTAATTTGCCGGACGGGCGTCAGGCCATCTCTTCCGGATGGAACACCTCGTCGAATTTCTCCGCAGTCAGGAATCCCAGCTCGACGCAGGCCTCCTTCAGGGAGATATTGTCCTTATATGCTTTCTTGGCCGTTTTAGCGGCGTTTTCATAGCCGATGTAGGGGTTCAGGGCGGTGACCAGCATCAGGGAGTTGTGCAGGTTGTGGTGCATTTTCTCCCGGTTGGCCTTGATGCCTACCGCGCAGTTGTTGTTAAAGGAAACGATGCAATCCGCCAGCAGCCGGGCAGACTGGAGGAAGTTGTAGATGCACACCGGCATGAACACATTCAGCTCGAAGTTGCCCTGGGAAGCGGCCATGCCCACAGCCACGTCGTTGCCCATGACCTGAACGGCCACCATGGTGACAGCCTCGCACTGAGTGGGGTTCACCTTGCCGGGCATGATGGAGGAGCCGGGCTCGTTTTCGGGGATGAAGATTTCGCCCAGGCCGTCCCGAGGGCCGCTTGCCAGCCAGCGGACGTCGTTTGCAATCTTCATCATGTCGGCGGCAAGGGCCTTCAGCGCGCCGTGAGCGAAGACCAGCTCGTCCTTGCTGGTGAGGGCGTGGAACTTGTTGGGGGCAGTAATGAACTGCTTGCCGGTGAGGGCGGAAACCTCCTCGGCCACCTTCACGTCAAAGCCGGCGGGGGCGTTTAAGCCGGTGCCGACAGCGGTGCCGCCCAGGGCCAGCTCCTTCAGCTCCGGCAGGGCCAGCTCCAGCATCTTTTTGTCCTTTTCCAGGGAAGAACGCCAGCCGCTGATCTCCTGGGAGAACTGAATGGGGGTAGCGTCCTGGAGGTGGGTGCGTCCGCTTTTGACCACGCCGCGGTTCTCTTCTTCCAGACGGCGGAAGGTGTCGACCAGCAGGTCGATGGCGGGAAACAGCTTATCTTCGATTGCCAGCACCGCCGAAATGTGCATTGCCGTGGGGAACGTATCGTTGGAGGACTGGCTCATATTGATGTCGTCGTTGGGGTGCAGGAGCTTTTTGCCGGCGATTTCATTGCCGCGGTTGGCGATGACCTCATTGGCGTTCATGTTTGACTGGGTGCCGCTGCCGGTCTGCCAGACCACCAGAGGAAAATGGTCGTTCAAAGAACCGCTGATCACCTCATCACAGGCTTTGGAGATGGCGTCCAGCTTTTCTGCGGTCATTTTCTCCGGCTTCAGGGCATGGTTCGCCCGGGCGGCGGCCTTTTTCAGGATGCCGAACGCGTGGGTGATTTCCCGCGGCATGGTTTCGATTCCGACGCCAATGAGGAAGTTTTCATGGCTGCGCTCAGTCTGCGCGGCCCAGTACTTATCGGCAGGGACTTTTACTTCGCCCATGGAATCGTGCTCGATTCTGTATTCCTGCTTACTGTTCTCCATTTCGATCTCTCGCTTTCTTCGATAAAAAATCCATAACCGGCGAAAGGGGCGGCGGTCAGCCGCCCGTTTTCCGGCCGCACATGTTTGTTAGATCTGGATACCATTCAGGACGGCTTTCAGGCTGTCGGCGCTCTTGTGGAGCAAAGCGGTTTCCTCGTCGGTCAGCGGGATCATCAGCTTGCCGGCCAGACCGCCCGCGCCCACGATGCTCAGGGTGCTCAGGCAGATGTCCTCGATGCCGTATTCGCCGTGCATCATGCTGGAAACGGTCATGGTGGTGTCGGCATCGCTGAAGATGCATTTGCAGATGTGGCAGACAGAAACCGCGACCGCATAGAAAGTAGCGCCTTTGCGCTCAATGATCTTGCCGCCGGATTTGCGGATGTAGTTTTCCACGTCGCTGTGGACCAGTTTGGGGATCGCGTTGCCTTTTTCGGTCAGGCAGTCGCTGTACTGGTCGATGGGAATGTTGGAGATGTTGCCGATGGACCACGGAACGAAGGAGGTATCGCCATGCTCGCCGAATACATAAGCGTGAACGTTCTGCTGGTTGATGGTAAAATATTCAGCCAGGCGGGCGCGCAGGCGGGCGGTGTCCAGAATGGTGCCGGAACCGATGATCTGTTTTTCCGGCAGGCCGGAAACCTTGGTGAACACATAGGTGAGGATGTCAACCGGGTTGCTGACGATGATGTACACCGCATTGGGGGCGTATTTCGTGATTTCGGGCACGATGGACTTGGTGATGTTGACGTTTACCTGCGCCAGCTCCAGGCGGGACTGTCCGGGCTTCCGGGCAACGCCGGAGGTCAGGATTACGATGTCGGAATCCTTTGCATCGGCATAGCTGCCGGCGTAGATGGAAATCGGGGGACAGAAGGAAACGCCCTGCCGGATGTCGAGAGCCTCGCCCAGGGATTTGGATTCATTGATGTCGATCATGACCACTTCCGTGGCAATGCCGTTTACCGCCATAGTATAGGCGATCGTCGAGCCAACACTGCCAGCGCCGATGATAGTTACTTTTTTACTCATTTCTCTTTCCTCCAATTTTCGTTTCAGTTTGACGGCCCATTAATCTGACTTTTCCGGGGAACCGTTTTGGGTTTTCAGGTGATAGGAGAGTAGTGCCAGAGAAGACGCCATGTTTTCCCGCTGGACCAGCACTCCTGGCGGAACCTGGAGATGCACGGGAGCAAAATTCCAAATTGCCCGCACCCCGCCGCTTACCAGCGCATCGCAGCAGCTTTGGGCCGCTGCCGCCGGCACGGTGAGCACGCCAATCTGGATCCCGCTTTCCCGGCAGTAGCCGGACAGTGCTTCTGCCGGCAGGATCGGCCTTTGGTCCACGGTGCTGCCAATCAACGCCCGGTTTACGTCAAAGGCGGCGACAATGTGGAGCCCATAATCCATAAAGCCGGGATAAGAGAGAAGGGCAAGGCCGAGATTCCCCACGCCGACCAAAACGGCACGGTGATAGATGCCATACCCCAGGAAATGCTCCAGGTCTTTGACCAGCTCCAGGACAGAATACCCGAATTTCGGCCTTCCGGCATTGCTGACCGACGCGAGATCCTTCCGCACCTGCACCTCCCCAAGTCCCAGCCCTGCCGCAATGACCGCCGCCGATATATTCGGCGGGCTGCCTTCGGGCAGGTTCTTCAGATAGGACAGGTAAGTGGGAAGCCTTTGCAGAGTCAGTCGGGAAATAGGATTGGAAGCCATGTGCACACTCCTTTCCGTCCGCGCCTGTCCCACCGCACCGTTTCAGCGCTGGGATCTTATCAATCGATAAATAAGTATCGATTGATAAGCAGAAAAGGCCCAATCCTTTTCAAGCCTTCGGCATCCTAAAGCGGTTCAAAAGCCCGTTTGAAACAGGTATATGGTACTCCAATCATTTATACTATAACATAGATTCTTTCAATTGAAAAGTAGCTTTTAGGAAAAATTACATAGGAAATGAAAAAAGTGCACAAATCCCATTATTTTTTGTCGAATCTTTTAAGTTTCAGAAAAATGAAAAATCCCGAAAAAATCTAAATAAGATCTCAAAGCCCTGATTTTTGAAAAAATTCTAAAAAACATGGTATAACGCTTTATTCTCAGCTTACATCTGCCGCTGTGTAATCAATATACTATATAATTGCGGAACATGACATCAAAGGTGAGAGCTTCTCAATATAATAGAAGGGTATGATAGGATAACTTTCAGAGGGAGAGTATGTGATGGGGACCAAGGCGATCAAGCAGTTTGTGATCTATTCCCGTAAGTCCAAGTTTACCGGCAAGGGCGAAAGCATCGAAAACCAGATCGAGCTTTGCCGCCAGTACATCGCCGCACATTTTGGCGCGGATGAAGCGGAAAATGCCCTTGTGTACGAGGACGAGGGCTTTTCCGGCGGCACGCTGGAACGGCCGCAGTTTCAGAAAATGATGGCGGATTCTCACCAAGAGCAGTTTGCGGCCATCGTGGTCTACCGCCTGGACCGGATCAGCCGCAATATCGGCGACTTCGCCAAGCTGATTGAAGATTTGGGCAATCGGAAAATCGATTTTATTTCCATCCGGGAGCAATTCGACACATCCTCCCCAATGGGGCGGGCCATGATGTACATAGCCTCCGTCTTTTCGCAGCTGGAAAGGGAAACTATTGCGGAACGTATCCGGGACAATATGCACGAACTCTCCAAAACCGGCCGCTGGCTGGGCGGCACAACGCCCACCGGCTATGAATCCGAAAGCATTTCCAATGTAACGGTGGACGGAAAAAAGCGCAAGGCGTGTATGCTGAAAATGATCCCCGAGGAGATCGGCCTGGTCAAGCTGATTTTTGATAAGTTCTTGGAAACGGGCTCTCTCACCAAAACGGACCAATTCCTGTTGGCAGGGCAGTACCGCACGAAACGCGGCAAGACCTTTACCCGTTTTGCGATCAAGGGGATTTTGTCAAACCCTGTGTACATGATTGCGGACGAGGATGCATACAGGTACCTTGTTGAAAACGAGGCCGACCTGTTTGCTGAAAAAGAGCTGTTCGACGGCAAGCATGGGGTTATGGCGTATAACCGGACATTGCAGAAGCCGGGCAAGGCCCATCAGGAAAGGCCCATGAATGAATGGATCGTTTCCGTGGGAAAACACCAGGGCGTCATTCCCGGCGCGCAATGGGTACAGACGCAGAAGATCCTGGAACGGAACAAGTCCAAAAGCTACCGAAAACCCCGGAGCAATATGGCGCTGCTGTCCGGCTTGCTTTACTGCGGGAAGTGCGGCGATTATATGCGCCCCAAGCTGTCGAACCGCCAAAACGCCGCAGGGGAGCCGGTTTATACCTATCTCTGCACTTCAAAAGAACGCAGCCGCAGTCAGATCTGCAATATGAAAAACGCAAGCGGAAATATATTGGACGCTAAGGTCATGGACATAGTAAAAGACCTCGGCAAAAACAGCGAAGCTATGGCGCGACAGATCGCCCAGGCCAAAAAGAAGATCGGCGGCCGCCTTGCGGGATATGACGCGGAAGCGGCAAGAGTAAGGGGACAGCTCGCCAACAACGAAAACCAGATCAAAGCGCTGGTCCTTTCTCTGGGGAAAGCCGCGGGCGCCCACGCGGAAAAATACATCCTGGAACAGATTGACGAGCTTCATGAAAAAGGGAAGTCTTTGCAAAATCGCCTGGAAGAGCTGGACGCAATGACGCGGCAGCATGACCTTGCCGGCATGGAATTTGATACGCTTCGCCAGATGCTTTCCACTATGGGAGAAAGCATGGAAGAATACACGGTGGAGGAGAAGCGCGCCGCCATTAGGACGTTGATCCGCAAAATCGTCTGGGACGGGGAAAACGCGCACATCTACCTGTTCCATCACGACGGCGCTGATTCGACAGGACCTGAGGAGCCGTCAAGAGAGGATAGCAAATGAGATCCTCATGTATTTCCGAGGCATCAAAAAAAGCGCCGGGGATGTGTCCATCAGCGACCCGGTGGAATCTGATAAGGACGGCAACCCTCTGACGCTGATGGACCTGATGGCGGATGATATGAATGTGGCGGATCTCATCGACCGGCAGAACGATTCGGAGCAGCTGAAAAAAGCCATTCTCCGGCGGCTCTCTCCCCGGGAACAGACCATCATCTGCCTGCGGTACGGCATGACGGGGGGCCGCCCCCTGACCCAGCGGGAGATTGCGAAGAAGCTCCAGATTTCACGCTCCTATGTATCGCGCATCGAAAAAAAGGCCCTGGAGCTTTTGCGTGATGAATTAGCGGAAAAAATCTGACAGCTCCGGGCAATTTCCTTTTCACTTTATGCGGGGGCGGCGTGAGGCCTTTAGTTCTTCCTGGTGGGCTTGGTTTTTCTTCAAATTTTTCGATGCAATTGCGGATGAGCACCAGAAGCTGTCCGTTGATGGTATATCCAAATACTAGGAGGAGAACTTGATGAGAGTGGCAGTGATAGGCTCCAATGGATGACCATTTCAGCGAAAACGGCGGCTTTGATTCACACAAAGCCGCCGTAGCTTGATCCAGAAGAATTTTTGATTACCCGGACAGGCATCCGCCCCAGGGCTTAATGCCCCGCAGGCGCGCCCTTTTCCGGAGAGGGAAGGGGAGTGCGGAGCAGGTACCAGCAAAACAGCGCCGAGCTGATGAACCAGGTCAGGGGATAGGCCCAGAAGATTACCCCGATATGGGGGATGAAATACAGCGTGACGGTGATGTAAATGATCCGCAGCACACACCAGACGGCCAGCATAATCATCATGGGGACGACAGGCCGCCCCATTCCCCTTAAAATCCCGGCGCAGCAATGGCTGAAAGCCAGCAGGCAGTAAAAGAGCGACGCTGTCCGCGCCTGCTGTACGCCGAAGGCAATAACGTCCGCTTCGCCGTTGAACATGCCAATGAGAAAGGGGGCCAGGGTGAATATCCCGATCCCGATGACTTCTGCAAGTGCCGCCGAAGTGACGATGCCGAAGCGCGTCCCTTTACGGACCCGGTCTAATTGGCCCGCGCCGATGTTCTGGCTCACAAAGGTGGCCAGGGCCATGGCGAAGCAGGTGACCGGCAGGAAGGCGAAGCCTTCCACCTTGCTGTAAGCGCCGCACCCGGCCATGGCCTGAGCGCCGAAGGAGTTGATGTTGGCCTGCACGATAACGTTCGCTAAGGAGATCACCGAATTTTGAATACCGGAGGGAACGCCCTGCACCACTACAGCCCGGAGCGTCGGACCATGGAACCGGACCTGCCGCCAGCGCACGCCGTAAGCCTCCTTGCTCCGGCAGAGCTTCCGGAAAGCCAGCGTCGCGCTGAGGGTCTGGGAGAGGATGGTGGCCAGGGCCGCCGACCCCACCCCCATATAGAATCCGCCGATAAACAGCAGGTCCAGGACCACGTTGAGCAGGGAAGCCGCGATCAGGTAGCACATGGGGCTGCGGCTGTCCCCGACCGACTGAAGGATGCTTGCCCCCACGTTATACAGCACCACCGGGATGGAGCCTATGAAATAAATGCGGAAATAGATGATGGAATTTCCGATAACGTCGTCCGGCGTGCCCATCCAGCGCAGGATCTGAGGAGTCAGGACCACGCCGATGAGGGTCAGGGCGGCACCCGCCGCCAGCCCCAGGGCCACAGTTGTGTGGACGGTCCGGGACAGGGCCTCGCTGTCCTTCGCGCCGAAATGCCGCGCGATCAACACCCCGGCCCCCAGGCTCACCCCGTTGACGAACCCGGTCAGCAGAAAAATCAGGCTCCCGGAGGAGCTGACTGCCGCCAGGGCCTCGCCCCCGAGGAAATTGCCCACGATCAGGGAGTCCACCGCATTATAAAGCTGCTGGAACAGGTTGCTGAAAAAAATCGGCACCGCAAACAGCAGCATACCCCTGGCAACGCTTCCGCTTGTCAGGGCTACAGGTTGTTTTGCCATTTTCTGAAGCCTCGCTTTTGATAAAAACTAACGTTTTTATTGTAACGCTTCTGTCTTTTCTTGTCAATATCCCTTCCCCGGGGCTGAATTGCTTCATAGATCCCGTTGATAAAGTCGCCGTTACATGCTATAATGAACAAAATAAACGTAATTTTCAGAAAGAAACAGGGGAATGGCTATGGGATCGTCATTATATCTTGAATTATCCGAAAATGAACTGACCGAAATCGTATCAGCAGCCCTGCACACTGAGATGGCCTCGGCTCAGCTGCTGACAGGGGGCCTGTTCAACACGACTTATCTTGTGGAAACGATAAAGTATGGACGCGTTGTCCTCCGCGCCGGGCCTGTGAACCGGCGTCTGCTCATGCCGTTTGAGCATCGCCTGATGGAGGCCGAAACACAGGTGTACTCCCTTTGCGCAAAGTATGGCATCCCCGCCTCCGAGATTTTAGCGGTGGACACGTCAAAAAGGATCATAGACCGTGATTTTATGTTTGTCCGGTATATCCCGAGCAAGCCAATGAGCGAAATCACCCTGGATTCGCAGGACAGAGTCCGTGTTTGCCGGGATATCGGCGCTGCGGCTGCGAAGCTGCACAGTGTCAAGGCCTCCCGCTTTGGAAGGATCATGGAAGTTGAGGAGGGCGGCGGTTTTGCTCTGTGGAGCGAGGCCTTGTTCCATGAATTATACGGCTGGGAACAAGTCGGCGCGCCTGCTGCCATTTATGAAGAACGAGAGCTTGCGCAAATCAGGCTGCTGTTCAAAAAAGCGATTCCATATCTGGATGAAATCAAAGAGCCGCGCCTTGTGCATGCTGACCTTTAGCTTGGGAACATATTGATTTCCGCAGATACCCCAAAGCCCCGATTTGCCGCAATCATTGATGCGGACAGAGCCATATGGGGAGATCCGGATTTTGAATTTTCTTCGATCCGTTGGACCTATTCGGAAGATAGCTTCTGGGAAGGCTATGGCCGGAAGCTGCCGCAAAGCCCTGCCGCCCGCATCCGCAGGGGAATCTACACTCTGCTGAACAGGCTTTGGAATACCTATGTGTATTTGTGCGAATATAACCAGCCTGAAAAAGCGGCAAGTGAGCAAAGCGGCGCAAGGGACCAAATGTCGGAATTATGTGAACTGCTGAATGTGTGAGTTTTTAACATTCCTTTATATATCAGTTATCAGTTTTTTTCGTTTGACTGCAAGGTCGAATATGAAAAATACCGCGAGCGTTACCAGCATATACACGACGCTGTAAGCTGCCGCAATCGTCCTATCGCCGCTTTGGAGATACGGTACCATCATCACCGTGAAAGTGCGCACGTTCCCTCCGCCGATCAGCAGGGTGGGGAAATAATCCCCAAAGGAGAGGATATAGGACATGACAAAGGAGGCCGCAATGCCCGGAAGCAGTGCCGGCAGCGACACCGAAAAAAATGCCCGCAGGCTGTTTGCGCCAAGGGTCAGCGCGGCTTCTTCATACGAACGGCCGATCGCCTCGGTGGCATCCAGCATCAGCTTCACCGTATAGGGCGTGGAAAGGATGATATGGGCAAGCATGACCCCCGCAAAGGTGTCGGCCAGCCCGATGCGCAGAAAGACGACGTGCAGGCCCATGGCAAGGGCCGTGCCGAGAAGCAGGATCGGGAGCATTGCCGCAAACGATATCCAGCGTTTGCCGGGGAAATCGTAAAAGACCACGGCCCGCGCCGTCATCGTCCCAACCACTGTTGAACAGGATGCGTTGGCCAGCCCCAGCAGTACAGAGAGTCCAAGGGCATCCATTGCGCCGGAATATCCGCCGAACAGTTCCCCCAATGCGCGAAAGGAAAATTTTTGCGGCAGAATATCCGGCCATGCCCATTGGGCGGAGATACTCCAAACCGCCAGTACCGCAAGGGGAAGCAGGATGCAGAGGCCGGAGAAGACGATGCCTGCCGCGGCGGCAGGATGATGCTGTTTCTTCATTGCGGACTGCCTCCCCAACGTTTTGAAATGAGGGAATCCGCCCATTTCCATCCAAAAGCGAATACCAGGGAAATAAGCAGCATCACCGTATTCATGGCCATGGCGTAGGGGCGGTGCAGCAGATCCGGATGGGTGTATTCGATATACGCCTGCACAGGAAGGGCCTTGGGGGAAGTTGCACCCAGAAGGAAGGGCAGCTCGTACGCGCCGAAATTATAGGACAGCAGGATAAAAAACGCCCCCAGAACCGCCGGCAGGCAGATCGGCAGTGTGATCTGGAAAAACGTTTTCCATTTTGCGGCCCCCATGCTGTATGCCGCTTCATATAAAGCCGGCTCGATCCCACTCATGGAAGGAAGGACAAAATAGCAGACAAAGGGGATGCCTTTCCACAGATACGCCAGAATGATGCCGACGCTGTTTTGGTCGTAGAGCAATGATGGGAACGCCTCCTGCGAAGGAAGCAGCCCCAGGGCATACAGCAGCCTTGCAAAAACGCCGGACTGGGAGAATAAAAACACGGTAAACAGCGCCGCGACTAAGTGGGGCAGCATGATGGGGACCGTCAGCAGCTGCCGCAAAATCCCGCCGGCCTTTTTGCACAAGGTGACCGCCCAGCACAGCAAAACGCCTGCCAAGACAGACAAAAGGGAGGAGGCGAAGGCAATATATAAGCTGAGTCCCGCGCTGGAAAGCAGGCTGCCGGAAGAGGCGGCGGTATTTCCCTGGGCTAAATCGGAGAAATACCGCAAGGTGGGCTTGGTAAGGCCCAGGGAGGGTATGACGCCCAGGCTCTGGACCCCGCAGATTATGACGCTGCCCAGCACAAGAAGGGTCAGTAAAATCAGCGGCATCAAGAGCAAAAGGGGGAATTTCCGCCGTTTCACTTGCCCACAACCTCCTCCAGCCAGATTTCTTCAATAATAGGCACCAGCCTTGCAGGCATCTGCGGCAGTTTTTTCTCATTCAGTTCTTCCAGCGGGATCGTGCCGCCGCCGGAAGGCATGGCGTTTTCAAAGAGTGTCTGTTCTTCGGGGCCCATGCGGGCGCTGTCGATGGCGGGGCAGATTTTTGCAATGTCCAGCCGGGCCGCCTGCATTTCCGGGCTGAGGACTTCGTTCATGACCACAAGCGCCCCTGCCTTGTGGGGGGAATTGGCCGCGACGGCGATAAAGTCCGTATCCGCGGCCATGCCGTTTTCAAAGATGAAGGAGTGCGCGGTGGCGGGGAAAGTCCCTTTTTCAACCTCCGCCAGGTAAGTATAGGGATAGCAGCTCATGGTAAGGTCCAATTCTCCGTCCGCGAACATGGTGTCCACCTGGGCGCTGGTGGCGGGGAAAGTTTTCCCCTGGTTCCAAAGGTATGGGTTCAGCTCCCGGAGATAGTCCAGGGCCGGTTCGATGGCCTCCCGGACGGTTTCCTTCTGGGCTTCCATGGTTTGGAACTGCTCATATCCCACCAAGTTGTAGATCAGGTTCACCACGAAGGTGCGGCCTGTGAAATCCGGCAGCGCAGGGTAGGTGACGCGCCCCGGGTGCGCCTTGGCAAAGGCTAAAAATTCGGCGGCGTTTTTAGGCGTTTCCGATGTTTTTGCGCTGTCTGTGATGAGCACCATCTGGTTGTTGCCGTAGGGCGATTCGTAACCGTCCGTGGGGTAGCCGTAATCGAACCGGATGTTGTCGGCTTCGGCATCCACATACTTGGAAAAATTCGGCAGATAACCGGTGACGGGCCCGAACAGCAGATCGTTTTCTTTGGCTGAATAGAAGTTTTCCCCGTTGATCCAGATCATGTCGATGGAGCCGTTTTCTTTCCCCGCCTGCTTTTCTCCCACCAGCTTGGCCATGACCTGCTCAATGTCCATAGGCACCCGCTGAAGGGTGATCCCGTACTTTTCCTGAACGGCAGGGGCTAGAACCGTGTCGATCCAGCGGTTATTGGCTTCGTTGCCGCCCCAGCCGTAAAAGGTGACGGTCTGCCCTTTGGCCTGCTCCACAATGGAATCGTAATCGGAGTTTGGGTCAAATTCCGCCGCCTGCTTTCCGCAGGCGGACAGCATAAAAATCATACAGGAAACGAGAAGGGCGGAAATACATTTGATCGCTTTGTTTTTCATGGGGATCTCCATTAGTGCCAGGAATCTGTTTTTACCAAATAGTCGAAATCCAGGGGGATCTTGCTTTCATCGCCCCGGCGCAGATAATCAAAGCCGCATTCAAACATCATTTTGCGGCAGCGGGCCATGTCCATGCCGCGGTTTTGGGAGGTATCCGCACTGTTGTCCCGGGGGTTGGCGCCGCTTTCCGCGGTGATGATGTTGGCCCCCGCCGTATAGCACAGTTCGTTGGGCTCGTGGGCCCCCATATAAGCCATGGTGGGGACGGTGGCGCTGGCCAGGGCGATGACTGCTACGATCTGCGCCAGCCGCAGCTCGCTGATCTGCCCGTAATGGGCCAAAGGCGCGCCGGGCACAGCCACCCGCCGCATGGCCGCATGCTGGTAAATATCCATTTCGATGCCGATAAAGATGTTGTCCACCAGCTCGTCCACGGAATGCTCCGGGCCGATGGGCTCACAGCAGGTGTACAATTCCAGCCCTGCCTCCAATGCGTTGCGCATGGACTGGACCCGGTCCTCCGGCTTTAAGTCCGTATCGATTCCTTCCCGCAGCCTGCACACATGGTACACGCCGGTGACCCCTGCGGCCCGGAGCTCCTTGTACCCTTCCAGAGTGGTGTCTCCCACATTGGCCCAGATCTGCGTAGTGGAGGGGGCGATTTTGCGGGCCAGCTCCACGCATTTTAAATAATGCTCCCGATCATAATCGTGCATCGTCATCAGGTAAAGGCCGTACAGGTCGCCGTAACGGCAGAACTCCTCGATCTTCTGGGTCAGTTCTTCCTTTGACATCCGCACCCGGTTAAAGTGGGTGTGCTTTTCCCCAAAGGTGCAGAATTTGCAGCCGCCGGGGCAGGGCTTCACATCGACGCCGATCTGCCCCAGGATGATGGCGGAATTTTCGTTTTTGCCGCGGATGATGGAAGCGGCCTCCGCCCGAAGGAGCCCGGCCTCAAAGCTCTTTTCGTCCAGCTTGAGGAGATAGCGGCAGTCCTCCCGGTTCAGGGGCTGGCCGTTTTCCGCCTTTTCCAAAATTTCCTGAAATCGAATGTCCAATGCTTTCATACTCGTTTCCTTGCCTTTCTGCGCGTTATTTTGTTTCGTCTAATACAGCTGAAATCGCATCGATGAGATTGCCGATGCTTTTTTTATAGTCTGTGAGCGTTGATTTCCAGTGCTTCAGGCAGTCTTTTCCGTCCTCCGTGATTTTGTAAACCCGGCGCGGCTGGTCGCTCATGTCCCATTCGGAAACCAGCAGCCCTGCCGCCTCCATTTTCTTTAAGGTCCGGTAAAGCCCTGTCGGGTCGATCCCGCTGTAATCCATAATGCCGCTTTTTTCCATTTCCTTCAAAATGGAAAAGCCGTGCAGAGGTTTCCGATACAGCAGCATCAATATGGTAGGCTGCAAGAGCCTGTCCAAAAACGAGCCTTTGCAAGCGCATTTTTCCATCAGTACGAGCCCCTCCCTTTAACCAGAATCCGTCTACCATTAGACAATGTCTATCATACAGATATTTTGGCGATCTGTATAGCATGATTTTTTGGAATTTGGAAAAATTTTATTTTTGACAGAAAAAATCCGGCAGTCAGCGCCCAACCTCTTAAGGTCAGATCTGACTGCCGGTACTTGTTATTTGATTTCAAGAATAAAGCGCAGGGTGTAAAGGCCGCCTGTCAGCTGGTATTCCTTGGGCATTCCGGTGCTCCAGGACAGATCCGACCCAATGGGGCTGTGGGCCGCGTCGATGTGGAGCCAGCTTTCCCCGTGGATGGGCAGTTCATGCTCATGCCCGGCGCTGTATTCCGCCACCGTATTGTGCCGGACGTCAAAGTGGAAGGGCTTCTCTGCCCTCACCTTGAGCATATGCCCCGCATGATCCTGCAGCTGGAGCCAGCGGGTTTCCTCGTGGCCGCCGTTTTCCGAGGGCGGGCTGAAGGGGAAATGCAGGTCCGAAACGGTGGATTCCCAAACCTGCACCCGGGCCGCCAGCTTCCGGTCCGCATAATTTTCCTGGGGCCCGCGCCCATAGGCGGTGATCTTTTCCAGCCCAGCCGCAACCGGCAGCATAATTCCCACTCGGGGAACAGCCGGCAGCGGGTCAGGCAGCCTGACTGAAAACTCGGTTTCGATCCCGCCTTCCTGCACAGTATAGCAGAGGCGTCCCTCCGCCGGGATGCCGCCCTGCATGACAAAGGGAAATTCGATCCGCACCCGGTCAGTCCCGTTCAAGATCACCGGCTCCTGGGCGGCGGCCTGCATATCCCGGAAAGGCGCCATCAGTTCGTACCATCCCCAGCCGGGACAGCAGTCCAGGCCGGTTCGGGGACGGGCAAAAGCAGGGGCGGAGGCTCCGGCCAGAAATTCCTTTCCCTCCCTTTGGAGGGAGACCAGCGCCCCATCCTGTTTGCGGAATACCGCCGTAAGGGTCCCCGCTTCCACGTTCAGCAGTTCCCTGTCAGAAGAAAGCGTTGGGGCAGCTCCATGGGCCGAAAGCGCTGCCGGGCGGTACAGCCCGCCTGCTACAGCAAACTGCTGGAAGCCGATTTCCTCGCCTGCTGCGGCGAACCAGCAGTCCTTCCGGCGGCTGAAGGAGAATTCCACATGGTATTCGTGAGCTTCCCGGCGGGGGAAGGGCAGCGTGACGGTGAGCTCCGTTTCGGACATGGGGGCCAGGTCGGGCAGCAAAAGCTCCCAGCGGGAAACTTCAGCGCCGTCCTCCCGCAGCACCGCTTCACAGCGGAAATCCCGGCCCCGCTGGGTCATTGTCCGGTTTTTGAGGACGAAACGGAGGTCGGGGGCGGCGGTATCCCAGGCGGAAAAATTCTGCGGCTTCTCCAGCCAGATAGGGCAGTAAGCCTCTTTGACTTCGTAAGCCACCGGTTTCCAGGTGAGGTCGGCTTG
Organism: Candidatus Merdivicinus intestinigallinarum; assembly: GCA_018713335.1. Classification (GTDB taxonomy): domain Bacteria; phylum Bacillota; class Clostridia; order Oscillospirales; family Ruminococcaceae; genus Merdivicinus; species Merdivicinus intestinigallinarum. The sequence goes on along the minus strand of DVOW01000038.1, from coordinate 14,069 downwards.
GACGATGCCGTTATTGGTCATATAGGGCGGGTTCTGCCATTCTACCACCGGCTCGCCGAAATCCCCGCCGTAAGCGAAGAACTTTTTCCCGTCCGCTGTTTTCCCCACCAGGGCTTTGTCCTGCCAATCCCAGATGTAGCCGCCCTGGAACCGGGGATACCGTTCCAGGAGCTCCCGGAATTTTTCCATCCCGCCGCCGCTGTTGCAGATCTGGTATAGATATTCCACCAGGATCACCGGCCGGCTGTCGGTGGGGCTTGCCAGCATTTTCAAGATCCGTTCGATCGTGGCGTACATATATCCCCGCACATCCGAAATATTCTTCCCCGGCTCGCCCGCCTCATACTGGCAGAGCCGGGTGGGGTCAAATTCCTTGATAAAGCCGTACATGGCCGCGTGGCTGGGGCCGGCGCCGCTTTCGTTGCCCAGGGACCAGGAATAAATGGATGGATGGTTCTTGTAATGGGAAACCATCCGCGCCGCCCGTTCCAGGTACTGTCCCGCCCAGGCCGGATCGTGGCTCAAAGCGCCCATGACGCCGTGGGTTTCCAGGTTGCATTCGCATACAAGGAGCAGTCCCAGCTCGTCGCAGAGGTCGTACCATTCTGGGCAGTCGGGATAGTGGCAGGTGCGGACGGAATTGATGTTCAGCCGCTTCATCTGCCGGATCTCCTCGACCATGTGGGCCCGGCTGACCGTGCGGCCGCCTTCCCAGCAGAAATCGTGGCGGTTGACCCCGCGGATGAGCAGGCGCTGGCCGTTGAGGAGCACCACGCCGTCCACAACTTCGATCTTTTTGAAACCGAACCGGCCGCTTTCCCAGTCGCATTCCGCGCCGTCCGGGCCGATCAGCGTGATAACGGCACGGTAGAGGGCCGGCGTTTCCGGCGTCCAGAGCCGCACTTCGGGAAGCTCTAGTGTGACCCGTCCGGTATTGGCGGTGGGCAGGCAGTCCGTCCGGTATTGGGCGGACTCCATGACCGGCCCTTCCCCTTGGGCCAGCACCTGACCGGCCATGTCAACGACGGAAAGCCGCACCCGGCAGTCGGCAAACCCCGGCCGGCGGGAGATCCGGATGTCGGCCGTTACTTCTCCGCCGCCTCGGTGAAGGTCGGGCAGGGCGGTGATTTTGTAATCTTCGATACAGAGGGCCGGTTTTGCAATGAGCCACACATTCCGATGGATGCCGGAGATGTGCCAGTAATCCTGGTCCTCCAGATAGCTGCTCTTGGAAAAGCGGAGCACCGCCAGGGAAACGGTGTTTTCACCCGGACGGAGGAACTTTGTCACATTAAATTCAGAAGGGAGCTTGCTGTCCTCCGAATAACCTGCCGGTTCCCCGTTGACCCAAAGATAGAAGGCCGTTTCCACCCCGTCAAAACGCAGGAAGATCTCTTTCCCCGCAAAATGGGCGGGGAGGGTGAAGCTCCGGCGGTAACAGCCGGTGGGGTTGTCCGCCGGGATGTAAGGCGGGTTGGGGAGCTGGCGTTCTTCCCGGAGGGAGGGACGGATCATGTGGGCGCTTTCAGCCTTGTAGTCCCACGGGTAGGGGACGTTGGTGTAGATGGGCTTTCCAAAACCCTGCGCCTCCCAGCTCCCCGGCACCGCGATGGGGGAGAAGCCGGAAAGGTACGCGTCCTCCCGATAAAAATCCCCCACCTGCTCCGGGGATCCCTCCAGTTTGAACTGCCACTCCCCGTTGAGGGAGAGTTTGTTGCGGGACAGGCCGCCTGCGGCCGCTTCTTCGGCGGAATCATAGGCCTCCCAGCTGGTGTGTGCGGGCACACGCTGGATGGAGGAAACCTCCACCCGTTCCCATTCGGGGATCCTGTCAAAATTTCTCCGCCAGTCCATATTGACCACTCCTTTCGATTGATTGCAAAAATTTTTGTACGAAACGCCATTGTTATACGGAATTATAGCATAAATGAGGCGCATTTACAAGCCTTTTTGAATCCTTTTGGCGTGAAATAGATGGAGTAGTGCAGTCAGCAGGCCCGGGGAATGGAGTTCGCTTACATTTGCCGAAATCCACATCGAAAAAAGTGCATGAGAAATTGCCGAAAAATACAACAGAAATCAAGCTGAATCTGAATGAAAAACTGTGTTTTCTTCTTGAAAAACAAAAAACTTCCTGCTATAATACAGATAAGCAAAAAGGAGGGGTCGACAATGGCAGGCAAATATGACGTAGCGGCCTATATCTGGCCGTCCTATACCGGGGACGAGCCCCGCGCCAGGATCTTCTGGCCGGAGGGGATCGGGGAGTGGCAGTCTGTAAAAAACGCGGTGTCCAAATTCCCGGGACACAGCTGGCCCCGGAAGCCTTTGTGGGGATATGTCAACGAAGCGGACCCCTATGTGATGGAAGGGCAGATCGCGGCTGCGGCGGACCACGGCGTCAATGTGTTTATTTATGACTGGTACTGGTATGAAAACCGTCCCTTCCTGGAACAGTGCCTGAACAACGGGTATTTGAAGGCGAAGAATAACGACCGGGTGAAATTCTACCCGATGTGGGCCAACCACAGCGTCAACTACCTTTGGGATATCCGCAATTCCGGCATCGAGGACTGCGAAATCTGGGACGGCGCTGTGGACCGGGCATCTTTTGAGAAGATCGTCCTGCGCACCATTGAGAAATATTTTTCCCATCCGTCCTACTATCAAATTGACGGGAAACCGGTGTACGCTATTTACGACATTGCAAACCTTGTCCGGGGCTTAGGGGGCGTGGAGAATACCCGCCGGGCCTTGGATTGGTTCCGGGAACAGACAATGCAGGCGGGCTTCCCGGGGCTGCATTTGCAGATGATTTTCTGGTCTGAAAACGCCTTGAACCTCAGCGGCGTGGACGGGAACCGCCAGTCTCTGCCGGCATGGGAGGCTGTGTCGGCCCTGGGCTTTGACAGCATCACCCACTACCAGTTTGCTCATTTTGCCAATATCGACCGGGATTACCGGGAGATCCTCAAAGATGCCCAAAAAGAGTGGGCCATGATCGGCGCAAAATCCCCGGTGCCGTATTTCCCCCATGTGTCTATTGGCTGGGACAATAACCCCCGGTATCTGGGCTTCCGGCCGGGGATCGTGAAGAACAACACCCCGGAAGCGGTGGAGGAGGCCTTCCGCATGGCGAAGGCTTATGCGGACGCCCACCCTAACCAGCCGCCGCTGATTACGGTGAACAGCTGGAACGAGTGGACGGAAACCAGCTACCTTCAGCCGGACGATCTGTACGGATACGGTTATCTGGAGGCTCTGAAGCGGGTGTTCCAGGCGGAATAAAGAAAAACGCCCCCGAAGAAAAAATCCTTCGGGGGCTGTTGGTACTGAAAAATCCGTAATGGAGATGCTGGATACGATATGGGTGCTGGCGCTTCCTGGCGCCGCAGCAAAAGAATAGGAGGAAACGATATGGGGATGATTTCCTGGGAAAACAGCCGGTTTGTATTGAAGGATACAGGAATATCCAGCGCGCCTTTATATATCAAGGGGGATGAATTCGTTCCCACAGCAGACGATATGTTTTGCCTTCGATCCATTCCTGAGGTCACCTTAAAGGTAGTGATTGGGTCAAATACAGAAAAGATATGCTTTATACTGGAAAATCAAACAAATCATGAGATCCTCCTCAATTTATTTCCTCCTTTTGCCGAAATGTGCGTGAGCGATCCGCTGCAATATGATTCGGACACACTTTTTGTATCCAGCTGCCAAGATGGGAACCGGACAGACTGCTCCGTGTCAAAGGCCTGTATAGGCGGCATTGGCGAAATGACGGCCCACATTCCCCAGGATATATTTCGTGACTCCATGTATTATACGATGCCGTGCCAAGAAGGGTTTCTCAATATTTTATTGAAAGCAAACGGCTGTTTCACATTCCAGCCAGGCGAAAAAAGGGAAATGAGGTGCTTTCTGTACACTGGCCAAGGCGACCGCAATGATGCCTTAGAGGATATGTTCCGAAAAAAGATATGCTATGAATATGCGCCGGAAGAGTATGACGATTCCCTATACCGGCAGCTGTCATGGGTTCCCGATATTACCTGTGCTTTTATGAATTGGGCGTGGGACCGGGGGGTGATGGACCCGCAAACCGGCGCGTATACCCTCTATTCTTCCCTGAAAAAATGGACGCAGAAAATCGGGAAGATCGATATTTATGTGCTGTGGCCGTTTTGGCCGCGCGCCGGATTTGATGAACGGGACCAATTCGACCATTACCGCTGTTTTCCGGGAGGGTTAACAGGGCTTCGCGATGAGATCCATAAAGTCCAGTCGCTGGGTATCCGCGTCATCTTGGCGTATTGTTTTTGGAGCGAGGCGGACCGCGCAGGTTCTGAAACAGAAGAAAAGGCGCTGATGGACCGTTCTTTCCGAAATCTCCTGAAAATTGGCGAAGAATTGGACTGTGACGGCTTTGATATGGATTGTATGAGCGAAATCCCAGAAGCCCTTTGGGAATTGTCCAGAAAAAACCAGAAGGATTACCTTCCCTATAATGAAGGCGATCCGGGTTATGAAAAAAGCCAAACCAACCTTTTGGGGAGGCTGCATGACAGCAGTGTAATGACTGCCTTCAATTTGAAGCGTTATATCCTGCCTCATCACCCGATGCTTCGTGTAACGGGGCCTGGGTTATTCGGAAAACGTATGCGCAATGAAATCGTCCTCTCCTTTTTTAATGGACATGGCATAGAGTTCAACCTGATGTTTGGGACGAATGATGTGAATTGTAAAAACGACTGGGAGATTTGGAAAAAAGCCCATCAAATTTTAGATGGGCACAGAAGCTGTTTTTTATCACGTCAATGGAAGCCGTTTATCAAAAGTTTGGACCCTAGGATATGGATCAATCAATGGCCTGGTAAGGACATGTGCCTTTATACCATATGCTCCACCATTCCGGAAGGGTTTACCGGTGATCTGCTGTCCCTGCCGGATAGCGATCGTACCCATTATATTGATTTGTTTGCCTTGAAAGAAGCGGAACTGAGGCATGATGGCAGCCAAATCATCCTTGCGGCCCATATCGATGGCTATGAAGCGGGGCAGGGGGTAGAGATCGGGACGGCCGACTATACGGCTGGATGCATCGCAGCGTATCCCAGGCTATTAACGTTATCTAATTTTATGGAGAAATTGTCGGTCGACATCGATAACTGCCGGGAAGGCGATTGGGTGGAATTGATTCTGGGCAGGGATTGGGGGAATACCAGAAAAAGGTTCCGCCTGGAAACGAAGGGAAGCCGCTGCCGTCTGGACATTGATTTATACAAAGAATTTGGCTTTACCAATGAAGCGGTAACGGTGATATTGCGGGACAAGCAGGACCAGATCCGCGATATTGGGATTTTGCCGGCGGAAACGGTCCGCCTGTTTGCCATCTCCCGCTGCAATAAAACATCCTATGCGGCAAATAACCGGGAAGGAATGGTGCTGATCCCAGAAGGCGAATATCAGTATTCTGTCCATCATTCACAGCCGATCTGGTTCAATACTTACATAAACCTTTCGCCAAATAATGATGACCTTTATCATACCTGCGCACCTTCCAAACCTGTTGCAGTACATCTGCCTTCTTTCTATATGGATGCGTATCCGGTGACAAATCAGGAATACTTAAAATTTGTAAAAGAAACCGGCTATCATGGCGGTGATACGGCCTACGAGCAGGAGGGCTTTTTGCACCATTTGCCAGGGCTCGTGCTGCCTGACGAGTTGGCGGATAAGCCGGTCACATTCGTCAGTTATCAGGATGCATGCGCCTATTGCCGCTGGGCCGGCAAACGTCTGCCAACCGAGCAGGAATGGCAGTATGCGGCAGGCGGCGCGGATGGCAGACTGTATCCGTGGGGGAATGACAGCGATCCGCAGTTCTATAACGATACAGGCGCATTGTCGGACGTGGATGCTTATCCCTCTGGAGCAAGCCCATATGGCGTTTACGACTTGGTGGGAAACGTTTACCAATGGACGGACGCCGTTGTTACAAACGGCAGTCATGAAATGGTGTATCTTCGCGGCGGGAGTTTTTATACTGCGCCCAACGGAAAGAACGCGCGCTGGTGGATCGCGGGAGGGCTGAACCGAATTAATGACCATCATCCTTTGCCGCTGTTCGGCCCGCGTATGAACCGGCTTTCCACAGTCGGATTCCGGTGTGCTGCGGATCGTTAACAGTCGCCGGATCCAAATGCCTGCAAGAAAAAACCGCCTCCATATTGGGGGCGGTTTTCCGATGAACACTATCCGTTCCATGCCATTTCCGATTGAGCAGAAGAGTGTCCTCTGGCAAGAGCTTTACAGGATGTCGATATGTTCGCCATTCAAGGCTTTGTTCATGCTGCGCACGGCGCAGAATTTCCCGCACATAGAGCAGGTGTCATCGTGCTCCGGGGAACGATCGGCACGGATCGCTTTGGCGGTTTCCGGGTCCAGGGCGCATTCCCACTGCTTTTCCCAGTCCAAGGCCCGGCGGGCGTCGCCCATTTTGTCGTCGATTTCCCGGGCGCCCCGGACGCCTTTGGCAATGTCCGCAGCGTGGGCGGCGATTTTGCTGGCGATGATGCCCTGTTTCACGTCCTCCAAGTTGGGCAGGGCCAGATGCTCCGCCGGGGTGACGTAGCAGAGGAAGGCCGCGCCGTTCATGGCCGCCATGGCCCCGCCGATAGCGGCGGTGATGTGGTCATAACCGGGGGCGATGTCCGTCACCAGGGGCCCCAGTACATAGAAGGGCGCGCCCATGCAGATGGTCTGCTGCACCTTCATGTTAGCGGCGATCTGGTCCATGGGCACATGGCCGGGGCCTTCCACCATGACCTGTACGTCCTTTTCCCAGGCCCGCTTGGTCAGTTCCCCCAGCCGCACCAACTCCTCAATCTGGCAGACGTCGGTGGCGTCGGCCAGGCATCCGGGACGGCAGGCGTCCCCCAGGGAAATGGTCACGTCATATTCCCGGCAGATGTCCAAAATCTCGTCGTAATACTCATAAAAGGGGTTTTCCTCCCCGGTCATGCACATCCAGGCGAACACCAGGGAGCCGCCCCGGGACACGATGTTCATTTTCCGCTTGTGCTTCCGGATCTGGTCGATGGTTTTTCGGGTGATGCCGCAGTGGAGGGTGACAAAATCCACCCCTTCCTCCGCGTGGAGCCGCACCACGTCCAGGAAATCCCTGGCCGTTAAAGTGTCCAAATCCCGCTGATAGTGAATCACGCTGTCGTAAACCGGCACGGTTCCGATCATGGCTGGGCATTCAGAGGTCAGCTTCCGGCGGAAGGGGCTGGTGTCCCCATGGCTGGACAGGTCCATAATGGCCTCGGCCCCCATGTTGACGGCGGAAAGCACCTTCTGCATCTCCACATCGTAATCCTTGCAGTCCCGGGAAACCCCCAAGTTCACGTTGATTTTGGTGCGGAGCATAGAGCCGATCCCCTCCGGGTCCAGGCACTTGTGGTTTTTATTGGCGGGGATAGCCACCTTGCCGCCGGCCACCAGGGGCATCAGCTCCTCCACCGTCATGCGTTCCTTTTTCGCCACGATTTCCAGCTCCGGGGTGACAATGCCCCGGCGGGCGGCGTCCATTTGGGTTGCGTAGTTCCGTTCCATGATTCATTCTCCTTTGGTTCCAGTCAGATTGAGGGCAAACATGTGATTTAAGGGGCCGCTGCCTTTCCCCAGGTCAAGCATGGCGGCCAGCGCGCCGGAAAGGTAGTCCTTGGCCTGCTCCACGGCCTGCTCCAGGGAAAGTCCCTTGGCCAGGTTGGAGGCAATGGCGCTGGACAGGGTGCAGCCGGTGCCGTGGGTGTTGGGGTTGTCGATGCGTTTGCCCAGAAACCACCGGCCGCCATTTTCCTGCCAGAGGTAGTCGTTGGCGCTGTTCACCTGGTGGCCGCCTTTGCACAAAACGGCGCAGTGAAAGGTTTCGCCGATTTGCCGGGCCGCTTTCTCCATATCCTCCGGCGTGCGGATTTTAAACCCCGTCAAAACCTCCGCTTCCGGGATGTTGGGGGTAATGACCGCCGCCAAAGGAAACAACTCCTGCTTTAAGGTTTCCACCGCTTCCTCACAGATGAGCCGGGAGCCGCTGGTGGAAACCATTACCGGGTCCACCACGATGCTTTTAGCCCCGTACTGCCGCAGTTTTTCCCCAATGATCCGAATGAGGGCCGCCGAGGATACCATCCCGATTTTCACCGCGTCCGGCGGGATATCCGTAAAAACGCAGTCCAGCTGCTCCGCTAAAAATGCGGGCGTCGCTTCCAAAATGTCCTGTACGCCGGTGGTGTTTTGGGCTGTCAAAGCCGTGATGGCGCTCATGGCGTAAACCCCGTGAGCCGTCATGGTTTTGATATCCGCCTGGATACCGGCGCCTCCGCTGGAATCGCTTCCGGCGATCGTCAATGCTGTAAACATGATAAACTCCTTTCAGCATGGCGTTTTCTTAGGAGGGAAACCCTCCCTGCGACGAAAGGTGGTGCCCCCAATCCGCCGCGTTTTTCCTTATTTTACAATGGTTTTCAAAATTTCCTTCAGCTGCCGGGCGGCAGTTTCGGGATTTTCCGCCCCGAAAACTGCGCTGACCACCGCCGCCCCGGCAATTCCGCTGCCTGCAAGAGGTGGGAGGTTCTCCGCCGTAATGCCGCCGATGGCCACCGCCGGGATGGAAACAGCCGAGCAGATCTCCAAAAGCTGCTCCTTGGTGATGCGGATGGCGTTTTTCTTAGTGGGGGAGGGGTAAACCGCCCCAACCCCCAGGTAATCCGCCCCGGACCGTTCCGCAAAGACCGCCTGCTCCACCGTTTTAGCTGTGGCCCCGATGATGAAATCCGGCCCCATCCGGCGGCGGATTTCCCCAACAGGCGCGTCCTCGATGCCCACATGGACCCCGTCCGCGCCGGATTTTTCCGCCACATCCACGTTGTCGTTGATAATCAGGGGCACATTGTACCGGCGGCAAAGCTCCTTGACCTGGACGGCTTCCTTTAGAAATTCCTCCTCCGGCAGATTTTTTTCCCGGAGCTGCAAAAGGGTGACGCCCCCCCGCAGAACTTCCTCGATTTGGTCTAACAGCGCCTTTTTTCCGACCCACGCCCGGTCGGTGACGGCGTATAATAACAGGTTTGATGGGCTAAATTCCATGGGCTTCCTCCTTTTGGTCAAATTTCCGGAAATATCCGGGGACATCCTCGCAGGCCATGAGCCCACTCATGACGCAGGCCCCTTTGGCCCCCGCTTCCCGGACAGTATCCACGTTTTCCGGACTGATGCCGCCGATGGCGTAAACCGGGATAAATACTGTCCGGCAAACCTCCCGCAGGAAGTCAAGCCCCCGGCCCGGCAGGCCCTTTTTGCAGTCGGTGGCAAAAATGTGCCCGGCGGTAACATAAGTGCAGCCTAAGTCTTGGGCTTCTTTCGCTTCCTCCGCCGAATGGCAGGAGGCCCCAATCACCCGGAATTTTCCCTTTTGCTCCGGCGAAAGGCTTCGCAGAACCGGCATGGGCAGGTGGATGGCCTCCGCATTCAGCTCTAAGGCGGCGTTTACAAAGGTGTGGAGCATACAGGGAATTTGATATTCCCGGCAGATGTCCAGCGCTTCCGCCGCCAACGCCTTGTATTCCGTTTCCGGCAGGTCCTTTTCCCGAAGGATGATGCCGGCCGGGCGGCAGGCGGCGATTTTTTTGATCCGGGTGAGGAAATCTTCCCGGCACAGGAGCCTATTTGTGACGCAGAGAATATCAGACATACAGGTAGTCGTTGAGGACGGGCTGCAAGCCTTCTTCCGACATATCCCGGTACATGCTGGCAAAGCTGCGGGCGTCGTCGATTTCAAACTGCTCGTCGCCCTGGTCCCCCTCTGCCTCCTTTCCGGTATACTTGCTTTCGTGGTCGCCGATGCCGGTGGAAACCCCGGCCGAAACCTTAGTGGCGGCGATTTTCACAATGCCGTCCCGGAACCGGGCGCTTTCCCGGGAGGAAACGGTGATCCCGGCAAAGGGCAAAAAGAGCCGGTAAGCGCAGAGGATCTGGCAAAGCTCCTTTTCTCCGACGTCCAGAGGGCTGATCTTGTCGTTGTTGACAATGGGCCGCAGCCGGGGGCAGGACAGGGAAATTTCCGCCTGGGGGTATTTCCGCTGCAAATAATAGGCGTGCAGAGCGGTGGCCAAGGCGTCCTTCCGGAAATCTGAAAGTCCCAGCAGCGCGGAAAAGGCCACGCCCCGCATCCCGCCTCTTAACGCCCGTTCCTGGGCGTCGAAGCGGTAAGGCCACACCCGTTTGTGGCCCATTAAATGAAGGGTCTCATACTTGTCCGTGTCGTAGGTTTCCTGGAACACCGTCACATAATCGGCACCGCACTCGTGCAGGTACCGGTACTCGTCGGTGTTCACCGGATAGATTTCCAAGCCCACCATGCGGAAGTATTTCCGGGCCAGCTTGCAGGCCTCCCCAATGTAGGAAACGCTGCTCTGACTGCGGCTTTCGCCGGTGAGGATGAGGATTTCCTCCATGCCGCTGTCTGCGATGACCTTCATTTCGTGTTCAATCTGTTCCATGTTAAGCTTCATTCGCTTGATGTGGTTGTAGCAGTTGAACCCGCAGTAAACGCAGTAATTCTCGCAGTAGTTGGCGATGTACAAAGGGGTGAACAGGTAAACGGTGTTGCCGAAATGCTTGCTGGTTTCCAGCCGGGCCCGTTCCGCCATTTCCTCCAAAAAGGGCTTGGCGGCAGGGGAGAGGAGGGCTTTCAGGTCCTCAATGGAGCAGGTTTCGTGCTCCAGCGCCGCCCGTACATCCTTGGCGGTGTACTGGGAGGGGTCGTAGGCGTTCATTTGGGAGAGCACCATGTCCCGAATATTGGAATCGATCTGTTCCATGCCAGGAAGATACTCCATATGGCTTTTCCGGCAGGAAGGGTCGGTTTCCAGCCGGTGCTTTTTTTCCAGGGCTTCCGGGGAAAGGTACTGGGAATCCACAAAAAACTGGTTTTCCATGCAGCGTGCCCCCTTAATCGTGCAGGAACCCGGTCAGCGGGTCCGAAGCGGAGGCTCCTCGGGACAATACCCGTCCCAGTCCGGACAGATAGGCGTTCCGGCCGGCTTCAATGGCCAAACGGAAGGCGGCGGCCATCCGGGGCAGGTCGCCGGCGGTTGCCAAAGCGGTGTTGGCCATAATGGCGGCGGCTCCCATTTCCATGGCCTCGCAGGCCTGGGAGGGGCGGCCGATACCGGCGTCCACAATAATGGGCAGGTCGATTTCGTCAATGAGGATCTGGATAAATTCTTTAGTGGCCAGCCCCTTGTTGGAACCGATGGGGGAGGCCAAAGGCATTACCGCCGCGGCCCCGGCATTGACCAGATCCCTGGCAGCATACAGATCCGGGTACATGTAGGGCATGACCACAAAGCCTTCCTTGGCCAGGATCTCCGTAGCCTTAATGGTTTCGGCGTTGTCGGGGAGCAGGTATTTGGAATCCCGCATGATCTCGATTTTTACGAAATCCCCGCAGCCCAGCTCCCGGGCAAGCCGCGCAATCCGCACCGCTTCCTCGGCGTTCCGGGCGCCGGAGGTGTTGGGCAGGAGGGTGACGCCCTTGGGGATGTAGTCTAAGATGTTTTCCTGTTCCTTGGTGTTGGCCCGGCGGACCGCCAGGGTGATGAGCTCCGCCCCGGCGTCCTTCACCGCCGCTTCAATGAGCTTTAAGGAGTATTTCCCGGAGCCTAAAATGAACCGGGAGTGAAATTCCCGGCCGCCGATCACCAGTTTGTCGTTTGTCTGCATGAAAGTTCCTTCTTTCCAAAATTATGCGTCCAGTTCCCCGGCCAAAATCCGGAGGACCATGTGTGCCTGATGGGCCGCGCAGGCCATGACCCGGGTGGAAAACAGCGTTTTTTCCCGGGAAATATCGCTTTCCCCGTCGCCGCAAAGGTAAAAGCGGCGGGCGACCCGGCGGGTCTGGATGGAGTTTGCCGAGGAAAGCCCCGCCATGCCCGACGCCGCCACCAGGTATTTGTCCGGCATGGTTTCCAGCACCCCGTTTGCCAGCATGGCTTTTGCCTCCGGATTGTCGAAGGCCTCGCAGATGACGTCCGCTTCTTGCAGCAGGGGCTGGAAGTTTTCCTCCGTGATCCGCACCGCATGGGTTTCCAGTTCCAAATACGGCGCGATTTCCAGGAGGTTTTCCGCCAGGGCGCCGGTTTTCTGCATCCCCACCTGGCGGGCCTTGTACTGCTGCCGGTGGAGGTTCGTAATGTCCACCTTGTCAAAATCAATCAGGATGAGCTTTCCGATCCCGGCCCGGGCCAAGGACACGGCGATATTGGAGCCGAGCCCGCCCAGACCGCAGACCGCCACCGCCGCCCGGGAGAATTTTTCCTGCAAATCTCTGCCGTGGCGGATTTCCAGGGCCTTTTGCATCTCCTCTTTTGTGGGAATTTTGCTCAAATCAGCCGCCCCCCACAAAGCTGACCACTTCCAAAGCGTCGCCGTCTTTTAAGACCGTCTGGCCATACTGGGCCTTGGGGACGATTTCCCCGTTTAACTCTACGGCAATGCGTTTTTTGTCGTAGCCTTCCCCGGTAAGATATCCTTCCAGGGGCTGCCCGGCAATGTCCAGGGCCGTTCCGTTTACTGTAACCACTTTCTCCCTCCAAACAAAAAACGGGGAACTGCCAACACGACAGTTCCCCGCAAATATGCAAGATGACCATGTTTCCCTACGTTGGCATTATCCAAATCAGGTTATGGGTCGAAGGTTTTACCTTCCTCTCAGCCTGTTCCACAAGCTCCCCGTTATTTAGTTACAAACATATTATAGACCTGCATTCGGCAAAATACAAGAGAATATGCGGTATTGTCACAAAAATGTTACAATTATGCGGAGTTTGCCTGTGTGGTTTTCCTGTTTCGGCGGTGCGGAATCTGGCGGTTTTAGGAAAAAATTTAAAAATTATGGGTTGATTTTTTTGTCCATTTGGCCGATACTATTTGTAGGATCAGCTTCCCAGAATGGAAGGAATCACCAAAACAAAGGAGAATCAGTATGACTGGAAAAACAGCCATTGTAACGGACAGCAACAGCGGCATTACCCAAAAAATGGCCGGGGAAATCGGAGTGTCGGTGGTCCCAATGCCTTTTGTAATCGATGGGGAAACCTTTTATGAGGATATCAACCTTTCTCAGAAGGAATTTTATGAAAAGCTTCAAAGCAGCGCCAAAATTTCCACCTCCCAGCCTATGGTGGGGGAACTCCTGAAGCTGTGGGACAGCTTGCTGGAAACCCACGATTCCCTTGTCTACATCCCCATGTCCAGCGGCCTTTCCGGTTCCTGCGCCACGGCGGCGGCTCTGGCGGAGGACTACGGCGGAAGGGTAGATAGAGGTGGTCAACAACCAGCGGATCTCCGTTCCTCAGCGCCAGTCTGTCCTGGACGCCCTGGAGCTGGCCAAGGCGGGGAAAACGGCGGCTGAGATCCGGGAAATCTTGGAAAAGGAAAAGTTTGAGTCCAGTATTTACATCATGCTGGAAACCCTGGAGTATTTGAAGAAAGGCGGGCGCATCACCCCGGCCGCGGCCGCGGTGGCCACCGTGCTGCACATCCGGCCGGTTCTGCAGATCCAGGGGGAAAAGCTGGACGCTTACGCCAAAACCCGCAGCGAAAAGCAGGGCCGCGCCATTATGATGGACGCTCTGAAAAAGGACATCGACACCCGTTTCGGCGGCATGGACCAGGTGCGGATCTATGTGGCCCACACCGATAGGGAAGAAGAAGCGAAAGAGTTTTCGCAGATGATCGAGGCGGAGTGGGGCGTCCCGGTGACCTACTGCGATCCCTTGTCCCTAAGCGTTGCCTGCCACACCGGCCCGGGGGCCTTGGGGGTCGGCTGCGCCAAGCGGATCGACCAGTATTTGTAACAGGAAAATGCACTCCGTGTAGGTTTGTCAAAGATATTGGACAATGAACTCAAGAGGAGAAAGCCAGTCTAGAGGTCTCATAGGGAAGTTGTTGGAATGGCGGTTGTGGACAGCAAGCTGGTTTGCGAAATCGACAAGAGAGAAGAA
>DVOW01000037.1 GCA_018713335.1 Candidatus Merdivicinus intestinigallinarum | reverse complement strand
TCATCTTTTTTAACGTCATCAGGCGTATACTGCTGTCCCATAGCGAACCATCGGCCGCCGTTTTTACGGTAGGGATAATCGGAATAGGACATCGTTCCCGCCACTTCGCTGCGGACGTCGATATACGCATTCAGCAAAAGCTTGATGCAGAAATAAAGTTCCAGTTTTGATTTTCCGTGCTCATCCTGGCGAAGATGATATTCCCGTTTTCTCAAAGTACAGAGGGCCTCATCGGTTTTGTCCCAAAACAAATCGAAGTTTTCTGCGGCTATGCTGAGCTGCTGCTGAAAGGTTGCTTTTCTGTCTTTGTCGGTGTAAATAATAAAGTCCGTATAAATCTTACCGCCGTCGGTGCGTTTCATCAGCTCGCCGTCAACCATCTTCTCGACGATCGGCTCAATGAATGCCGCCGGTGTACCGAGGGCCTTTGCGATTTCGGTTTCGGTAACCGGCTTTTTATATGCCAGGATCAAAACGTTCTGAGTCAGTTTATCTTTTTCATCAACAAGCGAAAGCGGCTCTCCGTCCAGTCCGGTCTCTCCGGAACAACCCACTCTCAACATATCCGGTTCATAGCTCTGCTTTGTGTAGTTTTCCATATCGCTGACTCCTTCCTTGATATGTTTCCTGCCTGTATTCAGCCGGCTTTTTACAGTGCCTTGGGGGATGTTCAGATCGTGCGATATCTGCTCGATGCTGTCCCCATGCATATAGAAGCGCACCATGACCTCCCGGTGGGTTTTTGCCAAATATCCAAGCTCCCGGCGAATATTTTCCAATTTTTCCTCGCTGTCATCGTCAAGCGCTTCATCCGGGATCTCAAAGGGATAATCGTCAAAGCTGATTTGAGGTTTATTGTATTTTCTTCGCAGCCAATCACAGTATTTGTTTGAGAGAATGCTATACAGCCAGCTCCAGATATGATCCGGCTTTTTGCCTTTTGATAATGCAGATAAAGCCGCGAGGAATGTTTCTTGTGCAATATCCTCCGCGATATAGGAGTCTCCGGTTTTCTCCAAAGCTGCATGATACAGGCGATCCACATATTCCATTAATTCATTACTTGTTTCCATTTTATCACCCTGAAAGTACTTTCGTAAGCATAGTCGGGGAAAACAGCAAAAGGTTCACGGCTTTTATTTTATTTTAATTCTTTTCTATGCGTCGCTTGATACTTGCCATCATGGGGAAAAGGTCCCATAGTAAGATCGCTTAGCTGGACGATTTCAAAAATCCCGCATACCCGCATGAATACAAAAAATAGTGTGACATTTATCTGTCACACTATTGTGGTTTTCTGCTACAAAATAAAACCTGTTTCAGCGCAGAAGAAAAACAAAACGCACCCACGAAACGTGAGTGCGTTTTCTGGCGGAGTTGGAGGGACTCGAACCCTCGCGCCGGGGATTAGCCGACCTACGCCCTTAGCAGGGGCGCCTCGTCACCAACTTGAGTACAACTCCATGGAAACGACCTGTCAAGGTTATAGAATTGAAATGAAGTGGCGGAGAGAGTGGGATTCGAACCCACGGTCCCGTGAGGGATCACTGGTTTTCAAGACCAGCTCCTTAAACCACTCGGACATCTCTCCGTGCAACCGTGTCACACGGAACGTCTATTATTATATCACCCGGACAACGGTTTGTCAACAGTTTTTTGGAATTTTTTTGCAAAATGTTTTCTCCTGTCCCATCAAATCGTCTGGGATCACAAAAACGGGGCCCCGCCGTTCCAAATGAAAGGGGAGCCCCGCTTGATGTTCCGGGTTTACCGCTGCACTTCTTCCATGGCGATTTCCGCCCAGCGGGTCAGGCGCTGAGGCTGGTAGCGGACGGTAGAAATGTCCTTGAGGATCAGCTCCAGGTTGACGTTGTTTTTCTTGGCCGCGTCAATGGTGCGGCGGATATCCTTGCGGATCTCCTCCTCATCCAGGGTATCGGTTGCAACCAGGGCCGGGGTGGGCTTGTTGGACATGATGATGGTGGGGCCGATCTTTTCGGCAAAGTTCTCCCGGTCGCTCCAGGGGCTGCACGAAATCTTTTTCACATGGGGGATCCGCTTCACGATGTCCAGCCGGTCGTCCAGCCGGTCGCAGCAGCCGTAGTAGATCATGCCGAATTTTTCCGCCATGCGGGTGACATAAGGCAGCTCGAATTCTTCCGTGATGGAGGGGGAAACCGAGGAGAACAGCTGCGCCAGGCCGAATGCCCAGCAGTTTTCCGAATGAGGCCCTTTTCCCTGGCCGAAGTCCGGCAGCAGCTCGTCGGTGTAAATGTAAGAGCAGTGGCAGATGTTGATGTTGTCGTTGACGATGCCCAGTTTGTTGGCTTCGTCGATGCCGTTCAAAACGGAGTGGGTGAATTTTTCCATAATGGCGTGGATAAATTCCGGCCGGTCCATCAGTTCAATGTAGGCATTTTCCACACCCATGAGCATGCTGATGGTATCCCAGACCCCCAAGTGGAACTGGGTGCCGCCGCTTTGCAGGATGGGCGCAATGCCCTCGAAGACCTGGGCTGCTTCTTCCATCCAAAGCTTGCTTTTGGCTTCGTCATGGGTGAAGTGCATGTCCTTGATCTTTTCCAGGTCCTCCTCCGTTTGCAGCTGGTTGATAAAGCGGTGGGACACAACGGAATTGGTTTCGTCCGTGGCCTGGGTTTCCTCCTCAATGCTGATGCCGTAGCCGGTGCAGGAAATCGCTTTGGGGATGGTGATGAAGGGTTCCACCACCATATCCACCGGGAAGTGCTCCCAGCGGTAAATGGTGGAACGCAGCTGGTTTTCAATCCCCTGCCAGAAGGGGTCGGCAATCTTGCAGGTCAGGAACCCGTCGGCGTTCAGTTCGTTCCAGGGGAGCTGGTCGATGGCCACCATGGGACGCTCCATCTTGCTGCGGTTCAGGGCTTTCCACAGGTCCCGCTTCTGGGCCTGGACGGGGAGGGAAGCGATTTCCATATAGCGGGAAGCCAGGTCCCGCAGGATCTGCCGTTCATTCGCCGTTAAATTCATATAATATTCCGCCTTTCGCAAAGAAGTTTCTGTGGACAGTATACACCAGCCCGGCGGGTGCTGTACACTGTTTTTTCTGCCGGAAATTCCGCAAAAATTGACATTCCCGGAAAAAAGGCGTATACTGAAGACAGAGAAAGGAGGGGCGCTTTATGCTCATCGGCTATGGGTTCCAGACTGTGCCGCCGGAATGGAGGGTGGAGGAAAAAACCGCCTGCGGCTATGTGCGGGTCTATGACGTTTACAGCGGGCATGCCGTCTACGAGGACGGCGGCGGCTCGCGCCCTCTGAAGGCCGGGAGCATCTGCCTGTTCCCCTCCGCCGCGCCCTTTTCCATCCATCACGACCCGGGGGACCCCCTTTGCTGCACCCATCTGCACCTGGACGTGGCCCCGGCCGTGCTGCGGCAGATGACCGTGGTCAGCGCGGAGGAGGGCTCCCTGCCCCGGAAGATCTTCGACGCTTTGCGGACAGCGGCTGCGGAAGGAAACGAGGAGGTTCTGGAGCCTTTGGCCGCGGCCTTTGAGGTGTACTGCCGCCAGCAAGGGCTGTTCCTCCGGCTGGACAGCGGCATCTCCGCCGCCCTTTTGGCCATGTCCGGGGATGTTCGCAAAAACTGGCGGCTCCGGGAGCTTGGGGCTCTGGCCGGGTATTCGGAGTCCTATTTTATCCGCCGGTTCCGTGCGGAAGTGGGGGTCCCGCCCCATCAATACCTCATCAGCTGCCGGATGAAGCACGCCGCCCGGCTCCTTTGGAACAAGGAGACCCCCATCGGGCAGGTGGCGGAACAAAGCGGCTACCCGGACCTGAAAGCCTTCAGCCGCGCCTTCAGCGCGCATTACGGCCTGTCCCCCAGCGCATACAGGCAAGCGGGGCGGCTGTTCCCCTGATCTGGTAAATTACCAAAAAAATTTACACATTTCCCGAGAATTATTCAGCGAATTCCAAAGGAAACCCGATATAATAAAAGAAAGAACAGGTTTTGTCCCGCTTTTGCGGAAAAACCGGACAAAAGGGAAGGGATGCCGGTATCATTCCGGCGCAGAACAAGACAGGTCCAGATATTTTATTCCCGTTTGAACAGCTTGCCAGACAGCGATTGATTTCCGGTGTTGGACGATAAACAGAAAACCCCTGCCGCGGGTGTTTGGAGGTCATTTATGAGCAGCTTTGTCACCTTTGAGAACGTATATAAACGCTACCGCATGGGGGAAGTCACCATCACCGCCTCGGACGGCGTTTCCTTTGAGATCGAGCAGGGGGAATTTGCCGTGGTGGTGGGTTCCAGCGGCGCAGGCAAGACCACGGTCCTCAATATGCTGGGGGGCATGGACACCTGCGACGAGGGGAAGATCCTGGTGGACGGCCAGGATATCGCCAAGTATACCCCCAAGCAGCTGACGGCCTACCGGCGGTACGACATCGGCTTCGTGTTCCAGTTTTATAACCTGGTCCCCAACCTGACAGCCCGGGAAAACGTGGAGCTGGCCACCCAGGTGAGCAAAAACCCCCTGGACGCCGCCCAGGTCCTCATGGACGTGGGGTTGGGGGACCGGATGGGGAATTTCCCCGGCCAGCTTTCCGGCGGCGAACAGCAGCGGGTGTCCATTGCCCGGGCTTTGGCCAAGCGCCCCAAGCTTTTATTGTGCGACGAGCCAACCGGCGCGTTGGACGACAACACCGGCAAGACCATTTTAAAGCTTTTGCAGGATACCTGCCGCCGCAACAACATGACCGTTGTCCTCATCACCCACAACTCCGCCATTACCCCTATGGCCGACCGGGTCATCCGCATGAAAAACAGCAAGGTCAGCAACATCCTCTTAAACGACCGGCCCATGCCGGTGGAAGATATTGAATGGTAGGGAGGGGACGCTTATGAAAAAGCACCGCAGCGCGCTGGTTGCCGAAACCCTCCGCAGCATTTGGCATACCCGCACCCGCTTTCTGTCCATCCTCATCATCGTGGCGTTAGGGTGCGGATTTTTTGCCGGTTTGAAGGCCAGCTGCCCGGATATGCTGCTGACGGCCGACCAGTATTTTGCCGACACCCGCTTGATGGACCTGCACCTGATGTCCACCTTCGGCTTCAATGAGGACGACCTGGAGGCGGTCAAAGGGGTGGAGGGCATCGAGGGGTTCCAGCCCGGCTACAGCGTTGACGCTTTCTTGCAGTCCGGGGAAAGCATGGACACCATTGTAAAGGTGTATTCCTTGCCGGAGAATACGGACGAAAATAACACCGATTACCTGAACCGCCCCCTGGTTCTGGAAGGCCGGCTGCCGGAAAAATCCGGGGAATGCGTGGTGGAGCAGAATTTCGACACCGTTGGGGAGGTCCAGGTGGGGGACACCATCCGGCTCATCTCCGAAGGGGATGACGACCTTTCGGATTCCCTGAAAAAAACGGAGTTCACCATCGTGGGCATCGTCCGTTCCCCCATGTACCTGGGGACCAACCGGGGCTACAGCAACCTGGGGGACGGGGAGATCGACGCCTTCCTGATGATCCGGGAGGAGGATTTCGCCTACGAGGTCTACACGGACGTATACCTGACCCTTACTGAAACCCAGGGCTTTTCCGCCTTTGAGGATGCTTACGCCGATACTGTGGAACGGAAAACCGACGACTTCGAGCAGGTGGCCGCTGAACGGGGCGAGGCCCGGTATCAGGAGATTTACGAGGAGGCCCAGGGGGAAATCGACGACGCCAAGGCGGAGCTTTCCGACGGCGAAAAGGAACGGGACGAAAAGCTGGCCGAAGCCCAGCAGGAGATCGACGACGCCGAAGCGGAGCTGGCCCAGGGCCGGGCGGATTACGAGCAGGCCCTGGCGGAGTTCACCCAGCAGACCCGGGACGCGGAAAATGAACTGGTAGAGGGCGAAAGACAGCTGGCCGACGGGGAAAACCAGTACGAGGAAGGCCTGGCCGCTTATGAGCAGGGCCGGAAGGAGTACGAGGAGAACCTGCCCGCCGCCCAGGCCCAGATTGAGGAATACAAAAAGCAGCTGGAGGAGCTTCAGGCCCAGGCAGGCCCCGCCATCGAGCAGCTGGACAGCGCGAAAGCCCTTTATTCCGGCGTCCAGGCGGTGGTGGACGGGTATGCCGGCCAGGACGCCGTTTCCCTGGACGCCCTGCCGGAGGAAACCCAGCAGACAGTGTCCCAGGCGGACAGCCTCTTGGCCGTCCTGCCGGAAGGGACGCTGCCGGAGGGGACCAGCCTTACCGCCCTTTTGCAGCAGTACCTGGCCGCTTCCTCAGAGGATAAGGAACAGATCGCCGGGCAGATCGCTGCAGTCACCGGAGCCGTATCCGCCGCCTTGGACGCCCAGGACCAGGCCCTTTCCGAGGCCCGCAGCGGCATCGAACAGCTGACGGCGGGCATTGCCCAGGGGGAGCAGGAACTGGCCGACGCCAAGCAGCAGCTGGACGAAACGGAGGCCCAGCTCGCCGAAACCCGGCAGACCCTGGATGAAACCGACCAGACCCTTTCCGACGGCTGGAGGGAGCTTTCCCGCCAGAAAAAGGAGGGCCAGCAGCAGCTGGACGAGGCTCTGGCCGAACTGACAGAGGGGGAGCAGGAGCTGGCCGACGGCAAGGCGGAACTGGCTGAGGAAACGGAAAGCTCCGCCAAGGAGCTGGAGGACGCCCGGGCGGAGATCGCCCAGGCGGAACGGGACCTGGCGGACCTGAAAGAGCCCACCTGGTACGTCTGGGACCGGAACAACAACCCGGATTATTCCAGCTATGAGGAGGACGCCCAGAAGGTGGACGCCGTTTCCACGGTGTTCCCGGTGTTCTTTATCCTGGTGGCGGCGCTGGTCTGCCTCACCTCCATGACCCGCATGGTGGAGGAGCAGCGGGGCCAGATCGGCACCATGAAGGCCCTGGGCTACGGCCGGGGCGCTATCATGACCAAATATTTGGCCTATGCCATGATCGCCTCCCTGCTGGGGTCCGTCATCGGGCTGGCCATTGGGTTCAAACTGTTCCCGCTGGTCATCATCAACGCCTATAAAATGATGTACCAGCTGCCGGACCCTGTGATCCCTGTCCATTGGGGACTGGGCATCGGCTGCGCCGCAGTGGCTGTGGTCAGCATGGGACTCACCACCTTCTTCGCCTGCTATAAGCAGACGGCGGAAATGCCCGCCCAGCTCATGCGCCCCAAAACCCCAAAAGCCGGCAAACGGGTGCTGCTGGAACGGCTCCCATTTATATGGAAGAAACTGAGCTTCAGCCGCAAGGTGACGGTCCGCAACCTGTTCCGGTACAAACGCCGGGCCATGATGACCACCATCGGCGTGGCGGGCTGCACGGCCTTAATGCTCACCGGCTTCGGCCTGCGGTACTCCATTGTGTCCATTGGCGACAAACAGTATACCAATGTGTTCGTCTATGATACCATGGTGACCCTGGACGACGGGGTTTCCAGTGAAGAGGCGGAGGAAATCAGGGAACATGTCCAGAGCATGGACGCCGTTGAGGCTGTCCTCCCCCTGTATTCCCGGAGCATGGACGCCCAGACCTCGGAAGGCATCCAGAGCGTGTCTTTGATGGTCCCCAAAGAGCCGGAGAATCTGCGGGGCTTTATCGACCTGCACGAACGGGAAAGCGGCGAGGAGCTGACCCTTTCGGACAACGGGGTGATCCTCAATGAAAAGCTGGGCAAGCTGCTGGACGCCGGGGTGGGGGACACCATCACCCTGGTGAACCCGGACGGGCGGCCCATTGAAGCCACGGTGGAGGGGATCGCGGAAAACTACGCCCTCAATTATGTGTACATGACGCCGGAATTTTACGAAAACGCCTTCCGTGCCCAGCCGTCCTACACGACACTGCTGGTGGAGCATGCCGACGGCGCGGACGAAAGCGGGCTGGCGGAGGAAATTTTGGGAATCAGCGACAGCGTCCTGGGGGTCACCAACACCTCCTCCATCGCCAACACCTTTGCCAATATGCTGAGCAGCTTGAACAGCATCGTGTGGGTCATCATCATTTCCGCCGGGCTGCTGGCCATGGTGGTGCTCTATAACCTGGCCAACATCAACATGAACGAACGGATCCGGGAGCTGGCCACCATCAAGGTGCTGGGGTTCTTTGACCGGGAGGTCACCTCCTATATTACCCGGGAAATCAACATTTCGTCCCTCATCGGCATGGGCGTGGGACTGGTTTTGGGGATCCTCCTGGAAAAATTCGTGGTGGCGACCGCCGAGGTGGACATTGTCATGTTCGCGCCGGACATCCGGTGGGACTGCTTCGTGTTCGCCGCCCTGCTGACGCTGCTGTTTACCATGGTCATCAATGTGATGCTGCATTTCCAGCTGAAGAAGATCGACATGGTAGAATCCCTCAAATCCGTCGAATAAGCGGCGAGCCGCCGCTGGCAATTCGACGCGGGCGGCGAATCGCCGCTGATTGTCGTCAAGCTAGCTTGACGACGCGACGCGGCGTTTCAGTTCCTATCCAACCGCTGGAACGGCAAATAAATTGCCGTCATGGGTGGGTTTCATCTTCTATTGTTTTATAAAACCAAACGGAAGCGTATTGTAGGGGCCGGGTCATCCGGCCCGCCGTTTTTCCGCAACGTTTCGTATGAACCCGGGCGAACGCAGTTCGCCCCTACAATCCCATTATCGTTTGATTGTACAAAAACCGCGGGGAGCCTGCGCCGAAAACGGCGGTTCATCCCGCCGTTCAGAAATCTGACGCGGGGCAGAACGGCCGCGTCGAATTGGCTGCGGGGCCTCCCCGCCGCCGGATTTTTTTCAAAATCCCTTTACAATAACGAACATATGTGTTATACTAAAAGAAAAAATGTTCGGGTGAGAATATGGACTTGATGGAAAAACTGCGGATCTTAAGCGACGCCGCCAAATATGACGCCGCCTGCACCTCCAGCGGCGTGGACCGGAAAAGCGGCCCCGACGGCATCGGCAATTCCACCGCCTGCGGCATCTGCCACAGCTTCGCGGCGGACGGCCGGTGCATCAGCCTTTTGAAGGTGCTCCTTTCCAACGCCTGCGCCTACAACTGCCAGTACTGCGTCAACCGCTGCACCAACGACACCCCCCGGGCCACCTTCACCGCCCGGGAGCTGGCGGACCTGACCATCCAGTTTTACCGGCGCAATTATATCGAAGGGCTGTTTTTGAGTTCCGGGATCCTGAAAAACCCGGACTACACCTGCGAGCAGATGACCGAGGTGCTGCGGATTCTGCGGCAGGAGTACAAGTTTTACGGCTATATCCATGTGAAGGCCATTCCCGGGGCCGACCCTATGCTCATCGCCCGTATGGGGATGCTGGCCGACCGGATGAGCGTCAATATCGAGCTGCCCAGCGAACGGAGCTTAAACTCCCTGGCCCCCAACAAATCCAAACAGGCCATTTTGAAGCCCATGACTCAAATTCGGGACGGCATTGCCGAGAACCAGACCGACATCGTCCGCTACCGCCACGCTCCCAAATTCGCCCCGGCGGGCCAAAGCACCCAAATGATCATTGGGGCCACCCCGGAAAGCGATTACCAGATCTTGAGGCTGTCCGAGTCCCTTTACCGGAAATATTCCTTAAAACGGGTGTTTTTTTCCGCGTATATGCCGGTGGTGGAAAGCAGCCTCCTGCCGTCTTTGGACACAAAGCCGCCCCTTTTAAGGGAACACCGGCTTTACCAGGCGGACTGGCTCCTGCGGTTTTATGGATTTACTGCCAATGAAATTTTGGACGAAAAAACCCCCAATTTCAACCCCTTTCTGGATCCCAAGTGCAACTGGGCCGTCCACCACATGGAGCTGTTCCCGGTGGAAGTGAACACCGCCCCTTATGAAATGCTGCTGCGGGTCCCGGGCATCGGCGTCCGTTCCGCCAAGCGGATCGTCGCCGCCCGCCGCACCGGCAGTTTGGATTTCGACGCCCTGAAGCGCATCGGCGTGGTGCTGAAGCGGGCCCAGTATTTCATCCTCTGCCGGGGGAAACAGGCGGACGCGGCAAGGCTCAGATCGGACAACATGATCAGGGCGGTCTTGTCGGACAGGGCCGCCAAAATGCTGGGGTATCCCCAGGGGGAACAGCTCTCCCTGTTTTCGGACCCCAATCTGCTGACAAAGGAGGACATCCGGAAATGCCTGACCGGGGAATTGTAGAGGCCTACTGCTACGACGGCAGCTTTGACGGGCTTTTGTGCTGTGTGTTTGAGGCCATCGCCAAAAAGGAGCGTCCGGCGGACATTTTTTCCCTGGACCGGGAGCAGATGTCCCTCTGTCCGCCCCGGCAGATCGAAACCGACCCGGAAAAAGCCGGGCGGGTCCTGCGCTCCATCCCCAAAAAGATTTCGGAGGAGGCCCTTTCCTGGGTCAAAGAGGGCTTTTTGAGCTGCCATCCCCGGAAAGAGTCCCTGATCTTGGAGTTTTTGCGGAAGGGGTACAAGGCCGGGGCGTCCGTCACCAAAATGCTCCAGGACGAAACGGTGTCGGAGCTTTTCAAGGCGGTGCAGTTCGTGGGGAACGAGACCCATCTGCTGAAAGGATTCATCCGGTTCTCGGACCGGAACGGCGTGCTGACCGCTGTCATCGACCCGAAAAACGTGGTGCTGCCCCTGCTGGCCCGGCATTTCGCCGAACGGCTCCCACGGGAGGCATTCCTGATCTACGACCGCACCCACGGCATGGCCTTGGTCCACCGGCCCGGGGATTACCGGATCATCCCGGCGGAGGACATCGAGTTCCCGGCGGAAAGCCCGGAGGAGGCGGAATACCAGGCCCTTTGGCGGCAGTTTTACAAAACCATCGCCATCGAGGGGCGGTATAATCCCCGGTGCCGCATGAGCCACTGTCCCAAGCGGTACTGGCAGAACATGACCGAGCTCTCCGGGCGGCGGGGTGACCCTGCTATCGATCCGCCGCAATCGTCCTGCCCCGCGTTGGATTCGTGAACGGCGGGATGGACCGCCGTTTTCGGTGCAGGTTCCCCGCGGTTTTTGTACAATCAAACGATAATAGGATTGTAGGGGACGGGTTTCCCGTCCCGCCGGTTTTCTGGGGCGTCCCGTTTAATCCGCGGGAGGCGAATCGCCGCCCCACGATTTTTCCGGAACGTTTCGGCCTTTTACGCGGGCCGGGCGACTGTCGCGAATAAATTCGCGACGGCCCCTACAATACGTTTTCTGTTCCATTGTACGGAAACGATAGAAAATGAAACCTACCCCTACGGCGAGTTTATCGAGCCGTCTAGCGGTTGGATAGAAACTGAAACGCCGCGTCGAATTATCGGCCCGGATTCCGGGCCCGCGCCGCGTCATCAAGCAAGCTTGCTGACTTTGGCCGCCCGGCCTCCGGGGTGCACAAAAAGCGGGGGACCCTTTACAGGGGCGCGACTTGTTCGCGCCAACCGAAGCCCGGCGCGGGGCAGCCTGCCGCGTCGACTTGGCCGCCCGGCCTCCGGGCGGTTTGACTTTTTGATACTGGCGTGGTATAATAAGAACTTATGAGGCGGTCATCCGCCCAACTATCAGAGATACAGAGAGGAAGCGTTTTCATGAGCGAGTGCAGCCACAACTGTGAAACCTGCGGCGAGAACTGCCCTTCCCGGCAGAACCCCGCGGATTTCATCGAAAAACCCCATGAACTGAGCAGCATTAAAAAAGTTATCGGCGTCGTCAGCGGCAAAGGCGGCGTAGGCAAAAGCCTGGTGACCTCCATGATGTCCGTCCTGATGCAGCGCCGGGGCTATCAGTCCGCCATCCTGGACGCCGATGTCACCGGCCCCTCCATCCCCCGGATCTTCGGCCTGAAGGAACGGGCCATGGGCGACGACTCCGGCATTTACCCTGTCAAAACCAAAACCGGCATCGAGGTCATGTCCGTGAACCTCCTGCTGGAGGACGACACCACCCCCGTCGTTTGGCGCGGACCCATCATCGCAGGCACCGTCAAGCAGTTCTGGACCGACGTTATCTGGAACGACGTGGACTTTATGTTTGTGGACATGCCTCCCGGAACCGGCGACGTGCCCCTGACTGTGTTCCAGTCCCTGCCTGTTGACGGCATCATCGTGGTCACCTCCCCCCAGGAACTGGTGTCCATGATCGTCACCAAAGCGGTAAAAATGGCCCAGGCTATGAACATCCCCATTCTGGGCATTGTGGAAAACATGAGCTATGTGGTCTGCCCCGACTGCGGCAAGGCCTTCCAGATTTACGGCGAAAGTCATGTGGAAGAGGAAGCCGGCAAAAACGGCCTGAAGGTTTTGGGCCGCCTGCCCATTGATCCCAAGCTGGCCAAGAGCTGCGATAAGGGCGCTATGGAGCTGTTTGAGGGCGATTGGCTGGAAGCCGCCGCCGACGCGGTGGAAGCCCTGTTAAAATAAGGAGCCGCTTATGGACAAAGCTGCGATTGCCCGCCGGAACTTTGAGGAGGGCTACAACTGCTGCCAGTCCATTGTGCTGGCCTTTGCCCCGGAAATGGGGCTGACGAAAGACACCGCCGCCCTGCTTTCTGCGGGGCTTGGCGGAGGTGTCAGCCGCCTGCGGGAAATCTGCGGGGCGGTCTCCGGCATGGCCATGGTGCTGGGGATGCTCCACGGTTCCGCGGACCCCCTGGACCAGGCCAAAAAAACCGCCCTCTACACGGAAGTCCAGGAGCTGGCCTGCGCCTTTTCCGGCCAGTGCGGCTCCTACATCTGCCGGGACCTCTTGGGCCTGCCCCCCGGGAAGGACGACCCAGCCCCCTCGGAGCGCACCGCCCAGTATTACCACAGCCGCCAGTGCGGGGACTTCATCGCCAAAATGGCGGAGCTGCTGGAAAAGCATCTGGAAGAACGGGACGGATGAATTTTTTTCGGAAATTTGGCAAAAACTGTTGACAGGCATTTGGGAATATGGTATACTGATTAAGCCGCATGTCCTGGGCTTTAAGTTGGTGCGCCCACGCCCAGTGAGCAGCGAGTTTATGGAAAAGGCAGGTGCCTGCAATGTTTGCTATTATCGAAACTGGCGGGAAACAGTACCGCGTACAGGCTGGCGATGTTATCTTCATCGAAAAGATCGAGGGAGAAGCCCAGTCCAACGTGACCTTTGACAAGGTTTCCCTGGTCGCTGACGAGAACGGGACCAAGATCGGCGCTCCCTATGTGGATGGCGCGAGCGTTTCCGCTACTTTGCTGAAAACCGGCAAAGGCAAGAAGATCACCGTTTGGACCTATCGTCCCAAAAAAGGCTCTCAGCGGAAAATGGGTCACAGACAGCTTTACTCCCAGGTGAGAATCGACGCCATCAACGCGTAAGCGATGATAAAGGTTAAGATTCTGCGGCAGGATGGCCGGACGGCCGGGTTTTCCGTTTCGGGACATGCCGGCTATGAGGACAGCGGGAAGGACATCGTCTGCGCCGCTGTGACCTCCGCGGTCCAGCTGACTGCCAACGGGATAACCGAGATCCTGCATTTTCCGGCGGATGTCACCGTCGCGGAAAACGCAGTCACACTGCAAGCCAAGGACCCCAGTGAGGAGACGGAACACTTTTTACAGGCGTTTCAGCTCCAGCTGGAGGTTTTGGAGGAGCAGTATCCCTCATTCATTCAAATCCGATACTTGGAGGTGTAAGAGATGTTAAAGCTCAGCATTCAGTTTTTTGCTCATAAAAAAGGTGTAGGTTCTACCAAGAACGGCCGTGATTCCGAATCCAAACGCCTGGGCGCCAAACGCGCCGACGGTCAGAAAGTTCTGGCCGGCAACATCCTGGTCCGGCAGCGCGGGACCCATATCCATCCCGGCGAGAACGTGGGCAAGGGCAGCGACGATACCCTGTTCGCCCTCATCGACGGCGTGGTAAAATTCGAGCGTCTTGGCCGCGACCGCAAAAAAGTCAGCGTTTACGCTGCTCAATAAGCGGAAAAACCCCGAGCAGTACGCTTGGGGTTTTTTAATGTGTGCAACGGGCGGACAGCCCACCTTTGCGACGCCCCCTTTGGGGGAGAAAGGCGGACGTGATGTTTGTAGACCGTGCGAAAATTAAGATCAAGGCCGGCGACGGCGGGAACGGCGCTGTGTCCTTCCGCAGGGAAAAATATGTGGCGGCCGGCGGCCCCGACGGCGGCGATGGCGGCCGGGGCGGGAACGTGGTTTTTGTGGCGGACCGCAGCATGGACACCCTGGTGAATTTCCGTTTCCGTTATAAATTTGAGGCCCAGAACGGCCAGCCCGGCGGCACCCGCCGCTGCTCCGGCAAAAGCGGGGAGGACCTGGTCATCCGGGTGCCCTTCGGCACCGTTGTAAGAGAGGCCCAGTCCGGCCAGATCATGGCGGACATCTCCTCCGAGGAGCCGGTGATCCTGGCCCACGGCGGAAAGGGCGGGGCAGGGAACCAGCATTTTGCCACCGCGACCCGGCAGATCCCCCGGTTCTCCAAGCCCGGACTGCCCGGCGAGTGCTTTGAAGTGACCCTGGAACTGAAACTCCTGGCGGACGTGGGGCTGGTTGGGTTCCCCAACGTGGGCAAATCCACCTTTATTTCCGTGGTCAGCGCGGCCCGGCCCAAAATCGCCAATTACCATTTCACCACCCTCCAGCCGGTGCTGGGCGTGGTGCGCCTGGACGAGGACACCTCCTTCGTCATGGCGGATATCCCCGGCTTGGTGGAAGGAGCCAGCGAGGGCGTGGGCCTTGGCCACGATTTCCTGCGCCATGTGGAGCGCTGCCGGCTGATTCTCCATCTGGTGGACGTTTCCGGCTCCGAGGGCCGGGATCCCATTGAGGATTTCGAGAAGATCAACCGGGAACTGGCCAATTTCAGCGAGGATCTGGCAAAACAGCCCCAGATCGTCCTGGCCAATAAATGCGATTTGGCCGCGCCGGAGCAGATCGCGGCCTTCCGGGCCTATATCGAGGAAAAGGGCCTGCCCTTTTTCGAGGTTTCGGCGGCCACCACCCAGGGGACCCGGGAAGTTGTGAATTTCGCGGCGAAGAAGCTTAAAGAGCTGCCGCCCATCCGGAAATACGAGCCGGAATTCACGGCCCCCGACCCCAACGCGGCCATTACGGACCGGAAATTCACTGTCCGGAAGGAAGACGGCGTCTTCTATGTGGACGCTCCCTGGATGGAACCGGTCTTTTCTGTGGTCAATCCCGAGGACTACGAGTCCCTCCAGTATTTCCAGCGGGTGCTCCGTTCCAGCGGCATTATCGACGAGCTGGAAAAACTGGGCGTCCAGGAAGGGGATACGGTGGACATCTTAGGCTTCCAGTTTGATTATATCCGGTAAGGAGTGTGGCTATGGAAAAAGCGGCCGCCAGGCAGATGAGCCCCCTGGCCCTGGCTTTTTTGGGGGACGCTGTATTTGGGCTGTATGTCCGGGAAAAAATACTCTTGCAGGGCAACGCCCCGGCCCAGCAGCTCCACCGGAAAGCCGTGGAGTATGTCTGCGCCCGGGCCCAGTCCAAGGCGGTGGAGGAAATTGCCGGGCTGCTGACCCCGGATGAGGAAAGCGTTTACCGCCGGGGCCGCAACGCCCACAGCCGTCCGCCCAAAAACGCGGATGCGGCGGATTACCGCCGGGCCACCGGGCTGGAGGCCCTGTTCGGCTACCTGCACCTGTGCGGGGAAACGGACCGGGCCAGGGAATTGTTTCAGGTGATTTGGGGGGATCCCCCAAAAGAATAGGAGGATATATGAAGCGCAGCCGCGTATGGGATGAGATTCTGGACGTTCTTGTTATTTTGATCGGGACATTCATTTATACGGCGGGCTTATACTTCTTCATTGAGCCGCAGAATATGGCCCCCGGCGGGGTCAGCGGCATCGCGCTGATTATCAACTTCCTCACCAGCCTGCCGGTGGGTATGCTGAGCGCCGTTTTGAACGTGCCCTTGCTGCTCATCGGGTTCCGGTTCGTGGGGAAGGATTTCCTGTGGAAAACCCTGGTTTCCGTGGGCAGCTTTACAGTCTTTTACGACTATATCCTCTCCGGGCTGCCCGTTTATAAAGGGGATGCCTTGCTGTCCTGCCTGTTCGGCGGGGTGCTGTGGGGCATCGGCATCGGCTTGGTGTTCATGCGCTCCGGCTCCACCGGCGGCACGGACATCCTAAACAAGATGATCCACCAGAAATGGCCCCATTTCCAGCTGGGCAAGGTGACCTTTGCCACTGACGCCGTCATCATCCTTGCCTCCATCTTTGTCTTCCGGAGCCTGGAATCCGGCCTTTACGCCATCATTACCATTTTCGTCTGCACCCAGATCATGGACATGGTCCTGTACAGCGGCGACCGGGGCAAGCTGGTTTATGTCTTTTCCGACAAAACCCCGGAAATCTCCGCCCAGATCATGGATGTGCTGGAACGGGGCACCACCTTCCTGAAAGGGGAGGGGGGCTACACCGGCGAGGAACGGAAGGTCCTTTTGTGCGCTGTCCGCCGCAGCGAGTATTACCAGGTGAAGCGCTTGGTGTACGGCATCGACCCCCGGGCCTTTCTGATCGTCACGGATTCGGCGGAGGTCATGGGCGAGGGGTTCCGGCCCCCGGAGGAGCGTTGAGCTCCGGACACAAAAAAGCCGGAGCCGAAGCTCCGGTCCTTGGTGTTATCTGCAATTTTCCGTGTTCTGATGCTCTGCGGAGCTCAGATGGGAATTCTGGGCGTTCTGGACGCTCTGTTTTTTCTGAGAGTTCTGGGAATTGGCGGTGCGGCAGTTGGAAGACTGATTGTTTTCCACGGAATTCATGCTCTGATTATTCTTTTTCATTTGTTTCACCTCCCTTGTGCCAATAGTTTGCGCGGCGGGGAGGGATTTATACATCATTTTTTCAGAAAGGATGGTTTCCATGTCTGGACATTCCAAATGGAACAATATTAAGCGGAAAAAAGAAAAAACCGACGGCGCGAAAGCCAAGATTTTTACTAAAATCGGCCGTGAGATCGCTGTTGCGGTAAAAAGCGGCGGCGGCGACCCCAACGTCAACGGCAAGCTCCGTGATTTGATCGCCAAAGCCAAGGCCAACAACGTCCCCAACGACAACATCGACCGCATCATCAAAAAGGCCATGGGCGACGGGGACAAGAACAACTACGAGAACATCGTTTACGAGGGATACGGCCCCAACGGCGTGGCTGTCATTGTGGAATGCCTCACCGACAACCGGAACCGCACCGCCGGCGACGTGCGCCATGTGTTCGACAAATTCGGCGGCAACCTGGGCACCACCGGCTGCGTTTCCTTCGGCTTCCAGGAAAAGGGCGTGTTCGTCATCAACAACGAGGACGGCGAATACGACGAGGACAAGATCATGGAAGACGTTATGGATGCCGGCGCTGAGGACTTCTCCATGGAAGAGGACATGGTGGAGATTACCTGCGCGCCCTCCGATTTCTCCAACGTGCTGTCCGCGCTGGAAGGCAAGGGCTACACCTTCGAGACTGCCGAGGTCCAGCAGGTTCCCAACACCTATGTGTCCCTGACGGACGAGGATTCCATGAAAAAAATGTCCCTCCTGCTGGAAAAGCTGGAGGACAACGACGATGTTCAGAATGTCTGGCATAACTGGGAAAATGAAGGGGACTATGAGGGCTGATCCCCCGAGTAAGTTTTCTGAACTGTTCTCCCGCCTCGGTGTTGGCGCACCGGGGCGGGAGGTTTTGTTCATATAGGGCGTCAAAATCCTGCCCGGCTATAAAGATTCGGTTATCTGCGTTACAGCGGAAGGAGAAGGCTGCTATCCTGTTTTATCCGATTATGTCCAATTACGTCCAATTTTGTCGAATTTTTTCCAAATATTTCCATTTCTGCTAAAGTTAAATTTATAGCAGAAAAGAAAAGGGGAAATCGATATGACAGAAGCAAAAGCGCTGATTTGTTCCATTGTTGGGCCGGGGAAGGGAGCTGAAGCAGTGCTGGCAGCGGTAGTGGAACGGGCGGCCATGCTGATTACGGAAGACGGGGACCTTCCAGTCGAATGGAACGCGGAACAAACTATATTCCGCCCAATGGAACAGGAATCCGGCAAAAAGGCCGGCACCCTGCGGAAAGCGGCTTCCAGAGCCGCAAACAAGGTGTGCGACGCTTTGGAACAAAACAAGAAGCAAATGCTTCGGATCATCGGAACAGCCCCCATCACCCGGCCCTATCCCCAGGAAATCATCCTTTACCTGGCTTATTATGTGAAATTCCGGCGGCCGTATTTTGAATTTACTTTGGAACGGTTAAAACGATAAAATTGGACAGATTTTGACCTGATATGACGATCCATTCCGCCTGATTTGTGATATACTAATCCATGGGAGCAATCCCAAGGAGGCAACTCCTCACCTTTTTCCCACTCCGCTCAGCGCTTCAGCCGGGCGGAGCTTTTTGCTTTGCGGGACGGCGCCATGAAATGTTTGAAATATATACCAATTCAAAAACCATTCCTCAAAAATTCTGAAAATCTGCTATACTAAATTCTGAGGTGTATGTATGAAGCGGATTTTAGTTGTGGAAGACGACCTGGCCCTCAGCGCCGGGCTTTGTTTTGAACTGGATACCGGCGGCTATCTGACTGTTGCCGCCTATAACTGCCAAAAGGCCCGGCAGCTTTTGGCCGGGGACGGGTTCGACCTGGTTTTGCTGGATGTGAACCTGCCGGACGGGAACGGCTTTGACCTGTGCCGGGAAATCAAAGAAGCTCACCCGGAGCTGCCGGTGATCTTCCTCACCGCCAACGACTTGGAGCAGGATGTGCTGGCGGGCTTTGACCTGGGGGCCGAGGACTATGTAACCAAGCCCTTCAGCATGCCGGTGCTGCGGCGGCGGATGGAGGTGGCCCTGCGCCGCGTTTCCAAAGCGGAGCCCTTCGGCCAAAAGTGGAGCGACGGCTTTCTGACTTTGGATTTCACCGCCATGACCGCCTGCCGGGGCGGCGAAAAGCTGGCCATTACCCCCAACGAGTATAAGCTGCTGCGGGCGCTGACGGAAAACGCCGGGAAGATCCTGACCCGGCAGATCCTGCTGGAACGCCTGTGGGACAGCGGCGGCAACTTCATTGACGACCACACCCTGACCGTCACCATGAACCGGCTGCGGGCCAAAATCGAGGATGATGCCCATTCCTACATCCAAACAGTGCGGGGCATGGGATACATCTGGAAGGGGGAACGGCCTTGAAAAAGCATGGAGAAACGCTGCTTTACGCCCTGCTTGCCCTGGCGGCCGCCGGGCTTTTGGCGGCGCTGCTTTGGATTTTGTGGGAATATGTGCCCCGGGCGTCGGTCCGGTATGGGCTTTTGGCGATATGCGGCGGCATTTTTGTGCTGGCGGGACTCTGGACGGCCCTCCAGCGGCGGCAGATCGGCCGGTTTGCCGACGACGTCTGCGAAACCCTGGACGCCGCCATCTCCGGCCGCCAGCCGGAGAACCTGAACCCTTACGAGGACTCCCTCGCCGCAAAAGTCCAGGGGAAGCTCCTGCAATATTACGACATCATGCGGGAGGGACGGCTCCAAAGCCAGCGGGACAAGGAAACCCTCCAGGGCTTAGTCAGCGACATTTCCCATCAGGTGAAAACCCCCATCGCCAATATCCAGCTTTACGCGGGCATCCTGCGGAATCCCCAGCTTACCGGGGAAAAACGGGCCGTGTTCCTGGACACCATGGAGGGGCAGATCCGCAAGCTGGATTTCCTCATGCAGTCCCTCATCAAAATGTCCCGGCTGGAAACCGGCACCTTTGCCCTGCACCCAGCCGAGGCCCCGTTAAACGACACCATCGCCCGGGCCATGAGCACAGTCTGGGCCAAGGCGGAGAAAAAGGGTGTGGCCCTTTCGGCGGAATGCGATCCCCAAATCACCGTTCGTCACGACCCCAAATGGACGGCGGAGGCCATCGGGAACATTCTGGACAATGCCGTCAAATACACGCCGGAAGGCGGCAGCGTGTCCGTTTCCGTGCGGCCCTGGCAGTTTTACACCCGGGTGGACATTTCCGATACGGGCATCGGCATCCCGGAGGAGCACTATAACGACGTGTTCCAGCGGTTCTACCGGGCGGAGGAAGCGGCGGCGGAAGAAGGCGTGGGCCTGGGACTGTACCTGGCAAACGGCATCATCACCCGGCAGAAAGGGTATATCAGCGTAAAATCCAAAGTAGGGCAGGGGACCACCTTTTCGGTGTACCTGCTAAGTTGACGAAAGGAGCATGAAAATGGCTGTTTCCAATAGAAAAGCCAGTATTCCAGGCGAAATTCAAAAAGTCTGGAATGTTGTGACATCAGTTGAGAATTACACATGGCGCAGCGACTTAAGTAAAACAGAGATTCTTAATGAAAACCAGTTTGTGGAGTACACAAAAGAAGGGTATCCCACCACTTTTACTGTAACCTTGACAGAACCCTGCAAACGCTGGGAGTTCGACATGGAAAACACCAACATGAGAGGCCACTGGGTGGGGACTTTTACAGCCAATGGTCAGGAAACCCTGGTGGACTTCACTGAATCTGTCACCGCAAAAAAGCTTTTTCTCAAGCTTTTTGTAAAATCTTATCTCAAAAAACAACAAGAACAATTTATCACAGATTTGATAAAAGCCGTGCAATCATCATAACTGGGCACGGTATCACATCATAGGAATCTGAATCGAACAGCAAGCGAGGAATCAACCCATGGACATTGTAACCGTACAAAACCTGCATAAAACCTTCGGCAAGGGCGAAAGCGCCGTCCACGCCTTGAACGGCATCGACCTTGCCATCGAAAAAGGGAAATTCACCGCCATTATCGGGGCGTCCGGCTCCGGAAAGACCACCCTTTTGAACATGATAGGCGGCCTGGACACCCCCGACCAAGGGGAGGTCATCGTGGACGGCGTGAAGCTGTCGGGCTTAAAGGAGAAGGAATTGGCGGTGTTCCGCCGGGGAAAGGTGGGCTTTGTGTACCAGAGCTTCAACCTGGCCCCCACCCTGACCGTCCGGGAAAACATCCTGTTCCCCTTGAGCCTGGCCGGGACGACCCCGGACGCCGCCTTTTTTGACGAAATCACCGGCCTGCTCCATTTAAAGGAACGCCTTGACGCCTTCCCCCACGAGCTTTCCGGCGGCGGACAGCAGCGGGCCGCCATTGCCCGGGCCCTGATGGCCAAGCCTGCCATCATCCTGGCGGACGAGCCCACCGGCAACCTGGACTCCAAAAGCGGCCAGAACGTGCTGGGGCTCCTCAAAATGTCGGTGGAAACCTATCACCAGACCCTGGTGATGATTACCCACAACCTGGAGATCGCCCAGATGGCCGACCGGGTGGTCCGCATCGAGGACGGCCGGATTTTGGCGTAAGGGGGCTTTCCGATGCTTGCGAACAACAATCTAAAAGTCTGCCGGACCCTGGTTTTCCGGGATTTCCGGTTCCACCCTGTCAAAAACGTGGTCCTTGCTTTGGCGGCCATGCTGGTGACCGCCCTTTACTCCTTTGTCTTTTTGCTGGGCGGCTCCGTGGAGGACGCCTTCCTGCTCAATTACCAGTACAGCTACGGCTCCACCAGCCACATCCTCTATACCGGCCTGACGGCCCACCAGGCGGACGCCATTGCGGAAAACGCCAATGTGAAAAGCTCCGTCCGCCTCAGCACCCTGGGCCGGCTTTCCGACCCTATGATGGGCCAGCGGTCAGTGAAACTGGCGGTCACTGACCGGGACTACGCGGAATCGGTGCTGTCCGTCCCCACCACTGGGAAGCTGCCGGAACAGCCGGATGAAATCGCCTTGGACGAGTTCACCATGGATTCCCTTGGGGTTTCCCATGAGCTGGGCGCGCCGGTTTCCCTCCAATGGACCGGCCCGGACGGCAGCGCCCACACCTCGGACTTTACCCTCTGCGGCTGGTGGGCAAGCCCCACAAACTTCACCGAGGCCTGCGCCTGGATCACCGCGGACGCCGCCCAGGCTCTGTCGCCGGGCTATGACGGGGAGAACGCCGCCAATGTGACCCTGGGGGTCAATCTCCACCAGCCTAAGGATCTGGAGGAGCAGGCCGCCGCCATTTTGGAGGAACAGGGGATCCCCGGCGCGGGCTTCACCACCAACCTGGCCTACAATGACGCCCGGATGGAAGCCGCCCAGCGGCAGGCCGCGCCCTATTACGCCCCGATCTTGCTGGTGGCGCTCTGCGGTTACCTGATGGTTTACAGCATCGTCCGGGCGTCGGCCCGACGGGACACTTTGTATTTCGCGGGGCTGAAATCCCTGGGCATGACGCCCCGGCAGCTTCGGCGGGTCATGCTGGAGCAGGGCTTCCTCGTGTCCTGCCTGGGCTTCCTTCCCGGCTGGGGCATCGGGTTTTTGCTCCACTTTTTCATCACCAGCCGGATCATCAGCGGCATGGAGGAGAACCCGGCCCTTTATTTCCTTTCCTGGCAGCCCTTCGCCCTGGCGGCCCTGTGCGCCCTGGCCACGGTATTGCTCGCCTATTTGCTGCCAACGGTGAAGCTCTCCCGCATGACCCCGGCCCAGACCGTCCGGCAGGTATCCGCCTGGAAGCCCCGGCACGGCCGCGGTCCTCAGGGCCACACCACCCTGCCCAGGCTGGCCCTGCGGGTCATGGGCCGCAGCCGGGGACGCACGGCCCTTTCGGCGGTGTCGCTGCTGCTGGCGGTGACGCTCCTCAGCTCATTGTGGATCCAGTATATCAGCCTAAAGGAGGACCTTTACCTGTCCGTCATGTCCCCCTGGGACTACAGCCTTTCGGACGGCTCGGCCTACCTGTCCATACAGCGGTACAACGAAAAGAACCGGGGCATTACCGAGAAAATGGTGGATGATTTGAAATCCCGGCCGGAGGTGACGGCGGTCAGCGCCCTGAAAAGCCATGAACTGACCCTGACGGCTTCGGAGGAGCTGCGCAAACGCATTGTGGATTATTATAACCAGCCCTACGACGAAACCATGACCCTCCGGGAAAGCCAGGCGGGCTTCCCGGAATGGTGCGCAGGGCTGGACAAGCTGGAGCAGACGGGCCAGTACACCGCCCTGGTCATCGGCTTGGACGGGGCGTATCTGGATTTTGTCCTGGAAAACTGCCCCTTCACCAGCGGCAGCTTTGACCCGGAAGCCTTCGCCTCCGGCAATTGCGTCCTGGCGGCGGGAGCCTACCACGAAGGGGTGTCCACTCCGGCGGAAGGGGAAACCGTGGCGCTTAGCGGGGAAGATTTTACAGTGCTTGGCTCCGTCATGCACGACGATTCCTATTTAAGCGGCGCAAACAGCGCGGAGGCGGCCTTCCACATCGCCTACCTGATGCCCCTGGAAGCCTTTGACCGGCTGTTCCCCGGGCAGTGCTGCCGTCAGCTGGCGGTGGACATCGACCACAGCAAGCAGGCGGAATTTGAAAGCTACCTGGCGGAATACAGGCAGGGCCTGAACCAGGGGGTGGGCGTCACCACCCGCAGCGAATACCAGGCGAACTTTGCAGCGGCCCGGCTCAATATGGTGCTGCCGAAGCTGGTGGTGGGCGCGGTGCTCATGGGGATCGCCCTCATCAACTTTGTGAATATGCTGGTGGTCAAGACTGTGGGCCGCAAGGGGGAATTTGCGGTGTACGAAAGCCTTGGCATGACCCGTTCCCAGTTAAGGCGGCTGGTGGTTCTGGAGGGGTGCCTCCACGCCGGGCTGATGATGGCGGTCATTGTGCCCGCCGCGGCCCTGTACGGGTGGTTCGTGGTGCCCGGAGTGGTAGAGGCCGCCAGTTCCTGGTGCGCGGTCTTTACCTTTTCCCTTGCGCCGTTGTGGGCGGCCTTGCCGGTGATTTTGGCCATTGCGGTGCTGACGCCCCTTTGCTGCCTGCGGTTCGTGACAAAAGGCAGCCTCAACGACCGCCT
Organism: Candidatus Merdivicinus intestinigallinarum; assembly: GCA_018713335.1. GTDB lineage: Bacteria > Bacillota > Clostridia > Oscillospirales > Ruminococcaceae > Merdivicinus > Merdivicinus intestinigallinarum. The sequence continues at coordinate 71,057 of DVOW01000037.1, read as the reverse complement.
CCGCACGGCGGCCCGGTAACCGGGCTGTTAATTCGACGCGGGCCCGGAGGCCGGGCCGCCAAGACGACGCGGGCGGCGAGCCGCCGCTGGCGAGACGACGCGGCCGGAGTATTCCTATCCGACCGCTGGACGGCGAAATGAATTCGCCGATTTGATGGGATTCTATTCCTATCGTTTTTGTAAAACGCAACAGAAAACGAATTTGTAGGGGCCGTCGTGAATTTATTCACGACAGTTTCCCCGCCCGTGATTCCACAAAAACGCCGCGATGCATTGCGCGCCCGCCGATTTTTCCGAAACGTTTTTGCATTTTACGCGGGGAACCCCTTGATAGGGTTCCCCACGGCCAAACAGTCCACCGGACTATTTGGCCTCCCCTCCTGATCCTTTTCGATTATGGAGATTTCGTTTTCTGCGGAAAACGACCAAGGGCGCCGCCCTTTGGAATCCCGCCACCTTTTGAAAAAGGTGGACGAAAACTTTCCTTTTCCCTTAACGATAGAGGTGGCCCTATCGAGCCGCTGTCGCTGGTCACAGCGGCTTATGCTGCTATTCAGAGGCTGTGCGGCCGCGTCGAATTGGCTGCCCGGCCTCCGGGCCGGTGTTACAAAAATGTACCTTTCCTGTACCGGAAATGTGACTTTGGTATGGTATCCTGTTATCAGAAACCAACAAGGAGGAACCATACCGAATGAAAACTGCGTTCTCTGTTCCGGACGCCCGGAACGACATGATGGCGGCGGCCGCCTGCGGAACGGCCCTTCTGGCTGCGGCGTGCCTGCAAAAGACCGCCGGGCTGGAAACCCTGGAAAAAGCCCTGGATTTTTGCGCGCAAAATCTCATGGACGCCGTCCCGCTGATTTTCGCCGCGTCGGCTTTTTTCACCTGGGGGACCGCCCTCTTAAGCAGTCTGTTTGCCCCTCCTTGCGGGAATTTGCACAAGGAGGATCCTGCAAAATGAACGATCAGGTGATTTTAAAAACTTCCGGACTCAAAAAATACTACGGCAAGGGCGAAACGTTGGTGAAAGCTCTGGACGGCGTGGATTTGGAAATCGAACGGGGGAAATTCACCGCCATTATCGGCACCTCCGGCTCCGGGAAATCCACCCTGCTCAACATGCTGGGCGGGCTGGACACCCCAAGCGAGGGCAGCGTCAGGGTGGGGGACACGGAGCTTGCCAAACTAAGCGGCGAGGAAGCCACCATCTTCCGCCGCAAACAGATCGGCTTTATTTTCCAAAACTACAACCTGGTGCCGGTCCTCAGCGTCTGGGAAAACATCATCTTCCCCATCTCCCTGGACGGCCGCAGACCGGACAGCGCCTTCATCATGCAGGTGGTGAAGCTCTTGGGGCTGGAGAAAAAGCTCCAGAGCCTGCCCAACAACCTTTCCGGCGGCCAGCAGCAGCGGGTGGCCATCGCCCGGGCGCTGGCCAGCAAGCCCTCCATCATCCTGGCCGACGAGCCCACCGGCAACCTGGACACCAAAACCAGCGACGACGTCATCGGCCTTTTGAAAATGACCAGCCGGGAATTTCACCAGACCATCGTCATGATTACCCACAACCCAGAAATTGCCCAAATGGCCGACCGGGTGATCCGCATCGAGGACGGCCAGATCGTTTCGCAGTAAGGAGGTGGGCGTCGTGAATACACAGAAAAAATGGAACCCCATCCGCGCCCTGAACCAGCGCGCCTTCCGCAAAAACAAGGGCCGCAACCTGGCGGCGGCGCTGGCCATCATCCTGACCACCCTCATGTTCACCACCCTCTTTACCCTGGCCCAGAGCATGAGCGAAAACCTCATCGAAATGACCTTCCGCCAGACGGGCTATGACGCCCAGGCGTCCTTCAAGAGCATCGCGCCGGAAGACGCGGAAAAACTGGCCGCCCATCCGGACGTCCGGGAGGTGGGGGAGAGCATCGTCCTGGGGCTGGCGGAAAACAGAGGCCTGTCCGGCCGCCAGGTGGAGATCCGCTGGGCCAGCGATAGTTACGCCCAGCACAGCTTCGCCGCCCCCACCACCGGCCGGATGCCGGAAACCGCCGATGAAATCGCCCTGGACACCATCGCCCTGGACCGGCTGGGCATCCCCCACGAGCTGGGCCAAACCGTGACTTTGGAGTGGCGGAAGAATTACGCCGACCCCAATGAAACGCCCACGCAGGCGGCATTCACCCTCTGCGGCTTCTGGGAGGGCAACGAGTCCGGCTACGCCAGCATGGCCTGGGTCAGCCGGGAGTACGCCGGCCAAATGACCGGCGGGGAGTATAACCGGGACGGCAGTATCCTGGGCCAGTACATGGCTCAAATCAGCCTGTACAGCGACCGCAATATCGAGGCCGCCATGGACAAAATCCTGGCCGACACCGGCCTTACCGGGCTGGAATACAGCGCAAACCTTGCCTATTCCCCGGAAATGGGGGCCGCCGCTTTGCAGGAATCCCTGCCCATGTATCTGGGCATGGTGCTGGTCTTCGCCGCCGGGTACCTGATTATTTACAACATCTTCCAAATCAGCGTCACCGCCGACGTGCAGTTTTACGGCAGGCTGAAGACCCTGGGCGCGACCACCCGGCAGATCAAGCGGCTCATTTACGGGCAGGCGGGCCGCCTGTGCCTGATGGGCATCCCCGCGGGGCTGATTTTGGGCTGGCTTTTGGGGATGGTGCTGGTGCCCGCCTTTACCGGCATCCTAGAGGGCGGCGGCAAAACCTCGGCAAGCCCGGTGATCTTCGTCGGCTCGGCAGCCTTTGCCTGCCTGACGGTGTTCATTTCCTGCCTGCGCCCGGCCCGGCTGGCCGGAAAGGTTTCCCCCATGGAGGCTTTGCGTATGACCGACGCCGACGGCCACAGCAAAAAGAGTTCCAAGCGGGGCGAGACCGGCGCGTCCTTGGCGGGCCTTGCCTGGGCCAACCTTTGGCGCAACAAAAAGCGGACCGTTACCGTCATCTGCTCCCTGACCCTGGGCCTGACGCTGTTGAGCAGCTTTTACGCCAAAAACGCCGCCTTTGACATGGAAAAATATCTGGCGGACCTGACCATCGCGGACTTTACCCTGACGGACGCCACCAGCGGCGACTATCTGGGCGGCTACGATCCCCAGGGAAATACCCTGAACCCGGAGCTTGTGGAAGCCATGGAGAATCAGGAGGGCCTGGAAGCCGTCGGGCATTTGTACACAAAGCGGCTTGACTGGCAGCTGGACGAGGAAACGGCGGCCAATATCGCGGACTTTTACACCGAGGAAATGCTGGCGGACTGGGCCCAATACGACTCCCACGGCGCGAACCAGGTCACGGCCGCCCTGGAAACCCGCCAGGCGGGTGCGGTGGTCTACGGCGTGGACGGCATCCCATTGGATACCATCACCCAAGAACAGTACCGGATGGACGGCAGCTTCGACCCGGAGGCCTTTGCCAGCGGAGAATATGTCCTGGCCGTGGGCCCCGCCGCGGAGCTGGGACAGGCTTACCCCGTCCTTCCTGTCCCCACGGTGGGCAGCACCGTCACCCTGGACGGCAGGGCTTACACCGTTATGGCGGTGGTCTACCCCCTGACGCCGGTGATGGAAGGGGCCGCGGAGCAGGGCGCTTCGGATGTTTTGGAGCTTTCCTTCCTCCTCCCCAGCCGCGCCTTCCGGGAAAACTGGCCGGAAAACACCTTGCGGAAGCTCTTTGTCGATGTGGACGACGCCCATCTGGAGGAAACCCAAAACTGGCTGGACGATTATACCAAAACCACGGACACCAGCCTGCCCGTCACCTCCCGGCAGACCATGGCGGAGCAGTATGAAACCGAAACCCGTTCCTCCGCCGTCATGGGCAGCGCCGTCAGCGTGGTCATCGCTTTGGTGGGTGTTTTAAACTTCGTCAATTCCATGGTGACGGCCATTGTGTCCCGGAAGCGGGAGTTCGCCGTCATCCAGAGCGTGGGCATGACCAAAAAGCAGCTCTGCCGGATGCTGGCGTATGAGGGCCTTTTCTACGCGGGACTGACTCTGGCGGCTTCCTACCTTATCAGCTCCCTGGCGGTGGGGGTGGCCGTCCGGGCCATGGTGGCCGGGGGCTTCACCACCTTCCGGTTCACCCTCCTGCCTTTGGCCGTCTGTACCCCTATCCTCCTTGCCTTCGCCGTTCTGATCCCCTTCCTCTGCTTCAAGGATCTGGAGAAACAGAGCATCGTGGAACGGCTGCGGATGGAATAACGGCAAAACGAAACGCCCGGCCCCAAACAGGCCAGGCGTTTTGTCATGCACAACTGTACAAAAGAGAAACAGCAAAAGTTTTGGTCAAGCTTTTTTAAAAGCTTGCAGGGGTGAAGGGGACGGAGTCCCTTCTCGCTCGTCGCAACCAGCGAAATCTAACTTTTCGCGGCCCGGCCGCGAACTCTTAAATAAAAAGGCGCTCCGCAGAGCGCCCGCGGATGACCCCGCGATTTGTTTTACAAAGTAAAATCAAATGTTGGAATCTTCTAAAGTTTTTCCACGGTGCATTTGCGTCAGCAAAGCATCAAGTTTGAAAATACTTTGCGCCCGGCCTTTTACAAGGTTCCGGGCGCTTACTTTGGGAAAATTCAAGACTCCTTTTTCACGGAAAGGTCGGCGAGCCGCACGCTGCGGGTGTGCTTGATCTCGTGCCATACGGTGGACTTTTTAAAGAGGCAAAGGAGGTTGATGGGGATCCAGCTCATGACAAAGACCCAGTAGTACAAAATCCCTTTCCACATCTTTTTGCTGTACTTTTTCTCGATCAATACGGTGACGTAAGCCATAAACGCCGTCCCCAGGAAGGAAGCCACAGGGGAAAACAGCTGGATGTAGAACCAGGCGTCGGGGAACAGCTTCACCTGCTGGTAGAAAATGGCCGTCACGGCGCTGAGGATCATGGACACAAAGCACAGCACCTGCATCACCGGGGCCAGGAAGAACACAAACTGGTCAAAACTCAAGGCGGAACGATCCTTGACAGCTCGCTTCAGCAGAGGCGCGCAGTAGCGGCCGCAGCCTTGGATCATGCCGGTGGACCAGCGCTTCCGCTGTTTCCAGGACTGCTCGAAGGTCAGGGGCTGTTCGTCGTAGATCCGGGCCTCCGGGACCCAGGCCACCTTTTCGTTTTCCAGGATGCACTGGGCGGTGAACTCGATGTCCTCGGTCATGGTGAAGGTGTGGAAGCCGCCCATTTTCCGGAGGAGTTCCGCGCTGACCATCCAGCCGCTGCCGTTGATGATGGCCGTCAGGCCCAGGTTGCTGTGGGACTGGCTGTAAAAGCGGCTGATCATCCAGTAGTAAATGGAGTAACTGCCGGATACGGCGGAATCGTGGGGGTTTTTGCTGTCCCGGTAGGACTGGGCGGCCTTGGCCCCGCCGCAGTAGGCGTTGTTCATGGCCTTCAGGAAACCGGGATCCACCAGGTTGTCCGCGTCAAAGACGCAGAAGGCGTCGTAATCCTGTTCCGCCAGGAGCTTGTCAAAGGCCATGGTCAAAACCTCGCCCTTGCTCTTGACGGGGATGGTGCAGTCGATGATCTTCGCGCCGGCCCGGCGTGCGGCCCCGGCAGTGTCGTCGGTGCAGTTGTTGGGGATGACGTACACGTCGTATAGTTCCTTGGGGTAGTCCTGGGCGTTCAGGCTCTCCACCAGGTTGCCGATGACGCATTCCTCGTTCCGGGCGGCGATCAGCACGGCGAACCGGCCTTTGGGCGCGAACTGCTTTTGGGCTTTTCGCCTTTTTAGGCCCAGGAGCGCCACGATCACATTGTATGCGGCGTAGAGGGTAAAAACGAAGCTGAGGCCCCAGGTCAGGGCGGACAACAGGATCAAGGTCAATTCCATAGGTCATCTCTCCTATCAAAGCAATTTCCAGGGGATCAGGCCGCGGTTCCAAGCCCCTGCCAATGGATTGGGTTTCATGTTTCTGATAAGAAAACGGGGAAGGGGGCGGATCCCCTTCAACTTTTTCAAATTTATTATATCCCGTAAACTGTAAGAAACCAGCAAGAAAGCCTTAAGAATTTATAAAATTACCGTATTTTCCGAAATGTCCTGGCGTTATATGCGGGCGGCCAGCAGTATCTTCACAGGAACCCCGCGTTTTTTACAGTTATCAATGACAAATTTGGTGCCCCGGGAGGAACCGTCCCAAAAGGCCAGCACAAGGTCGGCGTTTTCAATAATTGTAATGTTGCGTTTCAAGGGGGCCGACCGGCCGTATTTGTCGTATTCCGGCAAAAATTCCGTCAATTTGATGCCATGGGAAATGGCGTATTCCCTGGCGGAAGTGTCCACGCCTTTTGCACCCCCGGAAATAATTTCCGTTACCCCCTGCGGTAAAAATTTTTCCAAATCCGAATTTTTTACACGCAGCCCTCTGGAACCAATTACAGCAACTCTCATACGACCTCCAATGGGCATATTTTAGATATGTTTTAGGCCCATAATGCGCATTATACCATAAAATGAACGCAAAATAAATATAAAACAGCGGAAAAAGGAGTTCGTTTTATGGCTATCAAAAGTTTATCAGTACGGATTGACGATAAGATGTTAGATAAATTGCATTATGTAGCGACTTATGAAGGTCGTTCTGCAAACAGCCAGATTTTGGTGCTCATCCGTGACTGCATCGAAAAATTCGAGGAAAAACACGGCGAGATTTTCGGCGAAGAAAAAGACAAAACACAATCAAAATAATAAAATTACGGGGGGAAGTGTCCCTTGCAATTTTTGTCATTATATCTTTCGAATTGACGCAATTATTTCGCTATAATTAAGTCATAATAACATCAATATGGTGGAAAAGAGGCGTTGTTATGCAGGGTAAGCTGTTACGTTATACATTGCGTGTTGATCGTCTGTTATTTAAGAAATTCCGTTATATCGCAGAGGCAGAGGGACGTTCTGCCAACAAGGAGATTGAGCAGTTTTTAAAAAAACGGGTGGCGGAATTTGAACAGGAACATGGTGAAATCTTGATAGGCAATACTTCTGATTCTGAGGAAGAATAAGATGGAAAAGTCAGCTTTGCTGGCGCAAAATCGCCGTAGTAAATGATTAGAAAATTCAAAACCCGGATTTTCATTTGAAAATCCGGGCGGCGGGTCATCGCCGGGCGCTCTGCGGAGCGCCTTTTTTCTTTTTGTTTGCGGCCGGGCCGCAAAAGGTTAGGGTTCCGCTCGTTGCGACGAGCGGCCAAGGGCTTTGCCCTCTGGACACCCACGATTTTTTGAAAAAAATCGAGTAAAACTTTTCTTTTTCTCTATCGAAAGAAAGTGGAACCCTCCCCATACAGCGAGTTTATCGAGCTGTCCAGCGGTTGGATAGGAATTGAAACGCCGCGTCGAATTGGCAGCGGGGTCTCCCCGCCCGCGTCGAATTGGCAGCGGCGGCTCGCCGTTATACCCCTTCGCAGTCAAAGGGCGGGATGAAACTCTCGTCCGCCGTGCCGCCCTCCTGGATGTACGCGTTTTCAATCCCGATGTTCATGGCAAAATCCAGCAGGTTTTCATATTCCGATTCCGTCACCGTCCGGTCGATTTCCGGGTAATCCCTGACGTTTTCCAAAGGCGTGAACTGGCTCATGATGCTCAAATAGATCCGGTCCCCGTAAGTCCTGTGCAGATACCGCAGGATTTTTTTGGATTCTTTGGACATCCCCGGCAGGACCAGGTGCCGGACGATGACCCCCCTGGTCATGATGCCGTGGATGTCAAACACCGGCTTCCCGGCCTGGCGCGCCATTTCCGAAAGGGCCGCCTTGGCGTTTTCCAGGTAATCCGCCGCCCCGGAATATTTGGCGGCGTGCTCTGTGGAAACATATTTGAAATCCGGCAGCCAAACGTCCACAAGCCCCTCCAAAAGCTTCAGGGTTTCCGGCTTTTCGTACCCGCCGCAGTTGAACACCACCGGGATGGACAGCCCCTTTTCCTTGGCCTCCCGCAAAGCCAGGACGATCTGGGGCACATAGTGGGTGGGGGTCACCAGGTTGATGTTGTGGGCCTGCTTGCCCTGAAGCTCCAAAAAGATTTCGGCCAGCCGGGAAACGGGGATCTCCTTCCCGGCGTCCCCCCGGCTGATCTCCCGGTTCTGGCAGTAGACGCAGCCCAAGGGGCAGTAAGAGAAGAACACCGCGCCGGACCCCCGGGAGCCGGAGATGCACGGCTCCTCCCAGTAATGCAGGGCGGCCCGGGCCACCTTGACCTTTTCCCCCACAGCGCCGCAGCGGCCTTTCTGCCCCGCCAGGCGGTTGACGCCGCATTCCCGGGGGCAGAGGCGGCATTCCTTTAAAAGCTCCAGCAAAGAAACTCCTCCCGATCCTGTTTTTTCTCATGTACATTATAATGATCTTGGGTGTATCTGTCAAGAATGTGAAAAAAGAATCGTACATTTTTACGGTTTTTGATAATTTTCCCCGCCTCCCTTGCATCCTTTGCCGGAAAGGTTTACAATGAAGAAAAAACGGCAAGGAGCGATGAGGATGTTTGGCGTGCAAATTACAGACGGCCCCCAGGACTGGCAGATTTTCCAGCAGGAGGGGGGCTTCGGTGAGGTCACGGTCTCGGGGCGGTGCGTCCCCCGGGAGGGAATCGTCCTGAAAGCCCCCCAGGTTTTCGCCCGGATTGTCCGGGAGGCAGACGGGCGGCCCCTCTCATTCTGGCAGAAAGCCCAAATGGACGAAGCCCGCGCCGGCTGGACGGTTTCTTTAAAAGCCCCGGCAGGGGGCCTTTACCGGCTGGAAACCTGCCTGGCGGAGGAAAATGAACAGGTTCTGGAATGGGCCACGCGGGGGGATATGCGGTTCCATTTGGGGGTCGGCGACCTGTATGTCATCGCGGGCCAGAGCAATTCCGCAGGTTACAGCAAGGACCCGGCCTACGACCCGCCGGAACCCGGCGTCCACCTGTTCCGCAACTGCGGCCGCTGGGATATGGCGGCCCACCCCATGAACGATTCGACGGATATCGTTCATCCGGCCAATCAGGAGATCAGCAATACAGGCAGCTGTCCGTATCTGGCTTTTGGAAAAATGCTCCGCCGGGAGATCGGTCATCCCATCGGCTTTTTGCAGACGTCACTGGGCGGCTCTCCCCTCCGGGACTGGGATCCCCAAGAGGACGGGCGGCTTTACCGGAGCATGATGGAGGTCATCCGTTCCCAGGGCGGGAAAATCAAAGGCGTCCTCTGGTATCAGGGCTGCACCGACGCCATCGAAGGCGGCGGCCCCACCTATTTAAAGCGTTTTGAGCAGATGGTTTCCGCCATGCGGCGGGAGCTGGGGCAGGACGTCCCCTTTTTGACCATCCAGCTGAACCGGCAGACCGGGGTGCAGGAAGCCGACAACGGAGGCTACGGCCTGGTCCGGGAGGCCCAGCGGCAGGCGGCCCATCAAATCCCCGGGGTCTTGGTGATCCCCACTTTGGACTACACCTTGATGAGCGACGGCATCCACAACAGCGCCGTTTCCAACATCGCCATGGGGGAACGGCTGGCGGCTGCGGCATTGCGGGAGATTTACGGCAAGCCCGGATACCCGGCCGTTCCGGAAATCGAAAAAGCAAGGCTCCTGGACGAAAAAACTGTGGAGCTGGCCTTCCGGAACGTCCAGGGACATCTTTTCTCCTACGACCTCGCGCCGGACATCTCTGTTTGGGACGAAGAAGGGGAGGTCCCCGCGGAAAGCTGGGAGCTTTGCGGGGACAAGATCCGCCTGACCCTTGCCCGTCCGGCAAAAGGGGCCTGTACGGCCGGCGGCGGCTGGAAACGGGAGCCGCATAAGCCCATGCCGGTGGATTTTGACACCCACGTCCCGGCCCTGGCCTTTTACCAGTTCCCCGTAGAACGGGCCCGGTGACCGGGCGGCGAACCGCCGCTGGTAATTCGCCGCGGCCGCACAGCCTCACACCAACCGCTGGACGGCGAAATCGATTCGCCGTATGGATAAGTTTCAATTCCTATTGTTTTATCAGGATACATGGTAGGGGCCGGGGCGCCCGGCCCGCGTAAAATAAAAAACGTTTCGGGGAATCTGTGCCGAAAACGGCGGGGAGGTCCCGCATAGCAGGCTTGCTGACTACACAGGAGGTTTTTATGGCAGACAATATCTTACTTATCACCACCGACCAGCAGCGGTTCGACACCATCCAGGCTTTGGGCAACCGCAGCATCTTCACCCCGCATCTGAATTACATCGCTTCCCAGGGCATGGCCTTTACCCGCTGTTACGCGGACTGCCCCATCTGCGTCCCGTCCCGCACCACCATCATGACCGGGCAGAGGGGCTTTGAAAGCGGGGTAATCTCCAACGCCACCCACGCCCAGGCCATGTCGGCCGCCACAAAAGAACGCCGGACCCTTCCGGCCATCCTCACCGACGCAGGCTACCAGACCTGCGCCATGGGCAAAATGCACTTTGACCCGCCCCGGGCCCATTACGGCTTTGAGGAAATGCGGCTGCCTTTGGACTATATGCGCCAGTACGACAAATGTGCGGACAAAGCCCGGCCCAAAATCCACGGGGTTGGAGAGTGCCTGTTTGAGCCGGTAATTTCCACAGTGGAGGTCAAGGACAGCATTACCGCCTGGATTACCGACGGGGCGGTGGATTTCCTGGAAACCAGAGATCCCACCCGGCCCTTTTTCCTGTGGACCAGCTATACCAAGCCCCACCCGCCCTTTGATCCCTGCCGGGATTTTTGGGAGATTTACGACGGCATCCCCATGCCGGAGCCGGTTTACGGGGACTGGAGCCAAAACCTGGAAGAAGCGCCCCAGGGCTTCTTGGCAGGGACTTATGAGAACTCCAACGTGTATTATTACAGCAAGGAGCAGATCGCCGCGTCCCGCCGGGCCTATTACGCCATGATTACCCAGGTGGATTACTCTCTGGGGCGGCTCTTCGGCTGCCTGCGGGAAAACCATCTGCTGGAAAACACCTGGGTCGTCTTTACCGCCGACCACGGGGAAATGCTGGGGGACCACTATATGGCCCAGAAAAATATGTTTTTTGAAGGCTGCGCCCATGTGCCCCTGCTGATCATGCCGCCCCTGGGCCGGGACCTGCTCCGGAATATCCGGGTGGACACCCTGGCGGAAATTGCGGACGTTTTCCCCACAATCCTGGCCATGGCTGGGGTTGATGCCCCCAAAGAAGCCAAGGGGAAGAACCTGCTGGAGCTTTCGGAGGAACGGGAATTTTACGGCGCCAGCCTGGACACCCATTTCTGCGTAATGGATGGGCCCATGAAGCTTATCTACTGCGCCTGCGGCGGCCACACCCTGCTCTTTGACATGGAAAAGGACCCCATGGAGCAGCGCGACCTGTCCCATGACCCGGCCTACGCCGCCAAGCGGGAGGAACTCTTTGGGAAATTGCTGGCCCATACGGCCCAGTACCGGCCGGAGGCCCTGGAAAACGGGCAGTTCAAGGTGACGCCCGCGCCCCGGTTCCCGGGGGACGTCAAGGGCCGCTGGTACGGGTTCCATTATCACGATTATTCCGTGGATACCTTCCATTAATGCTGTTCCGGCCGGATTTTTCTTGCAATTTTCCAAAAAATATTATATAATTGGGACAGAATATATGAGGAGGTCCCAAATATGCGCGATTATACGATCATCACCGATTCCACCAGCGACCTGTCCCTCCCTGCGCTCCAGGAAAGCGCTGTCACCGTGATCCCCATGGAATTTCATCTGGACGGCAAATCCTACCACAATTACCCGGACGAACGGGAATATGATATGCGGCAGTTTTACGCCGGACTGAAGGCCGGGAAAACCTCCACCACCAGCCAGATCAACCAGCAGACCTTTGAGGAGGTGTTTGAACCGGTTTTACAGCAGGGAAGGGACGTGCTGTATCTGGGTTTTTCCTCGGGATTAAGCGGCACCTTCCACAGCTCCTGCCTGGCTGCGGAGGAGCTTCTGCGTAAATATCCCGAGGCGAAGATCATCTGCGTGGATACCCTGGCCGCTTCCGCCGGGGAAGGGCTTTTGGTGTATACGGCCGCCAAGAAGAAAGCGGAGGGCATGGGCATTGAGGAACTTGCCAAATGGGCGGAGGACAACCGCCTGCGCCTGTGCCACTGGTTCACCGTGGACGACTTAAACCACCTGAAACGGGGCGGACGGGTCAGCCCCGCAGCCGCTGTCATCGGGACGGCCCTGGGGATCAAGCCGGTGCTCCATGTGGACGACGAGGGACATTTGATCCCCATGGAAAAGGTCCGGGGCCGCCGCAGATCCCTGGACGCTCTGGTGGAGCACATGGTCAAAACCGCCGACCCCAAGGAAGGGCAGACGGTTTTCATCAGCCACGGCAACGCCCCGGAAGACGCGGAATATGTGGCCAAACAGGTGAAAGCCAAAATGAAGGTCAGAGATGTGGTCATCAGCATGATCGGCCCGGTGATCGGGAGCCATTCCGGCCCGGGGACCATCGCCCTGTTCTTCTTTGGGACCAAACGATAATGAGGAGAAAATGAGAATGAAACTCGGTGTTTGCAGCGACTGTTTAATGAAAAAATACCCGGACGAACGGGAAGCCATCCGCCATTACGCGGCTTTGGGCGTTTCCGCTTTGGATTACAGCGGCTATAATTATGGGATGCCCGGCAGCCTTTACCTGCGGCCCGGCTGGGAGGACTACGCCCGCACTTTGAAAGAGGCGGCGGACGAAAGCGGCATCGTTTTTTCCCAGGTCCATGCCCCCATGCTGTCCTATGGGGACACGCCGGAGGTCTTTGAAGCCAAAATGGAAACCACCCGGCGGATGTTCCGGCTCTGCGAGATCCTGGGCTCTCCCTACCTGGTCATCCACCCCCGGATGTTCGCCGACGGCATCAACGGCGAGCACGCCGAGGAGTATCTGGCCCTGAACGTGGAATTTTACCGGGAGTTCCTGCCTTTGGCGGAAAAACATAAGGTGACCATCGCCTTGGAAAACATGTTTGGCTGGGACCCGGTGGTGAGCCGCATCTGCCGCACCACTTTTTCCACCATGGAGGAGATCCTGGAGTGCGTCCGGCGGCTGAACAGCCCCTGGGTGGCCGTCTGCCTGGATACCGGCCATGTGAACATCCTGCGGGAATCCCCGGCCCTGGCGGCCCGGAAGCTGGGCAAGCATTTGAAGCTCCTGCATGTCCACGATAACTACGCCGTGAACGACGACCACCAGGTCTGCGGCTACGGAAACATCGACTGGGACGCCTTTGTGGAGGCATTGAAGGAGATCGGCTACGACGGGGAATTTTCCTCGGAGGCCACCAGTACCTGCCACCTGCTGCCGGCGGCCGCCGCGGAAACGGCGGTGAAGCTCCAGGCCGATGTCATGCGGGACCTCCTGACCCGCCACGGCATTTCCTGCGAATAAATGCGCGACGGCTCATGCAAATTTCTTTTCGGTTTGGTTATATAGAAAACGGGGGACGATGTGGGCATCGTCCCCTACATTTTTATTCGGGATGTTTCGATCGGATTTGTAGGGGCGGGGAGGCCCCGCGGCCGTTATGCCACGCGTCAGATTTCTGAACGGCGGTTCGCCGTCCCGGATAAATTGCAAGGGGCGGCCGATCAAGGCCGCCCCGCGGGGAAGGGAAGGGGTCAGCAGCAGCTGCAGCTATTGTCACAGCCGCAGTTGTTGTTGCATCCGCAGCCGTTGTTGCATCCGCAGTTGTTGCTGCACCCGCAGCTGTTGTTGTTGCCGCATCCGCCGCAGCAGATCAGGAGAAGGATGATAATGATGATCCAGCTGCAATTATTTCCGCCAAAACAGTTCATAGAAGAGAACCTCCTTTGTTTGATGTATCCTATACTATGAGAAGGCCCTCTAATGTGTTACAGCCGGTATGCAAAAGGGACAGCCCCGAAAGGCTGCCCCAGAAAAACATCTGATTATGCATTATCCTCAATGTATTTCACGATGTCCCCAACGGTCTTGATGTTCTCCACCTGATCGTCGGGAATTTCCACGCCGAACTCGTCCTCAAGGGACATTACCAGGTCAACGATGTCCAGGGAATCCGCACCCAGGTCATCCATGATGGACGCCTCCATGCTTACTTTTTCTTCTTCGACATCCAGCTGTTCAACAAGAATATCGCGGACTTTCTCAAATACCATGAGATTTTCCTCCTTCAAATGATTTGACAATTTTTTATTATAACGCAGTCGCGGTTATAACCACAGGGTTATTGGTTGGCAAATTCTTCAAATTCACCGATTTTTCTGAATTTATTATAGCGTGCTTCCAGCAAATTTGCAACACTTTTTTGCATAAAATTTTGAATACTTTCCAAAACCGTGTCGGCGATGTTCTCCGCCATCAGATTGTGGTCCGTGTGGGCCCCTCCGGGAGGCTCCGGGATGATGCCGTCGCAGACGCCTAAGGATACCAGATCCTCCGCCGTAATGTGCAGCTGCTCCGCCGCCTCCTTTTCCTTGGAGGCGTCCTTCCAAAGGATGCTGGCGCAGCCTCTGGGGGAAATGGCGCTGTACACGGCGTTTTCCAGCATATAAAGGGCGTCGCACACCCCTAAGGCCAACGCGCCGCCGGAGCCGCCCTCTCCCAGCACCACCGAAACGATGGGGGTCTTCAGCCGGGAAAATTCCAGCAGGTTCCGGGCAATGGCCTCGCCCTGTCCCCGTTCCTCCGCGGCCACGCCGCAGAAGGCGCCGGGGGTGTCGATAAAGCAGATCACCGGCCGGTGGAACTTCTCCGCCTGCTTAGCCAGCCGCAGGGCTTTGCGGTAGCCCTCCGGGTTGGGGGAGGCGAAATTGGTTTTCTTGTTTTCCTCCAAATCCCGCCCCTTTACCTGGCCGATGACCGTTACCGGGATGCCGTTTAACCGGCCGATGCCGCCCATAATGGCCGGATCGTCCCCGAAATAGCGGTCGCCGTGCATTTCGTAAAACTCATCAAAAATCAGGGGGATGTAATCGTTGAGGGTGGGACGGTTTTTGTGGCGGATCAGCTCGATCCGTTCCCATGCGGTCAGTTCACTCATGACTTTCTCCCTCCGTTGCGCTGAGATGAAGCTTTAAGAGCTTGGAAATGGTCCGCCGCATGTTCACCCGGCTGACGATCATGTCCACAAACCCGTGTTCCAGCAGAAATTCCGCCGACTGGAACTCGTCCGGCAGCCGCTGCTTGATGGTCCCCTCAATGACCCGCCGCCCGGCAAAGCCGATGAGGGCCTTAGGCTCGGCGATGATAATGTCCCCCAAAGAGGCGAAGGAGGCGGTCACACCGCCGGTGGTGGGGTCGGTGAGGACAGTGATGTATAAGAGCCCCGCGTCGGAATGCCGGGCCACAGCGGCCGAGGTTTTGGCCATCTGCATCAGGGAAAGGATACCTTCCTGCATCCTTGCGCCGCCGGACGCGGCGAAAAGCACCACCGGCAGGCGTTTTTCCGTGGCCCGTTCAAAGGCCCGGGTGATCTTTTCCCCCACAACGGAGCCCATGGAGGCCATCATGAAATGGGAATCCATAATGACGATGACGCATTTCCGGGTGCGGATGGCGCATTCCCCGGTGATGACCGCGTCTTTAAGCCCCGTAGCTTCCTGGGCGGCCTCCAGCTTTTCCTGATATTCCGGGAAATCCAAAGGGTTTTTGGAGCACATTTCGGCGTCGTATTCCACGAAGCTGTCCTTGTCCACCGTAATGTCCAGCCGTTCCCGGGCGGAAATCCGGGCGTGGTAGGAGCAGGCGGAGCAGACCTTCATGGCGGACTGGAACTCGTCCATAAACATGACGTTTTGGCAGCGGGGGCATTTGAACAAAAGCCCGCTGGGGATTTTGGACCGGACCGGGCCGCTGCTTTTGCTGTCGGTGTCCAGCCGGGACTTGACGACTTTAAAAAGATCTTCCAGCATAAACGTTACTCAAGCCTTTCTGTCAAATTTGGGCCGCTTAAGGTTTCCGGGGCAGAAGGTCCTTCCGCCGGGCCAGGAAACCGATATCGTAGTTGGCGGCCTCTACATCGGCGTCTTTAATTAAGTTTAACTGAAAATCTATATTGGTGTCAACCCCTTCCACCAAAAATTCCGCCAAAGCCCACTTCATTTTCATCATGGCTTCTTCTCTGGTGGGGGCGTAGGCGATGAGCTTGGCGATCATGGAGTCGTACCAGGGGGAGATCTCGCAGCCCTGGTACATGGCGGAATCGATGCGGATCCCCGGGCCGCCGGGCATATGCAGCCCCGCGATCCGGCCGGGGCAGGGACGGAAGTCCTCCGCCGGGTTCTCGGCGTTGATGCGGCACTCAATGGCGTGGCCGGTCATGCGGACGTCCGACTGGCGCAGCTTCAAGGGCTCCTTTGCCGCAATGCGGATCTGGGTTTTCACCAAATCGATGCCCGTCACAAGCTCCGTGATGGGGTGCTCCACCTGGATGCGGGTGTTCATTTCCATGAAGTAGAAATTCTCCCCGGAAAGCAGGAACTCAATGGTGCCGACGTTCCGGTAGCCGCAGGCCGCCGCCGCTTTGACGGCCGCCGCGCCCATTTCCTCCCGCAGGGCGGGGGTCAAAACAGGGCAGGGGCACTCCTCGATCATTTTCTGGTTCCGGCGCTGCAGGGAGCAGTCCCGTTCCCCTAAATGGACGATGTTGCCGTAATTGTCCGCCACCACCTGGATTTCCACATGGCGGGGGTCCACAATAAATTTCTCCAAATAAATGCCGTCGTTGCCGAAAAAGCTCTTGGCCTCCTGTTTGGCGGTCAAAATGGCGCTTTCCAGCTGGGCTTCGTCCTCCACCCGCCGGATGCCCCGGCCGCCGCCGCCGGCCGATGCTTTGACCATGACCGGGTAGCCGATTTCCGCCGCGATGGCTTTGGCCTCCTCCAGGGAGGAGATCTCCCCGTCAGAGCCGGACACCACCGGCACGCCCGCGGCCTTCATAGTGGCCTTGGCCATGGCCTTGTCCCCCATGCGGTCCATGGCGGAGGGGGGCGGCCCGATGAAGGTGATGCCGCATTTTTCGCACATCCGGGCGAAATTGGCGTTCTCCGACAGGAATCCAAAGCCCGGATGGACGGCTTCCGCGCCGGTCAGCTCGCAGGCCGCCAGAATGGCTTTTACGTTTAAGTAGCTGTCCGCCGTTTTGGCGGGGCCGATGCAGATGGCCTCGTCGGCAATCTGGGCGTGGAGGGCGGAACGGTCCGCCTCGGAAAATACGGCTACCGTAGAAATCCCCATTTCCCGGCAGGCCCGTATAATCCGAACCGCAATTTCCCCGCGGTTGGCAATCAGAATTTTATGAAACATACGCTGTTAATCCCCCAGTACCGAGGAAAATTCCGCGGTGGCAATCTTCCGGCCGTCCACCGTGGCCACACCCTTGCAGAAGCTGACGCCGTGGGCGGTCTTGATGACCTCCACCGAAAGGGTCAGGGTGTCCCCGGGGCCTGCCTTGCCCCGGAAACGGGCCTTGTCAATGCCGGCGAAAAAGGCGATTTTCCCCTTGTTT
Organism: Candidatus Merdivicinus intestinigallinarum; assembly: GCA_018713335.1. Lineage (GTDB taxonomy): Bacteria > Bacillota > Clostridia > Oscillospirales > Ruminococcaceae > Merdivicinus > Merdivicinus intestinigallinarum. Next base: position 53,589 of record DVOW01000037.1, on the reverse strand, counting down.
TCCGGCAGGCAGAGAGCGCACACCGCGCCGGTCTGGGCCAGCATTTCAATAGTCAGGACGCCGGGCTGCACCGGTTCCTGGGGGAAATGGCCCTTGAACCAGGTCTCGTCGGGCTTTAAGTATTTTTTCGCCACAGCCCGGACGCCGGGCTCCAGCTCCACCACCTCGTCGATCAGCAGGAAGGGGTCGCGGTGGGGGATGATCTCCTTGATCTGCTCCAAGTTTAACACTGCCATGGAAGTACCCCTTTCTTATTCAATGATGAGGATCGGCTGGCCGTATTCCACGCCCTGGCCGTCCTCCACGAGGATTTTCTTGACGGAGCCGTCAAATTCGCTCTGGATCTCGTTCATGAGCTTCATGGACTCAATGATAAAGAGGGTGTCGCCCTTTTTCACCTGCTTGCCCACGGTGACGAAGGGGGGCTTGTCCGGGGAGGGGGCGGCGTAGAAGGTGCCCACAATGGGGGATTTCACCACATTGCCGGAGACCTCCTCCGCCTCCTTTTTGGGGGCGGGAGAGGCCGCCGGGGCGGCGATGTTCACAACGGGGGCCGCTTCGCCCTGGACAAGGATCTCTTTCTGCTCCGCCTTTAAGGACAGCTCGAATTCGCCGTCCCGGACCCGCAGGCTGGTGAGGCCGGCGCCGGCCATTTTGTCCATCAGTTCCTTGATCTCGGAAACTGTGAGTTTCAGTTCAGACATGGGAAACACTTCCTTTCGGGTCAATCCTGGTATTTTTTCAGGCAGAGGGTGGCGTTGTGGCCGCCGAAGCCCAGGGAGTTGGACAGGGCGGCACGGAGGTCCGCTTTGCGGGGGCCTTCCGGGACGCAGTCTAAGTCGCATTCCTCGTCCGGGACCTTGTAGCCCAGGGTCTGAGGGATGACGCCGTTTTCCAGGGACAGGGCGGTGATAATGGCCTCCACGGCCCCTGCGGCCCCCAGCATGTGGCCGGTCATGGACTTGGTGGAGGACACGGGGGTGTCCTTGGCGTGATCGCCCAGGGCCTTTTTCACGGCGATGGTCTCGTAACGCTCGTTGATGGGGGTGGAGGTGCCGTGGGCGTTGACGTAATCGATGTCCTCGGCCTTCAGGCCCGCTTCCTCAAAGGCCAGCCGCATGGCCTTGGCTGCCGCTTCCCCGTCGGGGGCGGGGCTGGTGATGTGGTAAGCGTCGCCGGTAGCGCCGTAGCCCGCGATTTCCGCGTAAATGTGCGCGCCCCGGGCTTTGGCGTGTTCATATTCCTCCAGAACCAGCATGCCCGCGCCCTCGCCCATGACGAAACCGTCCCGTTCCTTGTCGAAGGGGATGGAGGCCCGGTCCGGGTCGGTGGATTTGGACAGTGCGCCCATGTTATTGAACCCTGCCAGGGCGAATTTGGTGACGGAGGCCTCCGCGCCGCCGGTGATGCAGGCGTCCAAATAGCCGTGCTTGATCTGGCGGAAGGCCTCGCCAATGGCATGGGAGGAGGTGGCGCAGGCGGTGACCGGGGCGAAGTTCACGCCCTTGAAGCCGGTGCGGATGGAAATGAGGCCCGCCGCCATATTGCTGATGAGCATGGGGATAAAGAAAACGGAGACCCGCTTGTTGCCCTTCTGCTCATATTTGGAGTGCTCTTCCTCGAAGGTCTGGATGCCGCCGATGCCGCTGCCCACAATGACGCCCACACGGTAAGGGTCCAGGTCCTTCAAATCGCTGCCGCAGTCGTCCATGGCCTCTTTGGCGGCGCAGAGGGCGTACTGGCAGTAAAGGTCGGTGCGCCGCTGTTCTTTTTTGTCCACAACAGGGGAGGGGTCGAAATCCTTGACCATGGCGGCCAGCTTCACGTCGATGTCCGAGGTGTCGAAGCGTTCCACCGCCTCAATGCCGTGTTTCCCGGCCAGGATGCTGTCCCACATGGTTTTGACGTCGTTTCCGATGGGGGTAATGGCCCCGATGCCGGTAATGACTACTCTTCTCATAAACTAACCGATCCTCCTGTTACATGGTCATGCCGCCGGAAACTTCCAGCACCTGTCCTGTGACATAAGAAGCCTGCTCGGAGGCAAAGAAGGCGACCGCGTTGGCGATGTCCTCCGGCTGGCCGAAGCGTTTCAGGGCGATGTTCCCGATGATCGCTTCCTTGTATTTCTCGTCCAGCACGTCGGTCATAGGGGTCTGGACAAAGCCGGGGGCAACGGCGTTTACAGTGATGCCGCGGCTGCCCAGCTCCTTGGCGGCGGTCTTGGTCATGCCGATGATGCCCGCTTTGGCGGCGGAGTAGTTGATCTGGCCGGGGTTGCCGTAAAGGCCCGCCACCGAGGAGATGTTGATGATGCGGCCGCTTTTCTGGCGGATCATGACGCCGCTTGTGTGGCGCATCATGTTGAAAACGGATTTGTAGTTTACGTTGGTGACGATGTCGAACTGTTCCTCGCTCATCCGGGCCATGAGGCCGTCCCGGGTGATGCCCGCGTTGTTGACCAGCACGTCGATGGAGCCGAACCGTTCCTTGACGGCCTTCACCATGTCGCCGCAGGCGGTGAAGTCGGACACGTCGCAGAGGAAGCATTCCGCTTCCACGCCGAAGGCCCGGCATTCCTCAGCGGTCTGGAGGCCGCCGTTTTCCTTTTCCTGTTCGCCCCGGCAGTTGATGGCCACATTGAAGCCGTTTTTCGCCAAGGTTTTTGCGATGCAGGCGCCGATCCCCTGGGACGCGCCGGTAATCAGTGCAGTTTTAGTCATATCCTGATTCATTCCTTTCCGATTTTAGGTGGATCACAGGCCGAGGGCCGCGGCCCGGGCCTTCAAAAGTTCCTCGCCTTCGCTGAAAATATCCCGAAGGATCTTTTCGCAGGGGCGCAGCTCGTTGACCATGCCGGCGATCTGCCCGGCCATGAAGCTGCCGTTCTCCAGGTCGCCGTCCTTGACGGCCCGGCGCAGGGAGCCGATGGTCAGGTTCTCGATCTGCTCAAAGGTGGCCCCGCCCCGTTCCTGCTCGATGACCTTTTTGGTGTAGCGGTTCTTGATCTGGCGGACAGCAGCGCCTCCGCAGATCTGGCCGGTGACGGCGGAATCCGTATCCTTGGCCTTCAGAACAAGATCCTTGTAGTTTTCGTGGATCTGGCATTCTTCGGAAGCCAGGAAGACAGTGCCCATCTGGACGCCCTCGGCCCCCAGCATCATGGCGGCCGCCAAGCCTCTTCCGTCGGCGATGCCGCCAGCGGCGATGACCGGGATGGACACCGCGTCCACTACCTGGGGGACCAGGCACATGGTGGTGGTCTGGCCGATATGTCCGCCGGACTCGCAGCCCTCCGCGATGACCGCGTCGGCCCCGGCGCGCTCCATGCGCTTGGCCAGGTTGACGGAGGGGACCACCGGGATGACCTTGATGCCCGCCGCTTTCCAGGCTTCCATGTACTTGCCGGGGTTGCCGGCGCCGGTGGTGACAACGGCCACGCCTTCCTCTACCACGATCTTCGCCAGCTCTTCGGTATTGGGGCTCATGAGCATGATGTTGACGCCGAAGGGCTTGTCCGTCAGGGCCTTGGCCTTGCGGATCTCCTCCCGGATGACCTCAGCGGGGGCGGAGCCGCCCGCGATGAGGCCCACGCCGCCGGCATTGGACACGGCCGCCGCCAGAGTGGATTCCGCGACCCAAGCCATGCCGCCCTGCAGGGCAGGGTACTGAACGCCCAATAATTCTGTGATCCTTGTTTTCATATCGAATCTCTCCCTTAATACTCAAAAACTGCGCTGCCGTAAACCAGCCCCGCGCCGAACCCTACGGTGCAGATGGTCTGACCCCGCTTGATCCGCCCGTCCCGGATGGCCTCGTCCAGGGCGATGGGGATGCAGGCGGAGGAGGTGTTGGCGCGCTCGGCGATGTTGCAGATGGTCTTTTCCATGGGGAACTTCAGGGCCGAAACCGCCGTCTGGATGATGCGGATATTGGCCTGATGGGGAATGAGCCAGTCCAAATCGTCCGGCGTGATGCCGTATTTCTCACAGGACTCCCGCACGGCCTTGGGCATGACGGTGACAGCGAATTTGTACACCTTGTGTCCGTCCATGTAAAGGACGCCGTCCCTGCTTTCGGGGAACCCGTCGCAGGACGCGGTGGCGCGGGTCTCCACAAAGGGCACCGGGTTTTGGGGGTGCCGGGCAAAGAGGGTGAAGGCGCCTTTGCCGTCCGTGCCGAAGACGGAGGCGAAGGGCTTTCCGCTTTCCTCCAAGATCACGGCCCCGGCCCCGTCCCCGAAGAGGACGCAGGTCCCCCGGTCGGTGAAATCGGTGATCTGGGTGAGCTTTTCGGAGGAGATCACCATGACCCTTTTGTACCCGTTCTGCAAATACATCCGGGCCACGTCGATGCCGAAGACAAATCCCGCGCAGGCGGCGTTGATGTCAAAAGCCAGGGCGTTGACGGCCCCCAGCTTCCCCTGGACGACGCAGGCCAGGGAAGGGGTATAATAATCCGAGCTGACGGTGGTGCAGAGGATCAAATCCAGGTCCTCCGGGGAAAGGCCCGCGTTTTCCAAGGCCCGTTCCCCCGCCTTGACCGCCATTTCAAAGTTTGCCCCATCGTGGATGTGGCGGCGCCTGATGCCGGAGTGTTTCACGATCCACTCATCGGAGGTTTCCACATATTTGGTGAATTCCTCATTTTCAACGGTTTTTTCCGGGACGAAGGAACCCGTCCCCAGAATGCGAATACCCATTTCAACATCCTTTCTCGTCATATGAAAATCCCCGGCACAGCGCAAAAGGCTTGCAAAAACGCCGCAGATTTGTTATAGTGGAAGAGGAGCATCCATCCTGTTTTTTCATGAGGAAGAATCAGGACTGTTCCTGTACTGTTTATTATTGTACCGATTTGTAATGGTTTTGTCAATAATCTTTCCCAGTCTTTGGGAGGAAACCCGCAAGTTGATGGCAATATTAACCAAAAATCAAAAACACGTGTGAGCATATCCGCTAAAAACGCGGCTTTTTGCTTCAGGAAGGGAGAATGTCATGAAGGTATTTTTATTTTCCGGCCAGGGGTCCCAGGCCCCGGGGATGGGCGTGGAATTGGCGGAGCATTCGGAAAAAGCGGCGGAGGTTTTCGCGGCCGCTTCCAAGGTCCTGGGCTTTGACCTGTTAAAAGTGTGCCGGGAGGGGACGGCGGAGGAGCTGGCGGCAACGGAAGTGGCCCAGCCCGCCATCATGGCCACCTCTTTGGCGGCCTTCGCCTGCCTTGCGGAAGCCGGCGTGAAGCCCGACGCCGTGGCGGGACATTCCCTTGGCGAATACGCCGCCATGGTGGCCAGCGGGATGCTTTCCATGGAGGAAGGCTTTGCCCTCATCAAGGCCCGGGCCGCCGCCATGGGCAGATGCGCCGCGCTAAACGGCGGTTCCATGGCCGCCATCATGGGCTCCGACGAGGAGACCGTGGCGAAGGTGTGCGAGGAAACGGAAGGGTATGTGGTCCCGGTGAACTACAATTCCCCCGCCCAGACGGTCATCGCCGGGGAGAAGGAGGCGGTTTCCGCCGCCTGCGCCAAATTCGCGGAAATGGGCAAGCGGGCCATCCCTCTGGCCGTAGCCGCCGCTTTTCACTCCAAACTCATGCAGCCCGCCGCGGATGAATTTTTGGAAGAAGCGAAAAAATTCTCTTTCAAGGAACCCCAGGTGGATTTCTACTCCAACCTGTCCGGCGAGAAGCTGACGGACTTTTCGGATATGCCGGAACGCCTGGCCCGGCACATCGTTTCCCCGGTGCTGTTCACCAAGGAGCTGGCGGCCATGTCGGAAGCCGGGGCGGACACCTTCATCGAGTGCGGACCCGGCAAGGTCCTCACCGGGCTGGTGAAAAAGACCCTGAAGGGCGCGAACGCCTGCAACGTGGAGAACGTCAAAACTTTGGAAAAAGCGGCGGTGGCTCAATAGGGCTACTTCCTATCGTTGAGGGAAAAGAAAAGTTTTACTCGATTTTTTTCAAAAAATCGCAGATTCCAAAGGCAGAGCCTTTGGTCGCTCGTCGCAACGAGCGAAATCCCCAATACGAAAAAAGATCAGGAGGGGAGGCCAAATAGTCCGGTGGACTGTTTGGCCGTGGGGAACCCTATCAAGGGGTTCCCCATATAAACTGCGGGTCGCCCGGCCCGCGTATCACACGAAATGTTTCGGCAAATCCGCCGGGCCGATGTGGGCATCGGCCCCTACAAATGCGTTTTCTGTTCCGTTTTTACCAAAACGATAGAAGATGAAGCGTCACCATCCTAAATCCATCTGATAAGAAAGAAGGAATATCAATGAAAGTCCTGCTGTTGAACGGAAGCCCCCACCCCCACGGCTGTACCTTTACGGCCCTGTCGGAGGTGGCCAAGACCCTGGAGGAAAACGGCGTGGAAACGGAAATCCTCCAGCTGGGGAATAAACCCGTCCGGGGGTGCATTGCCTGCGGCGGCTGCGCCGGGAAGGGCCGGTGCGTCTTTGGGGACGACATCGTGAACACCCTGATTGAGAAAATGGAGCAGGCCGACGGCTTTATCGTCGGTTCCCCGGTTTATTACGCCTCGGCCAACGGGGCGGTGGAGTGCATCCTGGACCGGGCCTTTTACGCCGGGGGCAAGGCTTTCGTCCATAAGCCTGCCGCAGCGGTCGCCTCTGCCCGCCGGGCCGGCACCACGGCCACTTTGGACGAGCTGACCAAGTATTTCACCATTTCCCAGATGCCGGTGGTGTCCTCCACCTACTGGCCCATGGTCCACGGCGGCAAGGCCGAGGACGTGGCCAAGGATGAAGAAGGGCTTCAGATCATGCGGAACCTGGGCCGGAACATGGCCTGGCTTTTGAAGTGCATCGAGGCCGGGAGACAGGCCGGGGTGCAGGTCCCGGAAGCGGAACGCCAGTACCGCACCAATTTCATCCGCTAGCGGCGAATCGCCGCTGATTGTCGTCAAGCAGGCTTGACGACGCGGCGCGGCCGTCCTGCCCCGCGCCAGGTTTCTGAACGGCGGGATGAACCGCCGTTTTCGGTACAGGTTCCCCGAACGACGTTTGAGACCGTAACGTTGGCGTTGTAGAGGGCGGCATCCCCGCCGTTTTTGTAAAATCAAACGATAATGGGTTTGTAGGGGCCGATGCCCACATCGGCCCGGCGGCTCGCCGATGCACCACGGCGTTAATATGTTTTCTGTTTGTTTTTGCAGAATATGGGTAAATCAGGCAATTTCTCTAAATGAAAACAAAGATTAGGAGGTCTTTATTTATGAAAGCAATGAAATTATTTCCCGCGTTTAAGGATTACATCTGGGGCGGCACCAAGCTCCGGGACGAATTCGGCAAACAGTGCGACCTGTCCAAAGTGGCCGAAAGCTGGGAGCTTTCCTGCCACAAGGACGGGGATTCCGTCATCGACAGCGGCGAGTATAAGGGCATGACCCTGGCCCAGTTCGTGGAAAAGGCCGGGAAATCCGTTTTGGGCACGGACTGCGAGAAATTTGAGAATTTCCCCATCCTCATCAAGCTCATCGACGCCAAGGACAACCTGTCCGTCCAGGTGCATCCGGACAACGAGTACGCCCTCCGGGTGGAAGGGGAGTACGGCAAGACCGAGATGTGGTATGTAGTGGACTGCGAGCCGGGCGCGTCCCTCCTCTATGGCTTTACCCATGAGATCTCCAAGGAGGAGTTCAAGGAACGCATCGAAAAGAACACCCTGCTGGAAGTCACCAACCGGGTGGAGGTCCATCCCGGCGACGTGTTCTTCATCGAGGCCAGGACCCTCCACGCCATCGGCAAGGGTATCCTGATCGCCGAGATCCAGCAGAACTCCAACACCACCTACCGGGTCTACGACTACGGCCGCATCGGCGCCGACGGCAAGCCCCGCCAGCTCCATGTGGAGAAGGCCATGGATGTGACCCGCCTGGCCCCGCCTTCCCGCCCCGCCGGCAAGCCCCAGGGGGAAAAGGAAGCCTTTGACGGCTACACCTCCGTCCTGCTGGCTTCCTGCGAGTATTTCACTGTCCATGAAATGGAGATCATGGAGAAAGCGGCCCTGTGCGCCGATGAAAGATCCTTCCACTCCCTCCTGGTGCTGGACGGCAGCCTGACCCTTGAGATGGACGGGGAAGGAATGGCCCTGAAAAAAGGCGACAGCGTCTTTATCCCGGCCGGCGCAGGGGATTACGTCCTGAAGGGCAAGGCCAAACTGGTCCACACCAGGGTTTGACCGGTCCCCGGAAAAATGTCCGCGCTTTACGAAAAGATCTACAGCATCGTCCGGCGCGTCCCGCCGGGAAAAGCGGCCACCTACGGGCAGATCGCCCTCCTTGCAGGGAATCCCCGGCTTTCCCGCGTGGTGGGGTATGCCCTCCATCAAGCGCCGCCCGACGTCCCCTGCCACCGGGTAGTGGACCGGAACGGGCGGACGGCTCCTGTTTTCCGCCAGTACGGCGGCGACCTCCAGCGGCTCATGCTGGAACAGGAAGGGGCCGTTTTCACGCCGGACGGCCGGGTGGACCTGTCCCTCTGCGGATGGGCGGGGGAGTGAAAAAAACGCCTTTCGGCCGCCGCTTTTGGGCAAAACGCCCCTGTTTTCCCGGCCCGCACAGGAAGTTCCTTTTTTTCATAGGATGAACCAGCAAAAAGCATTGCCGCTTTTTGCCCACCTCATGAAAGGAGGAACTGCTTATGTCTTGCTGCCGGAAATGCCGGGGCTCGTCCCGGCAGGTCCAGGGCAACCTGCAAACCCTGGAGAATATCGGAGGATGCCCGGTGGAAACCGTCTGCGGGTGCCAGGATACGTCCCAGGATACCACAACGACCAACGGCTCCTCGACAGGATCCAGCTCCAGCTGCGGGTGCTGCCAGCAGAACTGCTGCAGCTGGAACAATAACTGCCAGCGGACTTCCGTCACCTGCCGTTCTCCCTCCCCCAGCATGAACTGCGACGACCCGGACGTCCCCATCGTTTGCTGCGGCCCCACCAACAGCGTGGATTTTGACAGCGAATGCGGATGCAGCAATAGCTGTGACTGCGATTGCGATTGTGACTGTGACTGCGGATGCGGCAATGGCTGTAACTGCGATTGCGGCTGCGGGTGTGGATGCAGCGACGGGTGCGGCTGTAACTGCGGATGCAACCATGACTGCGGCTGTCAGAACAGCTGCGGGTGCACGGACGCCAGGAAATTCCGGGTCTGCTGCGATGAATGCGGCTGCTGCCGGAAATACCCCTGCCAGTGGCGCAACCCCTTCTGGCCGGAATTTGCAAAGCCCAGATGGCTCTGCTGCAAGGACTTGTATAACGTAAGAGGGTAAAAAAGCAGCCCCGGCTCCAATCGGAACCGGGGTTTTTCGTTTGTCCAAAAAGGGCACAATTTTTGTAGTTACACAAAAATTCGTGCTTTGCTGGCGCAAATAAGCCGTGGAGAAAAATTTGGAAAATTCTAACCCGTCATTTTGCAGGCAAAATGACGTGCGCGCGTCATCAAGCTAGCTTGATGACTGCATCCGCGGGCGGTCTGCACGCCATGTATGGTTTATGGCTCGCCTATTTTTCTGATAATTCGCGCCCGAGGCACAAAAAGTAACTGTTTCGTGCTCTATAGAGCACGACCGAGGGCTCTGCCCGCCGTGATTTTATCACGGAATGGACACCTGCCACCGGTCGTGAACTTGTTCACGACGTAAAGCAAGGTGGACGAAAATTTTTCTTATTTCCTTTTGTAACAGTGACGGCACATAGTACCGCCGGATCTGGGCAGACTATTCCGGAAAGGAGGGGGATTATGGAAAAAAGCTGGAAACAAAGCAAATGGTTTTACGGAGTTTTGGGGGCGGCCGCCGGTTTTTTGAACGGTCTTTTCGGCGCAGGCGGCGGGGTGGCGGTAGTGCCCCTGCTGGAATGGAGTGGCCTGGAGTCCAAGAAGGCCCACGCCACGTCCATCGCGGTGATCCTGCCCCTTTGCGTGTTCAGCGCGCTCTTTTACCTCCGGGGCATCACGCCGCCCTGGCAGGAGGCGTTGTGGTATCTGCCCCTGGGCATCGTGGGGGCAATTTTGGGGGCAAAATTTTTACAGAAGGTGGACAACCGGCTTTTGCGGCGGATCTTCGGCGGGATCATCCTCGCTTCGGCTGTGAGGCTGTGGCTGCGATGATGGAGTGGATCTTGATCGGGGCGGTGTCCCTGGCCTCCGGGATCGCCGCCTCCATGGGCCTAGGCGGGGGCTTCATCCTGCTGGTCTACCTGACCGCCATCGCCAACGTCCCCCAGCTGGAGGCCCAGTGGATGAACCTGATTTTTTTCCTGCCCATCGGCGGCCTGGCCCTGTGGATGCACCTGAAAAACCGCTTAGTGGAAAAGAGGGTCCTGCTCCCCGCCATCCTAAGCGGCCTGGCCGGGGCGGCCCTGGGGTGCTTCCTAGCGGGCTTTTTGGGCAGCGAGACCCTGACCAAGGTCTTCGCCGGATTCCTGGCCGTTGTGGGCGTCAAGGAGATCCTTCAATTGGGCGGAAAGCCCAAACCCTGAGCAGAGATAAAGCCCCCAGCCTTCGCCGGGGGCAGTCTGTCGAAAAAACTATTTGAAAAGTAGAACTGCACAATAGAGCAAAAGAAAAAGTTTTGATCCAACTTGTTTCATGTCGTGAACAAGTTCACGACCGGTGGCGGGAATTCCATTCCGTGAACAAAGTTCACGGCGGGCAGAGCCTTTGGTCGCTGTTGTCAAGTTGCTTGACAACGCGCAGCAAAACGAAATCCTACTTTTCGCGGCCCGGCCGCGAACAAAAAGAAAAAGAGGCGGCTCGAAAGCCGCCCGGCGATGACCCGCCGCCGTCATTTTGCCTGCAAAATGGCGGGTTAGAATTTTCCAAATTTTTCTCCACGGCTCATTTGCGCCAGCAAACCGCCTGACCCCCCAGCTTTTGCCGGGGGCTTCCTGTTATTTTTCCATATCCCGCAGGACGTGGTCGTAAAAGAGGTTCAGTTTCCCCCGGTAATTGGGCTTCCAGGGCTTGTTCCGGCCGCAGTAGTGGATAATGGCGGAGTTTTTCCGCACCCACTCCAGATTGAGCCAGGCGTCGCTGTCGATCCGGAGGGCAAAGAGCCTTTCCGTCATGTTGTACCGGAAAGGGTCCAGCTCCAGGATCCGCCCGGCGTAAAGGGCGCTCAGGATGTCCTGGTCCGGTAAAAACAGGTGCTTTTTGTGGGCCTCGATAAAGGCGAAAACTTCGTCGAAATCCTGTTCCCGCCGCAGGAGGGGGAGGTTTAGGAGCATGACGCCGGAATTGATGTAAATGCCGCCCTCGTCGATATCCAGCCGCAGTTCGTTGAGCTTGCGGAAGGTTTCCTGCACATGGGTGGCCGCCGCAAAAAGGTTGTTCCCCAGATCTGTGGCGTAAAGTTCCTCCAGGGGGAGGTTGACGATCAGGTCCGGGTCCAGATAGAGGATCCGGTCCAGGCTTTCCGGCAGATATTGGGCGGCGAAGATCCGGTAGTACATTTCCTTGGGGTAGCGGTCGGTGGTGGGGGCGTTGTCCAGGCGGGGGTCCGCAACCGGGATGCCCGTCGCCTGGAACCGCCCGGAACCGTCCAGGGCGGAGATCCCCGCCAAGTCTTCCTCCGTCAAAGAGGAATGGAGGATGTACAGATGGATGGCGGGATCCGGGTTTGCGGCCAGCAGGGAAGTGAGCATGACCTTTAGGGGCGAAAGATACCCCCGGTCCAGAGTAACCAGAATGTTCATGAAAGACCCCCTTATACCTTTTGGAGCTTGGCGAAATTGGCCATGATCTTTTTCGTGCCCACCCGGTCAAAGGCGGTTTCCACCAGGTTGTCGTTGCCCATGGGCGTGATGGAAAGGACGGTGCCTTCCCCGAAGACCTTATGGCGCACCCGGTCGCCCACTTTGAAGCTGACACTAGCCGGGGCGGCCTTGGGACGGCTGCTGCCCGCAACGGAAGGGGTGTAGGCTGGGGGCGGCTCCGGGACACGGCGCTGCATACTGCCGAAGGGGCGGAAGTTTTTGATGGTGTCGTCGGCGGTCTCCAGGTTTTCCCTGGGGATCTCCTCGGCGAACCGGGACACCCGGTTCCGGTTGGTGGAGCCGAAGACCATGCGGGTGGCGGCGTGGGTCAAATAAAGTTTTTTCTTGGCCCGGGTGATGCCCACATAGGCCAGCCGCCGTTCCTCCTCCATTTCCTCCTGGTCGTATAAGACCCGGACGGAAGGGAAGATGCCGTCCTCCATGCCCGGCAGGAACACCACGGGGAACTCCAGCCCCTTGGAGGAATGCATGGTCATCAAGACCACACAGTCCTCGGCGTTGTTCATGGTGTCCAGGTCGGTGTACAGGGCGATCTCCTCCAAGAACCCGGCAAGGCTGGCGTCCTCGGGGTTCGCCTGCTCGTATTTCACCATGGTGGATTTCAGCTCGCCGATGTTTTCCATGCGGGTCTTGCCTTCCTCCCCCTGGGCGTTCAGCATGGCGCCGTAGCCACTCATCTCCATGAGCTGGTCCAGCAAAATGTCCAAAGGCTGGTTCAAAGCCACGTCCCGCAGAGTGTCGATCATGCTCACAAAGGCCGTCAAGGCGGGGGCCTTCCGGGAAAGGGCGGTGTAGCTGCCGGAATCCCGGAGGACGTCGAAGATGGTCTGCCCCGTCTGGGCGGAGATCTCCTCGGCGGCGGCCATGGTGGCTTCGCCGATGGAGCGTTTCGGCTCGTTGATGATGCGGCGCAGGCGGACGGTGTCGCTGGGGTTGTGGATGACGCTCAAATAGGCCACCAGATCCCGGATCTCCTTCCGTTCGAAGAATTTGGTGCCGCCGAACAGACGGTAGGGGATACCGGCTTTGATGAAATGCTGCTCGATGACGCCGGACTGGGCGTTCATCCGGTACAGGACCGCGTGGTCGCCGTAGTGCATCCCTTTGGCCACGTCCTCCTCAATGGTGTCGGCGATGAACTGGGCCTCGGCCCGTTCGTCGGCAACCTTCCGCAGTTCGATCTTCTCCCCTTCGCCGTTTTGGGTCCAGAGGTTTTTGCCCTTGCGGCCGGTATTGTTTTGGATAACCCCGTTAGCGGCGTCCAGGATGTTCTGGGTGGAACGGTAGTTCTGCTCCAGGCGGATGACGGCGGTGCCGGGGAACTGCTGTTCAAAGCTCAGGATGTTCTCAATGGAAGCCCCCCGGAACTTGTAAATGCTCTGGTCGTCGTCGCCGACGACGCAGAGGTTTTGATATTTCCGGGCCAAGAGGCTCACCAGCCTAAACTGGGCGTGGTTGGTGTCCTGGTATTCGTCCACCAGGATGTAGCGCCAGCGGTCCTGGTAATATTCCAGCACGTCCGGGAACTGCTCGAAAAGCTCCACGGTCTTGCAGATGATGTCGTCGAAGTCCAGGGCGTTGGCCTGCAGGAGCTTGGACTGGTATTTCTGGTAGACTTTGGCGATCTCCTGCCGCCGGTAATCGCTGCCCACGGTGAGGAGGTACTCTTTTGGGGAGGTCATGGTGTCCTTGGCCCGGCTGATCTCCCCCAGCACCGCCTTGGGCTTGAAGAGCTTGTCATTGATGTTCAGTTCGCCCATGGCGTCTTTGATGACCCGCAGGCTGTCGTCCGTATCATAGATGGTAAAGCTCTTGGTGTAGCCCAGCCGTTCGATGTCCCGCCGCAGGATCCGGACGCAGCAGGAATGGAAGGTGGAGGCGGCCACGTCCCGGCCCTCCAGCCCCAGCATGGCTTCCAGCCGGTCCTTCATTTCATTGGCGGCCTTGTTGGTGAAGGTGATGGCCAGGATGTTCCAGGGGCGCACCGGGTAATGGCCCAGGAGCTGGCCCAAAACCTCCTGAGGGACGTCCTGGCCGTCCAGGTAGCCTTGGAGGATGGCCAGATGGTCCTCGGTGATCTCATTGGGCATCCAGGCGGAGGGTTTGGCGTTGCCGAATTGGATCATATAGGCGATGCGGTTGATAATGACAGTGGTTTTGCCGCTGCCCGCCCCGGCCAAGATCAGGACGGGGCCTTCCATTTGGAAAATGGCTTCCCGCTGCATAGGGTTCATGGCGGAAAAGCGCTTTTCTAAAACCTGGTCTTTCAGCGCCAGGTATCGCTCTTTCAGTTCCAGCATAGTCATTTCCTTTTCTTTATGGTGATAGGATTATTATACACCAATTCCATGCTGTGTTTCAACCCCTGCAACCGGCGGATTAACAGTGGGGTACTCCGAAACATCCCGAACAAAATTGTAGGGGCCGTCGTGAATTTATTCACGACAGTTTCCCCGCCCGCGTATCATACGAAATATTCCGGAAAACCGGCGGGACGGGAAACCCATTCCCTACATTTCTATTGAAACGTCTCGATGATTCGAAACCCCGCCACGTACTCTGTCCTAAAATTTGTACAGCCAATACGCATCTGGTGGTGTGCGGCCGCGGCGGGGGTCCAGGGGTTTATCCCCTGGCGCATTTTTCTCCCCATTCTTTTTTTGCGCGAAAAAAGAATGGGCGCCGCGTAAAACCAAACGGTTTTTCTCCGTCCGCCCCGCCGCATAGGCCCCCGCGACACCGTTTTTCGGTTGGTTTGACAAAAAACGCGGGCCGGGCGAACCCAGTTCGCCCCTACAAAAATTCCCGGAATATCCATAAAAACCGGACGGATGCCCACATCCGCCCGCGTATCATACGAAATGTTCCGGAAAAAACGGCGGGACGGGAAACCCGTCCCCTACAACCCTAACGAAAAGGCCACGATAATTTGTAGGGGTGGCCATGTCATCAATTTGATGACCGCCGCCCGCGATCCCACAAAATGCTGTGATTCACCGGCGGGCGTGCAATGCGCGCCCCTACAAAACGTTGTCTGTTTGGTTTTATAAAAACGATAGAAAATGAAACCTTTCCATAACGCCGCAGCCTGTCGCGGCGTTCCAGCGGTTGGATAGGAACTGAAACGCCGCGTCGAATTGCCAGCGGCGGCTCGCCGCTAGCGGGTGCCGAAAATGCGGTCGCCGGCGTCGCCCAGACCGGGAACGATGTATTTGTGCTCGTTCAAGCACTCGTCCTTGGCCGCCGCGTAAATCTGCACGTCGGGATGGGCCTTGGACAGGGCCTCCAGCCCCTCCGGAGCCGCGATGATGCACAGGAACTTGATGTGCTGCACGCCCTTGCTCTTCAACTGGCTGATGGCGTCGATGGCGCTGCCGCCGGTGGCCAGCATGGGGTCCAGGACGATGACTTCCCGCTTGGTGATGTCGGAGGGCAGCTTGCAGTAATACTCGTGGGGCTCAAAGGTTTCCGGGTCCCGGTACATGCCGATGTGGCCGATCTTGGCGGCGGGTACCAGGTTCAGCATCCCTTCCACCATGCCGAGGCCTGCCCGGAGAATGGGCACGAAAGCAACCTTCCGGCCGCTGATGACCTTGGTTTTGGCGATGGCAACCGGGGTTTCGATTTCCACTTCTTTCAAAGGCAGGTCCCGGGTGGCCTCGTAGCACATGAGCATGGCGATCTCCGAAACCAGTTCCCGGAAGTCCTTGGAACCGGTATTTTTGTCCCGGAGCAGGGAAATTTTGTGCTGGATCAGCGGATGGTCGAGAATAATAGGAGCAGACATGGCAAATACCTCCAATATATGATTTTTATTTTTCCAAAGCCATTACTTTATCGACCCGGGTCTGGTGGCGGCCGCCCTCAAAGGGGGTTTCCAGGAAAATATCCACCAGTTCCGCGGCAAGGCCGGGGCCCACCACGCGGCCCCCCAGGCAGAGAGCGTTGGCGTCGTTGTGGAGCCGGGTGTATTTGGCGGAAAAGGCGTCGGAGCAGGCGCAGGCCCGGATGCCTTTGATCTTGTTTGCGGCCATGGAGATGCCGATGCCGGTGCCGCAGAAGAGCAGCGCTTTTTCGCAGCGGCCGGATACTACCGCCTCGCAGGCGGGCTTGGCCATATCCGGGTAATCGCAGGATTCCGGCGCGAAACAGCCGAAATCCTCGTAGGCGACGCCTTTTCCGTCCAGGTGCTTTTTGATTTCTTCTTTCAGGGCGAATCCGCCGTGGTCGCTGGCAAGTGCTATCATGTTGTGGGTTCCTTTCCTTTCGTTTGGGCAAGTTTTTTCTTCAGTTCCCGTTCCGCCTGGGGCAGGCGCAGGTAAACGGGCATCAGCTCCGCCGCCGGGATGGGCGAAGCGCCATTTTCCAGGGCGTCCGCCGCCGCAAGCCCCACGCAGGCGGCCCGCTGGAGCCGCAACTGGACAGGGGCCAGGGTGAGCCCCGGCACGGCTTCCGACAGCTCCCGGAAGCAAAGCTCCGCGCCGTCGCCGGCTAAAGTCACCGGTTTGCCCAGCTCCCGGAGCTTTTGGCCCAAATCCGCAATGGAAAGGGCGTCGTCGGGCCAAAGGCGTTCCATGCCGCCGTCCTTTCCTTCAAACAGAGCCGTGTAAACCTGTTTGCACCGGGCGTCCATAACCGGGCAGACGATCCCTGGCAGGCCCCGGAAATTGTTGGCGATGCCCTCCAGGGTGGAGATCCCCAAACAGGGCTTCTTGGCCCCCTGGGCCATGCCCTTCACCGCGCCGATGCCGATGCGGATGCCGGTGAAGGAGCCGGGACCGTGGCTCACCGCCAGCAGGTCCATGTCCCTAAGGGTTAGCTGGGAGGTTGCAAACAGGGCGTTGACCGCCGGGATCAGGGTCTGGGAGTGGGTCAGGCCGGCGGTGATATTGATTTCCGCCAGGATCCGGCCCTCCGCCACAATGGCGGCGGAAGCGGTCTGGGCGGAGGTTTCCAGTGCGAGGATCTTCAAAATCTCCCTCCTTCCACGGTGATGGTCCGGGAATCCGGGCCGGTTTGGGAAATGGTGATGAAAATCGTGTCCTCCGGCAGCGCGCCGTCGATATTCTCGCTCCACTCGATGGCCAGGATGCCGCCGTTTCCCAAATAATCGAAAAAGCCGGTGGAATACAGGTCGTCCAGGGTGTCGATGCGGTACATGTCGAAGTGATACAGAGGGGGAGCGCTGTCATATTCATGGACCAGGGCGAAGGTGGGGCTGGAAACCTCCGTTCCCGCGCCAAGGCCCTGGGCCAGTCCCCGGGTAAAGGTGGTTTTCCCGGCCCCCAGGCCGCCCCGGAAGGCCAGGACGTCGCCGCCCCGGAGTTTTTGAGACAATTCCGCCCCAATGGCTTCCGTTTCCAGAGGGGAATGGGAAATAAAGGAGAGCATGGGCAGTGTTCCTTTCTGATAATCTTTTACCATTATACAATAGGCGGCCCGATTTTGCAAGAATCCCAGGGAATTTTCTTAAAATAGTTGACACATTCCAAAAAGTAAGGTATCATTAACATAAACCCGGCGGGCCCGGAGGCCGGGCCGCCAAAGTCAGCAAGCTTGCTTGATGACGCGGCGCGGCCGCACAGCCCCTTATTCACCGCTGGAACGGCGCGACAAGCTGCGCCGTCATGGGAAGATTTCGTTTTCTGTCGTTTTGTAGGGGCAAACTGTGTTCGCCCGCCTGTTTCACCAAAACGATCGTAGGGGACGGGTTTCCCGTCCCGCGTATAACGCCGAAACATCCCGGAAAAAACGCCGGGCCGATGTGGGCATCGGTCCCTACAAACCCATTATCGTTTGATTTACCAAAAACAGCGGGCGGGGAAACCCCGCCCCTACGATTCACCTGAATGACATTTCGGGGAATCCGTACCGAAAACGGTGGTTCATCCCGCCGTTTAGAAACCCAACGCAACGAAAGAAATTATAAAAATTTCGGGGCAACCTAACTTTCGGGAATCCTAAATAAATCTACCATAAGGAGTGTTAAATATGAAAATTGCGCATTCTCTGCCTGAGCTCATCGGGAATACCCCCCTTTTGGCCATGGAACGCTTTGCCAAAGACCAGGGTGTTTCCGCTGAAATCTTAGGCAAGCTGGAATACTTTAACCCCCTGGGCTCCGCCAAGGACCGCATCGGCCTGGCCATGATCGAGGCGGCGGAGCAGTCCGGAGCCTTAAAGCCCGGCGGCGTCATCATCGAGCCCACCAGCGGCAACACCGGCATCGGCCTGGCCTATGTAGGGGCCGCCAAGGGCTACCGGGTCATCCTCACCATGCCGGAAACCATGAGCATCGAGCGCCGGAAGCTTCTGGCGGCCCTGGGGGCGGAACTGGTCCTCACCGAGGGCAAAAAGGGCATGAACGGCGCCATCGCCAAAGCGGAGGAGCTCCAAAAGGAGATCCCCGGCTCCATCATCCCCCAGCAGTTTGAAAATCCGGCGAACCCCGCCATCCACGAGAAAACCACCGGCCCGGAAATCCTCCGGGATACCGGCGGCAGGGTAGACATCCTGGTTGCGGGAGTTGGCACCGGCGGCACTATCACAGGCGTGGGCCATGTGCTCAAAAAAGCCAACCCGGATGTCAAGGTTGTGGCGGTGGAACCGGCCAAATCCCCGGTTTTGTCCGGCGGGAACCCCGGCCCCCACGGGCTCATGGGCATCGGGGCCGGATTTGTCCCCAAAGCTTTGGATAGGGGCGTTTTGGACGAGATTCTTACCATCACCGAGGAAGAGGCCTATGCCGCGGCCCGGAGCGCGGCTAAAGCGGAGGGACTTTTGGTGGGCATCAGCGGCGGCGCGGCCTTGGCGGCGGCGGTAAAACTGGCCAAACGCCCGGAGAACGGCGGGAAACGGATCGTGGTCATGCTGCCGGACAGCGGCGAACGGTACCTGTCCACCACATTATTTGACAAGGACTGAGAGAAATGACAAAACAGATCGCGGTACTGTTTCCGGTAACGGAAGCCCACCGGGAGACCCTGCAAAAGCAGGCTCCCGGCACGGAATTTTTCTTCGGCAGGCTGGAAAGCCTTTCCGAAACAGAGCTTTCCCAAATCGAGGCCGTGCTGGGGAACCCTTCGGCGGAGATGCTGCCGAAGCTCACCGGCCTAAAGCTCCTTCAGCTCAGCAGCGCCGGGGTAAACGGCTGCTATTTAGCGCCCGGCGCTTTGCCGGAAGGGGTGGCCCTGTGCAACGCTGCTGGAGCTTACGGCCCGGCTATCGCGGAGCATATGCTGGGGCTGCTCCTTTGCCTCATCAAGCGGCTCCACCAGTACCGGGACAGCCAGAGGGCCGGAAAATGGGAGGATCACGGCCCTGTCACAGCTATTTCCGGCTCCCGGACCCTTGTTGTGGGGCTGGGGGACATCGGTTCGGAATTTGGGAAGCGGATGGCCGCCTTGGGCAGCACCGTTTCCGGGGTCAAACGGACCCCCGGCGTCCGGCCGGATTGGCTTTCCAGGCTGGAAACCATGGAAAAGCTGGACGAAATGCTCCCCGAGGCCGATTTTGTTTTCCTCTCCCTCCCGGAAACCCCGGCCACCCGGGGACTGTTTGACCGAGAAAGGCTTGGCAGGATGAAGCGGGGCGCCGTCCTGCTCAACGCCGGAAGGGGCAGCGCCGTGGACACCGAGGCCCTCTGCGACGCGGTGGGATCCGGGGCGCTCCTTGGTGCGGGGCTGGATGTGACGGACCCGGAGCCGCTGCCGGAAGGGCACCGGATGTGGGGGATCGAGAACATCCTCATCACGCCCCATGTTTCCGGGGGGTTCCATCTGCCCGCCACCCACGACCGGATCGTGGAGATCTGCGGGGAGAACCTCAGACGGTATCGGGAAGGCCTGCCCTTTACCCATTTGGTCAACCGGGAACAGGGGTATTGAGCATTCTGAAAAGAAAAAGGAAATGTGGTTTGCTGACGCAAATGAGCCGTGGAGAAATTTTAGGAAGCTCCAAACCTGGATTTTGCAAGCAAAATCCAGGCGCGGGGTCATCCGCGGCGAGCCTGCGGGCTCGCTTTCTTTTTTATAGTTCGCACCCGAGGCGCGAAAAGCAAGATTTCGCTTTCTGCGGAAAGCGATGGGGGCTTTGCCCCTCAACCCCACAAGCTTTTGAAAAAGCTTGACCAAAACTTTTCTTTTTCTCTAATCCTAAAGGACGCCCGTACAAGGCGTCCTTCTTTTTTGCCCATTTTGGGGAGGGGTTGACAAATTGCGGCAGCTATTCTATAATACACTTTAGGAATGTTAAAGGAGGCTGCGAGAAGTTGGCAGAAAATTCTCAAAAAGAAAGCAATGCGTCCGTGGACCGGGAGTCCTTCGTTTTTTACCGCAGTTTTTACGAGGCGGCGGCCCAGCTGAAGCCCCAGGAAAAAGCGGCGGTCTTTACCGCCATCTGCGAGTATGCGCTGAACGGCCGGGAGCCCCAGCTGGAGGGCGCTCCCATGGCCATTTTCATCCTGATAAAGCCCCAATTGCAGGCAAACCAGCGGCGGTACGAGGCCGGAAAAAAAGGGGGGCGGGGCCGAAGCAAGCCGGAACTAAAGCCTGACCAAATGGAAACCGAAGCAAAACCAAAGGCAAACCAAACCGAAACCAAAGACGAACCTAATGAGAATGCTAATGCAAATGTTAATGTTAATGCCAATGCCAATGAGAATGCGAATGCCAATGGGAATGAGCATTCCAATGGGAATGTAAACAGCCTTGCCGCGCCCCCGCTTTCCGAGAGCCGGCAGGAGCTTTTCCGCTATGTGCAAAAGCTGCGGCCCGGTGTGGCCGGGAACGCCGAGCTGCGGGAGATCCTGGACCGGGGGGCCACAGAAGGCCTGGTGCGCTGGGCGGCGGACAAGGCCGCCAGTAAGGGCAAGCTCTGGAATTATGCCCGGGGCATCCTGACCTCCTGCCTGGACAGCGGCCAGAAGGACATCCTGCCGGAGCCGCCTGCCCAGATCGGATGGGGCGGGACGGACAGCTGGGAGCCTTCATACGACATCGAGGAGCTGGAGCGCCGGGGTTTGATGGTCCCCAGCATTGAGGAATTGGAACGGGGACGGTTCTGACGGCCCGCGCCAGGGAAAACAAAAGGACACCCGCGAAAGGTGTCCCTGAACTTAATGTTTCCGCTTTTTGTTCCGGTGGGCGGCGATCTTTTCCGGGTCGTTCTTATAAACCACTTTGTTGATGATAGACAGCCGCTTGGTGCCCAGGTAGTAGCCTACGGCGCAGAAGGCCGTATAGATGAACGGCAGCAGGAAGATGATCCAGAACGCGCCCCAGGACAGGCCGTCTGTAGGGGGGACAGCCTCAATAGCGGGCATAGTATCCGTTGCCGGCTGCGCAGGCACTCCCGCGTGGGGAATGGCCCCGCCGTTGGGATGGAGCATATTGATGAAGCCCCACATGGGCGCGTTCAAGAGCCGGTAGATGGGCATAAAATCAAAGGGGATGATTTCCAGCATGGACAGCGCCAAAAGGATAGAGGTCAGCAGCCAGGGGATGATTCCCAAAAGCCCGGCCCACAGGCCTTTCAGCGGGGCCGGCTGCATCCGGCCGAACTGGATGAAGTTGGCGTCCCGGTCGCCCTGGCCCCACATATAGCCGTAAACGATGGGAAGGGTAATGGCCAGGCAGATGAATTCCACAACGAGTTTTCCCCAAATGCTGCCCACCATCAGGGAGCTGAGGGAAATCACCACAATAATGGAGATCACTGTGCCGATGAGGATGTTGATGAAGGTCTGCCAGGCCAGCCGCCAAGTTTCGTTCCGCAGGGGCACGGCCTGCTGCTGCTTTTGGGTGGATGGGTTCTGTTCCATGTTCGAAAACTCCTTTGCAATGATTTCAGTCCACCGCTTTGCGGAGGATGGCGCCGGGCGCGATCTCCCGGTCCCAGGGGAAGGAGAAGGGCATGTTGGCGCGGCGGGTGTCCGGGATCTCCTCCCCATCGCCGTTGAACAGGGCGGGGATGGAGATGGTTTCCGGCTTTTTGCCCGGTTCCAGCAGCTCTAATGTGTCCCCGGCGAAAAACTTGTTTTTCTGGGTGCAGTAGGCCGTCCCGTTTTCCCAGCGGTCCACCAGGGCCACAATGTCCCAGTTGCGGATGTAGCCGCCGTTGTCGTACCGCTGGCCCTGCTCCGGAACGCCGTAGAAAAAGCCCGTGGAGTAGTCCCGGTGGCTCACCTTGCGGACCTCCTCCGAAAGCCAGGGGTCCAGGGTCCAGCCCTGGGGCTCCTTCAAGTAGGAATCCACCGCCATGCGGTAGGCGTTGGTGACCACTGAGACATAGTAGCTGGATTTGGCCCGGCCCTCGATTTTTAAGGAGGTGGCCCCGGCCTCGATGACCTCGTTCAAATGCTCCAGCATGCACAGGTCTTTGGCGTTCAGGATGTAGCTGCCGGTGTCGTCCTCAAAAATGGGGAAGTACTGGCCCGGGCGTTTTTCCTCCACCAGCCGGTAGCTCCAGCGGCAGGGCTGGGCGCACTGGCCCCGGTTGGCGTCCCGGCCGGTCATGTAGTTGGACAGCAGGCACCGTCCGGAAAAGGACATGCACATGGCCCCGTGGACGAAAACCTCCAGCTCCAGCTCCGGCGGGGTGTTGTCCCGGATGTCCCGAATTTCGGCAAGGGTCAGTTCCCGGGCCAGGACCACCCGTTTTGCCCCCAGCTTGTAAAGCTCTGCGGCCGTCCTATAGTTGACGACGCCGGTTTGGGTGGAGATGTGGATCTCTGCCTCCGGCAGGGTCTCCCGGACCAGGGAAAGGACGCCTAAGTCGGTGACGATGAAGGCGTCCACGCCGCAGGCATACGCCTCCTGGAGGAAGTCCGGCATCCGGCGGATTTCCTCGCTGCGGGGCAGGGTGTTGCAGGTGAGGTAGACCCGCACGCCATGGCTGTGGGCGTAATCCACCGCTTTTTTGAGCATTTCCGGCCCGAAATTGGCCGAAGCCGCCCGCATCCCGAATTCCGTGGAACCCAGGTAAACGGCGTCCGCCCCGTACCGGACGGCGGCTTCCAGGCGCTCCATATCGCCCACAGGCGCCAGAACCTCCGGGATTTTTCTCAATTCTAACATAAAATGAAAACCTTTCTATGACCGGCGAGCCGCCGGCGATTTTTCCGAAATTTTTCATGTGACATGGTCGCCCGGTATATTTGGTACGCGCTGCCGTGGCCAACAATTCACTGGATTGTTGGCCAGAGAACGCTTTGGATACGGTCGGACGGCTTACGCCGTTTGACAAATCCCGCCGTTTTGTAAAACGGAAAGTGGCATTTTTCAAACTTTTTTCTGCGCTTTTTATCTTTAGGGGATTTCGCTTTCTGCGGAAAGCGATGGGGGCGCTGCCCCTCAACCCCGCGATTGGTCGTGAACTTGTTCACGACATGAAACAAAATCGAGTAAAACTTTTCTTTTTTCTACCGAAAGGAAGAGGAACCTCCCCATAACGGCGCAGCTTGTCGCGCCGTTCCAGCGGTTGGTGTGAGGCTGTGCGGCTGCGTCAGCTTGGCGGCCCGGCCTCCGGGCCTAGCGGAGATGGGCGCGGGTCAGGTTCTGCTCATGCTCCGCCAGGGTTTCCGCGTAATAGAACTGCCGGGTCGTCAAATTGCTGCAGAAGAAATAGTAATTGCTCTCCGCAGGGTTCAACGCGGCGTTGATGGCGGCCATGCCCGGGTTGTTGATAGGCCCGGGAGGCAGGCCCTCGGAAACATAGGTGTTGTATTCGTCGGCGGCCTGCTGGCTGCCCGCGGCCGCGCTGTCCGACACCACTTCGTTGGCGTAGTTCCGGGTGGGGTCGCACTCCAGCCGGGGGAATTCCGCCGGGTTGTTCAAACGGTTGTGGTAAACCGAGGAAACTAAGGCCATGTTTTCCTCGTCAGGGGCTTCCGCCTGGATAATGGAAGCCAGGGTCAGCACCTCATGAAGGCTCATGCCGCTTTGTTCGATCTGCGCCCGGACGCCCTCGATCTTCGATTCAAAATTGGACATCAGGCGGTTGATGACGTTCAGCGCGCTGTCGTTCGTATAAAATTCGTAGGTGTCGGGGAACAGATACCCTTCCAGGCTGTAGTAGATGTTCTCGTCCTGGGGGATCTCCTCCTCAAAATCATAGCCGAAATCCGTGGCGTTGACGTCCCGGATGAAATCCGAAGCGGAGCAGACGCCGTTTTCCTCCATTAGGTCGGCGATTTCATTGATGGTAAGGCCTTCCGGGATGGTGACCGTGACCGTCTGCCGGGGCTGGTCCGATTTTTCCACCGCGTCCATCAGGGAGGTGTAACCCATGTTGCGGTTGACCACAAAGGTACCGGCGGCGATTTCTCCCATCCCTTCGTATTGGGCCACGATCTGGAACATCCAGGGGAATTGGATGACGCCGGCGTCCTTGAGGATGTGGGAATATTCCTCCAAATCCGTGCCCTCCGGCACTTCGATTTCCACCGCCATGTCCGGCTGGTTAATGGCCAGCACATCCGCCGCTGCCCGCAGGCAGAAAACAGTGGCGGCCCCGCACAGGACCAGGGCGGCGGCAATATAGATGAGGGAATAGGCAATGCCCACCCGGCGGACCCGCACCCGCTTGGGACGCCGCTTTTTGGGCTTTTTGGGGGGCGGCGCAGGCCGGCTGCGGGGCTTTTGGGGAGGGGGAGGCGGCGCCGGTTCCGGATCGGCCGGGACCTCCGGCGCGGGGGCAGGCTCCTCCGCCTCCCGGGCCACGTCCCGCAGCAGCTGGTCCACCCAGTCGGTTTCCTGTTCTTTCTTCTTATCTTCGTCCATGAAAATCTCCTTCCGGCCGGGAACCCCGGCGGCGAACCGGCTTGCCCCGGTTTGGCCGGACCGGCTGAGGTGCAAATCGCTTGACAAATTTTTCCGTTGCCAATATGGCTACCATTTTATCATACCTTCCATGGGGGAGCAACGGTTTCAGGCAAACATTGTAACATACGCCTATATTTACCCCATGATATTTGGACAAAAACCTGTCATAGTACCCCTTGCCATACCCCAGACGGTATCCCTGCAAATCAAAGGACAGCCCCGGCAAAATGCAGACGGAATCGGAAAAATCCGTTAAAACCGGCTGAGCCTCCGGGTCCGGCTCCAGCACCCCGAAGGTCCCGGGGGAAAGGTCCTCCATGCCGCCGATCTGGCAAAAGAGCATTTCCGTTTTTCCCGGGATGCAGTAGGGCACGGCCACCCGCTTCCCGTCGGCCAGAGCGCGGGCAATGAGGGCGTGGGTGTCCACCTCGATGGCGGTGGATACATAGGTGAGCAGCAGCCCCGCCTTTTGGTATTCCGGCAGGGCGGTGACCCGGTCCAAAATGGCGGCGTCCTTAGCGGCTTTGTCCGCCGGGGGGAGGTCCCGCCGCAGCGTCTTCATCCGGTCCCGCAGTTCTTTTTTGACCAGGCGGATATCCGGCTTCGTTACCCTCTCCATTGCACCCCCGCTTTCGTCCGGGCGGCCTGCTCCGGGGAACAGAAGGCTTCGATCAGGGCAAAGGCGAACTGGCTGGCTGTCCCGGCCCCCCGGGAGGTGATGATGTTCCCGTCCCGGACGACCGCGTCGGTCAGGACCTCAGCGCCGGTGAGTTCTTCCTCGAATCCGGGGAAGCAGGTGGCCTTTTTGCCTTTCAGCAGGCCCAAATGCCCCAAAACCGAGGGGGCGGCGCAGATGGCCCCGATCCATTTGCCGTGTTCGGCGCACCAAAGGACCGCGTTTTTCACTTCCTCGCAGGCTTCCAGGTTCAAAGTCCCGGGCATCCCGCCGGGGAGGATGACGCCGTCGCAGCCTTCCAGGTCCAGTTCTTCCACGGTCAAATCGCAGCCCACGGGGATCTTGTGGGAGCCCATGGCCACCGGGCCGCTGACCCCAACGGTGCGGACGTCCAGGTCGCACCGGCGCAGGAAATCCACCGGGGTCAGGGCCTCCACTTCCTCAAAACCATTTGCCAAAAACACATAGATCATAATAAACACTCCTTTCCGGCGATTCGCCGGTTGTAGGGGCCGATGTGGGCATCGGCCCGGCATTTTATATGAAACAGAACGGAATTGTAGGGGCGAACTGGGTTCGCCCGCCGGATTCCCGGAACATCCCGTTTAATTCGCGGGCCGGGCCATGCCCGCCCTGCGATTTTGCGGGGAACCCCTTGATAGGGTTCCCCACGGCCAAACAGTCCACCGGACTATTTGGCCTCCCCTCCTGATCTTTTTTCGCATTAGGATTCCGCTCGTTGCGACGAGCGGCCAAGGGCTCTGCCCTTTGGAATCCCGCCACCTTTTAAAAAAGGTGGACGAAAACTTTTCTTTTTCTCTATCGAAAGGAAATGAATCCCATCGAATCGGCGAATTTATTTCGCCGCCCGGCGGTTGGTTAGGAATTGAAACGCCGCGGCGAATTGGCCGCCCGGCCTCCGCAAAAAGGTCAATGCGGGGAATCTCTGCCAGGGGCGCGCAGCCTGTCGCGCGCCAGCCGAAATTTGACGCGTGGCACCACGGCTGCGTCAACTTGGCAGCCCGGCCTCCGGGCCCGGGCTATTCTAACATCAAAGACATATAAAAGGGAGGGGAGAAGACCTGCTCCAAAGGCGCGGCTTTGCCGTCCGGCAGCAGGGCCTTGCCCATGCCGTAAGGGGTTTTGACAGCCCCGGGGAACTCTCTCCCGCAGCAGACCCGAGCCTTTTGCAGGCCGGTCTGGAACAGCAGGGTCTCCGCCGCCAGGATGGGGTCCCTGGCGGAGCATTCCCGCAGCCAAACGCCATCCTCTGTCCGGGAAAAGGCGGCGTACCGTTCCGCGCCGTCCTCTAAAAAGGTGAAGACCCCGCCGTTGTAGCGGCAAAGCTCCCTGTAAATGTACCGCAGCTCCCGTTTTGGGTGGGCCGCCCCGCCGGGAAACCCGGAAAAATACTCCTCCCGGAGCTTCGCGAATTTCCCGAAATGGCACCTGGCAAAGGACGTAAGCTCCCGGCCGCCTTCCGGACAGGAAAGCTCTTTTTCCCACAGGAAAAAGCTGGTAAAATACCCCAGCTTCTCATAAAAAGGGAACAAAGGCGGCTCCGCCGGAACCAGCGCCATAAAGGTCCGCCCCTGCTGGCGAAGGACGTTTTCCGCGAAAGCGGAAAGTTTCCGGACAAGGCCCCTTCCCCGGTATCCCGGCAGGGTGGCCACGGCGTAAACGTAGGCCCCCGCCTGTCCGGCAATGGTCAGGGGCATCAGGGTCATCATGGACACCGGGACGCCTTTTTCCCGCCAAACCAGGGTCTCTTTTGGCCGGAAACGGGTCCGGTAGTAAAAATCCGCGTATTCCGGCTCCCCGCCGAAACAGGCGGCCCAGATCCTTTTCAGCGCCGGGATGTCTTTCCGACTGGCAAGATCTTCCATGATCTAACCTTCTTCCCGGGCGAACTCGATGACGTAATCCTCGAACAGCCGGCAGGGGTCGTAGGAGAGCTTGGCTTTCCGCAGGCCCTCGTCGCCGGTGTCGTCCTCCCGGTTCACATAGGTGAACCCCTCCATGGCGTGCTCCACGAACTGCTGGTTGATGAGGGGGTAGGCCCCGGGGATGCCGGACAGGGCCTTTTCGATGTGCACAATGAAGGTGTCGGAATTGAGGGGCTCGCCGATGGTGTAGGCGATGACCTTCCCGTCCAGCCGGACGCACCCGCCGGAGAACCCCAGGTCGTTAAAATGGCGGAAGGCCTGCTGGACGGCGCAGCTTTCCTCCTTGGGGCCGCCTTCCACGCAGTGGTTGTTTTCCCGGCACCAGGCCTGCTGCACCTGCTGGCATTCCGGCATATTTTCCAGGGTGATGGGTTCATAGGACCAGTTCTGCTTTTTGATGCGGTTGACAAAATTCCGCTTGGACTGGAGCTTCCGCCCGGCCAGGGTCCGGAGCCGTTCCCGTTCGTAAATATAGTCGGCATGGTCCCGGTCGTAGGTGATTTGAAGCATTCCCGGGAAAAGGGTTTCCAAAAGGGCTTTCTCGTTGGCGGGCACCCAGCGCATCCGGAAATGGCAGCCATTTTCCCGGCACCATTCCCGCAGCTTATTTACCGCGGCCTTCAGGTCGCCGGAACCCATGGGGCACATGAAATCGCAGTCCCCGGGAGGGCCGGATTTGACGTACAAAAAGCCCTCCTCCTCACAGATCTCGGCGTGATAGACATTGCGCCAGATGAACAGGTTCCCGAAGGAATACTGGTCCCCGGGGATGTCCTTTTCCCGCAGGTAACCCTGGACCATGTCCCGGTCCGAAAGCTCAATGGGGCGAAACTGAAGCATAGCAACATCCTTTACAAAGACTTTTTGATGATTTCCAGGATCTTTCCGGTGATTTCTTCCGGGGGCAGGGGGTTCTCCCCATCGTCGCAGGGGATCACCGCCCAGCCTTCCGCCTTGGCGGCGTAAGCGGCCGACTGCTGGCAGCGGCTGAGGTATAACCGGTCCCGTTCGTGGAGATCCTCCCGGGAGGCGTCGCCGCCGTAGCGTTTCAAGAGCAGCTTGTCCGCCACGGCCCGGTCCATGTCCAAAAACAGGACCCGGTCGGGCCGGGGAAGCCCCAGCTTGCCGTATTCAAAATCGGAGAGCCAGCGCAGGTACGCGTCCCATTCCTCTTTTGGGAGCTTCACCATCTGGTGGATGGCGTTGGAGCTGACATAGCGGGTCGCCAGGATAGTATGCCCGGCTTCGTAATCATTTTTCCAGAATTTTTGGAAACTGGCGTACCGGTCCACGGCGTAGAAGCTGGAGGCGGCGTAGGCGTTGACCCCGTCCGGGTCTTTGGACAGCTCGCCGTTCAAATACATCCGCACCAGGGCGGAGGACTCCTGGCTGTAATCCGGGAAGGAGATGATCTTCACCGGATGACCGGCCTTTTCCAGGGCTTCCGCCGCCAGGGCCGTCTGGGTGGTCTTGCCGGAGCCGTCCAGGCCGTCCAGGACAAAGAGCTTGCCGGGCATGGTCACTCCTCCTTCATTAAAATCAGGTCGTCCGCGTAGGGCAGGCCTTCGATCCAGTGGCAGAAGGTGTGCCATTCCTCCAGCTTGTGGGCTTTCCGGGCTTTGTGAATATTCACAAGGTTCTCGTAATTTAAGGTGCAGGTGCGCATCTGGTTGTAGCTGGAGGGCAGCAGCTGGATGATGTCGTACCAGAGGGCCTTGTCCTTGGTTTCCACATATTGGAGCCGCAGGCTTTCCAGGTATTCGATCAAGGAATCCATTTTTTCCAGGGTGGCGGGGGTCATGTGGTCGGTGGAAAAATCCGCCCGGTCGAAGGGCTTGGCGTGGATCTTGTGCATGGTGCTGGTGGAGTTGGCCACGGTGCCGACTTTGTAGGTGTCGAATTCCTTCCACCAGTAAAGGGGGGCGGTGACGTCCACGGACACAAAGATTTGGCGGATGAATTTGCGGTGGTCGCTGCCGGCCCGGCAAAGGCGGCGGGCCAGGGAGAGGTCGTTGGGGCCGAAAACGAAGGCCCCGTTTTCGTCAAAAAAGCTGTCCATCCGGTCCCAGCTGTTTAAGGGATTGCGGGCGCCGCGGACGGCGTTTTCAAAATTCATAACGGACGTGCGCGAAACTGTGAGCATGGCGGCTCCTTTCCTTTTTCCATAAAGATTCGATCGGTTTTATTATACCACATTCGTCCGATTCTGACAACGTTTTTCCAGGATACCAGAGGGAAAACAAAAAAATTCAAAAAAGGTGTTGACAAACGGGTTTTCCTTTGCTATAATATAGAAGCTGTCCCGATGAAAGACAGAAAAACAAAAAACGCTGATATGGCTCAGCAGGCAGAGCACGTCCTTGGTAAGGACGAGGTCACCGGTTCGAATCCGGTTATCAGCTCCAGCGGCGAATCGCCGCCGATGAACACGCACTCACGTTTCGTGGGTGCGTTTTGTTTTATATCCTGCCGGTCCGCTTTGTGTAAAATCTTTCTGAACATTTTACGCGCCTGTTTTGAAATTTGCGGACGATATGCTATAATGAATGAAAAAGGCGGTGAAATGAGCGTGTATAATCATCAATTGGAAACTTTTATCCAGACCGCGGACGCCGGCAGCTTTTCCAAAGCGGGAGAAGCCCTGTTCATCTCGCCCACAGCGGTGATGAAACAGATCAACCTCTTGGAAAGCGCCCTGGACGTGCAGCTTTTTGAACGCACACCCCGTGGGCTTACCCTGACCAACGCCGGGAAATCCTATTACCAGGACGCCAAATACATGATCCAATACGCCAAGGACGCCCAGGTCCGGGCCAAAAACGCCATGCAGGGCAACGGCAGCATGATCCGCCTGGGAAGCTCCCTGATGACGCCCTGCCAGTTTTTGATGGAGCTGTGGCCCCACATCCACGCTCTCCGGCCGGAACTGAAATTTGAGATCGTGAATTTTGAGAATACGCCGGAAAACGCCCGGGAGATCCTTAAAAACCTGGGGCAGAACATCGACGTGGTGGCCGGGATATTTGACGAAACCATGCTGAAGCTCCGGGATTGCGCCGCGGTGGAACTGGTGAAGGTGCCCATCTGCTGCGCGGTGTCCATTTATCACCCCCTGGCCCAGAAAAAACAGCTGTCCATGCAGGATCTTTACGGCCAGAAGCTGATGCTGATGAAACGGAATTGGAGCAAGTATACAGACATGCTGCGGGACGATCTATGGGAGCATCACCCCGAAATTGAGATCGTGGACTTTTCATTTTATAACCTGGAAGTATTCAACCAGTGCGAGCACGACAACGTCCTGCTGATGGCGGTCCCTCAGTGGGCCAATGTCCACCCTCTGCTGAAGATCATCCCCGTGGAGTGGAAGTACGAGATCCCCTTCGGCCTGCTGCACTCCAAAACGCCCTCCGCGACTGTGAAAATGTTTTTGCAGGCCGCCAAGGCAGCCTTCGAGGCTTCCATGAACAATGACCGGTGATCTGAAAAAGCGCCTGCGGAAAACTCCACAGGCGCTTTTCTTTGGGCTAGGGCCCCCCTCATAAACCCGCGGTCCCTTGAATAAGATGTAGGGAATCGAAGGAGGGGGATGATGCTTTGCAGACACGGCACAGCCGCAAGCCTGCGCGGATACTGGGCACAGCGGCGATTTTATTGGGGATGCTTTTGTTTTTCTGGGCGGCAGGGAGCTTTTGGGGCCGGGAACAGAGCCGCAGCGCCGGAAGCGGCGCGGTTTCCGGCATCGACACCGTGATCCTGGACCCGGGCCACGGCGGCGAGGACGGCGGCGCGGTGGGCTGGCAGGGGACGGTGGAAAAGGACATCAACCTGTCCATTGCCTTAAAGCTGCGGGACCTTTTGGAATTGCAGGGCTTTACCGTTTATATGACCCGGGAGGAGGATGTGATGACCTGCGACCCGGACCTGACGGGCATCACCGCCCGGAAAAAGTCTGATATGCACAACCGGCTGGAGCTGATGGAGGAGCATCCCGAAGCGGTGGTGCTTTCCATCCATCAGAACCTGTTTGAGCAGGAAAAATACAGCGGCGCCCAGATGTTTTACGGCAAAAACAATCCCTGGAGCAAGGACCTGGCCCAGTGTATCCAGGAAGCCTTCGCCTCCATGCTCCAGCCGGACAATACCCGCCAGATCAAAAAAGGGGAGAAGGATCTGTTCCTGCTTTGGCAGGCGGAAAACCCCATTGTGCTGGTGGAATGCGGCTTTCTGTCCAATCCGGCGGAGTGCGGAAGCCTGACCCAGGAGGAATACCAGAGCCAGGTGGCCTTCACCATCCTGTCCGGCCTGACAAACTGGCTGGCGGCGAATCGCCGCTGATTGTCGTCAAGCAAGCTTGACGACGCGGCGCGGCCGTGGTGTCCCCATCCAACCGCTGGAACGTCCGCTTGTCATGAATAAAATTCATGACGGCTGCGCCGTTACGGGTGGGTCTCATTTTCTATTGTTTTGGTAAATCAAACGATAATGGGTTTGTAGGGGACGGGTTTCCCGTCCCGCCGGTTTTTTGGAACATTTCGTGTGATACGCGGGCGGCGAATCGCCGCCCCTACAAAATTATTGCGGCCCTTTCGTTAGGGTTGTAGGGGACGGCATCCTCGACGTCCCGCGATTTTTCCAGAACGTTTCGCATAATACGCGGGCCGGAGGACCCGGCCCCTACAATACGTTTTTCGTTTGGTTTCACAAAAAATACGGGGAATCTGTACCGAAAACGGCGGTTCATCCCGCCGTTCCGAAACCTAACGCGTGGAAGAACGGCCGCGGCGAATTGGCCGCGGGGCCTTCCCGCCCGGGTCGGATCGCCAGCGGGTGGGGGGGACGCTGGTGTACCGCCGGAACACGGTGGAAAAATAATCCGACGAGGAAAAATTTAAGGCCATGGCGGTTTCCGTGACAGATTTTCCCTCCTCCAGCAGGACCTTGGCCCGTTCGATCCGCCGCTGGTTGATGTAGCTGCGCAGGGAATCGCCGGTCTCCCGGCGGAACCGGTGCTGCAGCCCGGATTCCGACAGGGAGAACCGGGCCGCCAGCTGGGCAAGGGAAAGTTCCTCCCCGATGTTTTCCTCAATATAATCCTGGATATGGCGGATCAGGCTGTCGCCGCCGCTTTGTGATTTCCGTTCCAGAAAGATCCCCGCGGCCATGCAGCAGAAAAGCCCCGCCAGCCGGATGGGGTCGGCCCCTTCCATCAAAGCCTCGTGGCACTGCTTGGCCGCCGACAACACTTCCGGCCCCACCGGGAGAAGGTGCTCCCGGCAGCTGGCCGCAGCGTGGCGCAGCAGATCCCCGTAAGGCGCGGCCAGCCCCAGAAAATTCTCCGCGCGGGTATCCAGCTGGAACCAGTAAAATTCGCTGACAGAGGAATACCGGCCGCCGTTTTGGTGCGGTTCCCCCGGGAACGTGATGAAAGCCGTTCCGGGGGCGGCCGTGTAGGTCCTGTTCCCGGCTTCATAAACCTGCTCCCCCCGGACCACCAGCACTACCTCCATGCAGTGAGGGTGGCTGTGGACCCCCAGGGGCGCTTCCGCCCGCACGGACAGGTTGTGGCCAAAAAACGCGGCCCCGGGAAGGCAGATCTCCCCTTCGGTAAATTCCTGCCGGTCCCGGCCCTGCTGTTTCATGAAATCCCGCCTTTCCTCCTTTAAAATCCTGCACGAAAAACTGCTATTTGCAGGATTTCTCTTTCCATTATCATAAGAGTAGCAGAAATCACATTTCCTGTCAAGGGGAGAGCTTTGAAATTTGGCAAGGCAAGATTTTTAATGCGGAATTTCCCGTTTTGAGATAGGATAAAGATAATGGGAAAAGTACCCGTTTATCAACTGAAAAGGGGAGTTTTTATGTACAATCAAGGAGAGCTGCTGCTCAAGGCCATGACCTACGATCATCCGGAGGAGATCCCTGTATCCTTTGGGATGCTGCCTGCCGCCTGGATGAAATACGGGGAAGATTTGGTGAAGCTGGCCAAGGATTACCCGGACATCATCACCAATATCCCGGACCTGAACAACATCCCGGTCCCGGACAGCTACCATGTGGGGTCCTTCACCGACGAGTGGGGCTGCCGCTGGGAGAACGTGGAAGAGGGCATGGAATCCATCGTCACCGGCCATCCGGTCCCCAACCGTGAGGACATCCTCACCCTGAAGATCCCGGAGAACCGGGACGGGCGCATCCCCCACGGGTTTATGTACCTGCGTCTTCTGGACCTGCGGGGCTTTGAGGAAGCCATGATCGACTTTGCCGAGGAATGCGACGAGCTGCAGATCCTCATCGACAAGGTCGTGGAATATAACTGCCGCCAGATCGAAGCCATTTTGCCCAAAGCCGGCAAAATCGTTTTCTTCGGCGACGACCTGGGGATGCAGAAGGGCCTGGCCATCGGGCCGGAAAAATGGCGCAAATACATGAAGCCCGCCTTCACCAAGCTCTACAGCCTGGTCAAAGCCACCGGCCGGTATGTGTATATGCACACCGACGGCATGATCTACGAGATTATGCCGGATTTGCAGGAGTGCGGCGTGGACATGATCAATCCCCAGTTCCGGGCCAACGGGCTGGACAACCTGGTGCGGGTCTGCAAGGGCAAGATCCCGATCAATCTGGACCTGGACCGGCAGCTGTTCCCCTTTGCCACACCGTCCCAGCTGGACGACCACGTCCGGGAAGCGGTGGAAGCCATGTACCTGCCGGAGGGCGGTTTTGGCCTGAACATCGAAATCGGCATGGACGTGCCGCTGGACAACGTGGCGGCCCTGCTGGAAGCCGTCCGCAAATACCGGGGCTACAAAGGCTGACCGGCGAATCGCCGGTGATAATTCGACGCGGCCGCACAGCCTCCGAACAACAGCATAAGCCGTTGTGATACACGACAACGGCTCGATGTAGTTGTTTCCTATCGTTGAGGAAAAAGAAAAGTTTTACTCGATTTTGTTTCATGTCGTGAACAAGTTCACGACCAATCGCGGGGTTGAGGGGCAGAGCCCTTGGCCGTTTTCCGCAGAAAACGGAATCTCCATAATCGAAAAAAGATCAGGAGGGGAGGGACCCTATCCTCCGCTTTTCAAGCGGCGGGGTTCCCCGCATAAAACGTTCCGGAAAAATCGCGGAACGTTCTGATAAAATGAACAGGGGACGGTAAAAAATACCGTCCCTTTTTTATTTTATTGAAATGTTCCGGAAAACCCGTTTATCGAAACATCCCAGAAAAATCGGCGGGACGGGAAACCCGTCCCGCGATTTTTCCAGAACGTTTCATATAATACGCGGGCCGGGGGACCCGGCCCCTACAATTCTATCGAAATGTTCCGGATAAATTTGTAGGGTTACCGAGCCGCCGCGCGCGCCAGTAATACACGATGGCCAGCAATATCGCCGCCCCGGTCCAGGCCGCGCATTCCGCCCAGTACACGGCGTTTACGCCCCAAATCCGGGACATGATGAGCACCATGAACATCCGCATGGCCAGCTCCACCATGCCGGAAAGCATGGGCACCACCGTGTCGCCCATGCCCATCAGCGCCGACCGGTACATCCATAACAGGTACAAAACCGGCAGCAGGACGCACATAATGGACAGATAATGGTAAGCGATCTCCAAAACCTGCTCCGTTTCCGACGGGTCGCCGGAAATAAACAGCCGCAGGACAAATTTGCCGAAAATCAGCATGAAAATCCCAATGGCAGCCGCCGTGCCGACGGCCATCAGCAGGCCGACCCGCATCCCTTTTCTGATCCGGTCCGTCTGCTTCGCCCCCAGGTTCTGGCCCACATAGGTGGTCATGGAATAGCCGAAGGAGGAAGCGGCAATCTCCAAAAGCCCATAGAGCTTGTTGGTAGCGGTAAATCCCGCCACAAACAGGAACCCATAGCCGTTGATGACATACTGCACCGCCAAGCCGCCCACGCCGATGACCCCGTTTTGGAAGGCGGTGGGGGAGCCCAGCTTAATGAGGTCCCAAATATTGCGCCAGTCCAGCCTCCAGTCGGATCTGCTCATCCGGAAAAAGGAGATGCGCCGGACGGCGAAAAAGCAGAACACGCAGGAGCAGAACTGGGCGAACACCGTCGCGATGGCGGCCCCGGCCACACCCCAGTGGAACCCCATGACAAACAGGAGGTCCAGGGTGATGTTGATGCAGGCCGCTATGATCATAGCGACCAGAGGGGTGCGGCTGTCCCCCAACGCCCGTAAGAAAGCGGAAAGGACGTTATATCCCAGGATGATAGGAATCCCTGCAAAGATAATCCGCAGATATAAAAGGGCGTTGTCAAAGACATTGGCCGGAGTGTCCAGCAGGAGCAGGACAGGCCGGGAAAGGCTCAGACTTAAAATGGTGAACACCACCGCGATGGCGGCAGTCAGCAAAACGGACATAGCCGCCGTTTTCCGCAGGCCCTGGTAGTCTTCCGCCCCGAACCGCTGGGAGATCCGGATGGAGAACCCCTGTGTGAACCCGATCACCAGCCCCGTCACCAGCCAGTTGGGCCAGTCGGCGGCCCCAAGGGCGGCCAGGGCTTCCACCCCGACCCCCTGGCCCACCACGATGGCATCCACCATGGTGTAAAACTGCTGAAACATATTCCCCAGCATCAACGGCAGGGCGAACCCGACAATCAGGCCTGCGGGCCGGCCTTTGGTCATATCTTTAACCCGTTCTCCCATGAGGACCTCCCGAAATCAGATTAGTTTTGTTTCACAACCGCGGTGACGGTTTCGCCCGCCTTGACCCAGACCTTGGTGAAGCCGATGAGGGTGGGGTAGGGGGTGTCCCGGATCTGGAGGACAGTGTGCCAGCTGTCCATGCTGCCGGTGTTGGTCACTTCCACGGTTTTGTCGTCCAGCCAGTTTTCCGTAAAGCTGGTGTAGGAAAGGCCGAAGCCGAAGGGATAAAGGGGGCTGCCCTTAAAGAAGCGGTAGGTGCGGCCTTCCATGGAGTAATCGGTGAAGTCCGGCAGGTCGTCTGCGGACCGGTAGAAGGTGACAGGCAGGCGTCCGCTGGGGGAAGCCTTGCCGAACAGGATGTCGGCCAAAGCGTGGCCGCCCTCCGCGCCGGGATAGAAGCACTGCAGAACGGCGGCGCACTCCTCATCCTGGCGGACAAGGCTGATACAGCTGCCGGAAACGTTGACGAAGATCACCGGCTTGCCGGTTTTGATGATTTCCTCGTAAAGGACCTTCTGGCAGGCCGGCAGTTCCAGGTCCACCTTGTCGCCGCTGCCGTCGCCGTTGAAGGCGTCGCCCTGTTCGCCCTCCATGGTGGGGTCCAGACCCATGCAGAGGATGACCACGTCGCTGCGCTTGGCCGCCAGGACAGCCTCCCGGTAGGGGTGTTCGCCGCAGCTGCCGGGCTCATCGTCTTTATAGAGGTGGCAGCCCCGGGCGTAGTTCACCTTGCCGGAGGAAGCCTCCTGGATGCCCCGGAGCAAGGTGGTGTACTGGGAGGGGGTGCCGTTGTAGTTGCCCAGCAGGATGCTCTGGCTGTCGGCGTTGGGGCCGATGACGGCGATGGTCTCGCCGCCTTTTAAAGGAAGGATGCCGTCATTTTTTAAGAGGACCATGCTCTGGCGGGCCATTTCCCGGTTTAAGGCAATGTGCTCAGGGGATTCCACCACGTCCATGGTGATGCTGTCGTAGGGGCAGCCGTCGTCGAACATGCCCAGGCGCAGCCGGGCCTCCATGAGCCGTTCCACGGATCTGGTGATGACTTCCTCGGAAACCAGGCCCTTTTCGTAAGCCACCTGGAGATATACATAAGCGTCGCCGCAGTTCAGATCGCAGCCTGCGTTGGCGGCCATGGCGGCGCTTTCGTCCGGGGAAGCGGCCAGCTTGTGGAACATGTCGATGTCCCGGATAGCGCCGCAGTCGGACACATAGTAGCCGTCAAAGCCAAATTCTCCCCGGAGGATCTCCATCAATGTGGGGCTGGCGCAGCAGGCCTCGCCGTTTACCCGGTTATAAGCGCCCATAACGGCGGCCGGGTGGGCGTGGTCGATGCAGTAGCGGAAGGCGGACAGGTAGGTTTCGTACAGGTCCTTCTGGTCCACTTCGGCGTTGAAGCCGTGGCGCAGGCCCTCGGGACCGCTGTGGACGGCGAAATGCTTCAAGGTGGCGTCGGTTTTGCGGTAAACGGGGTCGTAGCCCTGCAAGCCCCGGACAAAAGCGGAGCCCATGCGGCCGGTGAGGTAGGGGTCCTCGCCGTAGGTCTCGTGGCCCCGGCCCCAGCGGGGGTCCCGGAAAATGTTGATGTTGGGGGACCAGAGGGTCAGGCCCTGGTAGATCTGGGTGTCGCCGAAGGTCTTGTATTCGTTGTACTTGGCCCGGGCCTCGTCGGAAATGGCGGTTGCCACCTCCTCCATCAGCTGGTCGTTGAAGCTGGCGGCCATGCCGATGGCCTGGGGGAAGACGGTGGCAGTCCCGGACCGTGCCACGCCGTGAAGGGCTTCGTTCCACCAGTTGTAGGCGGGGATGCCCAGGCGGGGGATGGCAGGGGCGTTATATTTCATCTGCCCCATTTTCTCCTCCAAGGTCATTTTGGAGACCAGTTCTTTTGCGCGTTTTTTGAAATCCATATTTCTCATCCTTTCTGCGGCGGCTCGCCGCCGGGCCGGGCGACCCGACCCCTACGATTTTTCCGGGACATTTTGGGGGATCTGTACCGAAAACGGCGGATTATCGACGGCGATCCGCCAGTTGTAGGGGACGATGCCACATCGTCTCCCAGTTTTTATAAAACCAAACGGAAAACGCATTTGTAGGGGACGGGTTTCCCGTCCCGCGGTTTTTTCCGAAACGTTTCGTGTAATATGTGGGCCGGGCGACCCGGCCCCTGCAATTTTTCCCAAACCAGAAACGGTGCGTTCGCCCGCGATTCCCCAAAACGCCGGAATGGATTGCTTTCTCAATGGTCCGGCGGGGCCTTGGCGGCTTTGGGGGAGGTTTCCGCCAAGGCGATTAACGCCTCCCGGATGTCCGCCGCGCCGATGAGCCGGATCTTGAACTTTTTGGGGTTCAGCTTTTCTAAGGAAGAAGCGGGGATCAGCACCTTTTCAAAGCCCATGCGCTCCGCCTCCTTGATCCGGTCCTCCAGCCTCGTGACGCTGCGGATCTCTCCCCCCAGGCCGATCTCCCCAATGGCCAGAAGATTGGCCGGGATGGGCCGGTCCCGCAGCCCCGACACCATGGCCAGGGCGATGGGCAGGTCGCAGGCCGGCTCGTCCAGCCTTAAGCCCCCCACCACGTTGATGTACGCGTCCAAACTGCCGAACACATACCCGGCCCGTTTCTCCAAAACCGCCAAAAGCATGGACATCCGGTTGTAGTCGAAACCGGTGGCCATCCGCCTGGGGGTGGGGAACCCGGATTTGGTGATCAGGGCCTGGACCTCCGCTAAAATGGGGCGGCTGCCCTCCAGAACGCAGACCACGCAGCTGCCGGAGACCGCCTCGGGCCGTTCCGCCAGCAGCATGGCCGAGGGGTTCTCCACCTGGGAAAGGCCGTTGTCCCGCATTTCAAAAACGGCGATCTCGTTGGTGGCCCCATAACGGTTTTTCACCGCCCGCAGGATCCGGTAGGCGTGGTGCTGCTCCCCTTCAAAATGGAACACGGCGTCCACGATGTGCTCGAGCACTCTCGGCCCGGCAAGGTTCCCTTCCTTGGTCACATGGCCCACCAGGATAATGGAGATGTCCTTTTCCTTGGCCACGCCCAATAAGACGTTGGCGCATTCCCGGACCTGGGTGACGCTGCCGGCCGCCGAGGAAACGGAGCCGAGCATCATGGTCTGGATGGAGTCCACCATGACGATTTCCGGTCTTTCCTCCCGGATCGTGGCCAGGATGGTGTCCAGGTCGTTGCAGGACAGGACGAAAAGGTTTTGGGAAGCCACGCCCAGCCGGGTGGCCCGGAGCTTGATCTGCCGGGCGGATTCCTCGCCGGAAACGTAGAGCACCTTGTGTTTGGCCCCCAAGCTCTGGCAGACCTGCAAAAGCAGGGTGGATTTGCCGATGCCCGGGTCGCCGCCCAGCAAAACCAAAGAGCCTTTCACTAAGCCTCCGCCCAGCACCCGGTCCAGCTCGGAGATGCCGGTCAGGTAGCGGATGTCGGCGTCGGCCTGGATGTCCCCGATCTGGGAGACCTTGGCGGCCTTGCCGCCCCGGAGCAGGGCGGAGTTGGAGGAAAGGGGGGCGGACTGTTCCAGGGTGTTCCATTGGCCGCAGGAGGGGCATTTCCCCAGCCATTTTGGGGTTTCATAGCCGCATTCCCGGCAGACGAAGATTTCCTTGGATTTTAACATAACGGGCAGTCCCTCCGGGTTTCAATTTATGCATACAATATAAATGTAGCAGAGATTGTACTGCTTGTCAAGCCCCGGCGAGCCGCCGGTCGCAATTCGCCGCGGCGTTTCAATTCCTATCAAACCGCTGGATGGCGAAGGTTTTCGCGGTTCGATAAACTCGCCGTATTGAAAGGGTTCCATTTCTATCGTTTTGGTAAAACAGAACAAAAAACGCATTTGTAGGGACGGGTTTCCCGTCCCGCAATTTTTTCCGAAACGTTTCGTGTAATATGCGGGCCGGGCGACCCGGCCCCTACAATTTGTTCGGGGGATTTTGCAAAACCTCTTGACGTATAACGCGTTATATGATACAATGAAATCACGCGTTATAGGAGGTGGTGAACATCGCGGAAAGGAGCCGTGCTGAGTATATG
The DNA here is from genome assembly GCA_018713335.1 of Candidatus Merdivicinus intestinigallinarum. Lineage (GTDB taxonomy): Bacteria > Bacillota > Clostridia > Oscillospirales > Ruminococcaceae > Merdivicinus > Merdivicinus intestinigallinarum. Next base: position 13,614 of record DVOW01000037.1, on the reverse strand, counting down.
AAATTGCGGCGTATCAGCAAAAAAACATTCAGCGTAGTGGTTGAGCGTGAAAAAATGGAACGATTTGAACAAAAATTGCGCGCAGAAGGAAAGACCAAAGCGGAATGGCTGAACATCAAGATCGACGAAGAACTCAGCAAATAAAAACAGCACCGCCCCTCTCGCAAAACCGGACAGTGCTGTTATCAACGACAGGAAAATCCTATCTGAAATTCAGTATAACATCAGATGGGCCTTCTTGTCAACCGGCGAGCTGCCGGCGGCAATCCGCCCGCAGAATATCAGGTATTGGGGACGATGTGGGCATCATCCCCTACATTTTTATTGAAACGTTCCGGATAAATTTGTAGGGGCGGGGTTTCCCCGCCCGCTGGTAAATCGTGACGTTTCTCCAAAACCGTGGGCCGGGCGACCCGGCCCCTACAGTTTTTTCGGAAGATTTGCAAAACCTCTTGATTTTTGCAAATGCATATATTATGATTTATGCAGTGGCGAAAGGGAGGTGATTCCATGAGCCCGCGCACAGGGCGGCCGCCGAAATTGGGAATGTCAAAATCAATCAATTTGCAGCTGAGAATTACGCCGGAAACTGCGGAAAAACTGCGGGAGTGTTCTGAAAAACTGCAAATTTCCAGAACGGAAGTTATTGAAAGAGGAATTGACTATCTCCACAATCAGGTGAACAAAAAATAAGAGTTCCGGCGAACCTTGCAAGTACCTGCCGAAACTCTGTACCCGACGAGAAATCCCGTCTGAAATTCAGTATAACATCAGATGGGCCTTCTTGTCAACCAACAAAGGAGGGACCAACGATGGATACAAATGAAAATTTATGGTCTTATTTGCTGAAAATGGAGAAAGAAATGCCGGAAGCCCAGCTTGCGCTGAACCGGGTCCTGGATGACGTCAAAGGGCTCCTGCGCCCCAGCGACTGGCGGGAAATCGAACCCCTGTGGAACCAGGCGAACTGTGTTTCTGAGTACCAGGGCTTTCTCATTGGCTTCCGTACGGCATTAAAGCTGGTTTATCAAAATATGTGATTGTTGAAACGCATTTGTAGGGGCCGATGCCCACATCGGCCCGGCGGCTCGCCGCCGGGCCCGGTTACTGAATGGCCTCCGTCAATTGCTCGAAGATCTCCTGGTTTTCCTCCGGGGAATCCCCGGTGAAATAGATGGTCCGGTCTTCCAGTTCAATGACCACGCAGGGCATCTGGTCCGTGTGGACATAAAGCAGAGCGTCCCCCACGCCGTTCAAGCGGAAATGCCCCAGCAAAAGGTCCCCGGCCGCGGCGCCGTTGGTGCGGCTGCCGGAAGGGATCTCCTCGGACATGGACACGCTTTCCACCTCCGAAAGCTCAAATTCCGTGCCGTAGATCGGGGCGGAAATGACTGCCCGGCCGTTTTCGATTTCCAGGGAAAAGGGCGTCGTTTCCATGTAAAGGAACATCCCCAAAAGCCCGATGACCAGGGCCGCCACAAGGCCAAGCGAACCGAAGCCGACGACCTTCCCCATGGGCCGCCCGATGTTGAAGGTCCAGCCCACTCCCACCTGTTTGGGCACCATGATCCTGGGATCGGCGGGATTGCAGTAAAAGCCCCATTTGTAGTGGCAGGCGTCGTCCTCTTTTTCCAGGATCTCCGCCCCGGCCTGTTCCAGGATCCGGTTCTGCCCTTTGCGCACCTTTTGAAAGACAAGGACGATCCCAAAGCAGAGCGTAAGCAGCATGGCGATCATCAAAAGCAGGAACCAGAAGTCTGAGGACGCCTGCACTGTCAGAAAATACAGGGCCAGGGTCAAAACCCCCGTCGCCATGGACATGACGGCGCAGTAGGCCGTCCAGCTGTGGATGGCCAGGTAGTGGCAGGCCCGGTTTACTTCTGGGTCCGCGCTGAAGGCCGTGGCCCGAGATTTTTGGAAGAAGCGGCGGCAGAGCAACAGAACCGCCTGCAAGAGCAGGGGGCAGGCCGCAGCCAGGTAAATGTTCCAATCCTCCCGCCGGGTCACGCATAAAACCAGGGGAATTAAGGAGAGCAGAAGCCCCGGCAGCATCCACCAGGGTGAAACCGCCATCCGGCTCCGGCTTTTGGAAACCTGGGTGTCGATGGCCACAATGGGCTTTCCCTGGCTCTCCCATCCCTTGGCCCGGCGCAGCTCCCGGAGCTTGCCGCCAAACCGGCTGTATTCCCGGTAATAGGCGATCATCAGCAGGATGGACCAGGCAAACAGCAGGAAAAACTGCAAGGTGAAAATCCGTCCCGTCAGCAGGACCGGGATCATCAGGACCAGGAAAACCACGCCCCAGAAAATCATCCGTTTTCGATACCCTCTGACGATTTCTGCCGTGTCCGGGTCCTTCCCGGCTTCCGCCGGCAGCCGGATCCCCAGCATGCTGCCCCGGTTGGGCAGGACGGCCATCCAGCTGGATGCGACTGCGCTTCCCAATACAATCAGCATGATAATCAGTAAAGTCAAGCTCATATTACTCCACTCCTTTTGGGTTCATCACCGCCGCTGCTTCCCGGCAGGCTTCCAAAAACTGTTCCCGGGGCACCCCCTTGGCCGCCGCCTCCGCCGCCAGCAGGGAAAGGCGCTGCTTGAAGTCCTCGTCCAAACCGCCGGGGGAGGACCGGGGCTTCACCACCGCCCCTTTCCGCCGGTCGATCTCGATGTAGCCTTCCCCTTTTAATAAGGAATAGGCTTTGTTGACCGTCATGGTGTTGACGCCGATGTCCTCGGCAAGCTGGCGCACCGTCGGCAGACCCTCGCCCGCCCGAAGCTGCCCCTGGCCGATCCCCAGGACGATCTGGTTGCGGATCTGCAGATAAATGGGTGTTTCGCTGGACAGATCCAGCTTCAGGATCATACGTCATCCCTCCTTGTATCATTTGTAATATATATTATAATACAAACAATACAAAAAGTCAACGGGTTTACCGAAAATATCCTTGCCCTTTGTGCCCAAAGGAGTGTGAAAAGAGTTCGTCAGGTTTGTGTAAAATTCCATTCTTTCAAAAAAAGATTGAAAACTCGGGGAAACCGTCACAAAAAATTCACAAAACCCTGTTATGATAAACAAATTAGAACGGGCTTTTGTCGAAAAGTAAGAAAGCCGCGGCTTAGTTTCCGAAAAAATATGAAGGGAACGGGCCGGATCCCGCGTTCTTTGGATAGAACGCTTTTTTCAGCAAAGGAGAAATCGATATGAAAAAGATGATACAGCGGCTGCGGGACACCCGCTTTTTCCGCTGGAAAGGGGCCGGCCCGCTGCTGGCCGGGATATTCCCCGTTGTGCTGTGTATATTCGCGGAGCTGGGGCAGATGCAGGACCTGTCGGACCTGCTGGCCTTTACCTGGACAAACTTCGGGGTCTTTGTGTTTTCCTGCCTGCTGATCGCGGTGATCTTCTGGACCCTTTCGCTGGTCGTCCGGCGCACCTGGATCAGCGGGGCGATCACAGGGGCCTTGTTCATGATCATTTCGGCGGTGGAGTACCACAAATATGTGGTCACCGGCTCCCACTTCCAGTTTTCGGACCTGTACATGGCCACCGGTTTCGCGGATGTGACCAAATTCGCAAGGCTCAAATTCAACCCGCTGCTGTTTGTGCTGATCTTGCTGACCATTTTATATGTAACGGCCATGTACGCGGCGGACTGGCGGCTCAAGGGCCGCTTCTGGAAGCAGTGCTCCATGGCGGCGGTCATGGCGGGGGTCACCGCCATCGCCATTTTGGTGCCGGCCTTTTTCGCGCCGGTGTGCCAGGTGTTCGGCATCGACGATTCCGTGACTTACAATTCCTACAGCGAGGACGCCCGGTTCGAGAACAACAACCTGATCACCAATTTCACCGTGTCCATGAACCAGTCCATGAAATCCACCGTTTCGGAACCGGAGGAGTATTCGGAGGAGACCATCGAGCAGATCCTCACCAGCTCCAGCCAGGCGGAGGATCAGGAAGCCATGGCCCAGCCGGAGGAAACGGTGAAACCCAACGTGGTGTTCATCATGTCGGAATCTTACGCGGATTTCCGGCGGCTCTACGACGTGGAAAACGCGGACGGGATCTACGGGGCCTTTGACGAGGTCTGCGCGGAAGGCGTCACCGGCACCAGCGTGGTGCCCACCTTCGGCAACGGCACCGTCCGGACGGAGTTCGAGCTGATGTTCGGCCTGCCGGTGAAGTCCTTGAACAACGTGGAGATCCCCCACAAGCTCCTAAAAAGCGGCGTGGAGCAGGACACCTTCGCCAATATGTACAAAGAAGCGGGCTACAGCACCACCTACATCCATCCCTTCCGTTCCAATTTCTACGACCGGGAGGAAGTGTACAGTGAGTACGGCTTTGACCGGATGATCTTTGACGATGATTTCACTGTGGAAACACATCAGTTCCGGAGCTACATTGACGACGACACGGCCTTCCGCCAGGCGGAGGACGTCATGGCGTCTACCGAAGGGCCGGACTATATCCACATCACCACCATGCAGAACCACCAGCCCTTTATTGACAACAAGGGCGAGGAAGTGGACAACTACTTTGACGGGGTGCGGGAATCCAACGAGGCCCTGCGGGATTTCACCAACCGCTTAAAGGAATCGGCGGAGCCCACCATCATCGTTTTCACCGGGGACCATTTCCCGTTTTTCAGCCCGGAAAGCAGCTTTTATAACGACATTGGCATCAACGTGGACAACTGCTCCGAGCTCTATGAAAAGACCTGGCTTGTGTGGAACAACTACGGCCTGGACACCTCGAGCCTGCCGGAGGAAACTATTTCCACCTTTTACCTGCCGCACCTGGTTTACCGTCTGGCAGGGCAGGAGAACCCCTTCGTGGAGACCATGCTGGAGGAAATGGAGCTGGAACCGGTTTACTCGGTGGCGGTGAACCCCACTACCGAATCGGAGCTGCTGGATCTGCTGACCTACGACCGGGTGATCGGGGAGAATTACTCGGAAGTGGATGGCCGCATGATGAATTTCAACGACTAGGCCCGGAGGCCGGGCCGCCAATTCGACGCGGCTGTTGTATCACGCGACCGGCTTCGGCTGGCGTGAACAAGTCACGCCTCTGGAAGAGGTTCCCCGCAATTTCTGTCCATTTGGAGGCCGGGCCGCCAATTCGACGCGGCCGCACAGCCTCACACCAACCGCTGGACGGCGAAAATATTCGCCGTATGGACAGGTTTCAATTCCTATCGATTTATCAGGAAACATTGTAGGGGCCGGGTCACCCGGCCCGCCGGATTCCCCGAAACGTTGCGATTCATTTCGGGGAACCTGTGCTGAAAACGGCGGTTCATCCCGCCGTTTCGAAATCTGACGCGTGGCAGAACGGCCGCGGCGAATTATCACCGGCGATTCGCCGGTTGTAGGGGCGGGCATTGCCCGCCCGCGATTCTGTACAAACATTTCGGAAAAACCGCCGGGACAGGAAACCCGTCCCCTACAAACCCATTATCGTTTGAATGTACAAAAATAACGGGCCGATGTGGGCATCGGCCTCTACATCCCTAACGAATAATTTCATAAAAAACAGGCGGCCATGAATTTGATGACATGGCCGTCCTTATTTTTATCATATGCCAAACCAACCGAATATCATTCGAGGAACCTGTGCCGAAAACGCCGGTCAAGCGGTGATTTCGTTGGAACCCTCCGTCAGGAGCTGTTCTGCATCGCCGTAGCGGAACACGCCGGAAACCCCTTCCGGCAGCTCCACCTGGAATTTTGCGCCGTCGCCGCTTTTCCAGCCCTGCACCTCGATGACGCCGCCGGCGGCGCACACCTGGGCGGAAAACTCAAACATCCCTTCCGGGAAGAAGGGCGCGATCTCCACTTCCGTAAATCCCGGCTCCATGCAGCGGACCCCGGCCACATACTCCTGCAAAAGCCGCAGGGGATAGCAGTTCCAGGCGTGGGAATTGGATTCGATGTCCTCAAAGCCCTCCCAAATGGTCTTGGAGCCTTCCGCCATCATCAGGCCCCAGCGGGCGGTGGGGTCGGAAAGCAGTTCAAAAGCCTTCTGCCCGTGCCCGTTCTCAAACAGCGCCTTCAGATAGTTCCAGGAAAGGATGACCCGGGTTTCCATGGGGGCTTTGGCCAGGTAATCGATGGCCCGGGGCAGCTCCGCCGGGGTAAACAGCCCGGCTTCCACTGCCAGGGTGTTCACCCCCGGATGATGCTTCTCCGAAACCGGCGTATCCTTGAAAAGCCCCGCCTTTTCGTCAAAGAAGGCCCGCCGGATGTCCCGGGCCGTGCGGGCCTTCTCCGCCAGCCAGTAATCGCGGTCGTCCTTGCGGTTTAAGAGCGCGGCGATCTCCGCCAGCCGTTCCAACCCCTTCAGGGAGTACACGTTTTCCACAAACAGGGCGTCCCCGTCCTCGTCGATGTTGGAGTAAGGCCAGTCGGAAATGTGCATGACGGCAGTTTTGTCATTGGGGATCAGCCCGTTTTGGTCCCGGCGAGCCAGGTAGCAGGCGGCCGTCTTGGCGGCGGTGGGATAAAATCTTTCCAAAGCGTCCCAGTCGCCGTAGAATTTCCAGATTTCCCAGAGAATTTCCGGGTAAAGCAGATCGTATTCCGGCATTTTCAGCATGAACATGCTGCCCGGCTCCCAGTCCACCGGCGCGATGAAGGGGAAATCCCCCTCATGGAGCTGGGTGTCGGCAAAGTCCTGCAAAACCTTCCGCAGCAGCGCGTGGGCGTCCGGGAAATTGTAGCAGAGGAGCCTGGACTGCATCAGGCTGTCCCCCAGGTATTCCGCCTGTTCCCGGTGGGGGCAGTCCACCAGAAGTCCCATGATGTTGTTTTTCTGGGTGTTGACGCAGGCCTCGGCCAGAGCGTTTAAAGCCGGGTCATCGCAGGAGAATCCCCCCAGGCACGGGGCGTCGGTGCCGGTTTTGCAGACTTCTACCCCTAAGATCTCGCAGTCCTCCGTCCCGGTCAGCTCGAAATACCGGAAGGCTTTGTAGGTAAAGCACTCGGCCCAGGTTTCCTCGCCGTTTCCCTGGACAATGTAATCGTCCAGATAATACTCCGTCACATCGTTGACCGCGCCGTGCTCCACCCGCATGGCTGTGGGAGCATGGGGCTCTTTGTGATCCTGCCGGGTCTTCCGCGTCCCTTCCAGCAGTTCGCCGTAGCGCAGCCGCAGCTTCGCGCCCTTTTGGCCCCCCTTGAGGGTCACTTTGACAAACCCCGTGAGGACTTCCCCGGCGTCATACAGGGCAAAGCCCGGCTCCTCATGGATCTTTTTGGGGGCCCATGTCCGGGAAATCGCCCCCTCCGGGATTTCCTGGGGGTTCAATTCCGGGGCCAGCAGATTGGCGGCGGAAAGGACCGTGCAGTCCCAGGAGGAATCGTCAAATCCGGGCAGTTTCCAGCCCTCCTCCTCCCGGCCCGCGTCGTAACAGGTGGAACCGGTCATACCCCGGCGTTCCCGCAATGGCAGCCCCGGCAGATAAGCGCTGACGCCGGAGGAACGGCACCCGGCGCCGGAAGCCACGCAGAAGCTGCCGGTTTCCGTCTTCCCCTCCGCCTCGAAAATCAGGCAGGGACACCCTCTGGTGCGGTTCTGCCCGTCCCCACCCAGGTAAAGCACCTCAAAGGCCAGGACGTTTTCACCGGGCTTCAGCAGGCTGCCGATTTCATAGGTGAGAAAGAGCTTCCGGGCCTGGAAATTGGACGGGGCCGGGGAGCACAGCCCTCCCACCTGGGCGCCGTTGACCCAGAGCCGGTAAAAATGATGGGCGGACACGGCGATCTCGCAGGAAACCGGCGGCGCGTCCAGGGAAAACACGGCGCGGAAACGGCTCACGCTGTTCTGGACAGCGCCGTCTTCCCGCCAAATCCAACGGGCATGCTGAAACATGGCAAAAATCCTCCTGTATGTCATAAAAAATTAGACAATTTGATTATATCAGGCGGGAGCCGTCTTGTAAATGGGAAATCTTCACGATTTTTTGCGCGATTTTCCGGCTTGGCGGGGAATTTACAAAATGCCGGTGGATTTTTCCGGCAAAGGGCGGTATCATAAAAGTAATCTTTAAAACGAAAGGAAGTCTTTGCAATGGCCAATATCATCGCAAGCCCCAGCCGGTATATCCAGGGCAGGGGAGAACTGAAAAGGATCAGCCTGCACACGGAAAAGCTGGGCAAACGCCTGTTCATCCTGACCAGCGCCCCGGGACGGGAACGGGTCAAAGAGAAGATCACAGCCGGCATCCAGGGGACGGATGCCACGGTTGTTTACGAGGACTTTAACGGCGAGTGCTCCATGAACGAAATCCACCGGATCGTGGAAAGGTTCACCGCCTCCGGCTGCGACGTCATGGTGGGCGTGGGCGGCGGCAAAATCCACGATACCGCCAAAGCGGCGGCTTATTACGCCAAAGTCCCGGTGGTCATCGTCCCCACCATCGCCTCCACCGACGCGCCCTGCTCCGCCCTTTCGGTGATCTATTCCGATGAAGGCGTGTTCGAGCGTTACCTCTACCTGACCGCCAACCCGGACGTGGTGCTGGTGGACACGGAGATCATCGCCGCCGCCCCGGTGCGCCTTTTGGTGTCCGGCATGGGCGACGCCCTGGCCACCTATTTTGAGGCCCGGGCCTGCAAGGCTTCCGGCGCGGATAACTGCGTCGGGGGGAAAACCACCCTGGCGGCCATGCAGCTGGCGCGGCTCTGCTATGACACCTTGATGGCCGACGGCCTGAAGGCGAAGCTGGCGGTGGAGCGGGGGGCCTGCACCCAGGCGGTGGAGAACATCATTGAAGCCAACACCTATTTAAGCGGCGTCGGCTTTGAAAGCGGCGGTTTAGCCGGGGCCCACGCCATCCACAACGGCCTGACGGCGCTTCCGGAAACCCACAAGCTGTACCACGGGGAGAAAGTGGCTTTCGGCACCATCGTCCAGCTGGTTCTGGAAAACGCCCCGGTGGAGGAACTGGAGGAAGTGGTGAATTTCTGCGCGGAAATGGGGCTGCCCACAACCCTGTGCGGCCTGGGGCTCCATGACCCCCAACCGGAACGGCTGATGGAGGCGGCCCGCCTTGCCTGCGCGGAAACGGACACCATGGTCCACCTGCCTTTCCCGGTCAGCCCGGAAAAGGTGTATGACGCCATTTTGGCGGCGGATGAGATCGGCCGGTTCTATCAAGGCGCGGAGGACGGCTGCTGCTGACGGCGGGATGAACCGCCGTTTTCGGTACAGGTTCCCCGCGGTTTTAGATAAAACCCAACGGGAAACAGATTTGTAGGGGTGAACTGGGTTCGCCCGCGATTCCGCAAAAATGTCGTGATGCATCGCCGGGCGACCGTCATCAAATTGATGACATGGTCGCCCCTACAATTTTTTCGTTTGATTTTATAAAAAACAAGGGGACGGTATTTTCACCGTCCCCTGTTCATTTAAAAATGTAGTGGATGGGTTCCCGTTTGAAAAAATGTTTCCGGGACCTCCCGTTTCATTCACGGGCGGCGGATCGCCGCCCCTACAATTCTGCTTCCTGTTTGATTTTACCGATCCGATAGAAAAGGAATCCTCCCCATACGGCGAATTTATTTCGCGGCGAAAATCTTCGCCATCCGGCGGTTGGTGTGAGGCTGTGCGGCCGCGGCGAATTGGCGGCCCGGCCTCCGGACTAGTATTCGGCGGAACCGGTGGTGCGGGGGAAGGGGAGGACGTCCCGGATGTTGGAAACGCCGGTGAGATACATGACCAGACGCTCGAAGCCCAGACCAAAGCCGCTGTGGGTGACGCCGCCGTAACGCCGCAGATCCAGGTACCAGGAGTAATCCTCCGGGTCCAGCTTGAAGTATTCCAGGCTCTGCGTCAGCACATCCAGCCGTTCCTCACGCTGGCTGCCGCCGATGAGCTCGCCAATGCCGGGGACCAGCATATCCATAGCGGCCACCGTCTTGCCGTCGTCGTTCAAGCGCATGTAAAACGCCTTGATCTCCCGGGGATAATCGGTGACGAACACCGGCTTGTGGAAAATCTGCTCGGTCAGGTAGCGTTCATGCTCCGTCTGCAAATCGCAGCCCCAGAACACCTTGTAGTCGAACTGGTCGTTGTGGGGCTCCAGCAGCTTGATGGCCTCAGTGTAGGTGACATGGCCGAATTCGGCGTTGACCAAAGCGTTCAGGCGCTCCACCAGACCCTTGTCGTAGAAATTGTTGAAGAAGGCCATTTCATCGGGGCAGTTTTCCAGAACGTACCGGATGACATACTGGATCATGTCCTGTGCCACCCGCATATCGTCGTTCAGGTCGGCGAAAGCCATTTCCGGCTCTACCATCCAAAATTCCGCCGCGTGGCGGGCAGTGTAGGATTTTTCCGCCCGGAAGGTGGGGCCGAAGGTGTAAACGTTGCCCAGGGCCATGGCCATGCACTCGGCTTCCAGCTGGCCGGAAACGGTGAGGTTTGCAGCCTTGCCGAAGAAATCCTGGGAGAAATCCACTTCGCCGTCCTCAGTGAGGGGCGGGTTCTTGGGGTCCAAAGTGGTGACCCGGAACATTTCGCCGGCGCCCTCGCAGTCGGAGGCGGTGATCAGGGGCGTGTGGACATAGGCAAAGCCCCGTTCGTTAAAGAATTTGTGGATGGCGTAAGCGCAGACGGAACGGACCCGGAACACAGCCTGGAAGGTGTTGGTGCGGGGCCGCAGATGGGCGATGGTGCGCAGGTATTCCAGGGTGTGGCGTTTTTTCTGGAGAGGGTAATCCGGGGTGGACGCGCCTTCCAGCACGATTTCGGAAGCGTGGATCTCGTAGGGCTGCTTTGCCTGAGGGGTGAGGACCACCTCGCCGGTGACAATGATGGCCGAGCCGACATTAAACTTTGTCACCTCTTTGAAATTAGATACCTTGGAATCCTCAAAGACAACCTGCAGATTCTTAAAGCAGCTGCCGTCATTCAGCTCAATAAACCCAAGGGCTTTGGAATCGCGGATGGTTTTCACCCATCCGCAAACGGTGACAGTCTGCCCCGCCAGATGGGAAAAATCCCGATGCAGCGCGGCGATTTCGGTACGGATCATGTCGTTTACCTCCTTGAAAAATACAGATGAACAGTCAGGGCGCCGGTTTTGCACACCGTGTAAGAGAAATAAGGGAAAGTTTTACTCGATTTTTTTTAAAAAATCGCGGGGTTGAGGGGCAGGGCCCCCACCGCTTTCCGCGGAAAGCGGAATCTTACTTTTCGCGGCCCGGCCGCGAACATTGAAAAGAAAAGGCGGTCCGCAGACCGCCCGCGGATGACCCCGCGATCGGATTTTGTTTACAAAATCCGATCTTAGAAGCCTCTAAAACTCTTACTGCGTAAGATTTGCGAAAGCAAAGCTGTGCGGCTTATTTCCAGCAGCCTGATATAAAAACATTTTACCCCTTTTTTCCAGATTCGTCAATAGGTTCCGGGGAATCCGTTCAAGGCTGGGACTCCCGGGCGACGGCTTTTGCCATTTCCAGGCCGGCTTTGGTGGTGGCGAGGCCCCCTGCCGCCGTTTCCCGCAGGGAGGAGGGCAGCTGTTTGCCCACCCGGTCCATGGCCTCTACGGCGTCATCGAAGGGGATGCGGCTTTGGACCCCGCCCAGGGCCAGGTCCGCCGCCAGCAAGGCCCCCGCCACGCCGCCGGCGTTGCGCTTGATGCAGGGGATCTCCACCAAGCCCGCCACCGGGTCGCAGACCAGGCCCAGGATGTTCTTGATGGCCATGGCCGCCCCATGGAAAGACTGCTCCGGCGCGCCGCCCAGCATTTCCACCACGGCCGCCGCCGCCATTGCCGCCGCGGAGCCGCACTCCGCCTGGCACCCGCCCTGGGCCCCGGCCAAACAGGCGTGCTCCCCGATAATCTGGCCCACCAGACCGGCGCAGAGCAGAGCGTCCACCTGCTTTTCCCGGGAGATCCCCCGGGTCTTGGCCACTGACAGCACCGCCGCCGGGACAATGCCGCAGGAACCGGCGGTGGGGCAGGCCACGATCCGGCCCATGGAGGCGTTGACCTCCGAGCAGGACAGGGCGCAGGCCGCGGCTAAGGAAAGGGTTTCCCCCAAAATAGAGCCGCCCCTTTGACGGTACTGTTCATATTGATAAGCATCGCCGCCGGTGAGGCCGCTGACAGACCGCACCGGCTCCTGCCGGGCCGCTTCCGCGGATTTTTCCATCACCTCCAGCATCCGTTCAAACCGGGCGCGGATGGCTTCCGGGTCAAGGCCCGTGGTTTCCGATTCATTTTTGACAGCGTAACCGCTGAGGGAAAGCCCGTCCTTTTCACAGGCCCTGAGGATTTCTACTGCGTTCATTGGCGGCTCCTTTCCGGGATTTCGGTTTCATCAATGGGCAGCAGGAGCTTGACCCGGATGATCCCGGGGATCCGGCGGATGGCCGCCGTCAGGTCCTGGCTGCAAAGGCTGTCCAGCTCGATATACATATGGGCGCTTTTGTCCTCCCGGGAACGGGTGACCCGCATATCCCCGATATTGATGTCCCGTTCATACAGCAGGGCGGTAATGTGGGAAATGACGCCGGGGGTGTCCCTGTGGGCGGTGATAATGATGGGCCGTTCCCCGGTAAAGCGCACCTCCATGCCGTCGATTTCGCTGACCAGCACCTGGCCGCCGCCGATGGAGGAGCCGGTGATTTCAAAGGTTTCGCCGGAACCCGTTGTAATGACAAAACGCACGGTGTTGGGGTGAACGTGTTCCCCCAGGTCCGTGGGGATGAATTCGTAGGCGATGCCCTTTTCCTTTGCGATGGCAAAGGAGTTTTTCAGCTGTTCGTCGGAGGGGTTGAAATTCAAAAGCCCGGCCAGCAGGGCTTTGTCGGTGCCGTGGCCCCGGTAGGTGGCGGCAAAGGAGCCGTGGAGGTACATTTTTGCGCCGCGGATGTCCCCGCCGGCCAGCTTGTAGGCCATTTTGCCCAAACGGGCGGCTCCGGCCGTGTGGGAGCTGGAAGGGCCGATCATAATGGGGCCCATAATGTCAAATAATGAAGGAACTGGCATCGAACCATCCTTTCCGAAAATAATGAAAGAGCGCGTTGTTCTTTCCTGTAGGACATTATATCATAGTTTGTCCGTCTTTCCAATGTTTTTTGCAAAAATCATGGATTTTTTCTGCCGGTTTGATAAATCCAACGAAAACACGTTTGTAGGGGCCGGGTCGCCCGGCCCGCGTATTATACGGAATGTTCTGGAAAAACGGCGGGCGGCGTCTTTTGTCAAATCAACTGAAAAATGATGTTGCGGAGGCCTATGCGGCGGGGCGGACAGAGAAAAATCCCTTGATTTTACACAGCACCCATTCTTTTTTCGCGCAAAAAAAGAATGGGGAGAACAATGCGCCAGGGGATAAACCCCTGGACCCCCGCCGCGGCCGCACGCCACCAGATGCGTATTGGCTGTACAGATTTTAGAACAGGGTATGTGGCGGGATTTCAAATCAATCGTTCTGCCAGGCAAACCGATAGAAAATAAAACCTTTCCATAACGGCGAATCGTCGTGAATTTATTCACGACATGAGCACGTCCAGCGGTCGGATAGAAATTGAAACGCCGCGTCGAATTGGCCGCGGGGCCTCCCCGCCGGTTGCGCAAAATCTGAAAATCCGGTAAA
>DVOW01000036.1 GCA_018713335.1 Candidatus Merdivicinus intestinigallinarum | reverse complement strand
CGCACCACCGCCCTGACCGTACAGGAAATCCGCTCCATGGGGAAAAAGACGATCACCGGCAATATCACTCTGACCCCATCCGAGTGCAGCACACTCAAGGATTATGCGGTCAATGGGATTCTTGCCAAGGCGGAAAACAGCCGTTTGGAAGAAAAACTGCAAAGCGCACAAAAAAGTGCCGCTGTCTGGAAACAGCGATATGAAAAGATTTATGACAAGTACCAAGAACTGAAAAAGGAAGTCCAGCCATATCTGGACGCTGTCAAGCTCGCACCCGAAAAGGTGCGGGCTTTTCTTGATGCCATTTTGACCCGGACCCGGCAAACAAGGCAGCACGATCAGCCTGTCCACCGTAAGCCGCAGGATATAGAACTTTAATTGATGGAGGAAACTGCATGAGAAAACACAAAGATTTTATGAGCGAACCCGACTATGGTTATATCGACATTGAAGCCTGCTTTGAACCTGTTTTTGAGCCGCCGTTGGAAACTCTGGAAGAATGGCGCAGATGGGAGGATGAACCCGAACCGACGCTGGAGAACACCTCGGTCTATGTCACAGAGCCGGATGGCATTCAATATTTTTACTGCGGCAATACCAGGATTCGGGTATCCGAGCATTTCTCCCAGGCAGGCAAACCCATGGACACGCTGATTGAAAATGTGGTCCAGTATGCCGCCCGCAACGCTGGATAAACCCACAACAAAATGTCGTTGAACCACACCCACGCTTACGGTATAATAAAAGCAGAAGTATTGTAAGCGTGGGTTGTTTCGATTAGAAGGAGGATTTTTACCGTGAAACAACCTTACAATACCGCACTCTATATGCGTCTCAGCCGTGACGACGAAAACTATGGCGACAGCGTGAGCATCGAGACCCAGCGCACCATTTTGCAGCAGTACGCAAAGGAACATGGTCTTTCGGTGTATGGCGAATATGTCGATGACGGATGGAGCGGAACGAACTTCGAGCGTCCCAGCTTTCAGCGGATGATGGATGATGTGGAGACCGGAAAGGTCAACTGCATCATTACCAAAGATCTCAGTCGCTTTGGCCGTGAACACGTGACGATGGACTATTATCTGGAATTTGTGTTCCCGGAAAAGCAGATTCGCTACATTGCTGTGGCCGAAAACGAGGACACCGAAAAAGGACTTTCGGATTTTGTGCCGTTCAAGAACCTTTTTAACGAATGGTTTGCAAAGGATACCAGCCGCAAGGTGAAAACGGCGCTCCGTGCCAAATTTGCTGCCGGAGAACGCACTTTTGCCTATGCGCCGCTGGGATACATCCGCCATCCCGAAGTCAAAAACACTTTGGCCATAGACGAAGAAACCCGCTGGATCATCGAGAAAATCTTTGACCTTGCGTTTCATGGAGCAGGTGCGGCGAAGATCACCAAGACCCTGATTGCAGAGAAAGTCCCGACTGCGGGCTGGCTGAATTATCAGAGATATGGAACTTTCGCCAATATCTATGCCCATGCGCCGGAAGAAAAATCGTATGCCTGGACGATTGCTCAGGTCAAAAGTATCCTGCAAGATGAAACTTATATTGGCAACAGCGTACACAATAAGCAGACCAACATCTCTTATAAAAACAAGAAAAAGGTGCGCAAGCCGAAAGAAGAATGGATTCGGGTGGAAAATACCCATGAGGCGATCATCAGTCGGGATGTGTTTGAGCAGGTACAAAAGCAGATCGCCAGCCGCAGGCGGCAGCAGAAGGATGCCACAACGCAGATTTTCGCCGGTCTTGTAAAATGTGCAGATTGTGGCTGGTCTATGCGCTTCGGCACGAACCGGCAGAACAAAACGCCGTACAGCCATTTCACTTGCAGCCAGTACGGACAGATGGGGACACAATGCTCGGCGCATTATATCCGCTATGACACGCTCTATGTCTATGTGCTGTCCAGAATCCAGTATTGGTCCCATCGGGCGCAGCTAAGCGAAGAAAAACTCTTGCAGCAGATTTTGAAAAACGGTGACCGGGAACGCATGACCGGCGCTAAGCGTCAGGAATCCGAACTGCAACGAGCGGAAAAGCGCAAGGCAGAAGTGGACGGAAAATTCGTCCGAATGTACGAGGACTGGTCCGCCGGACGCATCACCGAGTATAACTTCAATCTGCTGACGAAAAAGTACCAGGCAGAACAGCTGGAGCTGGAGGAAAAGATCAGCCGCTTGCAAGCGGAGCTGTCCGCAGAGCAGCAAACTGCCCTGGATGCCGAAAAGTGGGTCGCTCTCATCAAGCAGTACGCCAATCCCACAGAACTGACCGCTGAACTTCTCAATACCCTGATTGAGAAGATTGTGATTCATGAGGCTACTAAAGGTGCGGATGGGATGCGAGATCAGGAGATTGAGATTTACTACCGATTTATCGGCAAAATTGATTAACTTGCATCCATATCCTTAACTATGGGAGACCGACCTTTCCTGCCCGGATATTGGGATCGTCCCGCAGCTGGCGGAGATTTTGGAAGTGAGCCTGGACGATTTATTCGGCGTAGAAAAGAAAGGCCCGGCGGCAATTTTGGTGCCGGAAGACCAGCGCAAAAGCGCAGATCAGCTGATTTTCCGCATCATCGTGGACAGTGGGGATGGGGATAAGGTTCGGGTAAACCTTCCTTTGATGCTGCTCCGAGGGCTGGACGGCAATGGCGCATCTTCCTTCCATATGAACGGCCATAACCTGCTGGAAGGCATCAACATTGGGGAACTGATCCGAATGGCCGAAGCCGGGATGCTGGGAGAGCTGATTGAAGTGGATTCCGCCGATGGGGACCACGTTCGGATTTTTGTGGAGTGAGGATATGATTCTTTGGATTGAAATGAACCGCTTGAAAATCCCCTTGCCCTTCACTGGGGGGATGGTCAAGCTGGCCCTCCGAAAGGCCGGGAAGCTGGACGCGGAAAGCGCAAAGCAGCTTTGGAAAGCCCTGAAGGCAACCTCCCGGCAGTTTCCGGACTGGACCTTAGTTGAAGTGGACGAAGCCGGCGGAGAGCATGTTGCCATCCGCCTGAAAAAGTGAAAATCCCGCCCCGTATGGGGCGGGATTTTTTGCGCCGGAAATTATTCTTTTTCGTATTCCTGAAGGGATTTGACCCCGTCCAAGCCCTGTTCCCGGACGGAATGGATGCCCTGCACCGACGCCTGGGCGGCGGCGATGGTGGTCATGTAGCAGATCCGGGCTTTGATGGCGGCTTTGCGGATGTAGCTGTCGTCAGTAGCGGACTGCTTGCCGATGGGGGTGTTGATAATCAGGTCGATTTTGCCTTCCTGAATCAGGTCGCCGATATGGGGGGAACCCTCAAAGATCTTGTTGACCCGTTCACATTCAATGCCGTTTTTCTGGAACAGCTTGCAGGTGTTCTCGGTAGCCAGGACCTTGAAGCCCAACCCCCGGAAATCCTTGGCCAGCTGGATGGCTTCGGCTTTGTCCCGATCGTTGACGCTGATAAGGACGGTTCCCTCCAAAGGCAGCCGCAGGCCGGTGGCCTCCTCCGCCTTGTAGAAGGCTTCGCCGAAGTCGCGGGACAGACCCAGGACCTCGCCGGTGGAGCGCATTTCCGGCCCCAGGACAGGGTCTACTTCCTGGAACATATTGAAGGGCATTACGGCTTCTTTGACGCCGTAGTGGGAAATGGGCCGGTGCTTCATTTCCGGAACGGGAGAGGGCTTGCCCTCCAGCTGGGAAATGATCACCTGGGTGGCGGCCCGGACCATGTTGAGGCCGTATACCTTGGAAACCAGGGGCACGGTGCGGCTGGCGCGGGGGTTGGCTTCCAGGACGTAAACCACGCCGTCCTCAATGGCGTACTGCATGTTCATCAGGCCGCAGACATGGAGGGAAGTGGCGATTTTCCGGGTGTAGTCCTCGATGGTGGCGATCTGTACAGGGGTCAGGGAGATGGGGGGCAGGACGCAGGCGGAGTCGCCGGAATGGATGCCTGCCAGTTCCACGTGCTGCATGACGCCGGGAACAAAGCAGTTGACGCCGTCGCAGACCGCGTCCGCCTCGGTTTCGGTGGCGTGGTGCAGGAACCGGTCAATGAGGATGGGCCGGTCCGGGGTGACACCGATGGCCCCCGCCATGTAAATCTTCATTTCCTCGTCGCTGTGGACCACTTCCATGCCCCGTCCGCCCAGGACGTAGGAGGGGCGCACCATAACGGGATAGCCGATTTCGGCGGCAACCTTCAGAGCGCCTTCCACATCGGAGGCCATGCCGGCTTTGGGCATGGGGATGTCCAGCTTGTCCATCATTTCCCGGAACAGGTCCCGGTCCTCGGCCAGGTCGATGGATTCGGGGGAGGTGCCCAGGATCCGGGCCCCGGCGGCCTGCAAAGCGCGGGCCAGGTTCAGGGGTGTCTGGCCGCCGAACTGGGCGATGATGCCCACGGGCTTCTCGGCCTTGTAAATGGACATGACGTCCTCAAAGGTCAGAGGCTCAAAGTAGAGCTTGTCGGAGGTATCGTAGTCGGTGGAAACGGTTTCCGGGTTGCAGTTGACCATAATGGTCTCGTAGCCCAGTTTTTTCAGGGCCAGGGCGCAGTGGACGCAGCAGTAGTCGAACTCGATGCCCTGTCCGATGCGGTTGGGGCCGCCGCCCAGAATCATGACCTTCTTGGGGTTTTCGCTTACTGGGACGGGATTGTTGGCGCCGTGGTAGGTGGAGTAGTAGTAGCCGGCGTTTTCGGTGCCGCTGACATGGACCTTGTCCCATTCCTCCACAATGCCCAGGGATTCCCGCCGGGCGGCGACTTCCGTTTCCTGGCAGCCCAGGATGCCCGCCAGGTACCGGTCGGAGAAGCCGTCCAGCTTGGCGGTCTTCAGTTCCTCGTCGGACAGATCGGACAGGGTGCGGCCAACAAAGGACTCCTCCTCCTTGGCCAGGTCCAGCATATCGTTTAAGAACTCTTTCTTGATCTTGGTCAGGTTGTAGATGGTGTCCACAGACACGCCCTTTTTCAGGGCCTCGTAGATGATGAACTGCCGTTCGCTGGTGGGGTTCTGGAGCATTTTTTCCAGCTCGGCGGCGGAAAGGCTCTCGAACTTGGCCACATGCCCTAAGCCGTAGCGGCCGATTTCCAGGGAACGGATGGCCTTCTGGTACGCCTCCTTAAAGGTGCGGCCGATGCTCATGACCTCGCCCACCGCCTTCATCTGGGTGGTCAGCTGGTCCTTGGCCCCTTTGAATTTCTCAAAGGCCCATTTGGCGAACTTGATGACCACATAGTCGCCGTCGGGAACGTAGTTGGCTAAGTTCCCGTATTTGCCGCAGGGGATTTCGTCCAGGGTCAGCCCCGCCGCCAGCATGGCGGAAACCAAAGCGATGGGGAAACCGGTGGCCTTGGAGGCCAGGGCGGAGGAACGGGAGGTGCGGGGGTTGATTTCGATGACCACAATCCGGTCGGAAACCGGGTCGTGGGCAAACTGGACGTTGGTGCCGCCGATAACGCCGACGGATTCCACAATGCGCCGGGCCTGGTCCTCCAGCCGGGCCTGGACCTCTTTGGAGATGGTCAGCATGGGGGCCGCGCAGAAGCTGTCGCCGGTATGGACGCCCAGGGGGTCGATGTTTTCAATAAAGCAGACAGTGATCATCTGGCCCTTGCTGTCCCGGACGATTTCCAGTTCCAGTTCTTCCCAGCCTAAAATGGATTCCTCCACCAGCACCTGGCCCACGATGGAGGCCTGGATGCCCCGGCTGACGATGGTTTCCAGTTCTTCCTCGTTGTGGGCAAAGCCGCCGCCGGCGCCGCCCATGGTAAAGGCGGGGCGGATCACGACAGGGTAGCCCAGCTCCGCCACGATCTGTTTGGCCTCCTCTACGGAGTAGGCGGGGGCGCTGCGGGGCATGTCGATGCCCAGGCTTTTCATGGCCTCTTTAAACTCAATGCGGTCCTCGCCCCGTTCGATGGCGTCGATTTTCACGCCGATAACCTGGACGTTGTATTTGTCCAGGACCCCGGCCTTCCAAAGCTCCAGACAGAGGTTTAAGCCGGACTGGCCGCCAAGGTTCGGCAGCACCGCGTCGGGGCGTTCCTTGCGGATGATCTCGCTGACGCGCTCCACGTTCAGCGGTTCGATGTAGGTAATGTCCGCCGTTTCCGGGTCGGTCATAATGGTGGCAGGGTTGGAGTTCACCAGCACGATCTCGTAGCCCAGCTGCCGCAGGGCCTTGCAGGCCTGGGTGCCGGAGTAGTCAAACTCGCAGGCTTGTCCGATGATGATGGGGCCGGAGCCGATGATCAAGATTTTGTGGATGTCCTCGCGTTTTGGCATATCGTTCACCTTTCTTCTTTCCGGGAAGGCATACCTTCCCTTGTTTTTGCATACAGATAAACCATGACGGACAACTCCGGCACGGCGCAGTTTGGGTGATGCAGTTTTTCTCAGCAGTTTCTTTCTTCTATTTTACAACCTTAGGCGGAAAAAAGCAAGGAATTTTTCCGGAAAATTCGTCAGAAAACGGCATTTTTCTTCCGGCCCGGAGCCGCGGCGGCGGAGAGGGTCACAAGATATTGTGCCGGGAAAGCCCGCCGGATATCCACACTTTCCACTGAACGAATGTGGAAAACTCCTTGTCGAAATTCCGGTTATTCTGGGTTTTTTGAGAATGTTCATACATTTTTGTTGATAACTCGCCTTTTTCACCGGTCAACATGTGGATAACCCGGTGGAAAGTGTGGAAAGTCTGTAATTTTTACCCCATTTTTACAAATCGTAAAAAGCGGCTCCGGGCAAAGCCTTAAATTGCGGGATTTTTCCTTTTTTCGCCAGGCTCCGCCCATTCACAATTTTTCCACAAATCCCGCGGAAAAGAATTTTTCCCGCAAAAAAGCGGTGGATTTCCCTTTTACAAATCCACCGCAAAATATTGTGCCCGAAAGCCCCGGCCGGAACCCTTGCAATCCGGCCGGAAAAAGTGTATCATGGTAAAGACGGTATTCCAATTTACGGAAGCAGAATCAGGTCCAGATCCAGGCCCTTTTTCCCGGCATACTGGACGGTATATTGGGTCCCGCCGGGACAGCCCTCCCTCCAAACGCCGATAAGGCGGCTTGCGTGGTCCACCATATAGCGGTTCCGCTGGTGATAGCAGTCGGGCCGGTAATCCGGGCAGATCACGACCGCCTCGGTGCAGAATTTTAAGATCCGCAGATAGCGGGTCTGCCACTCCGGGGGCCAGCCCCGGACAGAGGCCGGGTACGGCAGGACAGCCACCAGCTTCAGCTGGCGGATGGATTCCTGGAGGGACAGAACCATGTCCCCGGCCCAAAGGTCTACCCCCTGGGCCATGCCGCAGAGGAAGGTCGTATATCCGTCGTCCACGGCCCGGAGAATCCGGGCATGAAGGCTGCGGCGGATCTCCAAAGCCTGGGCCCCGGCTCCCGGAGCGTCGGGCTGGAACAGTTTTTCCGGCCGGTGGCCGGTAAAGCAGGCAGTTTTTTCACGGGGGTCCATAGGCGCCTCCTATAATTTGGAATATTTGTTCTCAGTATAGCACGGCTTTATGAATACATTGTGAATAAAAGAGTGATACTGCTCGGAAAGGGCGAGTTTTATGGAATTTTTTAAGCGGACCTGGGCGGAAATCGATTTGGACGCCCTGGACTTTAATGTAGAATCCATCCGGAAGCAACTGCCGGAGGGGACCCAGATGATGGCGGTGGTCAAGGCGGACGCCTACGGCCACGGGGACCGGATGGTTTCCCGGGAGCTTTCCCGGAAAGGGGTCCGGTGGTTCGGGGTTTCCAACCTGGAGGAAGGGGCCTCCCTGCGGGCGGCCGGCGTAGAAGGGGAAATCCTCATTTTCGGGTTCACGCCGCCCTCCATGGCAAAGGAACTGGCCGGTTTTGGAATCTCCCAGGCGGTTTTAAACGCGGAGTACGCCCGGGAGCTGAACGAATACGCCCAAAAGGCAGGGGTGAAGGTCAAGGGGCACATCAAGCTGGACACCGGCATGGGCCGGATCGGTTTTGCCTGCCAAAGCCCGGAGGCGTGTTTGGATGAAATCTGTGCCTGCTGCCAGCTGCCCGGACTGGAGATCACGGGGATCTTCTCCCATTTCTCCTCCTCGGACGACCCTACCCCGGAAGGGATGGCCTACACCAAAATGCAGAAGGAACGGTTCGACGCCGTTGTGACCGGGCTTGCCAAACGGGGCGTCTCCATCCCCTTCCGGCATTTGCAGAATTCCGCCGGGATTGTCAGCTACCCGGAATGCCGCTATGAGGCGGTGCGGGCCGGGGTCATCCTGTACGGCCAGCCCCTGCCCTTCCTGCCGGGGCATACGCTTCCCTTAAAGCCGGTGATGAGCCTTTGCTCCACGGTGGCCATGGTGAAAACCGTGCGCCCCGGGGAATGTATCAGCTATTCCCGCACCTTTACAGCTCCCCGGGAAATGCGGGTGGCCACTATCCCCATCGGCTACGCCGACGGGTACCTGCGGGCCTTTTCCAACCGGGCGGACGTTTTGATCCGGGGAAAACGGGCCCGGGTCATCGGCAACGTCTGCATGGACCAGCTGATGGTGGACGTTTCCCACATCCCGGACGTCCAGGTGGAGGACCGGGTGACCCTGGCCGGAAGGGACGGGGAGGAGGAGATCACCTTCTCGGAGCTGGCGGACCTGGCCGGGACCATCCACTATGAGCTTCTCTGCTTAGTGGGAAAACGGGTGCCCCGGGTCTATCTCCGGGACGGGGAAATCGTCAAGGTTTGGGACATGAACCGGTTTGACAGGGGGTAAGGCATGAACCTGTTTGCACTTCCCGCCGGGATTCACCGGGAGGAAATCACGGATATTTTATGGGAAACGGACGCCCTGCGGGTGGAACGGATCGTTTCCTGCGGCCAGTCTTCCCCGGAAGGCTTCTGGTACGACCAGGAAGAGGACGAATGGGTGTCGGTGCTGGAAGGGATCGGCGAGGTGGAATTTCCCGACGGGAGCAAAGCCCGCCTGGGCCCTGGGGACGCCCTGTTTCTGCCTGCCCATGTCCGCCACCGGGTGAGCTTTACCAGCAGGGAGCCCCCCTGCGTCTGGCTCTGCGTATTCGGCAGAACCGCCCCGGAATCCGATTGAATCCCCCTTATGGATATGCTATAATAAAGGCAAAGGCAAAACCTCTGGAAACGCAAAAAAACAAGTGAAATAAAGGAGAGAAATCCCATGAAATTGGACCGCGCGAAATTAGACGCTTATTTTGAAGCCCATCAGGAGGAAATGGTACGGGACATCTGCCGTTTGGTGAAAATCCCCAGCCAGCGGGGCGAGGCAAAGCCCGGAGCGCCCTTCGGGGAAGGCCCCCTGAACGCACTGAAAGAGGCTATAGAAATCGCGGAGGAAATCGGGCTCAAGGTGACCAATTACGACAACTACGTCTGCGCCGCCGATTTAAGCGACGCCCCCACGGAGCTGGACATTCTGGCCCATCTGGACGTGGTGCCGGTCAGCGACAGCTGGCAGGTGACCAAGCCCTTTGAACCCTTAGTGAAGGACGGGCGCATTTACGGGCGGGGAACCGCCGACGACAAAGGCCCGGCAGTGGCGGCCCTGTATGCCGTCAAGGCCTTGAAGGACCTGGGTGTGCCCCTTTCCAAGAATGTCCGGCTGATCTTGGGCACCGACGAGGAGTGCGGCAGCGGCGATTTGGACTACTATTACACCAAGGAAAAGGAAGCCCCCATGAGCTTCTCCCCGGACGCGGACTTCCCCCTGATTAACCTGGAAAAAGGCGGCCTGCGGGGCGAATTTTCCGCCAAATGGGAGGAAAGCAAGGCCCTTCCCCGGATCGTGTCCATGGACTGCGGCACAAAGCTGAACGTGGTGCCGGACAAGGCCAATGCCGTCATTGAAGGCATGGAAAAAACGGAGCTGCTGGCCCTTTGCGAGAAGGCTTCCGCCGAAACCGGGGTCTCCTACGCCGTTTCTGAGACAAACGGCATGCTGCGCATCGACGCCAAGGGGGACGGCGCACACGCCGCCAGCCCTCAGGCCGGCAACAACGCCCTAACCGGGCTGCTGGCCCTGCTGGTTTCCCTGCCTATGGCGGAGAGCGAAGGCTTTAAACGGCTCCGGGCCGTTTACGAAGCCTTCCCTCACGGCGACTGGCTGGGCAAAGCCGCAGGCGTTGCCATGAAGGACGAGCTTTCCGGCGAAACCACCCTGAGCTTTACCATTTTCCACTACAACCTCACCGGGCTGGAAGGGCAGTTCGACTGCCGGGCCAGCATCCTGGCAAACGACGAGAACCTGCGGGACGTCATCCGGGACCATCTGGCGGCCAAGGGCATCGAGCTGGCCCCCTGTTCCGTTTACGCCCCCCACCATGTGCCGGCGGAAAGCCCCCTGGTGAAAACCCTGCTTTCCTGCTATGAGGAATATACCGGCGAAAAGGGGTACTGCGTTTCCATCGGCGGCGGCACCTATGTCCACCGGCTGGAAAACGGCGTGGCCTTCGGCTGCGCCAACCCCAATGTGGACAACCGGATGCACGGGGACGACGAATTTGCTGAAATCGGCCAGCTTGTACTTTCGGCCAAGATTTTCGCGGAGGCCATTGCCAGAATCTGCGGATAAGGTCGGATTTTGCGAATATTTGACGGAATTTTTATCCCAATTTGATGGAGAAATCCGGGCGCGCCTGCTATGATAGAAGAGAGCGTGCCCGGAACGAGGAGGAATCAGCAAAATGCTGTGCGGTATTGTGGATATGGGGTCCAACTCCATCCGGCTGTGCGTTTACCGGTGCGAAAACGGGAAATTTTCCCAGATTATCAATAAAAAGATCATGGCTGGCCTGGCGGGCTATGTCAAAAAAGGAAGGCTCACCAGCCAGGGCATTGAAAAGGCCTGTCTGGCCCTGGAGGAATTTCAGGAAATCTTGAAGGGGTTCCAGGTGGACCAGACGGGGATCTTCGCCACGGCGTCCCTGCGCAATGTCAGCAATCAGGACGAGGTGGTCAACAGCATCCGGCGGGTCACCGGCATCCTGCCGGAAATCATCTCCGGCCAGGAGGAAGCAAGGCTCGACTTTTTAGGGGCCACCCATTTTTACCCCATGGAACGGGGCCTGATGGTGGACATCGGCGGCGGCAGCACGGAGCTTGTCTGGTTTGTGAAAAACGGCCCCAAGGAAATGATCAGCCTTCCCATGGGCTCCCTTTCCCTGTACACCCGTTTTGCGGAGGAGTTGATTCCCACGGAAAAGGAACAGGGGAAGATGCGGAAATTTGTCCGCCAGGCCTTGGAGGAAATCGAGTGGGAGATCCGGAAAGGCGACTGCGAGCTGGCCTGCGGCATCGGCGGCACCATGCGGATGGAACTCCAGCTGGCCCAGGAGCTTTTGGGCGTTTCCAAAGATAAACGGACCTTTACTGCGGAGGACGCGGACAAGCTGTGGGAGATTGCCGCCAGCCCCGACCCGGCCAAGAGCAAGCAGGCCTACCGGATTCTGCCGGAGCGGATGTTCAGCATGGTCCCCGGCATGATTTTGGTGCAGGAAATCGCCAAACGGTTCGGCAGCCGCAGCTTTTATGTGAGCCAGGCGGGGGTCCGGGAGGGGTACCTCATCGACCGCTTCTTAAATACCGGGAAATTTTAGGAAACTACAGAATTTCAATCAAAAAAAGGATGGACGATCATGAACGAAAACAGCATCGACTACAGGCGGTGTATGCAGAACCGGGAGCTGTCCTGGTTAAAATTCAACCAGCGGGTGCTGGAGGAGGCCAACTGCCACGATACCCCTTTGTTGGAACGGTTCCATTTCCTGTCCATCTTCACCACAAACCTGGATGAGTTTTTCATGGTGCGGGTGGGGAGCCTCATCGACTACATGCAGTTTTCCCCCGATTACTCCGACAATAAGACAGGCTGGACGGCGGCGGAGCAGCTGGAAAAAATCTACCGGGCCTGCATCCCCCTTTACTCCCTGCGGGACGACAGCTACGAGCGCCTCTGCCACCGGCTCTCTTTGGCGGGCCTCACCTGCCTGCGGATGTCGGAGTTAAAAAAGGCGGAGCTTCAGCAGACGGAGGAATATTTCCGCCGGGAGATCTGGCCGGTTCTGTCCCCCCAGATCATTGACTCCTCCCACCCCTTCCCCCATTTGGGCAACAAACAGCTGAACATCGTGGCGGCCTTAAAGCAGAACGGCTCCACCATGTTCGGCATCATTCCGGTGCCTTCGGCGGCCGGGCGGCTGTTTTTCCTCAAAGGCGAGGAGCTGCGGTACCTTTTGGTGGAAGACATCATCTGCTACTACGCCGACAAGGTTTTCGACCAGTATAAGGTGCAGGAAAAGGGCATTATCTGCGTCACCCGCAACGCCGACATGGACATGGACGCCGGGCTTTTCGACGAGGACGTGGACTACCGCCAGCACATGAAGAAAATCATCAAAAAGCGGATGCGCCTGGCCCCTGTCCGCCTGGAATACCAGGGGGAACTGGGGGACAGCACCCTGCGGTTTTTGCTGGAAAAGCTGCGGCTGGAGCCGGCCCAGGCCTTCCGGTCCGAAGCCCCCTTAGTGCTGACCCACTGCTTTACCCTGGACACCAAGGTGACCCAGGGGATGAAGCGGGAGCTGCTGCTCCAAACCTATGTGCCCCAGCAGTCCCGGATGGTCAGCGGCAACGACAACATCATCAGCCAGGTGACCCGCCGGGACATCCTCCTGTCCTACCCCTACGAGTCCATGAAGCCCTTGATCAATATGCTGAAGGAAGCGGCGGCCGACCCGGAGGTGCTGTCCATCAAAATCACTCTGTACCGCATTGCCCGGCAGTCCATTTTGGCGGAGCATCTCATTGAGGCCGCGGAAAACGGCAAGGAAGTCACCGTCTTGATGGAGCTGCGGGCCCGGTTCGACGAGGAAAACAACATCGAATGGGCCCAGCGGCTGGAGGAATCCGGCTGTAAGGTGATTTACGGCATGGACGGGTACAAGGTTCATTCCAAAATCTGCCTGATTACCCGCCGCACCGCCAAGGGGATCCAGTACATCACCCAGATCGGCACCGGGAACTACAACGAAAAGACGGCCAAGCTCTACACCGACCTTGCCATTCTCACGGCCAACCAGACCATCGGCGAGGACGCGGCGGCCTTTTTCCGCAACCTTTCTCTGTCCAATCTCCATGGGGAATACCACGACCTGTGGGTGGCCCCTGTGAACTTTAAGCAGAGCATCCTCCAATACGCGGACCAGGAAATCGAAAAGGCCCGGGCGGGCAAGGAAGCCCGGATTCTGGTGAAATGCAACTCCTTTACGGACAAGGAGCTCATCGAAAAGTTTGTGGACGCTTCCCGGGCGGGCGTGAAGATCCGGCTGGTGATCCGGGGCATCTGCTGCATCACCCCCCGGATCCCGGGCATGACGGACAATATCGAGATCGTCAGCATTGTGGGCCGGTTTTTGGAGCACTCCCGGATTTACGCCTTCGGCGTGGGAGAGGACACCAAGGTGTTCATCGCCTCCGGCGACATGATGACCCGGAACACGGAACGCCGGGTGGAGGTGGCCTGCCCCATTTACGACAAGGAGATCCGGAAACGGCTGCTGGACATGATGGACATCCTCCTCCGGGACAACGTCAAGGGCCGGGAACAGTTCTCTGACGGACGGTACATCCTCCGCACCCCCTTGAACAGCCCGCCCCTCTGCGCCCAGGAATATTTCATGCAGGAGGCGCTGAATCCCCCCGCTTCCCCGGCTCCCAAGAAATCGGAAAAATCCTCCAGTCTGCGGCTGTTTGATATTCTCCGCAAGTATATCCAGCAATCTTCTAAATAACGGCATACAAAAAACCCGCGCCTTTTTAGGCGCGGGTTTTCAGCTGTTCCACTCAAAATTCCTTAACGGGCCCATTTGGCGAAAACTTTGGGGAAATAGTCCACCATTTTGCTGGCGGTCATGCAGTAGGGCGTCAAATCCGCCGCGGCCGCGTCCCCGGCCTCCCCGTGGAGGAACACCCCGGCCGTGGCCGCCAGCTCCGGAGAAGCTCCCTGGGCCAGGAAGGAGGCGATGATTCCGGCAAGCACGTCGCCGCTGCCGGCTTTGGCCATGCCGGAATTGCCGTTTGCGTTCATCCAGAGCCGTCCGTCCGGGGCGGCAACCACCGTATTGGAATCCTTGAGCACTACCGTCACCCCATACTGCCGGGCGAACTCGGCGGCCAGGGAGAAGCGGTTGGCCTTGATTTCCGGGATGGCCTTGCCCGTCAGCCGGGAAAACTCCTTCATGTGGGGGGTCAAAACGGTGGGGGCCTTGCGGTTTTTCAGAACGCTCACATCCTGGGCGACGCAGTTTAACCCGTCGGCGTCGATGGCCATGGGCTTGCCGCAGGAAAGGAGCTTCCGGGTCAAGGAAACGGTGTCCTCGCAGACGCTCATGCCGCAGCCCAGGAGCACCCCGTCGGCCCAGCCGGCCTCTTTGAGCAGAGCCTCCCCGCAGGAGGCAGGCAGGACGCCGGATTTGGCGGCTAAAATGGGCCGGTAAATTACCTCCGGCATCCGGGCGGCAATCAGGGGGCAGACCGATTCCGGGACGGCGGCCTTCAAAAGCCCCACGCCGCAGTGCATGGCCGCCAGGGAGGCCATGAGGATGGCCCCGGTCATGTGGGCGCAGCCTCCAATGGCCAGCAGCTTGCCGTAATCCCCCTTGTTGGAATCCTCTTTCCGGCGGGGGATCCCCTTTCTCGCCTCGTCCCCGTCCAAAAGGGTGATGTTCCCCGGCGCGGCCGCCAGGATCTCCTGCCGGATACCGATGTCCGCACAGAAGACCCGGCCGCACAGCCCCCGAGAGCCTTTCAGGAAATGGGCGGGCTTGTGGGCGGCGAAGGTAACGGTCAGGTCCGCCGCGAAGGCGTCCTTTCCGTAAAGGCCGGTGTCGCAGTTCAAGCCGGAGGGGATATCCAAAGCCGCCCGGACCGCCTTGGATTTGTTGGCAGCGGCTGTCCAGGCCCGGACGTTTTCCGGCAGATCCCCGGAAAAGCCGGTGCCGAACACCCCGTCCATAATGAGCCCGGCGTTTTTGCAGAGGGCGTCCCGTTCCTCCGGGGCGATGGAGGCCGCATCCAGGATCTCCACCGGCAGGTCCTGGAGCCGCCCCAGGTTTTTCTCCGCCAGGGGGCTTAATTTCCTCCCCAGCAGGAATACGATTTGGACGGAAAATCCCTTTTGCGCCAGCGCCCGGGCGATAACCAGGCCGTCCCCGCCGTTGTTCCCCTTGCCGCAGAGGATCAAAACGGGACTGTCCTGAGGCGGGGCCTCCTCCATGAGTATCCCGGCCGCTTCCTGCCCGGCCTTTTCCATGAGTCCCTCAAAGCTCTCCCCGGCGTCCACCGCCGCCTGTTCCGCCCACCGCATGGCGGAAGCTGTCAATATTTTCATGGTATCCCTCCTGTTTACAAAAATCCGGCATATCATGAGGTCACAGGGCATCTTGCTGAAAAAAGGTTGTAACCTCCGAGCCTTTTTCTTATAATAAGATTAGGAAAGGCGCCTATCTCAGATTACGGCGAAAGGAGATTTCTATGAAACTGACGATCCGCCAAAACCCAGCCGTCCCGGAAACAGAAATCACCATTTTGTGTTCGGAGATGAACCCAAGACTTCAAAAATTAGCCGAACACATCCGTCAGTACGGTTTTTCGCTTACCTTGTATCAGGAAAAGCGGGAATTTCAAATTCCGCTGGAAGCTATTTGTTTTTTTGATTCCACCGATGGAAAAACCTTTGCCTACCAGGAAAAGGAAGTCTATGAGTGCCGGGAATCCCTGGCCGCCTTGGAAAGCAAACTCCTCCGGACTTCCTTTATCCGCATCAGTAAAAACTGCATCCTGAATCTCTGCTTTCTCAAGTATGTGGAGCCACTCTACAACCACCGGCTTACAGCGGTGCTGACAAATGGCGAAAAGCTGGTGATTACCCGCAGTTATATTGACCCTCTCAAATCCAAACTGAAAGGAGCATCCTTATGAAACATCTGCTTTTTACCCGGCTTCCCTCCGCCTGTATTTCCTTCACCATCATTATGCTGGCTGCCAGCTTGATAAACCTGTTTCACTCAAGCGTTTTCGTCTTTCCCATCCAATTGTTTTGTATCATTCTCGGATGCCAGGTTCTTGACTGGCTGCTTTCTTATGTACATTTCAAAAGCTACCTTCGATACTGTCTGACGGAATCCGCTATTCTGTATGCCGGTGCCCTGACTGCCGCTTTATTACTGGATTGGATTTCCTGGAAACCGGCCAGCATCGGTTTTTTCACCTTGATTTTCCTTGCCGCCGACGCTTTCCTGTTTTGGTATTTTAAACGCCGCCAGAAGCTTCTGGCCGATGAAATCAATCAGCTGCTCCAGTAACCGCCTTCTATCCGATAGACATAGGACAGGCAATGACAAACGCCCCGGCCATATCCTCCGTGTGGGTCAGGGACACGGAAAAGGAAAGGCCCCGTTCTTCCACGATCCGGGCGGCATTGCCGGTAAAGGCAAAATACGGCGCGCCAAGCTCGCCCCGCAGCACCGACACCTCGTTTAATGCAAACCCCCGCACGCCGGTCCCCAGGGCCTTGGAAAAGGCCTCCTTGGCCGCAAAATTGGCCGCGAAGGATGGGTAGGGGTCCTTTTTGTGGGCAAACAATTCCCGTTCAGACGCCGAAAAAACCCTCGCCGCAAAACGAGGGTTTTCCATGCTTTTCCGAATCCGGTCAATTTTGACCAGGTCGATTCCCGTAAACAGCTCTGCCACCTGCCTGTCTTGGAATAAAGCTCCGCATACTGTCCAGCACCTTGTCGTTGGGGGTGAATACCAGCAGGGTTTCACCCAAGGTGGGATGGTTGAACACCGCGTAATAGTTGCCGGGGTCCTCCGGGGCGGTGCAGGCGTACACACGGTTTGCGAAGCTCCGGGAAGCCATGGACTGATGATTATAGGCCCCAAACTCGTCGAACCGGCGGGCGTTGGCCGTCAGCAGGCGTTTGCGGCGGCGGCGGGCGATGATCTTATCCACGTCCATTTCGCCGTTGGTGATAATGTACTCATACTCCACATTCATGGAAGTGATCAGGTAGTACGCGCCGTACACTGCGCCGCACCCTGCCAGGATGGCAATGGAGCCGAACATCCCTAAAAACGGAGAGAGGATGAACGCCAAAAATAAAAGCCCCACGCCCAAAACCGCATAAACCACCTTCAGCAGGACATCCTTGCCGGTGTTCTGCTTTTTGACCATGTATTCCACAAATACATCCATAATTCCGAAAACTCCTCTGTCCAATAGTTTTTTAGGAAAGCCCTTTCTTTAAGGATAGCATATCCCCCGGAAAATATCAAGGGCGGCAAAAGATTTTCATAGTTATTTTACAGTCGGAAAAATTTTCCGCCGGCCGTATAAACCGGGAATCCCGGTCCAAACTCAGGGCAAGGAGGAATCAACATGAAGATTACAGCAATCAAAATCCGAAAAATCCTGCGGGAAGGCCGGCTGCGGGCGGTGGTTTCCGTGACGCTGGACGACCAGCTGGCCATCCACGACATCAAGGTCATCGAAGGCCCGGACCGGCTTTTTGTGGCCATGCCCAGCCACAAGGAGGCGAACGGCGCTTTCCGGGACATTGTCCACCCCATTTCCCCGGCGGCCAGAGGACCCCTGGAGCAGGCGATTTTAGACGCCTACCAGCGGGAGCTGGCGGCCAGGGGCCCGGAGGAAACCGCCCATCCGGCCTTTGCGGCCAGCGCCTCCACCGCTGTGGGCGGCAGCATCCCCAAATATTACTGACCATTCCCGTGCAGAGGGCTCCCCTCTGCACGCTTTATTTTTGGGGCGGCGCAAAGGAAATGCCCGTTTGGTATTTCTGGTTATTCAGGGCTTCCTTCTGAGGAATGACCTGTTCCAAATCAATGTCGTAGCAGTTGGCGATTGCCAAAGCGTAATAGATCACATCCCACAGTTCTTCCTCAATGGTTTCCTTGACCTGCCCTTCCTCCGAAGGCCGCAGGCCTTTGCGGATGGCCCGGGCAAGCTCCCCGGACTCCTCCGCCAGTTTCAGATAGTAATCCTTCACCAGCTCCGGCCTGTAATCCTTGGCCCGGATGTACTCCTGCAAATAACTGACAGTAATATTCCCTGCGCTCATTTTAAAGCATCCCCTTTGCTTGATTTTCCTTTATTTTATCACATTTTTATAGGAGATTCCAGAGATTCCCCGCATAAATCCAGCCGGTCCCGGCTATACTATCCTTGCCGAGTGGGAAACAGGCGTTTGCATCCCATCCCGGCGCGACACCCCAAAACCCGTTTGCCGGGATGGGGCGTATCTCCCCGCATCCTATCCGGGTGCGGGGATTTTTGCGCTTTCCAATGCTTGCCATGGCAACGGTTTTGTGATATACTGAAAAAAACGCGCTGAAATCCGCGTAAACTCTGATATAGCGTCCCCGCGGCGCGTCCCGATTCCCCGCGGGGATATTGGGAAGAGCATTTGCCCGCAGCATGAAAGGAAGCGATGTTTGCATGTCTGACGCCCAAACCGTCCCGGCCAAAGCGCCGCTGTTTACAAAGAAGGCCCTGATCCGCCTGATTATCCCCTTGGTCATCGAGCAATTTCTGCTGATGACGGTGGGCATGGCCGACACCGTCATGGTGACTTCTTCCGGGGAGGCGGCGGTTTCCGGCGTATCCCTGGTGGACAATATCAACAATCTCCTGATCCAGATTTTCGCCGCCCTCGCCACCGGCGGCACCGTGATCGTTTCCCAATATCTCGGGAACCAGGACCTTTCCAGCGCCCGCAAGGCCGCCAAGCAGCTCCTTTACACGGTGACGGCTGTTTCCTCCGCCCTGATGGCGCTGGCCCTTATCTTCCGGCAGCATATTCTGTCGCTGGTTTTCGGCAGCATCGAGCCAACCGTCATGCACAGCGCCCTGGATTATTTCCTGTCCACGGCCCTGGCCTATCCCTTTATGGCGGTATATAACGCCGGCTCCGCCCTCTTCCGGGCCATGGGCAACAGCAAGGTGTCCATGTTCAATTCCCTGATTGTCAATATCGTGAATATCACCGTCAACGCCATCCTGATCTATGGCTTCGGCATGGGCGCTTTGGGCGCCGGCATCGGCACCTTGGTTTCCCGCATCGTGGCGGCGGTGGTCATTCTGGTCCTGCTCCAGAAAAAGACCAACGCCCTCCGGATTCCCAAGCTTTTCCGGCCGGAGCTGCACTTCGGCATGGTCAAGCGCATCCTGGCGCTGGGCATCCCCAACGGCCTGGAAAACGGCCTGTTTCAGGTGGGCAAGCTGCTGGTTTTGAGCCTCATCACCTCCTTCGGCACCAACGCGGTGGCGGCCAACGCCATTGCCAACAGCGTGGCCGGCGTCATCAACGTACCGGGTCAGGCCACCGGCCTCGCCCTGATTACTGTGGTGGGCCAGTGCATGGGAGCAAAGGAGCCGGAACAGGCGGTTTCCTACACCAAAAAGCTCATGGCGGTTACCTATGTTACCATGGGCGTCATGTGCCTGACCCTGTTCCTCATTGCGGGGCCTTTGGTGACCATCTTCAACTTAAGCCCTCAGTCGGCGGACATGGCGGCGGAGGTGCTGCGCTGGTGCGCCATCTTCACTATGCTGTTCTGGCCCCTGGCCTTTACCCTGCCCAACTCCCTGCGTGCCGCCGGGGACGTGGTGTTCACCATGACCGTGTCCCTTTTATCCATGTTCATCTTCCGCATCGGTTTCAGCTACCTGCTGGGGGCTGATTGGGGTCTTGGGCTGCACCTTTTGGGCGTGTGGATTGCCATGTTTATCGACTGGATCGTCCGGGACGCCGCCTTTGTCATTCGGTTTTTACAGGGCAAGTGGAAGAGCTTGCAGGTTATCTAAAAATATTAGAGGGGCTGGGAAATCCGGCCCCTTAGTTTGCTGAAAAATTTTCTTGAAAATAAAGTGATGCTTTGCTGACGCAAATGAACCGTGGAGAGCAACTTGGAAAACTCTAACCCGTCATTTTGCAAGCAAAATGACGGCGCGGGGTCATCCGCGGCGAGCCTGCGGGCTCGCTTTTCTTTTTATGGTTCGCGGCCGGGCCGCGAAGGGATAGGATTTCGCGCTCTGCGGAGCGCGAGGAAGGGCTTTGCCCTTTCCAATCCCACAACCTTTTGAAAAAGGTTGACGAAAACTTTCCATTTCGCTTTTTATACAGTTTTACTTTTACAAAAGGCTTTTGGACACTCCAAAGGGCCGGGAAACCCGGCCCCTACGTTTTCCTTGACTGATTTCAGCAAAACCGGCTGACTGTCACTGGAACAGCATGGAAAAAATCATGCGGATGGCTGTGGAAAAGTCCATTTTCGGCACTGCGCTTTCCGCTGTAATGGGAATAGCGGCCAGCTGGCTGCCGTCCAGGGCGAAGGTGATCTCCCCCAGCCTCTGGCCTTCCTCCACCGGAGCCTCCACCTCCTCCGGCAGGGAAACGGTGCGGGTCACGTCCCCGGATTTTCCTTTGGCAACCAGCAGGGCAGGCGCTTCCCCCAAAACCGGCGCAACAGTCCCCTCCACGCCGTTTTTTACCCGGATTTCCGGGAGCTCCCCGGCTTCCACCTGGGGAGTATAGCTTTCAAAGGCGGAAAAGCCGTAATCCAACAGGGTGCGGCAGGCGGAAAACCGTTCGTCGGAGGTAGGGCTGCCCATGGACACGGCAATGAGGCTCAACCCCTCCCGGGAGGCCGTGGCGGAAAGGCAGCTCCCCGCCCCGTCGGTGGTGCCGGTTTTTAAGCCCGTACAGCCGTCGTAGAACCGCACCAATTTGTTGGTATTGGTCAGGGCCGTCTCGCCGCCCCGGAGGGAATCCATCCAGATGGTGGTAAAGCGGGTGATATCCTCATGCTTTAACAGCTCCCGGGACATCAAAGCGATGTCGTAGGCGCTGGAATAATGCCCTTCCTCGTCCAGGCCCGTGGGGTTTTGGAATGCCGTGTTCTCCATGCCCAGCTCCTTGGCCCGCTGGTTCATCCGGGCCACAAAGGCTTCCTCGCTGCCGGCCACATGCTCCGCCAAAGCCATGGAGGCGTCGTTGGCGGAATTGACCGCGGCGGCCTTCAAAAGCTCCTCCACCGTCATTTCCTCCCCCGGCTCCAGCCAGATCTGGGAGCCGCCCATTTCGGCGGCGTGCTCGGAACAGGCCACGGCATCGGTATACCGGATGCTGCCGTCCTCAATGGCCTCC
This sequence comes from Candidatus Merdivicinus intestinigallinarum, assembly GCA_018713335.1. Classification (GTDB taxonomy): domain Bacteria; phylum Bacillota; class Clostridia; order Oscillospirales; family Ruminococcaceae; genus Merdivicinus; species Merdivicinus intestinigallinarum. The sequence continues at coordinate 22,740 of DVOW01000036.1, read as the reverse complement.
ATGACCAGCAGCATGGTCATGATCTTCGTAATGGAGGCGGGGGGCATTTTTTCATGGGCGTTTTTTTCAAACAGGAGCTGCCCGCTGGAAGCGTCCATAAGCGCCGCCGACTTGGCCGGGACTTCCTTGGCCTGGGCCTCGGTCACAACGGCTTCCTCTTCAGCCTGGGCGGGCGCCGCCTCCTGCCACTCCAAAAGCCCGTCGGCGCAAACCGTCCGGGCCGGGCAGATACACAGGGCTACGGCCATCACTGCGGCTGTTCCCAACGCGGCCAGCCGGTTTCGCCATTTGTTCATACAAAGATCCCATCCTTTCGCGTTCCATTTGCTAAAGGATATGCGCCCATTTGCCGGTCCATGCCCATAAAAAGCAAAAAATCCCGGAAACAAACCGTTCCGGGATCATGCTGCATAAGGACAGATGCCATATCCATGGCATCGGGGCGCTGAATTACTCCACCACAAAGGGTTTGATTTCCTCGAAGAACTTCGAAGGCTCGTCCGTGTGGGCTTCCAGCTTAATGGGCTTGGACAGATCCAGACTGAAAATACCCATAATGGATTTGGCGTCGATGGCGTAGCGTCCGGAAATCAGATCCACATCAAAGTCATATTTGCAAACAATGTTTACAAAGCCCTTGACATCATTGATGGTGTTCAGCATAATGTTGCAGGTTCTCATTGGTATCGACCTCCATTTAGTATTGTATTTGGCAACTATGGGAGCGCAGTTTCCACACTATCCATAATTACTATATTTACAATATAACAGTTGTTTGCTTTTTAGTCAACTGCTAATTGTAAATTTCTCTTAAATCTATTATAATACTAATTGTAAGGCCGGATATTTGTCCATATTCCATAACCCAAATTGCACGAAAAATGGATAGTATCCGTTTCTTTTTGACATTTTATCCTTATGGAAAAGTCAAAAATGAGCGAATAGTCCCAAAAAGAGAGGAGGCTGCGAATGCGCGCAGCGTTCACCACACTGGGCTGCAAGGTCAACCAATACGAAACGGAAATGCTGGCGGAGCTGTTTGCCAGGGAAGGCTACGAGGTGGTGGAGCCCCATGACTTCGCGGATTTGTATGTGGTCAATTCCTGCACCGTCACGGCTTCCGGCGACCGGAAGACAAGGCAGCTCCTGCGCCGGTTAAAAAAGCAGAACCCGGCGGCCAAGGCGGCCCTGACCGGCTGTTACCCCCAGGCTTTCCCGGAGGAAGCGGCGGCAATCCCGGAGGCCGACATTGTAACCGGCTCCAAAAACCGGGCCGGGCTTTTGGCGGCTGTTTCCCGGGCGTTCCAGACCGGGCAGCGGGTTGTGGCCATTGAGCCCCATGAAAAGGGGGAAGCCTTCGAGCATATGTCCGTTACGGGGCTGCGGGGCCGCACCCGGGCCTTTGTCAAAATCCAGGACGGCTGCGAACGGTACTGCTCCTACTGCATTATCCCCAAAGCCCGAGGGCCGGTCCGGTCCAAGCCCCTGGCGGAGATTCGGACGGAGCTCCAGAGCCTCGCCGCCAACGGCTACCGGGAGGCGGTGCTGGTGGGCATCAACCTTTCCTCCTACGGCAAGGACTTAGGGCTGCGGCTCATTGACGCAGTAGAGGAAGCCTGCCGGGTAGAGGGCATCCAAAGGGTCCGGCTGGGGAGCCTGGAGCCGGAGCTGCTGACCGGGGAGGACATCGCCCGGATGGCGGCCCAGAAAAAGTTCTGCCCCCAGTTCCATCTGGCCCTGCAAAGCGGCTGCGATAAGACCCTGAAAGCCATGAACCGCCATTACGACACGGCGGAATACGCTCGCATCGCCGCCGACATCCGCCGGTCCTTTGAAAACCCTTCCCTGACCACCGATGTGATGGTTGGATTTGCCGGGGAAACGGAGGAGGATTTTGAAGAAAGCCTTGCTTTTGTCAAACAGATGGCCTTTGCCAAGGTCCATGTGTTCGCCTACTCCCGCAGGGAGGGAACGGCGGCGGCCAAACGCCCGGAACAGGTGCCGGAATCCGTGAAAGAGGACCGGAGCCGCCGGATGATTGAGGCTACGGAAGAAGTGCGGCGGGGGTTCCTCATGAGCCAGCTGGGCCGCACGGAGGAAGTGCTGGTGGAAACCACCCGTTCCCCCTTGGGGTACGAGGGGTTTACCAAAAATTATACCCCTGTGTATGTAAACTGCGGGCCGGAAGCCTGCGGAAAAGTCTGTAAAGTGAGGCTGGAAGCGGTGCTCAACGGGCACTGCATCGGCACTCTTGAACCATAACCGAATGAAAGGAATGGCAACCATGTCCGTTTACAGAATTTATGTGGAGAAAAAACCTGCCTTCGCTGTAGAAGCGGATTCCACCCGCCGCGACATCAAGGCATCCCTGGGGATTTCCCTGACAAACCTGCGGCTCTTTAACCGCTACGATGTGGAAGGGATCGACGAGGAAACCTTTCAAACCGCTTCCAGGACCATCTTTTCCGAGCCTCAGGTAGACACGATTTCCATGGAGCTGCCGGAGCTTTCCGGAAACCAGCGGCTTCTGGCGGTGGAATACCTGCCCGGCCAGTTCGACCAGCGGGCGGATTCCTGCGAGCAGTGCATCCAGATCATGACCCAGGGGGACCGCCCCGCCGTCCGCAACGCCCGGATTTACCTGCTGGAAGGGGATCTGACGGAGGAACAGTTTAAGGCTGTTAAAAACCATCTGATTAACCCGGTGGAAGCAAGGGAAGCGAGCCTTGAAAAGGTGGACACCCTGAAAACCGAGTACGAAATCCCCACCACCGTAGAAACCCTCACCGGGTTTACCGGCCTGGACGAAAAGGGGCTGGCTGATTTTGTGGCCAATTACGGCCTGGCCATGGATCTGGACGACATCAAGTTCTGCCAGGATTACTTCAAAAACACGGAGCGCCGGGACCCCACTATCACCGAGATCCGCATGATCGACACCTACTGGTCCGACCACTGCCGCCACACCACCTTCGGCACCATTATTGACGGGGTGGAAATCGACGACGAAACTATCCAGAAGAGCTTTGACAAATATGTGGAGATCCGGGACGAGCTGTATGTGGGCCGCAAGAAACCCATGACCCTCATGGACCTGGCCACCATCGGCGCGAAAAAGCTCAAAAAAGACGGCAAGCTCAAGGAGCTGGACGAAAGCGAGGAAATCAACGCCTGTTCCGTAAAGATCAACGTGGATGTGGACGGCGTTTCCGAAAAATGGCTCCTGCAGTTTAAAAACGAGACCCACAACCATCCCACGGAGATCGAACCCTTCGGCGGCGCGGCCACCTGCCTGGGCGGCGCGATCCGGGACCCCCTGTCCGGACGGGCTTATGTTTACCAGGCCATGCGGGTCACCGGCGCTGCCGACCCCACCGTCCCCTTCTCCGCCACCATCCCCGGCAAGCTGCCCCAGAAGAAGCTGGTGACCACCGCCGCCCACGGCTACAGCTCCTACGGCAACCAAATCGGCCTGGCCACCGGCGAGGTTACGGAGATCTACCACCCCAACTACGCCGCCAAGCGCATGGAGATCGGCGCGGTTGTGGGCGCGGTCCCCGAAAGCCATGTGGTCCGGGACGTTCCGGACCCCGGCGACATCGTCATTTTGCTGGGCGGGCGCACCGGCCGCGACGGCTGCGGCGGCGCAACCGGCTCCTCCAAATCCCACACTAAGGAATCCATCCACACCTGCGGCGCAGAAGTCCAGAAGGGCAATCCCCCCATTGAACGGAAAATCTCCCGCCTGTTCCGGAACCCGGATGTGACCCGGATGATCCGCCGGTGCAACGACTTCGGCGCGGGCGGCGTATCTGTGGCCATCGGCGAGCTGGCCGACGGCCTGTCCATCAACCTGGACGCTGTGCCCAAAAAATATGACGGCTTAGACGGCACCGAGCTTGCCATTTCTGAATCCCAGGAACGTATGGCGGTGGTGGTTTCCCCGGAAAATGCAGACAAGTTCATGGAGCTGGCCCGGAAAGAGAACCTGGAAGCTACCAAGGTGGCTGTTGTCACCCAGGAGCCCCGCCTGACCATGGATTGGTGCGGCAACCGCATTGTCAACCTGTCCCGGGAGTTCTTGAACTCCAACGGCGCGGAAAAGCACACCACCGTCCATGTCTGCGGCGGCAAAGTGAAGCCCGTCAACAACCGGGAGGACACCAAAGAGGACTGGATGGCCCATCTGTCCGACCTGAATATCTGCTCCCAGAAGGGCTTGGTGGAGCGCTTTGACAGCTCCATCGGCGCAGGCACCGTCACCATGCCCTACGGCGGCAAGTACCAGATGACCAAGACCCAGGCCATGGCGGCCAAACTGCCGGTCCTCCAGGGTGAAACCAACACCTGCTCCATTATGGGCTGGGGCTATAACCCCTATATCACCGAACAGAACCCCTATTTGGGGGCCATGTACGCCGTTGTGGAATCCGTGGCCAAGGTAGTGGCCGCCGGCGGTACCCATTCCCCCTGCTGGCTCACCTTCCAGGAATACTTTGAACGGATGAAAACCGACCCCAAACGCTGGGGCAAGCCCATGGCGGCCCTGCTGGGCGGCATGGAAGCCCAGCTGCAATTGGGCTGCGCGGCCATCGGCGGCAAGGACTCCATGTCCGGCACCTTTGAGGACATCGACGTCCCCCCCACCCTGGTTTCCTTCGCCATTTCCACCGGCGACGCCCGAACCGTCATCTCCCCGGAATTCAAGCAGATCGGCTCCACCGTCATCCTGGTGCTGCCCCGATACAACGAAGACGGCACCCCGGACTTTGAAAGCGTCAAAAACGTGTTCACCCGGGTGGAAAAAATGATCCGGGACGGCCAGGTCCTGTCCGCCTGGACTTTGGGCTTCGGCGGCGTATCCGAGGCGGTCTTTAAGATGGCTCTGGGCAACCGGGTCGGCTTTAAATTCGCCAAACAGCTGCCCTGCGAGCTGCTCTTCAACCCGGTTTACGGCGGCTTTGTGCTGGAACTGGCCGGAGGCGTGACCGCTTCCGAGGAAGAGATCATCGGCATGACCCTGATCCAGCCTGTCCTGGAAAACGCCGACGGCAAGAAATTCTCCATGATCGACAAGTTCCAGAAGGTCTATGAGGACCGGCTGGAGAAGGTCTTCCCCTGCAACATTGAAACCAGCAGCGAGCCTGTGGAGAAATATTCCTACACCGCCCAGCACCGGCCTTCTCCCGCCATTAAGGTGGCTTCTCCCCGGGTGCTGATCCCTGTTTTCCCGGGCACCAACTGCGAATACGACACCCAGCGGGCCTTTGAACGGGCCGGCGCCAACACCGACATCTTTGTCATCAACAACCTGTCCAGCGCGGCCATTGAGGAATCCGTGGACGAATTTGCCCGGCGGCTCAAAAAAGCCCAGATCGTCATGATCCCCGGCGGTTTCTCCGGCGGCGACGAGCCCGACGGCTCCGGCAAGTTCATCACCGCCTTCTTCCGCAACCCCCGCATTAAAGACGGCGTCCATGAGCTTCTGAAAAACCGGGACGGCCTGATGCTGGGTATCTGCAACGGCTTCCAGGCGCTGATCAAGCTGGGCCTGGTTCCCTATGGCGAGATCGTGGAAATGACCGAGGATTCCCCCACGCTGACCTTCAACTCCATCGGCCGCCACCAGTCCCGCATGGTCATGACCCGGATCGCTTCCAACAAATCCCCGTGGCTTGCCCATACCAATGTGGGCGATTACCACTCGGTGCCCATTTCCCACGGCGAGGGCCGGTTTGCGGCCAGCGAGGAATGGGTGCGGATCTTAGCGCAGAACGGCCAGATCGCCACCCAGTATGTGGATCTGACTGGACAGCCCACCTATGATATCCGCTTCAACCCCAATATGTCGGCGGCGGCTATTGAGGGCATCACCTCCCCGGATGGGCGGGTATTGGGCAAAATGGCTCACAGCGAACGTACCGGCGAAAATATCGCAAAGAATATCGACGGCGACAAAGACCAGATGATCTTCAAAAGCGGCGTGGAATACTTCCGCTGATAAATCCTCCACCATATCAAAAGGGGAGCACCGTACCGGGTGCTCCCCTTTCCGTGAATTATTCTGCAAAATCTTAAATTTTTATAAAATCCTTTTCCTTCATGGAATATTCACGAAATTATCACATGGGCATGGAATACTATAAACAACACAATTATCATCTTATTAAACTATTCAGAAAGGCACGGTGCGCCATGATCTCAAACGGAATCAGTAAACTTGACCTCAAACGCCGCAACCGGTCGCAGATCCTGCGGCTTTTACGCCGGCGCGGACCCACCTCACGGATCGACATTGCCCGGGAAATTGGCATTACCAAAGCGGCCATCACCATCATCACCAACGAAATGATCGCGGAAGGGATCCTTTACGAAAAAGGGGAACAGCGCAGCCCGGACGTCCCGGTTTCCCGGGGGCGGAAAAAGATCCTGCTGGACATCTGCTCCACCTACAAAATGGATTTGGGGATCGTTTTGGAAAGGAACCAGCTCCACGCCGGCGTTGCCACCCTGTGGGGGGAAATCGTGGAAAAGCAGTCCGTCCCCATCGCCCCCAGCGCCTCCCGGGAGGAGATCCTGACCCAGCTGGAAAAGGTCTATCAGCAGCTTTTTTATAAAAACGGCCTGGTCCCGGAGCAGGTCACCGGCGTAGGCATCTGCGTAGATCCCATTTATTTCAGCCGCTTAGAGATCGACGAAAAGGAATATCCCAAAGCGGAACGGTTCCGGGAACTGCTGGCCCAATTCGTCCGGGTCCCCATCACCTTTGCGCGGCTGCCCGAGGCGGCCGCCGTTGCGGAAATGGAATACTGGCAGCGGGAACAGCCCGCCCCCACGGACAACCTCCTTCTGTTCCGGTGCTGCGGGATCATGGACGGCGCGGCGATCATTGAGCAGGAGCCTTACCGGGGGTCCCACGGCAGGGTACTGCAGCTGCCGGATGTCCAGAAGGCCCGGGCGGAGGAGCTTTTCTGGGACCGGCTGTCCGCCGAATTTTCCGAAACCGGCACCCCGGTTGCCTGGAACCTGACCCAGGGCAGCCCCCAGCGGATGAAAGCCATGGCCCGGGACGGCGTTTTGCCCATGGAGGACGAGCCCTTCCGGCGCATTGCAGAGGGGTTCGCCGCCCAGCGGGCCAGCGATATCCGGTATGCCGCAGGCTTTTTGGACCCCAGCCTGGTGGTCCTGATGACCGCAGCGGAGCAGGAATTTTGGCTGCGTGATTTTCTGGAAAACGCCTTGGAGGGGCTGCCGGTGTCCCGCAGCCGTATCCTGCCGGACACCCTGTTTTTAGCAGGGGCCGGCCTGGCTTCCCGGGAATTTTTCTGCAACACCGGCGGATATTGAGAAAAACCCCAACTGGAATCAAATCCAGTTGGGGTTTCATATTCTCATCCACGATTCCATTTCTCATGATTCGGAGGCCGGTATTACTCCGCTATTCTGGCACACTGCACTTCCGGATTATCCGCCAGTTCCAGCTCAATTTTGAAATCATCGAACCCGATTCCCGCATCCGATAAATTTTGGAGACACAGGGCCATAACGTCCTGGGCGCATCCTGAAGAAATTTTGCCGCTGTATTTCTGTACCGGGCCGGTCCGTTCCGCAGAGATCCCGACCTCGTCCAAGACTTCCCAAAAGTCTTTTCCTGCTTTCATGGCTTCCAATACACACGCCAGCTGAAAATATCCATACATTGCCACCGTCTGCATCGCTTCACTGCTCCAAATGGATCGAAAAAAGGCGGCAAAGTCTGTATCAGGCGGTACAGGGGACGGGAATTGACTCAGCACCTGGGTGATCATGTCCTGTAATTTGTTCAGGTTCCCATCGGCATCCGCCATTTTCCAATAAGCAACCGCAAAGCGGTTGACATAAAGTTCTTCCTGCACAGGGTCCATGGAGATCTTATGAGAAGACAGCAGGCAATGGCCCAATTCATGGATGACATTGTACCAATGAAAATAGAGATCGAACCGGAACTGGATCTCCTCGCTCCCAAATAACTGAGCATACCCCTGCTGCTGGTCCGGCGTGCCGGTTTCATACCGGCCGGAAATGATTTGATAGCGCATTGGAACTACCCCCCTATTTTAGAAATGAAGCGGCTGTGTTTCAGTTGCCCCAGCCTATTTTCCAAAAATCAAACCGGTTTATAGGACGGCGCGTTTTTGGGGGTTTTGCCTTTTTTCACCGCGTGGTAGTAAGCGTAGGTCATAGGCTCCTTGTCCGACAAGGTTTCCGCTTCCAGGACTTCCCCGATGAACATCACATGGGTGCCCAGGTCGATCTCCTCCACCACTTTGCAGCTGTACCGGGAAACCGCATGCTTGGTGGGATAAGGCATCCCCTGCTGGTCCTCGGCGTAATCAATGCCCTCAAACTTGTCCATGTCCCGGCCGGAACGGAAGCCGAAGCGGCCGATATAGATCATGTCCGCCTCCTGGTCCATGGCCACGCCGGTAAAATATCCCGCTTTGCGGATCAAGTCCGTGGTCACGTTGTTTTTGCTGACGGATACCGACAGCTTGGGCGGCTCCGCCGTCACCTGAGAAAGGGTGTTGACCACGCAGCCGGAACGCTGCCCGTCCGCCTGGGCGCTGACGATGTAAAGGCCGTAGCTCATTTTAAAAAAAGATTGCAGATCCATTCTGTATTCCTCCTTTTCTTTGTTTCTATTGTACCATGTTTTCCAAAGAAAAACCAGGGATATTTTTCTTTTTTCCGCAATATCTTATAGTATTGCGAAAAGGGAAGGGATGACTGCTGTGAATTGGATCTTAGCCATGATGGCCGCGGCCGCCGTGATCGGGGGGATTTGCTCTGGCCGGGCCCAAGAGGTGGGGCAGGCCGCTTTGAGCCGCTGCGGCGGCGCCGTCACCTTAGTCCTCTCCCTGACCGGGGCCCTCTGCCTCTGGAGTGGCCTGATGGAAGTGGCAAAGCAGGCGGGGTTGACCAAAAAAGCCGCCGCCCTGTTCCGCCCGCTGACTGCAAGGCTTTTTCCTGCCCTGCGGGAGGACCGGGAGGCTATGGCCCTGATCGCCATGAATCTGTCCGCCAATCTGCTGGGCCTGGGGAACGCGGCCACGCCTCTGGGCCTGGCCGCCATCCAAAGGATGTCCGCCCTGTCCGACGGGGCCGCTTCCCGGGAAATGATCACCCTGGTGGTGCTGAACACCTGCTCCATCCAGCTGATCCCCGCCACCACCGCGGCCCTGCGGCTGGCCGCAGGCAGCCAGTCGCCTATGGAGATCCTCCCTGCCGTGCTGGCGGCCTCCGCCGTTTCCCTAGCGGCGGCCCTGGGGGCTGTTTTCGCCTGCGCCCGGCTGTTCCCGGACAGGAGGGGACAGTGAGCCGTCTGGCGGAGCTGGCCGTCCCGCTGGCTGTGGCGGGCATCCTCCTTGCCGGCCTGCTCCGTAAGGTAAACCTGCTGGACGCTTTCGCCGCCGGGGCGAAACAGGGGCTGAAGACCGCGGCCGGCATGGTCCCGCCCCTGGTGCTCTTCCTGGTCGTCTTAGGGATGTTTGAGGCCTCCGGCTGCCTGGACGCCCTCTGCTGGGCCTTAAAGCCCCTGGCCGGCCTCCTGGGGATCCCCCAGGAGGTGATGCCCTTGGCCCTTCTGCGCCCCCTTTCCGGCAGCGGCTCCCTGGCGGTATTCCAGGACATCCTGGCCCAATACGGGCCGGACAGCCTCATCGGCCGCACCGCCAGCATCATTCAAAGCGCCTCGGAAACCACTTTTTACACCACCGCCCTGTATTTCGGCGCGGCCAAGGTTTCCCGCACCCGTTACGCCCTGCCCTGCTCCCTGCTGGGGGACCTGGCGGTGATCGCATCCGCCGGGATTTTGGCCCGGGTCCTGTTTTCCTGATATACTTTTGAAATTATAACCAAACTGTTTCGGAATTATTGCCAATCCATACGAAAATATTTTACTCCTTTTTCACAAAACATTTTACATTTTCTCATGAATCCTTCTGGAAAATAGTTTAGAATAGAACTATATTTAAAAGAACTATTTGCAGAAAGAAGGATTCCTATGAAAACCCGTAAAATATCCGCTGTCCTGCTGTCCGCCGTTATGCTGGCTTCCGCCTTGGGGCTCAGCTCCTGCGGCGGCGATGAAGAGAACACCGCCCTGCAGATCCTGGCGGAAAGCAGCTATGTAGACGCGGAGCAGCTGGACGCCTATGAAGAAACCTTTTCCGCCGGCAGCGAGGCTTTGACAGCCGCCGGAAAAACCGCGGAATTTACCGATTTGAGCGTGGGCTCTGAAGACGTGGACCCCACGGTTTACGCCGCCAGCACCATGAAGGTCAGCGCCATGATCGCCGCAAACGAGGTGGACCTGATGCTGTGCAGCCTGGATGAAGCTGCCCGCAACGCCCGAGGGGACTGCTACTATGACCTGGAGGAGCTGTTTACCCCGGAAGAGCTGGCCCAGGTCCCGGAGGAAAACCTGCTGTCCTTTGACCAGGTGGACGAGGAAGGCAACCCCACCGGCGAAAAGACGCCGGTCTGCGGCGTAAAGATCTCCGGGAACGAGGCCTTGGACAGCGCCATTCCCGGAGCAGAATACGGATTGTTTATTGTTGGCAACACAGACGATCTAGAGCTTGCCAAGGAAGTGTTCTGGGAGATCGTCAACGGATGATCACGGATAAATGACCATATTGGTATCCAGGTTGGTGAAATCGTTGTCGCTGATGGTGTAGAGCCCGTCCTCATCCTGGTACACCAGCACCACGATTGCGGTTTCCTCCCCATAGGTGAAGCGGTCCATCCAGCTGTTTAAAATCTCCATGGCCCCTTCCCCGTAGGTTTTGTAAAACTCCGCGTCGGTCATGGCGTCAAACTCCCCGCTGTCCGCCCGGGCGGCAAAATCATCCAGATAGGCGGTCAGGTCGTCCATGGCGTCGTTCAGGATGTTGATGGGCTGGATCTTCACCTCCACGTTGTAGCCGCTGTCGGTTTTGATGGCTTCGCCCACCTCATACTGGGAGTGGGAATATAATTCCCGGTAATAATCCACCATTTCCTGTTTGAGGTCCGGGTCCATTTCGTCAGAGGCAAAGTAATCGCCGAAGCTCAGATACTGGGCCAGGAAATTGGCCTCCACCTCCAGGCCCGCCTCAAAGCCTTCCACTGCTTCTTCCTCAGTGGCTTCCGTGGTTTCCATGTACTTGTCATAGACCCCTTTATAAGTGCTGTCCAAAATCCCCTGGACGTAGCCGCTGGCGTCAAAGCCGCTGGCCAGCATACTGGAAAGAGCGCCGCACCCGCTTAAGGAAACTGCCGCCGCTGCCGCGCAGAGGGCGGCTGTGATTTTTTTCATCAGTTTTTTCATAATATTCCTCCTTTATTCCGGACGGTCAGAAACAGAGATGCTGCCGTCCTCATTTCGTTTCCAGCGGACATAGATCCGCCCGCCGGGGGCGGTGATCCAGCCTTCCGCCCAGGAAAGCCCCGGGATATCCGCCGGTTCGATCCGGACATCCGCATACCCGGCGGACCCCGGCTGCTGGCGGATGCCCAGAACCTGGGTAAACAGCTGGCGCACCGCGCCGCCGAACATGGGGTGGTTGTGGGACGCGCCGCCGTCCCAGGTTTCCCACAGGGTGGTGGCGCCCTTTTCCATCATGTTGGCGAAGGAAGCGTCCGTTTTTTTGGCCAGCAGCTCATAGGCTAGCTGGCCTTCTCCCTGCCGGAACAGGACGTCCAAAAGGATGTCCGTGCCGAAGATCCCGGTGTCCAGTTTGCCGGATTTCCGGTACCGGTCCGCTAAATTCTGCCGGGTGCGGCTGTCCCCCAGCCCCAAGTCCACAGCGAAGGCGTCCGCGCCGTTTACCCCGCCGCAGAAGCTGCCGGTGTCCGGGTCATAGAAGGCTTCCATCAAGGCTTTTTCGCTGGCTTCCAGCCGCATGGCCGCCTTGGGCGGTTCCGGCTCCCCTAACAGGGAGGCCGCCTGGATGGCCGCCCGCAGGCCCTGGATGTAGTAATAGGTGTTGACGTATTCCGGGGGGATTTTGGGATGCTCCATGCCGGGAGGCGGGCACCAGTCCCCCAGGCACCAGCCGCCTTCCTCTTCCCGGACAATGAGCCCATCCTCCGAGTGGGCGTCCATGTAATCCAGCCACCGGAGGATGGCCGGATAGGCCCGCCGCAGCAGGGATACGTCGCCGTACGCCTCATAATAGGCCATGGGGACCTGGAAAATGGCGCCGCCCCAGCCGCCGGGGCCGCCTCCGCCGCCGTAGAAGGGCGCGGTGTGGGGGATATGGCCGGTTTCGGCCCCCTGGCTGTCCAGGATGTCCTCCATCCATTTGTCATACATTTTCCTGGCGTCCAGGGTCAGCATGACGCACCGGGCCGTGATCTGTCCGTCGCCGGTATAGCCAAGCCTCTCCCGGTGGGGGCAGTCGGAGGGCACGCAGCCGTGGATGTTGTCCAGCTGGGACCGGACATACGCCTCATACAGCCAGTTCAGCACCGGGTCCGCGCACCGGAACCCGGAAGTCACCGCCAAGTCCGTGTGCACCACCGACACGGAAACAGGTTCTCCCGGCCCCTGCACCGCGAAATAGCGGAACCCGTGCCAGCAGAACTTGGGATGCACCGTCAGCGGCTCCTCCCCGCAGAAATACCGGTCCTCCTGGATCTGTTCCTTCCCGCCGCAGGAGGCAAAATCTAAGGCCCCCTCCGGGGAAAGCTCCTCGCTGTGCCGGACCGTCACCGCTTCCCCGGCCTTGCCGCGGCAACGGATATTGACCCAGCCGGTAATGTTCTCCCCGCAGTCGTAAATCCTGGCCCCGCCCTTTTCCCCGCAGAATACCGGAGTAATCTCCCGGACGGCCCGGTCCGCCGGGCAGGTCTGCTCTGCAAGCTCCGTTTCCGGGGCGTGGCAGGGATTGGATCTCTGCCAGCCCTCTCCCCGGAAGCCCGGCTCCGCCCAATGGGGCTGGATCTTCCGCAGGTCGTGTGTCTCCCCGAAATACAGGTTGTTTTCCAAGATCTCGCTTTCGGCCCACAGGGTATCGGGGCCGCTTTCCAAAAAGGTTTCCGTGCCGTCTATATGGGTCAGGGTCAGCTCATACCGGAGCTTTGGGAACCCATAAACCAGCTCCCCTTCGGCAGTGCGGCGGGTCTGGTGGTAGAAACCGTTCCCCAGCTGGACGCCCAGGACGTTCTCCCCTTCCCGCAGGTACGGCGTCAAATCGTAAACCAGGTAATGAGTGCGGTAATGGGCCCGTTCCTCCCAAACGGGATAGGCCGCCCGGCATCCCAAAAGAGAGGAAAAATTGGTCCAGGCCGGGACAAATTCCTCATCCCCCACCCGCTTCCCGTTGACATACAGATGGAAAAAACCCAGACCGCAGATCTCCAAACGGGCGGATCTTACCCCTTCCGCTGAAAATTCCCGGCGGAACAGGGGGGATTCGCAGCGAAAGCCGCCCTGGATCCAATGTTTATTTTCCATGTGATCCTCCTTGTTGCCGCCGCAGCCAGTAGACCCGGCCATGGAAATCGCCGTCCAAATTGCTGCCCAGGGCATCCAGTACTTCATATCCAGCCAGATATTCTGCTATCGGGGGATTGCCGCCCTTTTCAAAGGTGTGGACAATGAGCAGCGCCTCATCCCCCAGGGTGCGCCGCACGATCTGGCACCCCTCCGGATGGGCGTAGCTCCGGGCGGTGCAGGCGATTTTTTCCGTAAAGCCGTCCCGGATGATGCGTTTCACCTTGTCATAAAGCCGGATGGCCGCCAGGGCCTCGCCCCATTGCCCATCGTTCAGGTCGAAAATCTCCCCGCTTAAGCAAAGCCTGCCCAAAAATCCCGCCGTCAGCAGGTACCGGATGCGGTGGATGTCGTCTTTTGCGTGGAGCACCGCCCAGATCTGGCTCTGTTCCGGCCGGATGAGCCGGTGGAGGTTGGCGGCGATGATGGGGATGCTGACGCACTCGTGGGCGTCGGAAAAGCTGGCCTGGGAAACCAGCTCCATCATGGAGGGTTCCAGCCGGTGGCCGCCGCTGGAGCAATTTTCAATGACCAGCTCCGGCAGTTCTTCGGCGATTTTCCGGAAGAAATCCTGGCTGGCGCAGACCCGCTGCCGCAGCCCCTCCCCCAGGCTCTCGGCGCCGTCGCAGCCGATGCCGATAGTTTCGTTGTAATCCACCTTTAAGTAGCCGAAGCCGTTGTCCCGCAGCAGGCCGATGACCCGCTTGGACAGGTATTCCTGCACCCAGGGGTCGGCCATGTCCCAGAACCGCCGGCCGCCGGAGGTGATGGTCACGCCGTCCTTTTTCAGCAGGTGTTCCGTCATTTGCCAGGCGTCGGAATTGCACGCCGCATTCTCCATTTCAAACCAGATGCCGGGAACCAGGCCGCAGGAACGGATCATCCGGGCCGCCTCCCCAATGCCGTTTGGGAACAGTTCAGGGTTTGGGATCCAGTCGCCTAAATCCCCACTCCAGTCGGCGCTCTTTTTGTACCACCCGGCGTCGATGACCAGGTACCGCACCCCGGAACCCTCCAGTTTCTCGGCGGTCTTTTGCAGGTTCGGGAGGCTGGGGTTCCCCCAGGTGGTGCAGAACTCATTGAAGATCACCGGCATGTCCCGGTCGATTTCCGCGATCCGGGGACGCTGGGCTTTTACCAGCTTGTCGCAGACCTCCTCCAGGGAATCCCCCTCGGCGATGACGGCTTTGGGCGTTTCAAAGGATTCCCCGGGGGCGATCTCCTTGAACCAGTGGCCGGTATCCCGGTCCGGCAGCCCGCCCCAGACGGACAGGGGCTCCTGGGTGCGGAAAACCTCCATCTGCCAGCTGGAAGCGCAGTAAAGCTGGAAGCCTGTAAACTTCCCGGTTTCCGTGTTTTCCAAAGCTAAGAAAGGGAACCATTTCCGGACCGGCATGGAGCCGTTCTGGCCGAATTTTTCCGTGCGGAGGCCGTATCCACTCCAGGAAGGCTCCATGTCCAGGTCCACAAGGTCCTGACTTAAGAGCCGCCCCTCCGCGCTCCAAAAGGACTGGGCCCGGTGCATCCGGTGGGCGGCAATCCCCCGGACGGCAAAGCTGGACAAAAGCTCCAGTACCGCCGGTTTTCCCGTACAGTTTTCAAATACCGTGCTGCATTCCCAAACACCGTCCCGGCGGATATGCCGGCAGGTGAGGCGGTGCCCCGCCGCACCCTGGATCACAGTGGCTTCGGGATCCTCCGAAATTACCCGGCTGTTTGCCGCGGACTGGCTCCCCGTCAGGGAAAGCCCGTTTGAAAAACAGCCGCCGTGGCCGTCCTCCCGCAGCTTCCATTCCGCATAAAATTCCACAAAACATCCCCCTTCCATATAAAGCAGAGCATTTGACGCCTTTATTGTATCTTTTTTACTGTAAAATGTCAATATTAATTCACTTTTTTGCGTCATTCGGGGCAACGGTTTTTTTCGATAAAAAACCGCCGGATGACGCACCCTTTTTATCAAAAGACGCCGAAACCGTTTTTTCCGCCCGCAAACTCCCGTTCCCGCCTTGACAGCGGCCCAAAGTTATAGTACAATTACTATATTATAGGAATGCCGAAACGCCGCTGTCTGTCTGATGATGCGGTGTTTTCTGGTATCGGGGCAAAACTATACGGCTGTCTATCTTCAGAAAGGGGTTATCGTATCATGGCTTTTTATTTTAAAGAACCTTCCCACACCTTCAGCGAGTACCTGCTGGTACCCGGTTATTCCTCCGCGGAATGTATTCCCAGCAATGTATCCCTCCGCACCCCGCTGGTCAAGTTCAAAAAAGGGGAAGAATCTGAGATCTACATGAATATCCCCATGACCTCCGCTATCATGCAGTCTGTTTCCGATGACAAAATGGCGGTGGCCCTGGCCCGGGAAGGCGGCATCTCCTTCATTTACGGCTCCCAGTCCATTGAAAACGAGGCGGCCATGGTGGCCCGGGTCAAAGCCTACAAGGCGGGCTTTGTAGTCAGCGACTCCAACATCACCCCCGACGGCACCCTGGCGGATATCCTGGCCCTGAAGGAAAAGACCGGCCACTCCACCGTTGCCGTTACCGACGACGGCACCGCCACCGGCAAGCTCCTGGGCATCGTCACCAGCCGGGACTACCGCGTCACCCGGATGTCCACCGATGAAAAGGTCCGGGACTTCATGACCCCCTTTGAGAAACTCATTTACGCCCCCAAAGGCACTACCCTGAAGGAAGCCAACGACATTATCTGGGAACACAAATTAAACTCCCTGCCCCTGGTGGATGAAAACGGCCATCTGGTTTATATGGTGTTCCGAAAAGACTACTCCTCCCACAAGGAGAACCCCCTGGAGCTGCTGGACGCCCACAAACGGTATGTGGTGGGCGCCGGCGTCAACACCCGGGACTATGAAGAGCGCATCCCCGCTTTGGTGGAAGCAGGCGCGGACGTGCTGTGCATCGACTCCTCCGAAGGCTTCTCCGAATGGCAGAAGCGGACCCTGGCCTTTGTCCGGGAAAAATACGGCGACTCCGTGAAAATCGGCGCGGGCAATGTGGTGGACCGGGAAGGCTTCCGGTTCCTGGCCGAATGCGGCGCGGACTTCGTGAAAGTCGGCATCGGCGGCGGCTCCATCTGCATCACCCGGGAACAGAAGGGCATCGGCCGCGGACAGGCTACCGCCCTTATCGAGGTGGCCGAGGCCCGGAAAGAATACTTTGAGGAAACCGGCATCTACATCCCCATCTGCTCTGACGGCGGCATGGTTTACGACCACCACATCACCCTGGCTCTGGCCATGGGCGCGGACTTCCTGATGCTGGGCCGCTACTTTGCCCGGTTCGACGAAAGCCCCACCAACATTGTGAACATCAACGGCAGCTACATGAAGGAATACTGGGGCGAAGGCTCCTCCCGCGCCCGGAACTGGCAGCGGTACGACCTGGGCGGCGCGGCCAAGCTGTCCTTCGAGGAAGGCGTGGACTCCTATGTCCCCTACGCCGGCAGCCTGCATGACAACGTGACCCTGTCCTTGAGCAAGGTCCGTTCCACCATGTGCAACTGCGGCGCGATCTCCATTCCGGAGCTCCAGGAAAAAGCGAAGCTCACCCTGGTTTCCGCTACCAGCATTATCGAAGGCGGCGCCCATGACGTTGTCCTCAAAGACAACAACGCCTCCACCGTTAAATAAGGATTTCTAAAACATCAGCCGGCAGCGTCAAAAGCTGCCGGCTGATCTTTTTCAAAAGCCCTTGCCATCCGGGAAAAATTGCGGTATCCTAAAACCAGGGCTTTACCGGGAAAGGCTTTTAGAGAGGTACAGCACCAGATCGTCGTCGTTGACACAGGGGCCGTAGGGCGTTGCGGGCTTGTTCTGGTACCAGACGCCGCTTCCGTCGGGGATGTAGCCCCGTTTCACATACATCCGCTGGGCGGGACCGTAGCCCCTGTGCAGGCCCACTCCCAGGGTCACCACCGGGCTGATTTTGGCCGCCGCTTGTTCCGCCGCGTCCATTAAGGCCCCGCCGATGCCGTGGCGCTGATATTTTTCCAGCACGTTAAAATCCACGATTTCCGGCCATCCTTTGCCCGCAAAGGGACCGGCCTGGGCTTCCGGCACCAGGGTCAGATACCCGGCGGCTTGGCCTTCCCATTCCGCCACAAACACCTGGCGCGCGCCGGATGCCTGCTCTTGCAGGTATTTGTTCCAGACTTCCGGCCGGGGCGTCCAGCCCTGTTCCAAAAATCCCGCCCCAAATGCGTCCAAATCCCCCGGCTCCATGGGCCGGATGACACAACTTGACATGAAAACCGCCTCCTTTCCCCATTGTACCAAACCAAAACCCATTTGACAAGAAAAAGAAGGTGCCTTTTATGCAGATTGAACTGGTTCCCGTCAAAAAAGAGGAAAAAGAAATCCTCCGGAACCTTTTGGAGAAATACAACTACGAATTTTCCCAGTACGAGGGGACAAAGCCCGGCCCTCTGGGCCTTTTCGGCTACGATTACCTGGACAACTACTGGACCGAGGAAAACCGCTGGGCCTTTTTCATCCGGGCGGACGGGGAACTGGCGGGCTTTGCCCTCATCAATGATTTCCCGGAGGCCCCCGGCACGGAAACGGACTACTCCATGGCGGAATTTTTCGTCCTGTACCCATACCGCCGGAAGGGTGTGGGAAAGGCGGCGGCCTTCCGGCTCTTTGACCGGTTCCATGGCCGCTGGCAGTTAAAACGCCACCCCAAAAACACCGGCTCCGTCCGCTTCTGGGACCAGGTTGTGGCGGAATACACAGGCGGGGATTTCCGGCTGGAAAAATCCCTGCCCGGGACCGAATACGGCGATGGTTCGGCCGGGGACGTCTTTTTCTTTGAACCCGCCGCCCCCAATCCGCCTAAAAAGCGCCCGGAACAGGAGTTTATGAGCTTATTTTTGGATTTCGCCAATGCTGACCTCCGGGTGCGGGCTGTGGGGATGGAAGGTTCCCGGTTAAACCCACAAGTCCCTCCGGACGAGTTCCGGGATTTTGACCTGACCTTTTTTGTCACGGAAATGGATTCCTTTACCCGGGACGACGGGTGGCTTAGCCGGTTCGGGGAACGGCTCATCCTGCAAAAACCCGAAGGGATGGAGCTTTTCCCGGCGGAGGAGCCTGGTTTTTCTTATCTCATGCTGTTCGCAGATTTCAACAAGGCGGACCTGACCCTGCTGCCGGTGGAAATGCTGGACAGTTACCTAAAGCAGGACAGCCTGCGGGCCATCCTGCTGGACAAGGACGGCCTGGTCAAAGAGCCGCCGGTCCCCTCCGACCAAAGCTACTGGGTTACCAAACCCTCGGCCCGGAGTTTTGACGACTGCTGCAACGAGTTTTGGAACCTTTCCCACTATGTGGCCCGGGGCATTTGCCGGAAAGAACTGTTTTACGCGGCGGACCATCTGGCCTTGCTGCGGGAAGAGCTGTTCCGGATGCTGGAATGGGAGATCGGGGCGGAAAAGGGTTTTCATTTCAGCCTGGGCAAAAAGCATAAATCTTTAGGCCGTTACCTGTCCCCCAGCGTTATGGCCCGCCTGGAAAGGACCTACAATCTGGGGGCTTTGGGGGATATCCGGCAGGCCCTGGATTTATGCCGGGACCTCTTTTCCGAATCCTCCCGGAAAACCGCGGCCCTGCTGGGCTACAGCCTGCCCGATTACGGGGAAAAGGTGGGGCGGTATTTGGACTATTATTTGAAGGGATGACGCCGCCATGAGAAACGAAAATATTTTGGAGCCGGTTTGCGGCATTTTAAGGGAATTTTATGGCTTATCACCCGCCGGCATCACAGAGCAGAAAGGCGGCTGGTCCGCCCGGGCCTTCCGGGTGGAAGCGGAGGGCCGCCGGTATTTCCTGAAGGTCTACGACAAGGAGGAAAGCTCCACCGCCCAGTGGACAGCCAATTTGGGGATTTACCTGCCCTTTTTGGCGTCGGCCGGGGAGCTGGAAGGGTGGACGCCCCGGACAGTCCCGGCTTCAGACGGCAGGCTGTGGGCGGAGGATAACCGCTTTCTCACCATCCTGGCGGATTACATTGAGGGCCGCGACCTGGGCGGCCAGATCCTTTCCCAAGAACAGGCATCCCAGCTGGGGACAATTTTGGGGCGGCTTCACAGCTTAAAAAGCTTTGCTCAAACGCTGGAGCCGGTGCGGGAAGCCTTTGCCGTGCCATTCTGCGAAAATCTGCGGGAGCTTTTGGACGGGCGGGAGTATTCCACAATTCCAGGGGACATCCGGGGGATCCTCCAAAAATACGCGGGGCCGCTGGAAAGGCTGACCGATCTGCTGGACGCGTCAGCGGCGCGGCAGAAAGCCCGGGAGCTGCCCTTTGTCCCCTGCCATACGGACATCCACGGCTGGAACCTGATGCAGGGGGAGCATTTATATTTGATCGACTGGGAGGGCCTGCGGTATGCCCCCATGGAGGCGGACTTTTTCGCTCTGACCGGCCTGCCTCAGTTCCCGGCCTTATGGGAGGCCTACCGCCGGGAACGGCCGGAGGCTGCCATTGACCCGGACTGCCTGGAATTTTACCAGCTCCGCCGCCGGTGCGAGGACATTTGGGAGTTTGCCGCCCGGATCCTCCAGGACAAACTGGACGAAAAAACCCGGCAGGAATCCTTTGCAGGATTTGCCGGGGAATGCGCCGCGTTGGCGGAAATATTTCCGGGTTAAACCGGCAGAAAAGGGCTTTTGCGCTGTTTGGTCTTAGCAAAGGCCCTTTATTCTGCTGTTTTCTTGGAAAAACCCTTCCAAAATTTGATGAGGAGGATGCCGGCCAGCAGGGCGGCCAGGACGGAGGTCCCAAAGTGATTGAGCCACAGCCCCGTCAGTCCCAAGGGCCACAGGACCCCAATCAAGATGACCGGGAACACCAGGGCAATGGAAACAGAAATCATGGACGCGTACAGGGGCTTTTCCACAGCGGACATAAAGCTCTGGACGGCAAAGGAGAACCAGCGCAGCAGGTAAGTGAGGCTGAACAGCATCAAGGCGGGCACAGCCATCTCCATTAGCTCCGGGGTGGTATCCCGGATCACCAGGCGGACGATCTCCTCCGGGAAGGCAAACAGCACCGCTGCCCCGGCAACGGAGAGAATCGCGCTGGCAACAAAGCACCGCTTTCCAATGGCCGCTGACCGGGAATAATCCCGCGCCCCCCAGTTATAACCGATTGCAGGCTGCAGGGAGTCGCAGAGGCCGTAAAGCAGAGGCTGGATGCAGCCGTCCGCCATCATCAGGATCCCATACACCGACACAGCCACCGCGCCGCCGGCCTTCAGCAGGATCGTATTCATCAGCACTGAGGTGATGCGTCCGGCAATGTTGCTTAAAAAGCTGGGGCTCCCGCAGCTGATGATCTGCCGGAACAGGGCCCCGTGGAACCGGGGCTTACAAAACTTCAAGGGCATCCTGCCTCTGATAAAGGGGAATAGGGCAATTGCAGAACAGGTAAACATCCCTGTGCAGGTTGCCAGGGCCGCGCCCCAGATTCCCCAGCGGAACACAAAGAGGAAAATAAATTCCAAGCTGGCGCTGAGCACCGACGACACGATGTTGAGTATCATGCTCCGGCGGATGCGCCCGCAGATCCGCAGATAGTTGTCCACGGCGAAGGTGATGGTAGTCAAGGGCGAACAAAGGGCGTATACCCGCAGGTACTGAACGGCAGGCTCTAAGAGGTCCGCGTCCGCGCCCATGACCCGGAAAAGCCACGGCGCCGCCAGATAGATGGCCCAGCCAAAGAGGATGGCGGTCAAGAAAATCAGGATACAGGCGCAGGTGAAAATATTTCCGGCTTCTTTTTCATTTTTCTCCCCCAGCCGGATGGAAATGGGGACGGCCGACCCTACGCCGATCAGGTCTGCCAGGGAAAAATTGATAATGACGAAAGGCATGGCCAGATTCAAGGCTGCAAAGGCCGTATCCCCCAGAATTCGGCCCACCAGCATGCCATCCGCCAGTGTATAAAGAGAGGATGCCAGCATCCCTATAGCGCCAGGAATCGCCGCCCGGAAAAAGAGCTTTGTGGGCGGCGTTTCCGTGAAAAGTTTTTTGTTGTCCATAAATTCCTCCAAAACCATTTGACAGCGTTTAATTTCTAGTGTAAACTATGGAGTGACTCTATAGTCAAGGGGGAATTTTGATGAAACGCCACGAAGAAAAGCGGTACACTACCGGGGAATTCGCACAATATTTCGGAATTCGCAAAGACACCCTGTTCTATTACGACCGGATCGGCCTGTTTTCTCCGGCGGCGGTGGGTCAGAATGGGTACCGGTATTATACCTCCTCCCAAATTTCCGCCATGGACACCCTGCTCATGCTGCGGCAGATGAACGTTCCCATCCGGGAAATCCAGGAGTATCTGCACGCCCCTTCGCCGGAACGGCTGCGGGAGATGACCCAGGCGCAGCTGGAAAAAACCAAGCAGGAAATCCGAAAGCTCCAGGCCCTTCAGCAGACCTTTCAGCGGATCTTAGATATGTCAGATGAAATCTCCCAGGCGGTTTTCGGAAAAGTGCTGATGAAAAACCTTCCGCCCCAACCCATTATCCTCAGCAAGCCCAACAGCTCCCAGCTGGAAACCACCAGCGAAGAATGGTCGGACATTTACGGCGCGTTTATGCGGGAAAATGTTTCGGCCTATGCGGCCTATGCGGGCTCCATTCTGGCTTTGGATGACCTGAAAAATGGGTGTTTCCGGAGAATTGAACGCCTGTTTTTGGCAAACAGCGCAGCAAAACCGCCGTATCGCCCCGGCGGGCTGTACGCAGTTCTTTACCACCAGGGCAATTATGAGAGCATCCCCAGCGTTTACCCGTATTTAATCGGCGAAATCCAAAAACTGGGCTTTGAAATGACAGGAGATGCATACGAAGAATATCTGATAACGGAACTGGCCACCAATCAGCCGGATTCCTTTATTACAAAAATTATTATCCCAGTCAAGGAAAAAGCTTAAAACACAGTGTTGTCATCCAGTTGTCTGCTCCTGTCAGTGCTCTTTTGGCAAAATTGCGGGCAATTTTGCGTCGACGACACCCACAGTCGAAAACATAGTCGTGCTGATCGCCCGGCTCCATCCTTCCTTGTTTTCTCCGACCTCGCCCTCCTTTCTCCCGCCTCCGGCGGCAGTCGGACTCGGCCCAGTTAACAGCCAACGCGCCTGCGGAAACACGATGTCTTCAGTCAGAGCATCACGGGAATAAACGAAGAA
>DVOW01000035.1 GCA_018713335.1 Candidatus Merdivicinus intestinigallinarum | reverse complement strand
CGGACATATCTGCGGTTTCTGCATATCCAGAAAAAACTGGTGCCCGCTGATACCGTTTTGGAAGAAATCGACATTACAGATTCCACCGTGGATTTAGTCGGTTCGGCCACGCTTTCTGATGTTTATGAATTTTTGAATTATGTATTTTCCGCCAAATCCAATAACGCCAATACCCGGGCCCGCAAGGTTTCCGCGATTCGCGGTTTGTATAAATATTTGACCAACAACGTTCACCTGCTGGACTCCAATCCTGTGGAGAACCTGGAACTTCCCGCTGTAAAAAAGAGCCTGCCAACTTACCTGACTCTGGAACAATGTTACGAGCTTTTGGGGGCGTTTGACACTTCCGACCCGTATTATAAACGGGATTACTGCATGGTCATCCTGTTTTTAAACTGTGGGATGCGGCTTTCAGAAATGTCCGGTTTAAATGTCAACAGTTACCGGGAAAATACGCTCCGCGTATTGGGCAAAGGTAACAAAGAACGGATGCTGTATTTAAACGATGCCTGTATGTCCGCATTGAACGAATATTTGGAGGAACGGAAACACTATAAAAAAATCGTCGATCAGGAAGCCATGTTTTTGAATAACCGGGGCCAGCGGCTGGGCCAGCGGCGTATCCAGCAGATCATTACGGAGCTGCTGCAAAAAGCCGGGCTTTCCCATATGGGATTTTCCACCCACAAACTGCGCCATACGGCCGCCACCATGATGTACCAATACGGCGATGTGAACGTGAAGGTTTTGCAGGAAATCCTGGGGCACGAACATTTGAACACCACAGAAATTTATACCCATGTGGCCAATACGCAGAAAGAAAACGCCATGGCCAGCAATCCCCTTGCCAATTATCACCGCAAAAAAAATAAAGAATAGAGCTGTAAAAATAAACCCCGGCGTTCGTGCCGGGGTTTTCTGCTATTTATTCGATTTCCGCCCATTTCTGCGCCCGTGTTACGGCCTTCTGCCAGCCTTTCAGCAGGCGTTCCCGCTTTTCCGATTCCATAGCCGGAGTAAAGACCTTTTCAATGCGGCCCAATGACCGCAGCTCTTCCAAATCCTCCCAAAAATGGACTGCCAGTCCGGCCAAATAAGCGGCGCCTAACGCTGTTGTCTCCCGGCAGGACGGCCGCACAACCGGTTTTCCGATGATATCCGCCTGGAACTGCATTAAAAACTCATTGGCAGACGCGCCGCCGTCCACTTTTAGCTCTGAAAAGTCAATGCCGGCGTCTTTCTGAATGGCGTCCAGTACGTCATTGGATTGGTACGCAATGGATTCCAAGGCGGCCCGGATAATGTGGGAACGCCCGGTCCCCCGGGTAATGCCGATGAGCATCCCCCGGGCAAACATATCCCAATGAGGCGCGCCCAGGCCGGTAAATGCAGGGACCATGTACACGCCGCCGGTATCCGGCACTTTGGAAGCATAGTAATCCGAATCGGAGGAATCCGTAATAAACCGCATCTCGTCCCGCAGCCACTGGACCACAGAACCGCCGGTAAACACGCTGCCTTCCAAGGCATACTGGATTTCTCCCGGCTGGCTTGCCGCGATGGTGGTAATCAAGCCGGTTTTGCTGTCAATGGGTTTGGAGCCGGTGTTCATCAGAAGGAAGCATCCGGTGCCATAGGTGTTTTTCGCTTCCCCTTCCCGGAAACAAGCCTGCCCAAACAGCGCGGCCTGCTGGTCGCCTGCCACGCCGGCAATTGGAATGGCGTACCCATTGATTTGGGCCATGCCAAATACCCCGCTGGAAGGTTTTACTTCCGGAAGCATCTGCCGCGGGATGTCCAGCAGCTTCAGGATTTCCTCATCCCATTGCAGAGTATGGATATTAAAGAGCATGGTGCGGGAAGCGTTGGTGTAATCCGTGGCGTGAACCAGTCCGCCGGTCAGCTTCCAGATGAGCCAGCTGTCCACCGTTCCGAACAGCAGCTCTCCCCTTTCCGCTTTTTCCCGCGCGTCTGGAACATTATCCAAAATCCATTTGATTTTTGTGCCGCTGAAGTAGGCGTCCGGCAGAAGTCCGGTCCGTTCCCGGATCAGATCGCCGTACCCATCCGCTTTGAGTTGTTCACAGATGGCGGCGGTCCGGCGGCACTGCCAGACAATGGCGTTGCACACCGGCCTCCCGGTCTTTTTTTCCCAAACAATGGTGGTTTCCCGCTGGTTGGTAATGCCGATGGCGGCCACCTCATCCATCTGAATCCCACTCATCAAAAGCACGTCAATCAGTACTCCATACTGAGAAGCGTAGATTTCCATGGGGTCGTGCTCTACCCAACCCTCCTTGGGATAATATTGGGTATATTCCCGCTGGGCAATATTGATGATCCGCTGACTGCGGTCAAAAATAACAGCCCGGGAACTGGTAGTCCCCTGGTCTAATGCAATCATGTACTTTTTCATAAACTGCCCCCTTAAAAACGCTGGCCTCCCCCGCTGTGGGACCTGCCGCTGGAACCAATGTGCCCGCCTCTGCCGCCGGAAGATCCGCTGTTGGCTTCGATCCTGGTTTTCGTCACTGCGGAACGAAGAAAAATATCCTGCCGGTGGGTAAGCCGAAGGCCGCCGTCTTCCTTATAAGCGGATGCTTCCGTCGCAGTCCGGCGCAGCTTGTTTTTAGAAACCATAATGGCCAAAGATATTCCAGCTATGGCCATGCCTCCTAATAGGAAAAATGGGATCCGGCGCAGATTCCGGGAAAAAGCGGATTCTGTAGCCCGGACGGCGATCCGGTCCGCTGATTCCAGAAATTCCGACGCTGTGCCGTAAAAATTATCATTGGAGGCATACCTGGTGATGTCGTCCAGGATATTCTCAATCTGCCCGTCATGAAAGATGTACTGGCCCTTCCCGGTCCCGCAAATCCAAAGTTCCCGGTAATCCATATTGATGAGGAGAAGCAGGCCGTCCGGCTGGAAGGCATTGTAGTCGTAAAAATCCTGGGCGTAATCCTCGGAAGTCATCCCTTCATCATCGTTTATTGTGACAATGACAAAATCCATGCCGTGTTTCTCTCCCAGGGAATGGGCTTCTTCCGCCAAGGCCTGCTCCTCCCCGTCTGTCAGAAGATCCGCGTAATCGTATATGCCGATACTGGCGTCCACGTTGTAGTCAATAGCGGAAACAAACATTGGGAGGAAAAGTGCGGCCAAGCACCCGGCCGCTGTGCAAATCAGTTTTTTCTTTTTCAAAACAGCAGCCCTCCCAAAAATAAAAGCAGCGATGCGGCCGCTGTGATCCCGGCAAACCACGCAGCGGCGCGGCTTTTTGATATAGGAAGATCCCCCACGATTTTTCCCGTCTGTCCATTCATGGCAAAAAGGTAATCTTTGCCCTTATATTTGCTCATGAGCATCCAAACAGGAAACAGCACATTCCGGTGGCCCTGGTCGCAGATATGGAAATGCTTATCTTGTACCATCACGCCGGTATACCCGTCAATAGTGCTCCGCAGGGCGTTTTCCAAAGATTCTTCCACCCGGGTCTTGATCCGGGGGTAAACCGCCTCATGGTCTTCATCGTAGCGTTCTGCCAGAAATCCCGCTAAATATGCGGAGGTGAAGTCTACCATTTTGGACATATCATAGGGCTCAATGGAGTCCATTAAGGCGTTGTCCATTTTTTTGGAGCCGTCCGCCGGGATTTTTCCAAAATTCAAAATGCCTGCCCGTTCAATGCGGTAGTAATCGGTTTTGGTGTAGCGGTATTTCCGGTCAGACCAGGTGTGCACCCGTGTGGCCGACGCAGTCATAGCCCCGCTGGAATCGCAGTCAAACAGCCAAAACGGCACATAAACGCCGGTGATTTTTTCAATACGGTCCGGAGCGTAAAAATCTTTTGGAAGCAGGGGCTTTTTGGAACACAGCTTCCGAAAGGCTTTCTGCGCGTCCTCCCTGGTCTTAACAAAAGGGATAACCTTAGCCGGCCGGAATGCACCTTGGAGTTTCTCCGGAAAAATCGTTGGGTTCTGGCAAAAGACGCAGAAGGCAGCCGCCGTGGTTTCGTCCGTTACGATCCGTGCGCCGCACTGGGGACAGGTGTATTCCGTCATGTTGGCGGCGTCTTCCTGGGGAGCTTCCGGCTCTGGCGTGTCCTGGTTCTTCTTTTCCTGCTCCAGTTTTTCTAAGGTTTCCACGTCAAAGGAACCCATGCAGAAGGCGCAGTCCCAGCGCTGGGTATCTTCATGAAAGGTCAGCGGGGCCCCGCATTGGGGGCACTGATAGGTTAATACATCCATGGTAAGTCCCCGCTATATCAGAGTTTGGTCCCGCATTCCGGGCAGAATTTGACAGCTGTGTCGGATTTCCAGCCGCATTTTGGGCAGACGCTCCCCTGTGGCTTTGGCTTTCCGCACTCGGAGCAGAAATTCCCGGTGTTCTGGTGCCCGCACTCGCATACCCAGCCGTTTTCCGCTTCCGGCTTGGGTTTACCGCATTCCGAACAGAACTTCCCTGTGTTTTGATGCCCGCAGGTGCAGACCCATCCTGCTTCCGCCGAAGCCCTTTTCTGTGCCCGCGCCGCCATCTGCGCCTGATTGGATTGGCTGGCCGCCGCCATAAAGGCGCCGCCCTGCTGCATCCCCATATTCATTCCCATAAACCCATTCATAGCGCCGCCCCGGTTGGAACCGGCGGCTTCCATGCCCCGGGCCACAGCTCCCTGCACATAACCTTCCCGGATGACCGGATCGGAAAGCATAGCGCCTTGGTTCCGCAGGTTGATTAGCTTTTTCGATTCCTCGTCATAGGAAATCTGGATCCCCACCGACTCGATCTGCATTCCCCGCAGCTGGGTCCATTTTTCGTCCAAAGCATTTGACAGATATTCCGCCAGCTTGACGCTTTGGGAGGATACATGGGAAATACGGAAATTGTCCATGGACATCTGATTGATGGCCGCCGTCAGGCCAGTCAAAAATTCCGAAAGATACAGCTTTTGAATGTCCTGGATGTCCACATGGTCTTGGTTATGGGGAATAGCTTCCGCGTAAAACTTCAGAGGCTCTACAATGCGGATGGAAAAGTATCCGTGTGCCCGCAGGTAAAGCTCCGCATTATAAAAATTATCAAAATAATTAATAGGATTGGGCGTTCCATAAGGGATGTTTTTGATTTCCTGCAAATTGATGAAATAAACCTTCTGCTGATAAGGAGTGCTGCCGCCGAAACGGATCCGCTGGAAGGTTTCTCGGAGGCTGTCCTCCAGCTGCCCGTTGAACATGGACGGGGCGGAACCGGTGTTCACCTGATAATAGCCGGGCTCCGCTGAATAATCGACAACCTTTCCCCCGTCTACCAGCATCATAAACTGGTTTTCTCCCACATGGATGACGGAACCGTCGGAAACGAAGCTTTCACTGCCTTTCCGGTTCCCGTTCCGGCGATCGTTTTGCCGCACTGCCTTCCCGGCACAGAAAACGGTTGTATCGCTCATATCGCTTGCTTCTATGACTTCCAGCCACTGATCGGCCAGTCCGCCTCCAATGGCGTTCACTGCTGTACGAATAATTCCCATACTGGATCATCCCTTTCGTTCTGGATTACTAACAGTATACCATGTTTTCAGAAAAATCACAACAAGAAAGGATCGGAAATTCAGAGAAAATTCGTATTTTCTGTCAAATTGCCGCCGGAACACGGCTTTTTCCAGTTACGGTATTGTTTCCCCTCACCACAATATGATATAATGTATAAAACACTGTATTTTTGTAAATATTCAGAAAAATAAATAGAAAGAAGATGGTTTGCGTGCAGAAAAGTCTGTCTGTTGGACCGGCTTTAACATTTCGCAAGGGCTTGCGTGATGGGATCCCTATTTGCCTGGGCTACATATCGGTTTCCTTCGCATTCGGCATGATGGCGGCGGAGGGAGGGCTTCCGGTCTGGACAGCGGTTTTGATTTCCGTGACCAACCTTACCTCATCCGGCCAGGTTGCGGGGACATCGCTGATGCTGTCCGGCGGTTCCCTCTTGGAAATCGGGATCACCACCTTTGTAATCAATATCCGGTATATGCTCATGTCCCTGTCTTTATCCCAAAAGCTGGATTCCAAAATGACGCTTTTGGAACGCTGTATCCTGGCCTTCGGCAATACAGACGAGATTTTTGCGGTATCCATGCAGCAGCGGGGGCCGATCCCTTCCCGCTATTTAGCGGGGCTGATCCTGCTTCCCTTTGCCGGCTGGGCACTTGGCACTTTTACCGGCGCGGCAATGGCCGGAGTATTGCCTGCCGCAATCCGCAGCGCACTTGGAATTGCCATTTACGGGATGTTTTTGGCCATTATTGTTCCTCCTGCCAAGCATTCCCGCCAGATTCTTTTGGTTGTGGCGATTTCCGCCGGGATCAGCTGCCTGTTTGCATATACGCCTGTCCTCAGTCAGCTGTCTTCCGGGTGGGTCATCATTATCTGCGCCTTTGCGGCCGCCGGATTTGCCGCCTGGAAATTTCCTTTGCCTGTATTAGATGAGGAGGAAGAAGATTGAATTATCCTTATATTTTATCCGCTGTTTTGGTCATGGCGCTGGTTACCTATCTTCCCCGGATGCTTCCGCTGGCCCTGTTCCGGAAGCCCATCCGCAGCCGGTTTATCCGTTCTTTTCTTGGGTATGTTCCCTATGCGGTTCTGGCGGCCATAACATTCCCCGCTATATTCCAGTCAACAGCGTCGGCTTGGTCCGCTTTTGGCGGACTGATTGCGGCCATGCTTTTGGCATATATGGAAAAAGGGCTGCTGACAGTCGCGTTGTCCGCGACAGCGGTTGTTTTGATTATTGAACAAATCATACCGCTGTTCTCTGTGTAAATTGGGGAATTTTTGAAAAACTATTTTGTTTTTTACCAGTTTGTGCTATAATGAAACCGATTTCAGCCGGGAAGGCTGGTTTGCTGTTTTCAGCAACAATAAGGAGGTTTTATCATGATTCAAGTTGCGCTGTTGAGTAAATGGCATGTTCATTCTGAGGGATACGGCA
Organism: Candidatus Merdivicinus intestinigallinarum; assembly: GCA_018713335.1. Classification (GTDB taxonomy): domain Bacteria; phylum Bacillota; class Clostridia; order Oscillospirales; family Ruminococcaceae; genus Merdivicinus; species Merdivicinus intestinigallinarum. Next base: position 53,154 of record DVOW01000035.1, on the reverse strand, counting down.
ACGAATTTGCCTCTATTCCGGACGTTAAGGTTACCGTGATCTGGGACGAGGACCCGGTTCGGGGGAAAGAATGGGCGGAAAAAATGAACTGCGACTATGAGCCGTCCCTGGAAAAGGTGCTGGCCCGGCCGGATGTTGACGCTGTTTCCGTGGGTACCTCTACGAATCTGCATAAAGAAGTGATCATCGCAGCGGCCAAAGCGGGCAAAGCTGTTTTCACAGAAAAGGTCCTCTCCTTTACAGCCAAAGAGGCGGAGGAGATTGCGGAAGTCCTGCGGGAAACCAAGGTTCCCTTCCTGATTTCCTATCCCTTCCGTACCCGCGGACAGGTTTTGTACATGAAAAAGCTCATCGACGAGGGTGTGCTGGGACAGGTGACCCATATGCGCGTTCGGGATGCCCACGACGGCGCTTCTTCCGGCTGGCTGCCTCCCACATTTTTTGATGTGAAGCAGTGCGGCGGCGGCGCCATGATGGATCTTGGCGCGCACCCCATGTACCTGTGCCTGTATCTCATGGGCGAACCGGCCAAGGTTACTTCCGTGTTTACGGAAATGGCGAAAAAAGGTGCAGACGACAACTGCGTCAGCATTTTGGAATATGAAAACGGCGCTATTGCTGTTTCGGAAACCGGCTTTGTATCCAAGCGCAGCCCCTTCTCTATCGAGATGAACGGCACCAAAGGCAGCCTGACCATGAATGACTTGATTCCCGGCGAGCTGATTCTGAACACCGATGAAGGCGTGCGGCATATTACCGCGGAAGAAATCGGCGAGGGACTTCCCCACCCGGTGCCGCTGTTTGTGGAATGCCTGCGGGAAAACAAGCCTTCTCCCTTTACCGTTGAGGATGCAGTCGCTTTGAGCCGCCTGATGGAAGCCGCTTACCGTTCCGCTGCGGAAAAGAAAACTGTTGCTTATTAAGAAACTGTACTAACAAACCCCCGGCTTTGAAACCGGGGGTTTGTTCTATTCTTTGGGTTGGGGCGGTTTTTGTGCGTCCGGGCTGGAACGGTCCACAAAGTTCCGCATCATCTGGGCCAAATCAATGCCGGTCAGGTCGTTCAGCACCTCGAACCCATTGGCGGCAATATCCGATACGGTTTTGGCAACTTTGGAAGCGCCTTCCTTCCCACCGTTGTCAATAACGGTGATCTTATCGATCTGCTCCATGGGTTTGGAAACCGCGCCCATAATTTCAGGCAGCCGTTCGATGACCATTTCCACAACAGCCGCTTCCCCGTATTTTTCCATGGCTACCGCCAAACGATCCTTGGCTTCTGCATCCGCAATACCCTTGGCCCGGATCGCGTCCGCTTCTGCCTCACCCTTTGCCTTAATGGCATCCGCTTCTGCCTGAGCCTCCATGCGGCGGGCCTCTGCCTTGGCCTGGGCTTCCAGTTTCATGGACTCTGCACGGGCCTCCGCTTCTCGGATCGCTTTCACCTTGTTGGCTTCCGCTTCCACTTCTGTTTTATATTTTTCCGCGTCGGCCGGCTTTTTGACCGTTGCCACCAGCCGTTCTTCCACCACATGGGCTTCCTTTTGGGCAAGCTCCGCCTGGCGGTCCGCTACCTGTTTGTTGTTTTCAATTTCCTGGAGTTTATAAGCAACGTCTGCATCCGCTTTGGCCCGGTCCTGTTCGGCACGGTACTGCTCGGTACGGATGGTTTTGTCACGCTGACTCTGGGCAATTTCCGCCTGAGCGCTCAGCTTGGCTTTTTCACCTTCCCGGATAGCTTCGGCCGTTTTGACCTCTGTATCCCGTTTCCGTTCAGCGGAAGCGATGTCCGCGTCTGCCTTGGACTGGGCGATCTGCGGGATGGCCCGGTTTTCCAGATATCCGCCTTGGGTCGCGATTTTCAGCACGGTGTAGGACATCAGCCGCAGGCCCATGGCCTTTAATTCGCTGGTAATGCTTTCCTCTATGGAGGTTTCAAAAGCCACGCGGTCCTCGTTGATTTGTTCCACTGTTAAAGTAGACACGATGCCCCGGAGCTTACCTTCCAAAATCTGCTCCACGACAGTCCGGATATTCTGTGTTGTGCGTTCGGTATTGCCGTTGCAGAACTGCTCCACCGCCAGCAGTACCATATCGGGGTCGTTGTCCACTTTCACCACCGCCGTACCGGCGATATCCACAAAGATCCCCTGTTTGGAAGGAGCTTCCGTAATATCCGTCGTCATGGATACGGATTCCAGGGAAATGGTGCAGGCAGTTTCCAGGAATGGTATCTGAATACCGCCCTTTCCCACCAGGACGCGCTTTTTCAAGCCGGTAATGACCATGGCCTTATCCGCAGGCACTCTTTTCCAGCAAATGAAAATCAAAAGCAGGAGTACCACCACGACAATTCCGATAATCAGCCAGATTCCCATGTTTTCAAACATAATTTCACCTCTTTCTAAAAATTTTATGAGTATTTTGAAAACAATTTCAGTATATCTGCTTTTCTCCCTCCTGTCAACGGATTTTTTCTAAAATGTCGATTTTCGCCTGAGAATTGTCGCTTTTTGCGGATGAAACTTCAGCGGGTGAATTTACTTTTCTCAAAATCTGTGCTAAAATAAGAAAAGTCAGTAAGTCAAAGAAAGGGAATGAACATGCAGACATATTGTAAAAATGCGGAGATCCTTTGCATTGGCACGGAGCTTTTGATGGGAAATATCGTCAATACCAACGCCGTTTATATTGCAAAGGAGCTGGCTACCTTAGGGGTAAACGTTTATTATCAATCGGTGGTGGGCGACAATCCGGACCGGCTGAAAAAGAGCCTGGAGCTGGCTTTTTCCAGGGCGGACACCGTCATCACCACCGGCGGACTGGGGCCCACCTATGATGATTTGACCAAAGAAACTATCGCGGAGTATTTTGGCCGGAAACTGGTGCTGCACCAGCCCTCCTATGACAAATTATGCAAATATTTTGCCGTCACCGGCCGGGAAATGACGGACAATAACAAAAAGCAGGCCTTTATGCCGGAAGGCTGCCGCGTATTTGACAATCCAAACGGCACAGCTCCCGGCTGCTGCATCCAGCAGGACGGCAGGACGCTGATTATGCTCCCCGGCCCGCCCCGGGAAATGAAGCCCATGTTTGACAACTGGGCTGTTCCGGTCCTGAAGGAAGGGAACGACCATATCCTGGTTTCCAAAAATCTGTATTTCTTCGGCATCGGCGAATCTTCCCTGGAAAATAAGCTGCGGGATTTGATGGAAAAATCCCAAAACCCCACTATCGCACCTTATGCCAAAACCGGAGAGGTTATGCTGCGGGTAACAGCCAGCGTTGCCAAAGAGGAGGACGCGGAGGGAATCATGGCTCCCGCCCTGGAAAGGATCATGGCGGAAGCCGGAGAGTTCCTTTACGGTGTGGATGTGGGCGATTTGCAGACTGCGGCTGTTAGGACACTGAAAGAAAAAGGGCTGCACGCGGCGGCGGCCGAAAGCTGCACCGGCGGCATGGTGGCGGAACGGCTGACCCAGGTCAGCGGAGCTTCGGAAGTATTTGAATGCGGCCTGTGCACCTATTCCAACCGGATGAAAGAACAGCTGCTGGGCGTCAAAGCAAAAACGCTGGAGCAGTACGGTGCGGTATCCAGAGAAACCGCAGCAGAGATGGCGGCAGGCGTCCGTCGGGTATCCGGCGCGGATATCGGCGTATCTGTTACCGGCAATGCCGGCCCCTCCCCATCAGAGGGCAAAGAAGTAGGATTGGTTTACGTTGGAGTGGACAGCGATACATTTTCCGAGGTTTCGGAACTGCATATCCGGCGGACAGACGACGATGCCCGGGAGTACATCCGGTACCTGGCATCTTCCCATGCGCTGAACGAAATTTTAAAAGCCGCAAAAAAATTTTGAAAAACCCCTTGACAAATTGAAAAATGGCGGCTATAATATGCATATACCAAATAAAAACCGTTGACTGAGAAGAGTAGCAGAGAATCTCCTTCTTGCAGAGAGCCGCAGCGGGTGGGATTGCGGCAGAATGGAATCTTTGTGAATGGGCTCAGGAGGGCAGGACGAAAGGCTTTTTGCTGAGTAATGCCTGACGGAATCTCCATCCGTTATCAAGGGAGCATATATTTTCCGTATATGAGAAAAGTGGGCGTTTTATAACGTCAATTTGGGTGGTACCGCAGAAGCAAATTCAAGGCTTTTGTCCCATAACAGTGGGGCAAAAGCCTTTTTCTATTTCCTGCGCGATTCCCTTTTCTCTTAGGCGGAACGGCCATTCCGAATTTATTCGGAAAATGAAAGGAGCGCTTACGATGAAAAAAATCCCTCACAGAATCTACCTGAACGAAGAACAGATGCCGAAGCAATGGTATAACCTCCGGGCAGATATGAAAGAGCTACCGGATCCCATGCTGAATCCCCAGACCCTGAAACCCGCAACGGAAGAAGACCTGTATCCGGTTTTCTGCAAGGAATTGGCGCACCAGGAATTGGATTCGCAGACACGTTATGTAGATATCCCAGAGGAGATCCAGGAATTTTATAAAATGTACCGCCCCTCTCCCCTGATTCGGGCGTATGAACTGGAAAAAGCTCTGGGAACGCCCGCAAAAATTTACTACAAATTTGAAGGCAACAACACTTCCGGCAGCCATAAGCTGAATTCTGCGGTGGCCCAGGTTTATTACGCCAAAAAGCAGGGCTTAAAAAGCCTGACTACCGAAACCGGCGCCGGTCAATGGGGCACCGCTTTGGCAGAAGCCTGCGCGTTTTTCGGGATGGATTTGACAGTTTATATGGTCAAGGCTTCCTACGAGCAAAAGCCTTTCCGGAAATCCATCATCCAGACCTTTGACGGAAAAGTAATCGCGAGCCCCAGCGATACTACAGAGGCCGGACGCAAGATCCTGGCGGAAAATCCCAACACCGGCGGCAGTCTGGGATGCGCTATTTCGGAAGCGGTAGAAACCGCAGTCAATACTCCTGACTGCCGGTATGTTCTGGGATCTGTTTTAAACCAGGTCCTGCTCCATCAGTCCATTATCGGCGAGGAATGTAAAATCGCCATGGAAATGATCGACGAATATCCGGACATTGTCATCGGCTGCGCTGGCGGCGGTTCCAACCTTGGCGGTTTGATCGGGCCTTACATGCGGGATAAACTGACAGGCAAAGCAAATCCGCGGATTATTGCAGTGGAACCGGCATCCTGTCCGTCTTTGACCCGAGGTAAATATGCTTACGATTACTGCGATACTGGCCGCATTACCCCCATGGCCAGAATGTATACCTTAGGCTGCGGCTTCATCCCCTCCCCCAATCATGCGGGCGGCCTGCGTTATCACGGGATGTCCCCCATCCTATCTAAGCTGTATCATGACGGCTACATGGAAGCAGTTTCCGTGGAACAAAGCAAGGTCTTTGAGGCGGCAGTTCTGTTTGCCAAAAAAGAAACCATCCTTCCTGCCCCGGAATCCGCCCATGCAATCCGTGCAGCCATCAATGAGGCTTTGAAATGCAAAGAAACCGGTGAAGCCAAAACGATCCTGTTCGGCCTGACCGGTACCGGATACTTTGATATGTCCGCTTACACCTCTTATCTGGAAGGACGCATGACAGATTATATTCCGACAGATGAAGACCTTCAGAAAGGTTTTGCGGGACTTCCCAAAATCCCCGGCATCCAGGAATAAAGCAGGAGCCCCCGGATTATTAAATCCGGGGGCTTTTTCTGTCAGAACGACAGCTTATTTCATCATGCTGGCAACTTCATCTGCAAAGTTGTCTTCGCGTTTTTCCAGGCCTTCGCCTTTCTCAATGCGGACAAAAGAAACGATTTCCATTTTGCCGCCCATAGCTTTCGCAGCGTCCGCAACATACTGCTTCACGTTGATCTTTTCTTCTTTCACGAAGGGCTGATCCAGCAGGCAGATTTCCTGGAACACTTTGCCGATTCTGCCATTGACGATGCCTTCTTTGACCTTTTCGGGTTTGTTGGCCATCTTAGGATCGTTTTCCATCTGAGCTTTGATGATCTCTTTCTCTTTTTCCACAACTTCAGCGGGAACTTCAGACTCGTTCAGGTAAGAGGGATTGGAGAAAGCAATCTGCATGGCAACGTCTTTACCAACGGTAGCAAACTCTTCTTTGTCCGCGCAGTCGGTGTCAAAGTTCACCAGAACACCGATCTTGCCGCCGCCGTGAACATAAGGGACCAGGTTGCCTTCCATACGGCTGAAACGTCTGATCTTCATATTCTCGCCGATTACCAGGATGCGGTCGTTCAGGGCCTCGGTCACGGTCATATCGGTGTTTTCGCAGTGCATGCCGCCCAGTTCTTCAACAGAAGCAGGATTATTTTTGATGATGGTTTTCGCAACATTGTTGACAAATTCCACGAAGGTTTCGTTTTTCGCAACGAAGTCGGTTTCCGCATTGACTTCCAGGACAACACCCACGTTGCCTTCTACCATGGAAACAACCAGACCTTCCGCAGCAATACGGCTGGCTTTCTTCTCAGCAGCAGCCAGGCCTTTTTCGCGCAGGAACTCCAGAGCTTTTTCCGCATCACCGTTGGACTCGGTCAGGGCCTTTTTGCAGTCCATCATGCCGCAGCCGGTTTGTTCACGCAGATTCTTAACATCAGCAGCAGTAAAATTTGCCATTTTATTTTCCTCCTATACTTCATCAAAATGCCCGAGGGTTTGGCTCGGGCATTGGCGTCATCTTATGCGAAATTACTCAGCAGATTCTTCCGCTTCATCAGACTCGGCAGCTTCCTCAGCTTCGGATTCACCCTGTCTGCCTTCCAGAACAGCGCTGGACATAGCGCCGGCGATCAGTTTTACAGCGCGGATCGCGTCGTCGTTGCCGGGGATCACATAGTCCACTTCATCAGGATCGCAGTTGGTGTCAACGATCGCTACAACCGGGATGCCCAGTTTTCTGGCTTCGGCAACAGCGATTTTTTCCTTCTTGGGGTCAACAACGAACAGGGCAGCGGGAAGAGTGCTCATGTTCTTGATACCGCCGATGAATTTCTCCAGCTTCTCGATTTCGAGTTTCAGCTGGATAACTTCTTTCTTGGGCAGCAGCTCAAAGGTGCCGTCCTCTTCCATTTTGCGCAGCTGAGCCAGGCGCTCGATTCTGCGGCGGATGGTTTTGAAGTTGGTGAGCATACCGCCCAGCCAGCGGGCGTTGACATAATGCATGCCGCAGCGCTCAGCCTCTTCCTTCACGGAATCGCCAGCCTGCTTTTTAGTGCCGACGAACAGGATCTCGCCGCCGTTTGCAGCAGTGTCGCGGACAAACATGTAGGCTTCTTCCAGTTTCTTCACGGTTTTCTGCAGGTCGATGATGTAGATACCGTTTCTCTCAGTGAAGATGTAAGGAGCCATTTTGGGGTTCCATCTTCTGGTCTGATGACCAAAGTGCACGCCAGCTTCCAACAGCTGTTTCATAGATACGACTGCCATAAGGTAGTACCTCCTAAAAATTTGGTTATTTCGGGCCGGAGCCCGCCTCCGCACACAATCCTGCGCCACTGACACAGTTCAGCACCATGCGCAGTTTAAGACGTGCGTGCGTAATGCTATATTACTATAACACAATTTGAAACATTTGGCAAGAGGTTTACAAAAAATTTACAAATCATATGCCTTCTGCAAAGCTTCCTGAACATCCTCAGCCGCCGCAGCGCTGACCAGCACGGAAATATCCACCAGCGAGGTGGTGATGAGCAGGACTTCCGCGCCCGCCTGTGCCAATACATGGAACACACCGGCCGCAATGCCGAAATATTCCGGCATCTCTTCGCCAAACAGAGAAATTTTTACATTGTTATTGCTTACTAAAGGTTTCACTGTGGGATAGGTTTCCCGGATCTTCGCAGTCACTTCCATGATTTTGCCGATATCATTCCCGTCCGCAGTGAAGGACAGGGAAACATACGGGCCTGTCAGCGCGCTTTGGGAAATCATATCCACATTGATCTCCGCCTCTGTCAGCGCAGAAAAAATCCGGTCGGTAAATTCGCACCCGGCGGGTACCTTATTCAGCGTTACAAGCGCGACGTCGTTGGTAATATCCATACGGGTGATAGTTTTCATTCCAATCCCTCCCCTGCTTATTCGGCAATCAAATCCGCCATTCTGTAAATGCCGGCCTCTTTTTTCCCACTGAGGAACACCGCCGCGTTTAAAGAGCCAACTGCGAAAATTTCCCGGGACATAGCGGAATGGGACAATGTGATGACCTCATCCCGTCCGGCAAAAATGATTTCATGTTCCCCAACAATAGTTCCGCCCCGGACGGAATGGATGCCGATTTCGTTTTTCTCACGTTTTTTCCGGACGGAATGGCGGTCGTAGGTATAGACCTCCTGGCCGCCCAGGGTTTCATTGATGGCGTCGGCCAGCATCAGAGCTGTGCCGCTGGGAGCGTCCAGCTTCCGGTTGTGATGCTTTTCCACAATCTCAATATCGAACTGTCCCCCTAAAATCTGGGCCGCTTTCCGGGCCAGTTCAGCCAGGAGGTTCACCCCAAGGGACATATTGAAGGAAAAGAAGATCGGGATCTGTTTGGACGCTTCCTCGATTTTGGCAATCTGTTCCGGATGATACCCGGTGGTGGCGATCACCAGGGGGACATGGTTTTGGATCCCGTAAGCCAACAGCCCTTCCAGAGAACTGGGGTGAGAGTAGTCGATTACCACATCCGGCTTTTCCGCCGAAAGCTCCGGTTTTTCATATACGGGGAACTCCCGCTGGTCCGTCGTGTTGATGTCCACACCAGCAATAATGCGGCAGTCTTCCCGGGAGGCCACGCAGTCTTCGATAACGTGGCCCATTTTTCCCTGGCAGCCGCACAGCATAATATTTACCATATTTTTCACGTTCCTTTTCGCCTGACTGTGTTTTTCTTTAAGAAATCAATCCGTGCCTGCGCATCACCTGGGCCAGGACTTCCCGGTCCGCTTGAGCCATGGGATACAGGGGCATCCGGCAGGGACCCGCGGCAAATCCCATCATATTGACGGCCTCTTTAACCGGGATGGGGTTTACGTCCATAAAGAGGGCCTGCACCAGATCCATGCAATCCAGCTGGATGGCGGCGCTCTCCTGCACTTTGCCCGCAAAATAGAGGGCGCAGATATCGTGCACCGCTTTGGGCGCCACATGGGAAAGAACGGAAATGACGCCTTTCCCTCCCAGGGAAAGCAGCGGCACGATCATTCCGTCCTCGCCGGAATAAAAGGCCAGCTCATCCCCGCAGAGAGAACGGGTCTGGGCAATAGCGGCAAAATTGCCGCTGGCTTCCTTTACCGCCACGATATTGGGGTGCTTGGAAAGCTCCTGGAAGGTTTTGGGGGCAATGGTCACCCCGGTGCGGCTGGGGATATGATAAACAATCTGCGGCAGGTCCACAGCGTCCGCAATGGCGTTATAGTGGGCCACCAATCCACGCTGAGAGGTTTTGTTATAGTAGGGCGTTACCAGCAGCAAAGCGTCCGCCCCGGCGTTTTTAGCCTCTTTAGAAAGCTCAATTGCCTTTTGGGTGTCATTGGAGCCGGTGCCCGCAATCACCGGAACCCGGCCGTTCACCCGTTCCACCGCATAGCGGAACAGCTGCACCTTTTCCCCTACGGAAAGGGTGGGGCTTTCACCGGTGGTGCCGCAGACGATCAAAGCGTCCGTGGAATTATCAATCTGCCAGTCGATCAACCGGCCAAATTCCTCCCAATTGATGCTCCCGTCAGGAAACATGGGCGTCAAAATCGCAATGCCGGCCCCCTGGAAAATCAGTTTTTTCATGTAAAATTCTCCTTAATCCATGTAGCCTTTGGCGGCCAGAAGCTCTGCCATCAAAACCGCGCCGCCTGCCGCGCCACGCAGGGTGTTATGGGACAGGCAGACAAATTTAATGTCGTATTGGCTGTCGGAACGGAGCCGCCCCACGGAAACCGCCATGCCGCCTTCCAGATCCCGGTCCAGTTTGGCCTGGGGGCGGTTCTCCTCCTCAAAATAATGGATAAACTGTTTAGGTGCGGAGGGAAGGTTCAGTTTTTGGGCTTCACCTTCAAATTCCGCCCAGATTTTCTTGATGTCCTCGATTTCCGGCTTCTTCTCAAAGGAAGCGAACACTGCGGCGGTATGGCCGTCGCTGACCGGCACCCGCAGGCACTGGGTAGTAATGGAAGGCTCCGTCGCGTTGACAATTTTGCCGTTTTCCACCTTGCCCCACAGCTTCAAGGGCTCCTGCTCGCTTTTTTCCTCCTCGCCGCCGATAAAGGGGATCACGTTGTCCACGATATCTGGGAAGGTTTCAAAGGTTTTGCCGGCTCCGGAAATGGCTTGGTAGGTGCAGGCCAGGACCTTCTTCAGGCCGTAGATGTCCTTCAGGGGGGACAGCGGCGGCACATAGCTCTGGAGGGAGCAGTTGGATTTCACCGCGATAAAGCCCCGCTTGGTTCCCAATCGTTTCCGCTGGGCCTCAATGACTTCGATATGATCCGCGTTGATCTCCGGCACTACCATGGGGACATCCGGCACGCCGCGGTTGGCGGAGTTATTGGACACCACCGGGATCTCCGCTTTGGCATAGGCTTCTTCCAGGGCCTTGATCTCGTCCTTCTTCATGTTGACGGCGCAGAAAACGAAATCTACCAGTTCCTTCATTCGATCAATATCCTTGGAAGCATCCAGCAGGACCAAATCCTTCATGGATTCGGGCATGGGGGTTTTCATCAGCCAACGGCTCCCGGCGGCTTCCGCATAAGTCTTTCCGGCGCTGCGCTCAGAAGCGGCCAGCGCGGTGACATGGAACCACGGATGGTCCTCCAAAAGGGTGGCGAACCGCTGCCCTACCATTCCGGTGGCACCGATAATCCCAACACGATACGTTTTCATCACAAATCATCCTTTTCTAATGCCATATTTATGGCGAATTGTCCGCCCTTTTCCAGTATATGTACGATTTTCCGCCCGGTATGAAAAAAACCGGTTGAAAACCGGTCCATCATGCATTATAATAGATAGTACTGAGTATTGCCGGCCCGAACAGGGGGCGAACAAGCGTCAGTTCTCCATCACATGATGACAACCCAGTGTTTCTTAAACCCAGGGCCAGGCGGATAACTTCCCATTTATCCCCTTCGGCGGTTTTCCCTTTGGGCTGCATTCAACGGCTTTGGGAAACCTCCGGCAGCTTACTCTTAAATCCCGCTCCTCTGACTGGAATGTTGATTGGCTGTATTTATCATACCATGTTCCGCAGGCAGTGTCAATCTTTTTTCGAAAGATTTCAGAATTGTGCGAAAGAAGCCGGGGGACGGGGACAAAATAAATGCCGTTGTTTCACGGCAGAATGGATGATTGCATGAATTTGATGACAAAAAGCGACTACAATTTTGACCTGCCGGAGGAGCTGATTGCCCAAACGCCGGTGGAGCCCCGGGATTCTTCCCGGCTCATGTGCTTAAACCGGCAGACCGGGGAAATCGCCCACCATCACTTCCGGGATTTGACGGAGCTGTTAAAGCTCGGCGACCTTTTGGTGGTCAACGACTCCCGGGTACTCCCCGCCAGGCTGTACGGCCAAAAAGAGGATACCGGCGCCAACATGGAATTTCTCCTTTTGGAGCAGAAAGAGCAGAAACGCTGGGAAGTAATGGTCAAGCCCGGCCGCCGGGCTAAAATCGGGAGCCGCTTTGTATTCGGAGACGGCCTGCTCCGTGCCGAGGTTTTGGATGTTTTGGAAGGCGGGAACCGCCTGGTGGAATTTGAGTGTCAGGGGAACATTTTCTCCGTTCTGGACCAAATCGGCCAGATGCCCCTCCCCCCTTATATCACGGAAAAGCTCCAGGACAAGGAGCGTTACCAGACGGTTTATTCCCATGAACTGGGGTCTGCCGCCGCGCCGACGGCCGGGCTGCATTTTACCAAGGAACTGATGGCCAGGCTGGAAAGCATGGGGGTAAAAATCGCCTATGTGACCCTGCATGTGGGCCTTGGGACTTTCCGTCCCGTGAAGGAGGAAAATATTCTAAACCACAAAATGCACTCCGAGCATTACCACCTTCCCAAAGAAACCGCCGATCTAATTAACGAAACCAAGAAAAACGGCGGCCGGGTCATTGCGGTGGGCACCACCAGCTGCCGGACCCTGGAAAGCGTCGCCACCTTTACCGGGGAAATCAAGGAAGCGGAAGGCTGGACCAACATTTTCATTTACCCTTCCTATGAGTTCAAAGTGCTGGACGGCCTGATTACCAATTTCCACCTGCCGGAGAGCACTCTCATTATGCTGGTGTCCGCCTTTGCCGGGTATGAGCACACCATGAACGCTTATCATACGGCTGTTGCCGAAAAATACCGCTTTTTCAGCTTCGGCGACGCCATGCTGATCCTGTAATCTGACAATGTGAGGTTTTATATGTACAAATTATTGAAAAAAGAAGGTTCCGCCCGTAGGGGAGAATTTGTCACCGTCCACGGCACCGTGCAGACCCCCGCTTTTATGAACGTGGGGACTTCCGCCGCTATCAAGGGCGGGATCTCTTCTTACGATTTGAAGGACTTAAAGTGCCAGGTAGAGCTTTGCAATACCTACCATCTGCACGTCCGGCCCGGCGATGAGCTGATTTACCGCATGGGCGGCCTGCATAAATTCATGGGATGGGACCGTCCCATTCTCACCGACTCCGGCGGGTTCCAGGTATTTTCCCTGGCGGTCCTGCGGAAAATACAGGAGGAAGGCGTTACCTTCAATTCCCATGTGGACGGCCGCAAAATCTTCATGAGCCCGGAAATCAGCATGCAGATCCAGTCCCATTTAGGTTCCACCATTGCCATGGCCTTTGACGAGTGTGTGGAAAACCCCTCCACCCTGGCTTATTCCACTCAGTCCTGCGCACGGACAACCCGCTGGCTGGTCCGCTGCAAGGAGGAAATGAAGCGGCTAAACTCCCTGGACGAAACCATCAACAAAAACCAGCTGCTGTTCGGCATCAACCAGGGCTGCGTCTACGATGAACTCCGGGTGGAGCACATGAAGCAGATCGCCGACCTGGATTTGGACGGCTACGCCATCGGCGGCCTGGCCGTGGGAGAACCGGCGGAGGATATGTACCGGATCATCAGCGCGGTGGAACCCCATATGCCTGCTCAGAAACCCCGGTACCTCATGGGGGTCGGAACTCCCGGCAACATTATCGAGGCGGTTTCCAGAGGCGTTGACCTGTTCGACTGCGTTATGCCCAGCCGCAACGCCCGCCACGGCCACCTGAACACCTGGAGTGGTATCCGCAACATTATGAACGCCAAATATGCAGAGGACGACTCCCCCATCGACCCGGAATGCACCTGTCCCACCTGCCAGCGCCATTCCAGGGCTTACCTGCGCCATCTGTTCAAGGCAAATGAAATGCTGGCCATGCGGCTGGCGGTTATGCACAACCTCTATTTTTACAATACCCTCATGGAAAAAATCCGAGAAGCGTTGGACAACGGGACTTTCCAGCAGTTCCATGACAAATATGTGAAGCTCCTAGATACCCGAATCTGAAAGGAGGCCAAGGATGGACTTTTATATTCGCCCTTCACGCCCTGAGGACGCGGCTGAAGTCGCCGCGATCCGAGTTATGCCCGGCGTGATGGAAAACATTTTCAGTATCCCCTCCGAGCAGGCTGCTCAGATGAAGGAATATTATCGGAACCTGGGCCCTAATCAGCACGAATTTACCGCTGTGCTGCGTAAGGAGGACGGCCAAGAACAGGTCATCGGCGCGGCGGGCCTTTCCGTTGGAAACGGACGCGGCCGGCACTGCAGCGAGATCGGCATGATGGTCCATCCCCAGTATCAGAATCAAAAGGTGGGCCGTGCGCTGATGGAAGCCCTCCTCGATCTTGCCGCAACTGGTTAATGCTGATCCGGATCGAGCTTTCCGTCTTTACGGACAATGCCGCGGCGATCCATTTGTATGAAAAGTTCGGTTTTCAAAAAGAGGGCGTCAAGCGGATGGCGGGCGTCCGCGCAGGAAAATACGAGGACCTTTGCATAATGGGTCGCATCCGGCCTGGATCTTCCGCTGAGGATGTCTGATTTCCATCATAAATCTTGCAAAATGCATTGCATCTTTTGAAATTTTCTTGTAAAATATAAGAAGGAGGGATTTTATGAACAGCGAAGAACGTTCCCTTTGGCCTGACTGGAACTTCGATGAAATTTCAGATCCCGGCCGCGCTTTGGCGCTGACCATTGATCTGAATATAGGGTTTACCCGCACCGGCGCGCTGGCAAGCCCCCGGGTGGAAGCGATCCTTCCGGCGGCCCGGAATTTCCTGGCCCAATGCCGGCAGCGTAGGATTTTTGCGGCGGCCGTTACAGATTGCCACACCCAGGAATCGTCAGAGCTTTTTTCTTACCCGCCCCACTGTTTGGAAGGCACTGTGGAGCCGGAGCTGGCCCCGGAAATCGCGGAGTTCCAGCAGGCTGTTCTGTACAAAAATTCCACTAACGCCTTTTTTGCGCCGGGAATGGACAAGCTGCTGGAGGATATCCAGACTGTAATTGTGATTGGCTGCTGTACGGATATCTGCATCCAGCAGTTTGCCGTAACGCTGAAAGCCTTTGCCAATCAGAATAACCGGACTTTGGAGGTAATCGTCCCCTGCCAGCTGGTGGAAACCTACGATGCGCCCGGGCATCCGGCTGAGCTTCGCCATCAAGCCGCCCTGGCTTATATGGCGGAAAACGGCGTAAAAGTCGTAAACTGCCTTCCTACCAAATAACAAGGAGTCTTGACCATGAATTGGAGCAACAATCGCAATCTGACAATGCTTGTGGATTTTTATGAGCTGACCATGTCCAACGGCTATTTTGAGCAGGGATATGGGGACCAGGTTGCTGTCTTTGATATGTTTTTCCGCAAAATCCCCGATCAGGCCGGGTTCGCCATCTGCGCCGGGCTGGAGCAGCTGGTGGAATATGTGAAAAACCTTCATTTTACGGAAGATGATATTGAATATCTCCGCAGCAAAAAAATGTTCAGCGAAAAATTCCTTCAGTATCTCCGAGGGTTCCATTTCAGCGGCGATATCTGGGCTATGAAAGAGGGAACCCCCATCTTCCCCGGCGAACCGGTGGTGACTGTCGTTGCCCCCATTATTGAGGCGCAGCTCATTGAAACCATGGTGCTTTTGACTGTCAACTTCCAGTCCCTGGTGGCCACCAAGGCCAACCGGATTGTCCGGGCCGCCCAAGGGCGTTCCGTTTTTGAATTTGGTTCCCGCCGCGCCCAAAGCTACGATGCAGCTATTTTGGGGGCCAGGGCCGCTTTCATCGGCGGATGCACGGGTACTGCCTGCACCATCACCGACCGGGAATTTGAGGTTCCGGCCATGGGGACGATGGCACACAGCTGGGTCCAGCTTTTTGACAGCGAATACGAAGCCTTTAAGGCTTATGCAGAAATCTATCCGGACAGCTGCACCCTGCTGGTGGATACTTACAGCGTGCTGAAATCCGGTATCCCCAACGCCATCAAGTGCTTCGATGAGGTGTTAAAGCCCAAAGGCTACCGTCCCAAGGGGGTCCGCATTGATTCGGGCGACATCGCCTATCTTTCCAAAAAAATGCGGAAAATGCTGGACGACGCGGGGTATCCCGACTGCCAGATCGTTGCCTCCAACTCCCTGGATGAATACCTGATCCGGGATTTGATTTTGCAGGGAGCCAAGGTGGACACCTTCGGCGTTGGCGAAAACCTGATTACCTCCAAGAGCGACCCGGTTTTCGGCGGTGTTTACAAGCTGGTAGCAGTCAAAGAAAACGGCGTGTTCCAGCCGCGGATCAAAATCAGTGAAACTGTTGAAAAGGTTACAACGCCGAACCTGAAAAAAGTGTACCGCCTATTCAAAAAAGACAGCGGCAAGGCTGTGGCGGACTATGTGGCCCTCTTTGAGGAAGATGTCCCGGCGGAAGGGCCCATTACCCTCTTTGACCCACTGGAAACCTGGAAATCCAAGACCTTTGAGGATGTGGAGCTGCGCCCCATGATGGAGCATATTTTCCAAAGCGGCGTGTGCGTTTATTCGCTTCCCAGCTTAAAGGAAATCCGGGATTACTGCGCGGAACAGATCAACACGTTGTGGGATGAAGTCAAACGTTTTGAAAACCCCCACCGGTACTATGTTGACCTTTCTGAACAGTGCTGGAACAGTAAGCACATGCTGTTATCTCAAAAACAATTCTAACAAAAGAAAGCCCCCTATAAAAGGGGGCTTTTTCATTCCAAAGAGGAATGATCTTCTACATATTTCCGCATTCCCTGTTCCGTTGCATCGCTGATTACATGCTCAATGCGGCAGGCATCCCGGTCCGCTGTTTCCTCATCAATTCCCACAGAAAGGCGCAGGAACTTGGAAATCAGCCGGTGGCGTTCTAAAACTGCGCCGGCCTTTTCCCTGCCGGCTTCTGTCAAATAGATGTCGCCGTAGCTTTCCTGGCTGATATATCCCGCCGCTTTTAACACGCTCATGGCCCGGCTGACGCTGGGTTTTGACACGCCAAGGTAATTAGCCACATCTACAGAACGGACGGTTCCGTTTTTCTTTTCCAATATCAACACAGTTTCCAAATAATTTTCGCCAGATTCCTGAATTTTCACAGCGCATACTCCTTCCGACTAACGTTTCCGTAATAGAAAAAAGCCCGCGGCCGAAAATAGGACTTCACGCCGCAGGCACTGTGTTCAAGCATTAGCGGGATCTTTTTTGATAAGAGCCTCGTTTGCTGTCCATAGATTTTTTCAAATCGGACATTTTTTCATCGCTGCGCTGCATAAATTTGCTCAGCATATCTTCAAAGCTCTTTCCGCCTTCGGAGGACTTATTATAAGCAGCATTGCCGCTGTCCGCGCCGCCGTTTCCGCGCCGGTCGCGATCAAATCCACGAGGCCGCTGAGGACGGGACTGAGAGGCAGGCGGCGTATCAACAGCGCGCTTCATGGAAAGACTCACTTTGCCTTCCTCGCCGATATTCAGAACCTTTACCTTTACAGTTTGGCCCATCGTGACAAATTCCGTGATTTCCTTGACAAACGTCGGGGCCACTTCTGAAATATGAACCATACCGGTCACATTGTCGCCCAGATCCACAAAGGCGCCAAACTTCGTGATCCCGGTTACTTTGCCCTCGTAAATTTTTCCTACTTCAAGCTGCATAAATGTTTGATGATCCTCCTCTTATTTTTCCCTGCTGCCAATAAATCTATTCATTTCCCGACACATCATAAAAAATATGCTCATCGGGGAATGCCAGCCCAAGCTTTTCACGCGCCATTTTTACAATGTAATCAAAATCGGAGTCCCTATCCATGATTTCCTCCAATTCCTGGTTATCCAGTTCCTGCTGCCGGCACTGCTCTTCCAAAGAAGAAAGCTGCCGCCTGTACGCGGATATATCCGCCTGCAACACAAACAAGGAAACGACTACATAACCAATCAGCGCAATAATCGCCACAGTTACAATCCGGTTGACCTTGCTCTTTTTCGTCTTCATCCCTTGCTTAGCCATCCTTTCCTGTATCTGTTTGATTACTATTATTTTCATTATACATCATCTTGGGATGGAGTTGCAAGGATAAATTTTGAAAAAAAAGGGGCTTTCCGAATTTTTGTGAAATCGCAACAACTAGGTGTTTTATTTTTTGTACAATTAATAACAGAATCCGCAAGGGAGGATACAAAATTTTCCGCCAAATTCCCAAAAGCAGAAAACGGACTCCCCGACAGATCAGCCGCAGCAAACGGATTACGATTTCTCCAACCGTAAAATGGTACAGGATAAAGCCCAAAGCCTCCCCTGCCAAGACAAAAAGCCGCAGCCAGCCGCTGCAAAACTCAATCATAAAATACAGCGTACAGCCTGCCGCAAGGAAGGAAAAGAGCAGGTCCTCCAAAAAAACAAGCAGGGCTTTCCCTCCTGTTACCAGGCGCAGCAGGCGGAACACATCATAAAGAACCCCTAACCCGGCACCAAGGGCACAGGCATAGAGGAAGACAGCCGTTTCCGGTGCAAATCCCATAGCCGCCTCCGTTAACGAAAAAGACGCGCTAAAAACGGGAACCGCGTTTTTTCGTTTTCCGCATACTCCAGGACCTTTATATCCCCTTCCATGGAAAAATCCCCGGATTCTACCTGGAACCCGTTGACATGGAGGTTTTGGCCCCGGATAATGAGCTTGCCCATGTTGGTAAACAGGACGACGGCCTGTTCGTCAAAACAATCCACATCCTGGACGCCGGAAAGCGTCAATTTTTTCCGGTCCTCCAGAATCAGGTGGTGCGGCGTATGGAGCGATTTCGACTCTGTCATTTTGAACACCCTTTCCAGAATTTTCTTTCGGTACTATCCTATTCGGGAAAGGGCGGGAATATGCCGGTTTACAGCAGCTGATACAGCTCTGCGGCGCCTTCCTTCCGGACGACCTCCGCAACTGCCAATACCTTTGCCTTAATGGGATGCGCGCCGATCTGGATTTCAATCACATCCCCTATCTTCACATCATAGGAAGCTCGGGCCGCGTTCCCATTGACCAGGACTTTTCCGGCATCGCATGCTTCGTTGGCAATGGTCCGGCGCTTGATCAGCCGGCTGACTTTTAAATACTTATCTAATCTCATCAGAATCCCTCATTTGTAAAAGGGCCTTTTCCGCCGGATCGATCCCATCCGAAAGAAAAGGCCCTTGTTTCCAGTTTCGTTATTTTGCCACAGCGTCTTTCAAAGCTTTGCCGGCTTTAAAAGCGGGGACTTTCGTCGCCTCGATCTGGATAACCTCGCCGGTAGCGGGGTTTTTGCCTTCTCTGGCAGCGCGGTCACGCACTTCAAAGGTGCCGAAGCCAACCAGCTGGACCTTTTCGCCGCTGACCAAAGCGTCAGTAATCCCTTCCAAAACAGCAGCAACAGCCTTTTCCGCATCTTTCTTGGAAAACTCCGCTTTCTCCGCAACAGCGTTGATCAGTTCAGTTTTTGTCATTGTAAAATACCTCCATTTTTGTATTCCTTTTTATTTGGAATCCGCATTTTTCTTTGCTTCCTTCCAAATTTCATCCAATGTTTGGGAATCCGCAGCTTTCATGTCGATCCCTTTGGAAACGGCAATCTTTTCCGCTGCCTCGAAACGCCTGATAAATTTCTCACAGGAGCAGGTCAGCGCATATTCGCTGTCGATTCCCTCGTGGCGCGCAACGTTCACAGCGGCAAACAGCAAATCGCCAAGCTCCTCTTCTGTATGCTTCTGGTCTCCATCCGCAATGGCTTGCTTCAGTTCGTCCAGCTCACTTTCCAGGTCCTTCCAGGCGCCATCTGTATCCGGATACCCCATGCCGGCCTTTGCGGCCCGGCTGGAAACCTTCTGGCTCCGCATCAAAGCAGGATAAACCGCCGGCACAGCCCACAGCCGTTCAGCCTGAGTCTTGGTGCCCTTTACTGCGTTTTTGATTGCTTCCCAGTTATCCAGCACTTCGTCTGTACTCTGCACCTGAATATCCCCAAAAATATGAGGATGCCGGATGATAAGCTTCTGACAAATGTCGTTGACCACATCCCCGAAATTGAACGAACCGGCTTCCTCCTCCATACGGGAGTGGAACACTACCTGCAGCAGGACATCCCCCAACTCTTCCCGCAGCAGCGCCGTATCATGCCGGTCGATCGCCTCCACAGCCTCATAAGTTTCCTCAATAAAATTGCCGCGGATGCTTTCGTGAGTCTGTTCCCGGTCCCATGGGCAGCCTTCCGGCCCTCGGAGGATCTCCATGATATGGAGCAGGTCCTCCATGTCGTAATGCCCTTTTTGAATAAATTCCAGAATGCTCCCCTCCATCTATCAGAGTACAAAAACCATTTTACCCTAATAATCGATATTTTTCAAGTAGTTTTGCAAATTTTTCTCCTTTTGGCAGCATCAGGATGTCGTCTTTGTAGATTCCCCGCAAAAGCAGGACCAAAATCACATACACGATCCCGCCGCAGCCAATGGCCGCTATGGTTTTGATCCCATTGGAAGACATGTCGGCCAGCACGGTATGATACACGACATATGCCGTTCCGGCACAGGCGGCGCCTGCGATCAGCGGCCGGATTATCAGCTTTACAAAATGGAACCGGAGTCCGGTAATCTTCCGCAGCCAAATCAAGCACAGGATAATGATGGTGGCATAACAGGCGGTGGTACCGGCAGCGGCGCCCTGGACGTTGATGGCCGGAATGGCAATCGTCACCCAGTTGACCACAAATTTTAACACAACGCCCACCAGCATGAATTTAGGCGGCAGATCCGCCCTGCCAAGGCCCTGCAAAACCGCAAACAGCGGCGAAGAAAGCCCCAGGAAAATCAGGGAGATCCCCTGCGCGCTTAAAACCGGGGCCGCAATTGCCACCTCCGCCACTTTTCCGGGGAACAGAAGGGTCAAAATTGGCTGCGCCATGGCCAGGATGCCGAGGCTTGCCGGAATCCCAATGAGGCAGGTCATCCGGATAACGGATTCGATGTTAACCTGGGTTCCCCGACGGTCGCGGGCAGTCCAGGCCGCCGTCACGCTGGGCAGCGCGCTTTTTCCAAAAATACTGGTAAAAGCCGGCACCAGGTTGAATACGGACAGAGCGTATCCGCTGTATGACCCGTAAATAAAGTTCCCGCCTTCCCCGGCCGCCAGAATGTCCGCAGGGATCAGCCCGCCGAAGATAGCGGCCATTTCCGCCGGATGGGCCGCGAAGGCATCATCCAGCCGGGTGATAATGGTCAAAGTATCCACAAACTGGGCCACATTGACCACAATGGACCCTAAGGAAATGGGGATCGCAATTTTAATGAGGCGCACCAGCAGGACCCGCATTCGGATGGGCCGAGGGGAATATTTCAAGTCCTCCTTGGTGATCCCATCCCCCTTCTTTTTATGCAAAATCAGAAGGTAAAGGGTCCCCACAAAAGTCGAGATCGTCACGCCGAAAATCGCCGCCGCCGAAGCGTAAGGCGCGGTAGCCCGGTGCAGTTCCTCCACAGTGGAAACAACCTGCCCGAAAACCAAGCCGCCGGATTCATACTGCATCTGCGCCCAGAAGGTGACTCCCCAGGCCAGGGCAAGGCCGAATATCAGTTTGGCAATCACCTCGATGACCTGGGAAGAGGCCGTAGGCGTCATATTCCGCAGCCCTTCGTAATACCCGCGGTAAGCGGACATCATACAGCCAAAGAAGATAGCCGGTGAAATCGCCAGAACACTAAGCAGGGCGTTTCCGCTTCCTGCCAAATCTACATAGAGTTTGCTGAAAGCGGCCATCAGCACAAAGCCGATGATACCCAGCCAGAAAAACAGCCGGACGGACAATGTCCGTATTTTTCGGATATCCTGATATCTTCCCCGTACGGACTGTTCCGCCACCATTTTTGCCACCGCGGCCGGAAGCCCTGCCGTGGAAAATGCGTAAATCATGGAAAAAACGCTGTACGAGGTGGAAAAATACCCCATGGCTTCCCCATCCAGGATATTGCCCAAAGGGATTTTGAAAACAGCGCCGATCAGCTTGACGATGATCATAGCCGCCGCTAAAACTGACGCGCCCTGCAGCAGATTCTGGCTTTTACGGCTCTGCAAATGCAACACTCCTATGCTGGATTATTATGACCGGTCCCGCTGTACTTTTATTCCTCGGAACCATTGTCCGCCCCGGTATTTTCCTCGGGAGCAGCCGTTTCTTCTGTTTCAGCGACGGTTTCTTCAGCGGTTTCCGCCGGGTCTTCACAGCAGCATTCCTCCTGCTGGACAAATTTATTTCCGCAGCGGTAGCAATAGCTGGCTTCCTTGTCGCTGACAGCGCCGCAGGCCGGGCAGACGACCGAGTTGCGCTGCTCCGCCATTTTGACATTCAGCTCCTCCAGGCGCTTTTTGACGTCGTCGATCTCCGCGATAATGGAATCGATCAGGTCCTTGTTGTCAAAATCGGATTTGGCCATGGTGTAAACCGCGTTGCCCAGCTTTTCATAAAGGCCACGCAGGTCGGATGCCAGCTGCATACTCTGATATTTCATCTTCGAGTACACAACCGCTTTGTCCGTCGCTTTCCCCGCCTTGTCAGCCAGGTTCTTTGCGGACTCCATCAGATCATCCCAAACAGTACTCATAATTTTCTCCTCCTTTTTGTTCGGCTCGCGGCCGACTCATTGTTCCCATTATATCCCTTTTTTCGCCTTTATTCAAGGCAAAACCAAAAATTCCCGCAAAAGGGAATCTTTCGGCACCAAATCCATTGGCATAACGGGGAATTTTTGCAGGCTTTTGTTCAGCTTTTCCGCCAAAAGCCGGTGTTCCTCGTTTAGCCATACCGCGTCCCGGGTCAGCTTCAGAAAGGGCTGCCGGTAGAGAAACGGTTCGTAAAGGTGTACGGAATCCAGCCAGAAATCCGCCTCCAGGCGGAAGGGCCGGATATACTGGTCCTCTCCCCGGACCACGTTCTTCCACATGGCCATAGTCTGGGGCGGCAGGCATCCCCGATAGTTGGCGTCCCGGATGATCCGCCGGATCAGGCGCAGCTCCCGTGTGCTGAGGAGCCGTTCTTCCCCATGGAAAAACTCCGTTTTGATGGAGATATAGACCTTCAAGGCGTTTTTACAGAAGGAACGCTCTTTGATGACAGGGTTCAGCGCGTGCAGCCCTTCGATGATAACTGCCGTATGGTCATCCAAGACGCAGGGACGCCGGGTTTCGCTGCGTTTTCCATGGACAAAATCGAAAATCGGGAAATCGCAGGTCCCTTTGGCGAAAAGCTCCGCAAAACACTCCTCCATAAATGCAATATCCAGCATTTCCGCGGTTTCAAAGTCCGGGGTGCCATCCTCTAAAAGCGGCGCTTCCTCGTTGTCCTTGAAAAAATCGTCCAGGGAAACCTGTAAAGTCGAGATCCCGCGCTTATAAAGCTCCTTTTGCAAATTCAGGGAAGTGGTGGTTTTCCCGGAGGAAGTGGGACCGGCTAAAAGGATCACCTTATTTTCCGGGAAGTTTTTGCAGAACAGGTCGGCCACATAAGCGGCCTGCTGCCGGTAAAACTGTTCGGAACGGTCTGCAAAAGACTCAGGCCCGTTTTGATATTCCCGAATCAGGGCAGCCGCGTCCGCTTTATTTTTAAAATCATTCAACATAACTGCCCGCCTCCTTTAAGAATGCGCCGAATTGCTCCTTCCTTGACAGTATATCGGCAAACTTTCCAATATATTCATAGGGGTATTTGTAATTGAATACCCGTTCGATCCGGCCGGGGAACACCGCTTTGCTGACAGCGCCCGCCCCCACAGCCGCAATGTGCTGGACTTCTTCCATGATGAAGATATTGTAAAGGCCGATGTGCCCGGGTTTCGCGTAACCCACGTTTTCCAAGTTGCCCACGATGTTTTTCTGGCGGTAAAGGTAATAAGGCAGATATCCCGCGCCCGTCAGTTCCTGGCAAGCGTAGGCCACCATTTTCTGCGCGGCCGAATAATCTTCGCTGCCGTTCCGCTGAGCGTAAAGGTCCGCGGCCCGTTTCACAGACAGGGCATGCACCGTTACATTTTCCGGCGCCAGTTCCAAGGCTTTGTCCAAAGATCGCCGGAATCCCTCCAATGTGTCCTCCGGCAGGCCTGCAATCAAATCCATATTGATGGTATCGAAACCAAATTCCCGGGCCATCTGATAACATTCCACAACCTGCTGGGCCGTGTGTTTCCGCCCTACTGCCTCCAGCACACCGTCCTCAAAACTTTGAGGATTGATACTCACCCGGTTGGCTCCGGCATCGTAAATAACCTGAAGCTTTTCCCGGGTGATGGTGTCCGGGCGGCCGGCCTCAATGGTGTATTCCATGCCAGGTTCCGGCCGGAAAGCGGCCTTTACAGCGTCTGTGATGGTTTTCAGCTGCTCCGCAGTCAAAGCCGTCGGCGTACCGCCTCCGATATAGACAGAACGCAGTTTTGCCCCGGAATTCCGGCAGATTTCAGCTGTGAAGTAAATTTCCTTTACAAGTAATTCTACATATTCCGGTATCAGTTTTTTTGCTTTTGGATGGTCAATAGAGTGGGAAACAAAGGAACAATAGCTGCACCGGGAGGGGCAGTACGGAATAGAGATATATAAGCTGTAATCCTGAAGGGAAACGCTCTCCAAAACCGGCCGCTGAACCCGGCAGATCTGTTCCGCCAGGGCAATTTTTTCATCGGAAACGTAATATTTTTCCCGAAATTCCCTTCTTGTTTCTTCCAGGGACTGCCCAGAATCCAGCCCATGCTGAAACCGTTTCACCGGACGGATTCCCGTTAGGATCCCCCACTGGGGATGCACGCCGGTGTGTTTTTCCAAAATCCGGTATAAGATCCGGGCGAACTCCTCCTCGCACCGAGAGTCGAATTTTTCCCCAGCTAAAACCTGGGCGGATTGGGTTTCAAAAAATCCGCCTTCCCGGACCTCCACTGTCAAATGCGCCCCGTTTTCGGTCATTTCCCGGCGGAAGGCCAGGTAGTCCCCGTCTTCATAGGCGTCCGCCTCATAACAGAATTGAAACCGCCGCAAAGGATAAAACAGCCGCGCCACATTCTCCATTTCATATTGAAAGCGGTTCCCGTTAAAATAAATCGTCATAGTTCATTTTCCCCAGATATGGATTTTGCCGGCGTTCCTGCTCCAGGCTGGTTTCCGGCCCGTGGCCGGGGCAGACCCGGAAATCGCCTTCCAAAGCGGCCAGCTTTTTCAGGGACTCGCTTAACTGCGGATAGCTGCCGCCGTAAAGGTCTGTGCGGCCGATCCCGCCGTTAAAGAGGGTATCCCCGGAAAAAATCCAGTTTTCCGCCTGGTAGCAGACGGAACCTTTGGTGTGGCCGGGAGTGTGGATGACGCGGAACAAAATGTTTCCCATTGGGATTTCCGAACCATCCGCAAAGGTTTTATCATAAGAGGCTGTCACCGGCCGGTCCATCAAAGCAATTCCGCCGTTTTTTTCCGGGGACCTCAGCATTTCCGCGTCGTCCTGATGGATATACACCGGGATGTGATACCGGTTCTTTAGCTCCTCCACAGCGCCGATATGGTCGAAATGTCCATGGGTCAGCAAAATTATTTTGGGGCTCCATCCGTTCTGTTCTACAGCCCTGATAATTTTATCCGCCTGTGCGCCAGGGTCCAGGATCGCAGCAAAACCGTCCGTATCGGTAATAAAATAACAGTTGGTGCCGATTTCTCCAACCGGAAGGACCTTTACCGTCATGCGTCGGCTCCCCCTTTCTTTTTCATCATCTGGTCTGTATCCATTAGGATGGTTATAGGGCCGCTTGCCGTCATGGAAATGTCCATGTGCGCCCCGAAACGGCCGCTTTGGACCGGAATCCCCCTGGCCCGCAGCTGTGCCATGTAAAGCTGGTACAGCTCATCGGCGGTTTCCGGCCGGGCGGACCGGATAAAGGAGGGGCGGTGCCCTTTGCGGCAGTCGCCGCCTAAGGTAAAATTGGATACCACCAGCACCTCTCCGCCAATATCCCTCAAGGAAAGGTTCAGTTTATCGTTTTTATCCGTAAAGACCCGCAGATCGGCAGTTTTTCCGGCCAGGTAATCGCAAAGATCGGGGGTGTCCCCTTCCATGACCCCAATAAGGACCAGGAACCCCTGGCCGATTTTGCCTAAGACCTCTCCTTCCGAGGTAACGCAGGCTTCCTTCACCCGCTGAATGACTAATTTCATGGAATCTCTCCTATTTGCCGGAACGCTCTACTGACAAAACGCCCGGGACTTTGTTCAGTTTTTGTATAATATTGCTTAAATGTTCCAAACCTTGGGTGCTGATGGTTGCCAATATATTTCGGTTGCCATTTTTCAGCTCCCGGGCGTTAAATTCATGAACCGGGACCCGCATATTGGCAAAGGCCAGGCTGATTTCCGCCAAAACGCTGGCGTCTCTTTTGGCTACAATGTCTAAGGTAGAACGGAAATTGCTGATCCGGTTATCGGCCCAATGAACATTGATCCAGCGGTCCTTTTGGGCAGGATCTGCGTTAACCACATTGACGCAGTCCCGTTTATGGACAGAAACTCCATATCCTCTGGTGACAAAGCCGATAATGTCGTCCCCGGGCAGAGGGTTGCAGCACTGGGCAAATTTTACCAGGCAGTTGTCAATCCCCTCCACAATGACGCCGCTGCTGCTTTTCCGGGGCGCGGTCACCACCGCAGTAAGCTGCTCCGGCTCTTTTTCCTTTTGCAGGCGGGTATATTCGTCTTTGATCTGGCTGGTCATCCTGGACAGGAGCAGCCCGCCGTAGCCAATGGCGGCAAAAAAGTCGTCGGCGTTCTCCCGGTGGTAGCGCTTTACCAGGCTGTCCAGGAACTTCTGGTAATCGTCCCCTTCCAGATGGATCAGGTTCCGGCGCAGTTCCCGTTCAAATTCAGCCTTGCCTTCCGCGATATTTTCTTCTTTCCGTTCTTTTTTGAACCAGGCCCGGATTTTGTTCCGGGCTTCGCTGGTTTTGGCAATGGAAAGCCAGTTGCGGTTGGGGGCGCCGTCCGATTTGGAGGTCAAAATTTCCACAATCTGGCCGGTTTTGACCTGATAATCCAGGGGGACCATCCGGCCGTCCACCTTGGCTCCGACCATCCGGTTGCCAACGGCGGTGTGAATGGCATAAGCGAAGTCTACAATGGTAGAACCGGCGGGCAAGCACTTGACATCCCCCTTGGGGGTGAACACAAAGACATCGTCCACAGCCAGGTCGGTTTTGATGTTTTTGACGATATCTTCCGCGCCTTCCGCTTCCTGCTGGTTCTCAATGATCTGCCGGACCCAGGCGAGGCGTTCTTCCAGCCGGTCCTTCCCCTGAATCCCCGCCTTGTAT
Source organism: Candidatus Merdivicinus intestinigallinarum (assembly GCA_018713335.1). GTDB lineage: Bacteria > Bacillota > Clostridia > Oscillospirales > Ruminococcaceae > Merdivicinus > Merdivicinus intestinigallinarum. The sequence goes on along the minus strand of DVOW01000035.1, from coordinate 26,284 downwards.
TTCCAGTGGGCCGCAATGCCGAACTCTGCGGTGTAATGCATATCCCAGGTGCGGATCTGGATTTCAAAGGGGATCCCTTCCTTATCAATAACCGTGGTATGAAGGGACTGGTACATATTGGGCTTAGGGGTAGAGATATAGTCCTTGAACCGGTTTGGGATGGGCTGGAACAAATCGTGGATAATTCCAAGGATGTTGTAGCACTCAATGACCGTGTTGACAATGATCCGAACCGCGTAAATATCGTAAAGCTCTTCAAAGCTCTTGCCCATCATGTAGACCTTGCGGTAAATCCCGTATACGCTTTTTACCCGGCCCTCAATGTGGGGCTCCACGCCGAAATCCTTGAGCCGGCGGGCGATCCGCGTCTTGATCTCCTCAATGAATTTCTCCCGGTCCGCTTTTTTCAGCTCCAACTGTTCTTCGATTTCGTGGTAACCGACGGGGTCCAGGTAGAAAAGGGAACGGTCCTCCAGTTCTTCTTTAATCCCCCGGATACCCAGACGGTGGGCGATGGGAGCGTAAATCTCCATGGTTTCCAGAGCGATCAGCCGCTGCTTATCCGGGCTTTTAAACTGAAGGGTCCGGATATTGTGCAGCCGGTCGGCCAGCTTAATGATGATGACCCGGATATCCTCGCTCATGGCCAGCAGCATTTTCCGGATATTCTCCGACTGTTTATCTTCTTTGGAAGCAAAGGACAGCTTTTTGATTTTGGTGACGCCGTCCACCATCAGGGCCACATCGTGCCCGAATTTTTTCTGAAGGACTTCCAGGGTGATATCAGTGTCCTCCACCACATCATGGAGTAGGGCCGCGCAGATACAGTCGCTGTCCATGCCAAGCCCAACCAGGATTTCCGCCACCGCCAAAGGATGGGAAATATATGGCTCTCCTGACTGGCGCTGCTGGCCTCCATGGGCTTCTTCCGCCAGGCGGTATGCCATGGCAATTTTATCTTCTTCGTACACCTTGCCGCTTTTGTGCAGCGCTTGCATTAAACTGTCAAAGGTAGATGCCATATACGATTCTCCTTTCTTTAATTATGCTGGCGCAGCCATGTTAAGATTTCCGAGTTTTCCAGATTGACTTTGCCGGTTTCTTCCATATAAATAGCAGAAAAATCAGCGGGGAGCCGGATGAGCTCCAATTCCTGAAAAATATCAAGAATCAGCCGGTATTTGCAGTAATTCATTTTAGCGGAAACCTCCGCCAGAAAAAACAGATCCACATGGATACTGGAACCGCCCCGGTTCCGCAGGACCTTATACAGCCAGCGAAGCTCCTCCAAGGTCGGGACGGAGATCGCCATGATCTTTGTTTCCACAGCCTCTTCCCGCCGGATCTTCTGATAATAATGGTAGGCGTTTCGGAATTTTTGGCCGTTAAATCCCGTGGGGCGGATATCCTTCAGCCGGACGGCCACCGAAACATTGTCCCGGAAGGCGTTCAGCTCCAGATTCGCCAAAATATCCACCTGCGAACCAACAGGGAACACGAACTCCTCCGGCGTCATTTTGAAATAGAGGACATAAATGGGTTTTCCTTCAAAAATGACCCGCAGTTTCAGATGTTTTCCGCCGCCCAGGGAGATGATTTCCTGTATCAGGCATCCTCTCAGCAAGAACAAAGGCTGCGGGTTCCCCTCGCCGAAGGGTTCCAGCAATTGCAATGAGGAAACGTCGTTCAAATTAATATTCCCAATATGCAGTTCTTTATCAATCCGCTGGCTGACAACCGGCATTTTTTCAAAATATTGCTCCGCATAGCGGTTGATCTGGCGGGTAAATTCCGGGATATTCTCCGTTTTTAGGGTCAGTCCGGCCGCCATGCTGTGGCCGCCGTATTTTTCCAACAGCCCCCCGCAGGCGCTGATGGCGCGGAACATGGAAAAATTCTCTACACTGCGGGCGGAACCGGTGGCCGTGTCCCCGTCCACCGAAAGGATGATGTTGGGTTTTCCGTAAAGGGAAACCAGCTTGGCGGAAACGATCCCCACCACGCCGTGGTTCAATCCTTCCGCCGGAACCACCATGACCCGGTCCAGCAGGATTTCCGGATGTTCTTCCAGGGTCTGCTCCACCCGGCTCAAGATTTCCAGCTCTTCCTGCTGCCGGTCCAGGTTGTGCTGATTCAGCTCCTGGGCCAGGGATTCCGCTTCTTCCGGCGTTTCGGAAAGCAAAAGCTGCATGGCAAGCCTTGCGCTGCCCATCCGTCCGGCGGCATTGATGCGGGGCACTAAGCCGAAAGCGGCTTTTTGGGAGGTCAGGGGCTTCCCTTTCAAGCCGGCAACCTCCATTAAAGCCTGCAGGCCGGGAAGGTCGCTGTATTCCGCCAGTTTCAGCCCCTGCTCCGCCAGAAGGCGGTTTTCGCCGGTCAAGGGCACAATATCCCCCACTGTGGCAATGGCGGCCAAAGCGCCGAAGCTGTCCACGACCAGGCTGTAATCGCCGCCTTCCATGGCTGCCGCCAGCTTAAAGGCAACGCCGGCCCCGCAAAGGGGGCGGAACCCGCCCTGATAATCCTTGCGGTGAGGGTTTACCACAGCGACGGCCCGGGGGAGCTCCTCCCCCACCTGATGGTGGTCCGTTACAATCACATCCATTCCCAGGCTTTGGGCGTAATCCACCTCTTTGACAGCAGCAATCCCGTTATCCACTGTAACCAAAAGGACAGTCCCTCTGGCGCTGATCTCATCCAAGGCCCCGCAGTTCAGGCCGTAGCCTTCTTCCACTCGTTCCGGAATATACCAGTCCACCTTAGCGCCCATGGATTGGAGATATAAGTATAAAATTACGGTAGCCGTAACGCCGTCGCAGTCATAATCCCCGTAAATGGTAATTTTTTCCTGATTATTGATGGCCTGCTCCAATCGGCTGACAGCCTTTTCCATATCCGGCAAAAGGAAGGGGTCCTCCAGCTCGTCCTGGCCGTCAAAGAGTTCCGCAGCTTCGGCGCTTCCAATCCCCCGGGCAGCCAGAATGTCCGCCACAATGGCGGAAATCCCGTATTCTCTTTGTAAAGCCGCACTATCCCTTGGATCGAAGCTGGGATAAATCCATTTTGAAAACAGCATACAGGCCCCCCAAATGAAAGATAAGATTCTAAAATATAATTGTACCATGATTTCCCCGGAAATTCAATATCCGCCAAGGGAAATCGTACATTTTTTGACAAATTCCGCAGAAAAAGGAAAAGCCTGCCCGGCATGAGCAGACTTTTCGCCGGAAAACCGGTTTATTTTGCAAGGAACTCCTGTAAGGCCAGGCCCAAAATCCGGGTTCCTTCCACAACTTTGTCATCAGGCGGAGTGGAATAATTCAAACGGAAGCAGCGGCTGGGGGTGCCTTCTTCCACATTAAAGGCTACGCCGGGCACCACCGCTACGCCCTTTGTTTTGGCAAACTGGACAAATTCCAGCATATCCGCCCCTTCCGGCAACGTGCACCAAAGGAACAGCCCTCCCTGCGGAGTCGTATATTTCACTTCCTTGGGGAAGTACTCCCGGATCGCGTCCAGCATCAGGCCGCTTTTATGCTTATACAGGGCGCGGATCTTTTCGATGTGCCCGTCAAAGTCATAATGCTCCATGAAATCCGCAATGAGCATCTGGAAGAACTGGTTGGTATGGACGTCGCTGCCCTGCTTGCCTACGGTCATCTTGGCGGCGATCTCCTTGGGGGCCAGCACAAAACCCACCCGGATCCCGGCGCTCATGACCTTGCTCATACTGCCGCAGTAAATGACGATGCCCTCTGTATCCATAGACTTTAAGGTTGGAATGTCCTCCCCGTCAAACCGCAGTTCGCCGTAGGGATTGTCCTCCAGAATGATCACGCCGTATTTGACGCAAAGGTCATAAATCGCCTTACGTTTTTCCAGGGAAGTGCAGGTTCCCAGGGGATTTTGGAAAGACGGAATAATGTAAAGCATTTTCACTTTACTATTGCTTTTGAAGGTATTCTCCAGCTTTTCCAGGTCCATGCCGTCGTCCAGGACATCAACGCCCTTCAGCACCGCGGCATATGAACGGAAAGTATTCAGCGCGCCGATAAAGGACGGGTTTTCGCTGACTACGATATCCCCTTCGTTGCACAAAACCTTGGTGGCCAGATCGATGGCCTGCTGGCCGCCGGAAACTACCAGCAGTTCGTCGTTTTCGGTTCCCATGTGGAATTTTTCCGAAAGGCGTTTCCGGAGCAGTTCCCGCAGTTTGGGATAGCCCTCGGTGATACCATACTGGAAAGCGACCCCAGCTTCTTCATTAAAAATGCGGTTGGCGATCTCCTGCATTTCCGCAACTGGGAAGGATTCCACCGCCGGGTTGCCGGCCGCCAGAGAAATCACGTTGGGGTCGGAATTTTTTAAGATTTCCCGGATCGCGGAGGGTTTCAAGTTGTTGATACGGTCTGCAAATTGATAATTCATGACGCTGTCCCCTTTATTTGGAGAATTTTTGATCCAATCCGGACATCAGTTCCCGAATCATGGACATCTTGTCTGGGATCTGGATATGCTGCGGGCACTGCTCCATGCAGGCGCCGCAGGCCTGGCATTTATCCGCCCATTCGGATTCTGGCTGGGCGTGGTACTCCTCCCAGTAGTCCTCCTCGTCCTTCTGGACCGCGTATTTATTGTAGATGGAGAACATTTTCGGAATATCCACACCGAAGGGGCAGTCCATGCAGTAACGGCAGCCCGTGCAGGGAACCGTGTCTTTTTTCTTGTAGAGGTCCACTGCTTCCTCAATGACCTGGTAGTCCTTATCGGTCAAAGGCTCAAAGGGGGTCATGGTGGAAACGTTATCCGCAACCTGTTCCATACTAGACATGCCGCTTAAAACTGTCAAAACGTTGGGCAGGGTAGCGGCATAGCGGATTGCCCAGGAAGCCACGCTCTTGTCCGGGCGGGCGGCTTTGAACACCTCATTGGAGGCTTCGCAGGGGTTGGCCAGAACGCCGCCCCGGACAGGCTCCATGATGATCACCGGGATACCGTGCTCCGTCAAAATCTCATACTGCTGTTTGGCGTCCTGCATTTCCCAGTCCAGGTAATTCAGCTGGATCTGGGCAAAATCCCACTGGTATGTATCGCAGATATGCCGCAGGACCTCCGGTTTATCGTGGAAGGAGAAGCCCAGGTAGCGGATCTTCCCTTCCGCTTTCATTTTGCTCAAAAACTCATACACACCGACTTTCTGGCATTTTTCGAAGTTCGCGGCGTTTTGGGAATGGAACAGGTAGAAGTCGAAATACTCCGTCTGACATTTCTTCAGCTGCTCATTGAAGATACGCTCCACATCTTCCGGTTTTTCTGCGCACCAGATGGGCATTTTGCTGGCCAGGAAGAAGCTGTCCCGGGGATATTTTTTCATCGCTTCCCCCACAAACAGCTCGGATTTGCCGCCGTGATAGCCGTAAGCGGTATCGAAATAATTGACCCCGTGGGAATAAGCGTAGTCGATGATCTCCTGCGCCTTTTCATAATCAATGTCATCTTTATCCGGGTCAATTTTCGGCAGGCGCATACAGCCCATGCCGAGCAGGGACACCTGCAAACCGGTGTTTTTGTAATTTCTCTTTTCCATACCATCGCACCTTTTCATTCATTATGTATTTTATTGTATCGCAAAACCAGGAAAGATTCAAGACAAATTTTCCAAAAATTCCGCGTCAATCACATTTTGGACGGTCTCCAGGATAAATTCCCGGGAAAAATTCGGACTGTACGCCCGGACGCCGTGAGCGTTTGCCAATTCCTCCGTATATTCCGAAAGCGGGTACAGCCGGTTGTTGGCAAACCCCCGGTCGTAGTGGGTTATTATGGGCACAAACTCGCAGCGGGTAATGGAAACCGTATCCTGTTCAAAATCCTTTGTAATATCCGCGTCCAGCATCCCGCCGATCATCCGTTCTCCCCGGTCCTGGGCGGAAATAAAATTCCCCAGGGAATAGGCAACCAGCGTCCTGCTGCCGTCCGGCCGGTCGATGTATTCGATTGGCTGGATCACATGAGGATGGTGTCCGATGATGATATCCGCGCCCCATTCCGACAGTTTGGCGGCCAGTTCCCGCTGGCGTTCTGTAGGGGTATGGGTGTATTCGTTCCCCCAATGGATGTTCACGACGCAGACGTCGGATATTTCCTTGGCTTTCTCGATCCGTTCCCGGATTTGATCCTCCTCGCTGCCCAGCAAAACGATAGCCTCTGAGCCGGAAGGCAGGCTGAGCCCGTTGGTCAGTTCGGTGATCCCCACAAAGCTGAACACCACATCCTGGGCGGCAATGGTGCGGATTTGGTCATAATCCTCCTGGTTTCGGTAGACCCCGGTAGTAACAGCGTTCGGCCTTTCCGCCCAATAATCCAGGGAGGAAAAGACCCCCGCTTCCCCTTTGTCCAGGCAATGGTTATTGGCCAGATTGAAAACGTCAAACCCCAGCTCCAGCATTAAGTCCCCCAGCTCGGGAGTTGCGTTGAACAGCGGGTAGGTGGAAGGGCCAAAATCCGGGGCGATGATGCTTTCCTGGTTAATGGAAGCAATGTCTGCGTCCGCAAACAGATCCCGGACATTTTCATAAGCATAGCTGTAATCATAGCCATTCCCGCCGGCCCGCTTGTTGGCCTGTTCGTATATGGAGCTATGGATCAGGTTGTCCCCCACCGCCTTTAATCGGACGGTAACCGGCTCCGGCACAGGAGGCACCGAAGGTTCCGGCGCTTCTGACGGCTCCGGCGGCTGGGAAATCTCCGAAACAGAAGCCGCCGTATCCACCGCTTCCTGGGAAGGGGCGGGCTCTCCCACCTGCATAAACAGGCAGGAGCTACACAGAAGTAAGACGGACAACGCACCGAATACGAAGCTGGCTGCTTTTTTCATCCTACATCCCTCATTTTCCGCTTTTCTTTATTTTACCATAAAACGTACATCCGCGAAAGAGGCAGGAAGGTTTTTACAGGAATTTTATCTTATTTGCACAAACCGTGGGGGATATTCCTGATAAACTGACAAAAATCGAAAAAAATCAACAAAAGTAACAGGTGATTTCTCAGCTTTCTTTATAAAATCTTTCTTGACGAAATTGAAAAAATCCGGTAAAATGTAGATATATCGACAGTATCCGTTGATTTGAATTCAATTACGGAGGTTTTCTATTGAAAAAGATCTGGATTTCCCCTTCATTGCTGGCCGCGGATTTTTCCTGCCTGGACCGTGAAATTGCCCGGATGGAAAAAGCCGAGGCTGACTGTCTTCACCTGGATATCATGGACGGGGTGTTTGTGCCCAATATTTCCTTCGGTATTCCGGTGATTTCTTCGATCCGGAAAACAACGGTGCTTCCCTTTGACCTGCACCTGATGATTTCAGATCCGTTGTCCTATGCGGAACCCTTTGCCAAGGCGGGAGCTGATTGGATCACCTTCCACCTGGAAAGTAATTCAGATCCCCGGAAAACGATTGACGAGATCCACCGCCTTGGGAAAAAGGCCGGCCTTTCCATTCGGCCGGGCACCCCGGCGGAGGAATTGTTCCCGTATTTGGACAGCTTGGACATGGTGCTGGTTATGAGCGTTGAGCCGGGTTTCGGCGGACAAAGTTTTTTAGACAGCTGCCTTCCCAAAATTACAGCTATCCGGGACCGGGCGCCCCAGCTTCGGATCAGTGTAGACGGCGGGATCAACTTAGAAACCGGGCGGCTCTGCCGGGACGCCGGGGCGGATATGCTGGTGGCCGGTTCCTTCCTGTTCCGGCTGGAAAATCCGGCGGATGAGATCAGCGCTTTGCGGGAATCATAATGGAAAAGGTGTGTTATTGTGCTGTCTTTTGAGAAATACCGGCGGCAGATGATCGATGTTACCATCACCCTGCTACCGCTGCTGGCCATGGCCTGGTACTATTACGGGCCTCGGGTTCTGATCCTGGCCGCCATTTCGGTCCTGTCTGCGGTTGCCGCTGACTATATCTGCCTTCTGATGCAGGGGAAACGCCGGTGGGAGAAATATGACTTTTCCGCCGCCATTGCGGGTTTGACCTTTGTCTTGATGCTTCCCGCTTCCGCCCCGTACTGGCTGGCGGTTTTTGGGGCAGTTTTTGCGGTTGCAGTGGTCCGGCACCCCTTCGGCGGGTGTTATAACACGATGTTCAACCCCGGGATCACCGCTTACGCCTTTGCGGTGCTGTGCTGGAACAATCTTGTTACCAAATATCCGGCGGCCATGACGGAGCTTCCCCTTACCGCGTCGGTGGATGTGCCCCTGTACAATTCCCCGGCTTACCAGCTGATGCTGGGCGGTTCCAACAATCTCCAATGGCTGGACGCGCTGCTGGGCAATTTTTATGGACCCATGGGCACTACCTGCATCGCCGTTCTGCTGTGCTGCGGCGTTTACCTGATTTTCCGGAAAACCATTATGTGGCAGGTCCCTGTCGCTTCCCTGGCGATTGTGGCGGCCGCCGCCTGGTTTTTCCCCCGCATCAACGGCAGCCGGATGGTTTCTGTATTAATGGAGCTCACCTCCGGCGTTATGCTCTTTGCCATTTTGTTCGCCGTTTCTTTGGACAACGGAGAGATCCGGACCGCATCCGGCAAGTGGATGTACGGCGTCATTTTGGGCGGGTTTATCGTTCTGTTCCGCCAGCTGAGCAACATCGAAGTGGTGACCCCTTTTGTCATTATCATTATGAATACCATCGACCACCGGTGCGACGCTTACGCAGGCCGGATATTTACCGGGTTCCGCTATGCCGGGAAAGGGCTTGGGAGGCTCTGGAAATTGTGCATGGGCAAATCCGGCAAAACAGGCGGGAATAATAACCGTCTTGTTTCAGTAAACAGCGGGGAGGAGCGTCCGTAATGCGGAATTTTTATCAAAAACACCGTTCCCGCTGGGAATTGTATGACCAGCTTTTGTTAGGGAATCCTATTTTGGAACGGGGCTTGGTCATAGCCCCCATTGTCGTCACCTGCACGACCCTGGCCAATGCTTTGGCGCTGTCCGTGTCCTTTGCGGTGATCACGATTTTTACTGTTTTGCTCTCCTACTTTGTCCCGAAAAAACTCCCTTATACCATCCGGGTGATTTTGAATGCCGCCATTGCTGCCCTGCTTTTTATCCCAACGGTGTATCTGGTGCGGGGCATTTGGCCGGAAGCAGTGTATCAGCTGGGGGTCTATCTTCCCCTTCTGGCCACCAACTCCCTGATCGTGCAGAAAAGCGAGTCCCGGTACCATCAGCAGAAGCTGCCGGTCATGATGGTGCAGCTGATAACCGCCGCCATTGGGTTTGCCGCTGTAGCGGCCGTTGTGGGAACCGTGCGGGAGGTTTTTGGAAAAGGGATGATTCTGGGCCGACCTATTGAAGGGTTGAGCTGGACGGTTTCTTCTATGGCACTGCCCTTCTGCGGATTCCTGCTGGTGGGATTTCTGGCGGCGGCTTTGCAGAAATTCCGTTTCTGGCTGGCAAAACCCATGCATAAGATGAAGAAGGAGGACAATACGGATGCATAGTTTCTGGCAGATTTTGCAAAATACCATAGTAGAAATGGCGTCCATTGCCGTTGTGGCGGTATTTGTCCAAAATATTGTTCTGACCCGGGCCATGGGGACCAGCGCCGCTTTATTTATCATCCGCAAAAAGAACAATCTCTGGCTTTTCGGCGGGATCCTGACCGGGATCATCACACTGTCCTCGATCCTGGTGTACGGCGTCGACCAAATTATGGATTCCTGGTCCGCCCGATATGAATGGACCCCATTCTTCTATGTTTTGGCCGTTGGGATCGTATATGTCCTGGTTTTGCTCCTCTGTTCCCGTCTGCCCTTCCGGTATCGGGAGCAGATCATCCCCATGATTCATCTTTCCGCTTTTAACGGCGCGGTGTTCGGCGCGCTGCTGTTGAGCCAGAGCTATGATTTCTGGGGACGCATCGCTTTCGGGCTTGGGACCGGGTGCGGCTTTGTGCTGGCCTCGTACCTGGTGGCCTTGGGATACGAAAGGCTAAGCAGCGATAAGATTCCCGCCGCTTTCCGCGGGTTTCCCATCACTTTGATTTATATTGGGATGCTTTCTCTCGCGTTTTATGGTCTGGTTGGTCATGAGCTGTCAATTTGACGTTGTTTTGGGAGGTCTACAATGCCGAAATCACGCAAAATCAAGCACTACAGCTTAGGGTACATGAACCGGCGGCGGCGCCGCGGAAAATTTTTGAAAGCCCTGTTGTTCCTGATCATCCTGGCTGTATTGATTTTTCTGGGGTACTGTGTTGCAAAATCCATTGAAAACCTCCGGAACCGCCCGGAAAGTTCTAATGCGGAGGATTCCCTGCCGGCTGTATCCACCGTCATTTCAGAAAGCAGCATGGGATCCAGCGAGGAATCTGTTTCTTCTCAGACAGAAACATCGAACCTCCAAGGGGTTCAGGCCGTTTTCCTGCCGCAGGACGCGCTGGCGGACATGGATGCCCTGGGAACCTTTTTGGATGGTCTGGACCAAGAGCAGTGTAACACTGTGGCAATCCAGCTGAAAAATGAAAGCGGGTATTTGTCCTACGCTTCGGAGGTTCCCCTGGCCGCCTCCTGCGACGCCATTACTTCCGGCGCGGTATCTTTGGAGCAATTGGCTGAAGTGGTTTCGGCCATTGATGACGCAGGCTTTGCGCCGGCGGCGTATTTGTACACCCTTCAGGACGATGTCGCTTCCCACGCCAGCTACGGCACTTCCTATCTGTACAACGACCAGTCCGGCGTTACCTGGCTGGACCAGGCGGCGGACAACGGCGGCCGTTCCTGGCTGAACCCCTATATGGACGCGGCAGTCGATTATCTGGCTGGCTTAACCGGCGAAATTGCGGAGGCTGGGTTCTCCCTGATTTTTGCCGATGGGATGCAGTACCCCATCACCCGGTATCCCGCTGAAATGGGTTTCGGCCCCAATCAAGCTTCTATGACCCAAACGGAGGCATTGCAAAACGTCCTGGACACCATGCAGACAGAAGCCGCAAAGGCCGGGGCGGAAGTGATCCCCGTTTTTGCCGGAGAATGTTATCTTGGGGAAAACGAGAGCTATTACAGCGGTTCGCCCGACGCCATTGAAACAGAACTGGCGGCCCCGGTTTTAGAGGCCGGACGGGAAACGGAAATTTTAAACGCTGTTTTACTGGACAAGGAAAACCTGATCCCGGTGATTTCATCGGCGGAGCAGATCCCTGTTTTGGAAGCGGCCGGCATCACCCAATATCTTATAAAAGAATAGCAAAACGTCCCGTGTAAACACACGGGACGTTTTTTTGCAATTTACAGGGCCAGCATGGATTCCACAATGGAGGCTGCGTCGTCAGCAGCCAACTTTTCAAAGGTGGCGTAGTCCATATCGGCTTCATCGTCGGCGTTATCCGAAATGCAGCGGATCACCACAAAGGGGATGCCGTTTGCCGCGGCAGTGTGGGCAATAGCGCCGCCTTCCATTTCCACGCAGCAGGGGGAAGTCCGGGCCACAATGTCCGCTTTTACGGCGCTGTCGGAAATAAACTGGTCGCCGGTTGCCACTTTGCCGGTCATCCAATGGACCTTTCCCTCACAGGCTTTCTCAGCCTTTTGAATTAATTCCGCGTCCGCGGTAAACTCCTGCAAATGGGGATAGCCGATGGCCAAAATCCGGGGATCCATATCATGGTAAGCCACAACATCCGAAATCACCACGTCGCGCACCTTGATTTCCGGGTGGGCCCCGCCTGCGATCCCGGTGTTGATGACGCTTTCAATGTTGAAATGGTCGATCAGCAGCTGGGTGGTAATGGCCGCGTTGACCTTTCCGATACCGGAGCAGACAACAACGACCTCCTTACCACCCAGCTTTCCGGCGTAAAAATGCCGGCCGGCATAGACCGATTCCCGGCAGTCTGCCAGCCGGTTTTTCAGCTGTTCAACTTCCAAGCCCATTGCGCCAATAATTCCAATCGGTTTCATTTTTCCCATCCTTTTCATGTATCGTCAGATTTCTGTTTCTTTTTTGATCCCAAAAATCAGCCGGAGCAGGCCAGACAAATATTTGGGGCTTTTGATTACAATAATTTTCATACCAAACCCTCCCAATCAGTTCCGGCACCCCAGGATTCCCCAGGCGATGAGCCCGATGCCGACTATGGCCAAAAGGCACCGGAAGGACAGCACCACGCCCAGAAGCAGGATGACGCCGGCAATTACCGCTGCGGCCGATGGGAAGAATTTGGCGTATTTGCATGGCTTCATAAATTCATCCTCCTGTCGGCGCGTTTGATCGTTTACACCTTATCATACGCAGGAGGATTTGGAAGTGTTACTAGGAGAGTTTGGTTTGGATAATCAGCAAGGACCCTTCCTTTACCGAAACCCGCATCTGATCCCCGGGTGCATGGCAGTTGCTGACACCCAAGGGGAAGGAAGGCTCCAAAACGGCATCATCCAGCGGATACTCCGCGCCTGTGATGGTGACGCCAGTGCAAATGCCGCCGTAAGCAAAAATCGACAGGTACCGGTACTCCGGCGAAAGGGCAAGCTCCCCGTTTTCCAGCATACAGACCCGATGGTTCTCGTCCAGGAGCCAGCCCCGGACGTTATGCTCGCTTAAGTATGCCAGCGTTTGAAAATTGGCGTATGTATGGTCCAGCCGGCCGCCTAATCCGCCAAAGAGAAAAAATTCATCCGCCCCTAAAGCCAGCCCCTTTTTCACCGCCAGCATCATGTCGGTGTCGTCTTTCCGGGAAGGGTATAAAATCGCGCCGGCCGGAATGTCCTCCTGCCGGACAGAATCCATATCCCCGATAATGATATCCGGCGTCAGCCCCAAAGCGGCGGTATACCGGAGGCCGCCGTCAGCGGCGATGACCACCCGGTCCCCTTCCGGCATAGCCGAACGGATATAGTCCAGCCCGCCTGTGATAGGCGCTGCGCCAAAGATCGCGCATTTCATCTCCGGCGTTCCTCCTTTCGTTCCCATTCCTTGATTTTTCCGGCATCCTCCGCCATTTGGCAGTAGCTTTCGTGGCGGCTTTTGCTGATCCGGCCCTCCCGCACGGCTTCCAGAACCGCGCAGCCTTTTTCCACCCGATGGGAGCAGTCCTGGAACCGGCACTGCCCTAAGTATTCCGAAAACTCCCGGAAACAGCCCGGCAGCTCCTCCGGGCGGATGTTCCCGTATTTGTCCATCTCAACTGAGGAAAAACCGGGCGTGTCCGCTACAAATCCCCCCTGGGGCAGCTCGTAAAGCTCCACATGACGGGTGGTATGCCGGCCCCGCCCCAGCTTTTCGCTGATTTGGGCTGTCGCCAGATGCAGTCCCGGCAGCAGGCTGTTCATCAGGGTGGATTTCCCAACGCCGGAATTTCCGATAAAGACGCTGAGCTTGTCTTTCATACATTCCAAAAGTTCCCGGTAATCCGTCTGGCCGGGAACGCTGGTAAAGACGGAAAAGCCCGCTTTGGCATACAGTTCCCGGATTTCCCGACAATCCGCCAAGTCCGATTTCGTAAACACTAAAACCGGCTCGATCTTCTTCCATTCGCACACGGCAATGAGCTTGTCCAGAATCAGAAGGTTGGGTTCCGGCTGGGTAGCGGAAACCACCATGACCGCCAAATCAATATTGGCCACCGGAGGCCGGAGAATCTCATTTTTCCGGGGAAAAATCTCCGCCACCACGCCGTTTTCCACCGCAACCCGGTCCCCTACCAGAGGGGACCGGCCTTCCTTCCGGAAGATCCCTTTGGCCTTGCATTCCAGCAGGCCGTGCTCCTCAGTTTTAACATAGTAAAACCCGCTGAGCGCTTTTTGAATCATTCCCTGTTTCATTTGCTCACCACTCGTCACCCGGCAGGGCATCCATGGGGGAATCCCCGCCGCCCCCCGGTCCCGCGGGACCTGCAGGTTCGCTGCTATCCTCCGGCTGAGAAGGTTCCGAAGGCTGTTCCCCTGGCTCAGAGGGCTGCTCCGGCTGGGACGGCTCTGAAGGACCGGAGGGTTCCGAAGGCTCATTGAAAATGCTTGTATAATACCCTTCCGTCAGTGTAGCGATATTGTCCTCAAAATTCACCTCAAAGGAAGCGTAGAGCTGTCCGTCCAGAACAACAGATGCTGTCATGGTCCCCTGGCCCTCGATTTCTCCGACCCAGGTGCCGGAAGATGGGTTCACAGTGCTGCGGAGGACCTCCTCCCCACCTACAATGACCTGGATGGCATACTCCCGATTGGGCGCGCCTTCCGGGAAGGACACAGTCAGGGACGCTTTGGTGGAATAGCCGGAGCCGTTGCTGACCTTCAGCGTAATGGTGGACCCGCTTTCCGCGTACTCGTTCTGGGGCAGGCTCTGCTCAATGACAGTGCCGGGTTTTTCCTCGCTGTCCACTTCTTCCACATTGACAACCAAGTCCAGCGCGGCCAGTTTTTCCCGGGCGGTTTCAATGTCATAGCCCACCAGCCTGGGGACTTTGATGGAGGAGCTGGCTTTAGCGCGGCTCACATAAATAATCACCTGGGTGCTCTGCTCCACTTCCTGGCCGGCAGGCGGGTCGGTGCTGATGACGCGGTCCGCTTCCACGGAATCGTCCTCCACTGTCCGGACTGTGTAGTCCAGTCCCAGCTTGAACAGCTCGTCTTCCGCATCCCCCACATACTTGCCCGTCAGGTCCGGCACTTCCAGCACGTCAACACCGGCGCTGACCTTGACCTGGACCCGGCGGTTGGCCTTGACCTTGATGCCGGGGTCGATGCTTTGGTAATAAATCTGCCCTTTGGGGTATTCCGTCAGCTCGTTTTCGATGACCACAAAGTAGAAATTCTTGCACTCCTCCATGCTGCGGGCCTGGTCGTAATCCATTCCCACCAGGTTAGGCATGACAACGTCCTCTACCTTGCCTTCGCTTCCATAGTAAAAGAAGCCCAGCAGGACCAAGACGGCTGTGATGACGCAGGCCGCCGCGATGCCCGCCAAAATCAGGATAGTCGGGCTCCGCTTCACGATGATCTGCTCGTCGACTTCCTCCTCCGCGTCCGCCGCTTCGGCATCCTCTTCCTGGATTTCCCGAACAGAACGGGAATACTTGGTGGAAGCAGGCTCCTCCGCCATATATTTGTACTCAAACACGATGTTGGGGTTCATCTTAAAGCGTTCAATGGCTTCCAGCATTTCCCCGGCGGAACGGTAGCGGAGGTTTTTGTCCTTCTGCATGGCCTTTTCCGCGATCTCACAAAGCCCGGTGGGGACATCAGGCGCCAGGTCGTGGATGGGGACCGGCCTGTTGTGGATATGCTTCATGGCCACCTGTTCCGGCGTATCCCCGTCAAAGGGGACCCGGCCGGTGAGCATTTCGTACAGGATCACGCCCACCGAATATAGATCGCTCTTTTCGTCCGATTCTTCCCCGCAGGCCTGTTCCGGGCTGATATAATGGACGGAGCCGATGGCCCGGTCATCCATGGAACGGATATTTTCCCGGGCAAAACGGGCGATGCCGAAATCCATCACCTTGATGGTGCCGTCCCGCAGCAACATGATGTTCTGGGATTTGATGTCCCGGTGGATGACCCCATGCTCATGGGCGTGCTCCAGGGCCATGAGGATCTGCGTAACAAAATGGACGGAATCTTTCCAGCGCAGGCGGCCCTGATGGCTGATATACTGGCGCAGAGTGATGCCGTCAATAAACTCCATGACAATGTACTGTTCCGCGCCGGTAAAGTTTACATCATAAACTTTTACCACATTGGGATGGTCTAAGACTGCTATGACCTTGGACTCGTTGCGGAACCGGCGGACAAATTCCTCGTTGGTCAGATATTCTTCCTTGAGCAGCTTGACCGCAACGGTTTTGTTTTCCAGGAGGTCTTTTGCCTCGTAGACATTTGCCATGCCCCCGCTGCCAATCAGTTTTACCAGTTCATAACGGCCGGTCAGGCGTTTTCCAATATAGTTTTCCATTCTAGTACCTCCATGGACTCTCAGCTTTCCACGATGACGACCGTGATATTGTCGTGGCCGCCGCCCTGGTTTGCAAGCCGTACAAGGATTTCCGCGGATTCTTCTAACGGGTTTTGGGACAGCACCTCCCCGATCTGTTCATCGGTGCAGGTGCTGGAAAGGCCGTCTGTACAAAGCAGCAGACGGTCGCCGGGCTCCAGCTCCAGAACATGGAGGTCGATCTCCACATCCCACTGGACCCCCACTGCCCGGGTGATGAAATTCCGGTCAGGATGGACCCGTGCCTGGTCCGGGCTCAGTTCCCCCCGGTCCACCATTTCCTGGATATAGGAATGGTCCCGGGTTAGCTGGGTGAGCTGATGGTCCCGGTACCTGTAAAGGCGGCTGTCCCCCACATGGGCCACATAAGCGTGATTTTGGTAAAGCAGCGCCAGCACAACCGTCGTCCCCATCCCGGCCAGCTCCGCATCCTCCCGGGCTGTCTGGTAAATGGCATGGTTCGCCTGCAAAACAGATTCCCGCACCAAAATTTTAGCGGCCTCCGCGCCCATTGTATCACAATACTTTTCCTGGATTGTTTCCGCAATGACTTTTTTCGCGATATAGCTGGCGGTATCGCCTCCCTGGGCGCCGCCCATACCGTCGCAGACCAGAGCCAGGCCTGCTCCCTGTCCCAGCGCCAGTATTTTAAATGCATCCTGGTTGGTGTCCCGCACCATCCCCACATCTGTCTTTCCAACGATCTTCAATGCAGCTATCCTCTTTTCTTTATCGGAGTCGGTTGCCGTCCTATTCTCGCCCTGGTTCCTCCGCTTCCCGCCGCAGCTGGCCGCAGGCCGCGTTGATGTCCGCCCCCAGCGTCCGCCGGACCGTGGCGTTCATCCCGCGATCGTTTAAAGCTTTCTGAAAAGCATAGATCTGCCCTTTCCCGCTTTTTTCATAGCCCGCCTCCCGGACGTAGTTGACCGGGATCAGGTTTATGTGGCAAAGCATTCCTTTCAGCAGGGCCGCCAGTTCCTCCGCCTGCTTCCGGCTGTCGTTGACGCCGGCAATCAAAGCGTATTCATAAGATATCCGGCGGTGGGTTTTGTCCGTATAGTACCGGCAGGCGTCCAGCAGCTCCTTGATCCCCCACCGGCGGTTAATGGGCATGATCTCGCCGCGGGTACTGTCAGTGGTGGCGTGGAGGGAAATGGACAGGGTGATCTGCAAATCCCGGTCGGCCAGGTCATAAATCTTATCCACCACCCCGCAGGTTGACAGGGAAATATGCCGGTGGCTGAGATTCAAGCCGTTGGGGTCGGATACCAGCTCCAGAAAACGCAGGACATTTTCGTAATTATCCAGCGGCTCCCCAATGCCCATCATGACAATATTGGAGATTTTCTCCCCGGTATCCCGGCCCGCCATGTAAACCTGCTCCAAGATTTCCGAGGGGGTCAGGTTCCGGACAAACCCCGCCTTTGTGGAGGCGCAGAAGGCGCAGCCCATTTTGCAGCCCACCTGGCTGGAAATACACAGGGAATTTCCATGCTCATACCGCATCAAAACGCTTTCGATGTGGTTGCCGTCCGGCAGGCGGTACAGGTATTTGATGGTCCCATCCAGCTGGGAAACCAGCTTTCGTTCGATTACAAGGGTTGTCAGGGTGCATTGTTCCGCCAGCTGCTGCCGGAGAGAGAGGGGGAGATTCGTCATTTCGTCAAAAGACGCCGCCCGTTTTTCGTGGAGCCAGGAAAAAACCTGTTTGCTGCGGAACCTTGGCAGATCCAGGGAACGGAAATATTCTTCCATTTCCGGCAGCACCATGGATTTCAAGTCAATCATGGAACAATTCCTTTCTTTTCAAATCAGCGGCGCCGCATCCGGGCAATGAAAAAGCCGTCGAACCCGTCCATAGGCGTCAGGGTCGCCTGCCAGTTCCCGCTTCCGCACACACTGGCGGCCGTTCCCTCAAAGGGGGCCGGTTCCATCTCCGGATGGCGTTCCAGAAACCACTGGACAACGTCCTCATTTTCCGCCCGGTGCAGAGAGCAGGTGGAATAAACCAATATTCCACCCGGTTTGACATATCGGGCCGCATTGTCTAAGATTGCCCGCTGGATTGGCGGCAGTGCGGCGATTTCCTCCGCCGTTTTCCAGCGGATCTCCGGCTTCCGCCGGATAATGCCCAATCCGGAACAGGGCACATCACACAAAACACGGTCGGCCATGCCGATAGAAGGGTCATACTGGGAGGCGTCCCCTGTTCTGCCCTGGATCATGGACAGCCCCAGACGTTCCGCCCCCTGGCGGATCAAGCCCGCCCGGGATTCGTATAAATCAAAGGCCAGGATCTCCCCCTGGTTTTTCATTTCCTGGGCCATGACAAAGCTTTTGGAACCGGGGGCGGCGCATAAATCAAACACCCGTTCCCCCGGCTTTGCCCCCACAGCCAGGGCACACAGCTGGGAGGCGCTGTCCTGGACCGCGGCAAGGCCCTGCTGAAAGGCCTTCAACCCGGCGACGCTGCCGGTATGGCTCACTTCTAGGCAGTTGGGGATGGTTTCGTGAAGCGTCACTTCCGCCCCATCCGCCTTTAATGACTCTGCCGCTTCCTGGACAGAAGCCCGGAGAGGGTTGACGCGGAAATGCAGCGGAGGCCGCCCCAGACAGCTTTCCGCCAGCTTTACGGCCATATCCCGGGAATAATCCCGTTCCCACAGACGGAGGATCTCCGGCGGCATCCCGGTTTCTACGCTGGCCCGGGCCGTCCAATCCCCTTCCGGCAAAACGATCCGGCACCCATCCCGCAGGAAACTCCGCAGGACGCCGTTTACAAAACCGGCGGCGCTCCTCTTTTTGGAACGCTTTACCAGGTTGACGCTTTCGTTGACCGCCGCCGATTGGGGGATACCGGACAGGTAAAGAAGCTGGTAAGCGCCCAGTTCCATGGCGACCTGCACTTCCGGGTCCAGCTTTTCCGGCTTCTGCTTCATATAACGGGACAAGGCGTAATCCAACGTCAGCTTCCGTTCCAGCACACCGTAAAACAGCTGGGAAGCCAGGCGCCGGTCAGCCTCCGAGGGCTTTTCCCCCTCTAAAACCGCGTCCAGGGTCAGATTGGAATAGCTGCCCGCCCGGTCCATTTTCAGCAGGGCCGCAAAGGCAAGTTCTCTCGCTTTCATCGGTTGTCGTTCCTATTGCGCAGAACCAGCATCCGCAGCAAATGGGCCAAAGCGGTTACCAAAGCCGCCACATAGGTCATGGCCGCTGCGGTCAGCACCTTCCGCGCTCCTTTCAATTCGTCCTGGGCCAGCATGGATCCCTCTTCCAGGGTTTCCATGGCCCGGCGGCTGGCGTTAAATTCCACCGGCAGGGTGATGATTTGGAAAAGGGTGGCCAGGCAAAACAGTACAATGCCGATGTCCAGCAATATCCCCTGCTGGAAAATCAGGCCCAGCAGAAAAAGGGGCCAGGACAGCTGGGAGCCAATCTGGCACAGAGGGATGATGCCGTTGCGAAGGCGGATGGGAAAATACCCCACATCGTATTGGATGGCATGGCCGGTTTCGTGGGCCGCAACACCTACCGCGCCGATGGTGGCAGCGTTATAAGTGCTGTCCGACAGACGGATCACATTTTCCTTGGGGGAATAATGGTCCGTCAGGTTCCCGGAAACGCGCTCGATCCGGATGTGCTGAAGGCCGTTCCGGTCCAAGATCATCCGGGCGGCCTGGGCCCCAGTCAGCCCTTCCCGGTTGAACATCTGCCCGTATTTCGCATAGGTGCTCTTCAAATTCACCTGCGCCCACAAAGCGATCAGCGCCGCCGGCAGCAGGAATACCAGATATGTCACATCCACAAAACCCCAAAGCACTGTAAAGCTACTCCCCTTTCCTTAGCCTAAAATCTCGTGATCGCCGGGTTTTTTGCCCCGCAGGAAGTCCGCGCCGGACATCCGTTTCCCGCCTTCATACTGGACGGTGTCAAATTCCACCGCCCCGTCCCGGCAGGCAATGATAAACTTCTTGGCGTCTACAATTTCCCCGGGCTGACCGGTCAAGGCGGACAGCTTGCTGCGGTAGACCTTCAGACGTTTTCCCTGATAAAACGTGTAAGCGCAGGGCCAGGAGGACAAGCCGCGGATCAAATTATGCACTTCTTTTGCCGGTTTGTTAAAGTCCAGCCGGGCCATTTCCTTGTCCAGCATGGAAACATAGGAGGAAAGGGACTCATCCTGGGGAATCGGCTTCAGCGTACCCTCTTCCGCTTTTTTTACCGTGGAAATCAGCAGCTCCGCCCCCAGATGGGACAGGCGTTCCATAAGTTCGTCTGCGGTTTCATTCTCCCCAATCTCCAGGGAAGCGGATTCCAGCATATCGCCGGTGTCAAGAGCTTCCGCCATATACATGGTGGTAACGCCGGTTTTTTCCTCGCCGTTGATAATGGACCATTGGACCGGGCCTGCCCCCCTGTACTTGGGAAGCAAAGAAGCGTGCACATTAATGCACCCAAATCTTGGAAGCTCCAGAACTTCTTTTGGCAGCAGCTTTCCGTATGCCACAACCACAATCAGATCCGGATTGCAGCCTTTCAGCTGCTCCAAGGCTTCGCCGTCCCGCATGGTTTTCGGCTGAAAAACCGGAAGATTTTGTGTTAAGGCAAATTCCTTTACAGGGGGAGGAGCCAGCTGATAACCCCGTCCTTTGGGCTTATCCGGCTGAGTAAATACGCCGGTTACCGGGTACCCCGCATCCAGCAGGGCCTGCAAACAGGGAACGGCAAAATCCGGTGTCCCCATAAACACAATATTCATGCGCTCCCCTCCTTATTTCCGTTTCGGCCGGACAAACAATCTTTTTTTCGGCGGTTCCGGCTCCAGCATTTCTTTCACCTTATCTTTAAAGACAATACCATCCAGATGATCCAGCTCGTGGCAGAAAGCCCGGGCCAGCAGGCCGGCGCCGGTATACTCTACGGGGTTCCCGTTGCGGTCAAAAGCCTTGACCTTCACTTCATTGGGACGCTCCACGATGCCGAATTCATTGGGGAAGGAAAGGCAGCCTTCGGAATCCTCCTGGCTCCCTTTTGCCTCAATGATCTCGGGGTTCACCAGTTCAATGAGCCCTTCGCCCACATCGATGGTGACGACCCGCTTTAATACGCCCACCTGGACAGCTGCCAGGCCGACCCCTTCGTTTTTATACATGGTTTCCGCCATATCGTCCAGCAGGACCGCCAATTTCCCGTCAAACGCTTCCACAGTGCGTGAGGTTTTCCGGAGGACCGGGTCCTGTCCTGTTACAATTTTACGCAATGCCATTGGAACTTCCCCCTTATAGGATCTCGCCGTTAATATCTACAAAGACGGATATGCGGCTGAATAATTTTTGATTGGATGCTTCCACAAAGGCCCGCCGCAGGAATGCGCGGAACTTTTTGTTATTTTTACACTTCATCACGATCCGGTAGCGGAACCGCCCGTTTACCCGGTATATTCCGGCCTGGGACACGCCGAGTAAGATCAGCGGCAGCTTTTCCGGAAGGTTTTTCATTTCGTTATGCAGAATCCGATGGAAATTCTGGGCGGCCTTTCTGGTGTTTTCCTCGGAAACGCCCGCGAAGCCCACCACAGCCAAGTCGCAGAAAGGCGGCTGAAGGCTCATTTTCCGCATGAGGATCTCCTCCCGGTAAAAGGATTCGTAATCCTGCCGGGCCGCGTTCTGGATGACGCTGTTTTCCGGGGAAACTGTCTGGATATAGGCTTCCCCCGGCTTGCTGCCCCGGCCGCTGCGCCCCACAACCTGGGTAATCAGGGAAAACGTCTTTTCCCCGCAGCGGAAATCATTGGCATAAAGGGACTGGTCGCTGTTCAAAACGCCCACCAGGGTCACATTGGGGAAATTCAGCCCTTTGGCGACCATTTGGGTGCCGATGAGGATATCATATTCCCCTGCTTCAAACTGGGAGAATTTTTCCTCGTACGCATACCGGGAAGACACAGCGTCCGCATCCATGCGCAGGATGCGGGCATCCGGGATGGACCTGGCCAGGATATCCTCCACCTTCTGGGTCCCGGTCCCCACCATGTTTAGGTTCCGGCCGCCGCATTCCGGGCAGGCCGAACTGGCGGGGGCGGTATAGCCGCAGTAATGGCACATGAGATATCCGTTGGCCTTGTGATAAGTCAGGGTAATGCTGCAATTGGGGCAGCGCACCGGCTCCCCGCAGTCCATGCAGAGTGCAAAGGCCGCAAAGCCCCGCCGGTTGATCAGCAGGATGGACTGCTCTTTCCTCTGCCAGTTTTGCAGGAGCCGTTCCGCCAGGCTGTCGCTTAACGGGGAATAATTTCCGTTCTGCTCCTCCTCCCGCATATCCACGATGTGGACATCCGGCAGAAGGGCCGGGCCGTAACGTTCCTTCAGCGTAAAAAAGTGGTACCGGCCCTTTTGGGCCGCGTAGTAGCTTTCCACACTGGGCGTTGCCGAAGCCAGCAGCAGCGTTGCCTGGTGATGGACACAGCGCAGTTTGGCAATATCCCGGGCGTGATACCGGGGCGTTGACTCTGATTTATAAGAGTGTTCCCCTTCTTCGTCCATGATAATCAGCCCCAAATGCTGAAAAGGCGCAAAAACTGCGCTTCTTGTCCCAATTGCTATGGAGGCCATGCCCTCTTTGATCCGGCGGTAAGCGTCCAAACGCTCCCCCATGGACAGACCGGAATGCAGGACCGCGATCTTTTCCCCGAAAAGCCGCTGGAATTTTGCCAGGAGCTGAGGAGTCAGGGAAATTTCCGGCACCAAAAGCAGGGCTTCCTTCCCGTCTGCCAGGCATTCTTCAATAAGCTTGATAAACACCTGGGTTTTCCCGGAACCGGTAACGCCGAACAGCAGGGCGGCGTTTGCTTCCTCCTGCCGGTACAGGGCCCGGATCCCTTCAAAAACCTCCTGCTGTTCCGGGGAAAGGCAAAGTTCTTCCAAAGAAAAGCCTGCGCTTTCCATGACCCGGGGGGTCCGGTAGACCTCCTGATCAAAATATTCCACCACGCCTTTTTGGGCCAGCGTTTTCAAAACACCTTCCCGGACGCCTGCCCGGTAAGCGGCGTCCTTTTCTCCCAGCGGTCCTGCGGCTTCCAAAACCCGGACCACTTCCTTCTGCTTGGATGTCAGGGAAACAGGCGGCCGTTCTTCCGCCAAGGCCACCATCCGCACCGTTTTGGCACGGCCTTTGGACTTCATCTGGTCTGAGCAGGAAAAGAGCCCCAGTTCTGTCAGGCGGCGGGCCGCCTTTTTCCGGGAAACCGTGTCCCCTTCGGAAAAATAGCGGTTCACTTCCCTTTGGGATCCCGCTGCGGAAACGGCGGCCAAAACTTCCCGTTCTTCCTTGGCAAGCCGGCCCTCCTCGTCTGCGTCCGGGACGCGCTTTAATCGAAATTCTTCCTGGAGCACGCCGTCCAATCCGGCGGGGAGAAGGCATTTCATGGCGTCATAGTAGCTGCAGAAGGTGGTTTCCGCCAAAAATTCAATAATGCGGAAACCTTCTTCGTCAATTACCGGCTCCGGATCCAAAACCCCCAAAACCGGCTTCAGCTCCGGCTGAGCTGCCGGCGACACCCGGAAAACCAATCCCTGGATTTTCCGGTTCCCCCGGCCAAAAGGAACCAGGACCCGGACGCCGGGGACTGCTTTGCCCACAAATTCCGGCGGGACACGGTAATCGAACAGGCGGTCAAAATGGAAGGCAGTCCCTTCCACCGCGATCTGCGCGGTCTGTTCCAAATCCCCGCCCCCTTCCATGGATCATCAAGATTATTCGTCGTCCTCCAGGGAGGTCGTGGGGATATAAGTGACGCGGCGGTCGCGGATGACGCCGATCTCGCTGCTTTCCACCATTTTGCAGCGGTTTTTCACAAAGTCGTCTACAGCCAGCTTCACGGGCTTTTCGGTGAGGATATCGCCGCTTTCATCGGCTTTCTGGGCGATTTCGCGGGCGCGTTTGGCGACGGCCACCACTAAGGAGTAGTAGCTCTGGCCGGGTTTCAGCAATTCCGGTACGGAAGGTCTGTGCATCATAATTCTAACACCTCATCAATTATTTTTTTGCGGTTTGCAGCTTTCAGCTTTTCCGCAGCAAATATAGTTTTCAACTCCTGGACGGCATCGTCCAGGGCGTCGTTGACCACCACATAATCGTACTGATACGCCATGCGGATCTCGTCCGCCGCCGCGTTCAGCCGCCGTTCCACGGTTTCCATATCCTCCGTGTTCCGGTCAACCAGACGGCGTTTCAGCTCCTGGAGGCTGGGCGGCAGGATAAACACCAGCACCGCTTCCGGGCATTTTTCCCGGATTTGTAGCGCCCCCTGGACCTCGATCTCCAAAATCACGTTTTCGCCCCGTTCCAGCCGTTCATAAACCGGCCCCCGGGGTGTGCCGTAATAATTCCCGCAGTAGCAGGCGTGTTCCAGGATTTCGTCCTGGGCGATTTTGCTTTCAAAATCCTCCTTGGACAGGAAATAGTAATGGACGCCGTCTTCTTCGCCGGGCCGCGGGGACCGGGTGGTGGCGGAAACAGACAGGAACGCCTGCCCGCCCTGGGCAAAAAATTCCTTCAAAACCGTCCCCTTGCCGCAGCCGGACGGGCCGGAAAATACCATCAATACACCTTTACTCATCTTCTTCCGGTTCCTCCTCGATCTCATCATTCTGGACAAAGCGGTTTGCCACTGTTTCCGGCTGGATGGCAGACAGGATCACATGGCCGCTGTCCATGACGATGACCGCCCTGGTGCGGCGGCCGTAAGTCGCGTCGATCAGGGAGCCGCTTTCCCGGGCGTCCTGTATGATCCGCTTGATGGGGGCCGATTCCGGGCTGACGATGGTAATGATCCTGCCGGCGGAAACCATATTGCCGAATCCGATATTAATCAGTTTCACACAACGCACCTCCTATTCAATATTCTGGATCTGTTCCCGGATCTTCTCGATTTCTGATTTCAGCTCCACCACGATCCGGGCAATCTGCACATCCTGGGCCTTGGAGCCGATGGTGTTGGTTTCCCGATTCATTTCCTGCACCAGGAAATCCATCTTTTTGCCCACAGGCCCGTCGCTTTCCAGGAAAGTCCGGAACTGGTGCAGATGGCTGCGGAGCCGGACGGTTTCTTCATCCACCGCCACCTTATCCGCGAAAATAGCCGCCTCCGTCACCAGCCGGGACTCGTCTACAGTCTGATCCTTCAAAACCTCCGAAAGCTTTTGATAAAGCCGGTCGTAATAGGCTTTTTGCAGCTCCGGGGCCCGCTGTTCCACCTGGGTCACCAGCTCCTCCACGCGGCCCAGCTTCGTTTTCAGGTCCTCAGCCAGACGGCTTCCCTCCGCCAGCCGCATTTCTTTGTGGGCGGTTATGGCCGCCTCCGCCGCTTCTGTCACGGCCCGGGCGGCTTCTTCCTCGTCGATTTCCAGCCGGCGCACCGCAAAAATCTCCGGAAGCTGCAAAAGGTTGGAGAGCTTCAGGTCGTTTTCCAGCCCCAGCTCCTCCGCCGATTCCCGCAGCGCAGAAAGGTAGATCTCCGCGGCCTCGCGGTTGACGGACACCTCCACATTCTTGGAGGCGTCCATCTGGGCCGTGACCGTTACCTCCACCTTCCCGCGGCTGACGGCAGCCTGCACCTGCCTTTTCAGCTGGTCCTCCAAAAAAGAAAACTGTTTTGGGATTTTGGAGATCAGTTCAAAATAGCGGTGGTTGACGGATCTGATCTCCACCTGAAGGTCAAACCCGGCCCCGGCCCCTTGTCCCCGTCCATATCCCGTCATACTTTTCAGCATATCATTCTCATTCCTTTCCACCTGTTATCAGATGGCTGAATTTCCTACTTCCGCTATTATAGCACATTTGCGCGGGACATTGGCGGGAGCGTTTACAATTTATTCAGATTATTCATCTTTTTTTTACTTTTGCCCTAGTAAAAAATCCTCAAAGCTGAATAGCCTTCCTGATTATATTTCGCATTGGCGTTATCCTGCAGTAAGGTTTATTCCTTATTACAGTTTTTTCTTATAGCCCTTATTGTTTGTCTGAAAGCCGCATGCTTCATAAAATAAGCAAGCATCTACCCTTTCTAACTCGGTAACCAGGATTATTTGAGAACAATCTCTGGCTTTTGCAATTTCTTCAAGCCTGCTGAGCAGAGATTTTCCGATACCTTTTCTTCTTGTACCTTGATCGACAACCATATTTTCTAAAACCAAAAATGGCTTACAGTTCCCGTATAATTCTTGACAGACTATTCCCATTACGGAACCAACCAGTTTATCGTCCATTACTGCACTTAACAGGATATACCTCTCGTCTT
>DVOW01000034.1 GCA_018713335.1 Candidatus Merdivicinus intestinigallinarum | reverse complement strand
CCGGCCTTTTCCAGCTCCCACACCGCCGTCCGTATGGCGTCGATCTTTCCCGGTTGATAAGGGACAAGCCTTTCAGCGTATAGTCCCAATCTTCCGGCAGGGACAGCATTTGCGAAAGCAGGCCTTTGGCTTTCAGGGACAGGTCTTTGTTCCGCAGGTGGTGGTTACTCATTACCGTGTAGCCCCGGTTCTTCTCCACACGAAAAACTGCCATCTCGTCGTCAACTCCTTTCACTTGGAATTTCACCGCGTCAAGGGCGGTGAGCTTGCCCGGCTGGTAGGGGCACTCTGCGTAAACGCAAAACTGATATTTCCAGTCGGGACGGTAGAAACGGCAGTCGCCGCAATCCTCCGGCGCTCCGGCGTCGCCGCTGTCGTAGTGGTCGAAGCCGGGCTTGCCTTGCATGAGGCTTTCAAAGGCGCGGTTGCTGCCGGATGTAAAATACATGGCGTCGCCTCCTTTCTGGTTTTGGGCATAAAAAATGGCGTACCGTGGAAACGATACGCCAGACACCAGAAAACGCCCCGTGATCGGCTGGGAAGCCGTCAAAAGGCGTTTTCAGTGTGGTTATAGGGATATTCTGTTTTTTGATGATGGTTAAAAAGTTCAGTGTTTATGCGGCTTTCAGGGATTTGTGTATATAAACATGAGGCCACCGCTTCTCTGGATGTAGAGAATGAAACCCTGATTCAAACCGCCCTTTCCCGCCTGATCGCAGATAAGACCGTACTGGTGATTGCTCACCGGATGCGCACCGTAGCCGGTGCGGATAAAATCGTGGTGCTCTCAGAAGGAACCGTGGCAGAAGAAGGCACACCAGAAAAGTTGATGAAACAAAACGGCTTGTATGCTCGTATGGTGAAACTACAGACGGAGAGCCAGAATTGGAAGCTGGCGTGAAATTTTTCTTTGCCGCTGTTTCATTGTAGTTAGGTGGTGGTAATATGGGAAATTAGTCGTACTGGACTTGGAGGAATCCGGCAGGCAGCTTGGAGAAAAGCCGTTTGGCCTGCTTTCCCCCAACCAAAAGAAGAAGCTGGCTCAGTTTATTCGTGATTATAAGACCGGTGATATTCCGATTGATGTCCCATACGCCACGCTCCTTCGAGATCAATATTTATTCCACAGCAGGCAGATCAGTCGCTGACAGAAATCCGGGAGGGTGATTTGTATTTTTGTTTGGAGCGACGCTTAGTGACAGTGCGGAGCCGGATAATCCCACTGACGGTCAAGGAATTTGAAATCTTCTCTTTGCTCATACAGATAGGGGAGAAAAAGCCTTGATTCTGTGGGCTTTGTAAGCGTCGTCAACGGGATAGAGGGATAACCCCCTTATACCCGACCAGAACGAGTTTCTAATTGTCCGGACAGGCTCTTGGCCTAAACGGGATTTCCCCGGATAGGCAGCAGGCTGAGTACATATAGGTTCCCACTTCATTTTGTCCACTTAAACGGGAATATCCAGGATTGGTTTTTCAGAACATGGCAAAGCCGACGCTCTGGAGCGCCCATGTCCTGTCTTTCAGTCCGTGGCTTTCCCCCGTTTCCTTATCCCCCTGGACTTATCCAATGGCACCAAGGTGCTGTACGCTCTGCTTTGGGACCGGGCGGGGATTTCCAGAAAGAAAGGCTTCATCGAAGCGGATGGAACTATCCGCCTGTACTTCACCGTTGAGGCTGCCAAAGCGAAACTCCATCGAAGTAGGCAGGTGGCAACAAGGGCGTTTCATGAGCTGGAATCCTGCGGCCTGATCTTCCGCCGAAAACAGGGTCTTGGCAGACCTGCTGTGATTACCCTGAATCTGCCGGCTGGCGAAAGGAGAGGCGCCAATGATTGATGAGCAAAAGCTGTATGAGCTGCTGAAAGGCTTTGACCCTGCTGTGGAGGGACGGATGGAAAAGCATTTTAAGGACGAGCGTTTTACTTTAACCTTGGCGGCAGCAGCTATCCCTTCTTTGAGGGGAATACCGTCTACACGGTCATTCTTCATTTTGCGGAAAAAGGTCGGAAGGGATTGTTAAGAAATTGAAACGGCTGATGGAGAATAGACAGTGGGAACGGGTACAGGAACTGCGGAAGAACAAACGCAGGCCGGCAAAAACAGGAAGGATCAGCATGTTCTCCGGTCTGCTCTACTGCGCCGACTGCGGGGCCAAGCTGTACTTCTGCACCTGCAAGAGCTACAAGGACGACAGCCAGAACCATTTTGTCTGCTCCAATTACAAGAGCAACACCGGCTCCTGCAAAATCTTATATCCGGGAACAGGCGCTTTACCGGGTCGTGCTGGAAACCATCCGGCAGATATTGAGTTATGTCCGTATGTTCCGGAAGGATTTCAAGCTGGAAATGCTGGCGCAGGATGAGGAAAGCCGCAATGCAGAACTGCTGGAACGGGAAATTGAAGCACAGGCCGGGCAGTTTCCGATGTAAACGAGTTTCTGAAGCCGGTGGACAAGTACCTGGATATTCCGGAACTTGACACCGCCATTCTCAATGAGCTTGTGAGCAAAATCGTGGTACACAGCCCGGTAAAGGAGAACGGAAGAAAGCAGGTGCGAATCGACCTGTACTTCACCTATGTAGGTCAAATCCGCATCCCTTTGAAGATTGGAAGGGAGTCCCTAAACGAATCGGAACCGGCGTGTTAAGTCACGCCGGTTCCTACCAAAATTCTTTTTGCTTCCTTATGGGATGCTGCCTAAGCGCCAAGGCCTTTTTATATTCTGATTTCACGAATTTTTGAGAATAACCCTTGCTTTTTTATCCTTTCTCCTGTAAAATAAGGTTCAGAAACGTAAGGAGCTGATATCGATGAATTTATGCAAGCCCATCTGCATCGCTGAAAATAGAACTGCCAGCGTCGTGATCGTGTCCCAGGGGTTCCCCCGGGCGGCCGCTATTCTGGCAAAATACCTGAAAAAAATCACCGACGCTGATTTTACCATCCAGGAAACCACCACCGTCTACCCCAGCATCATTTTGAAATGCGCCGACCACGGGGAAAGCGGTTTCCTGTACCGCATTTTCGACAAAGATATTGAAATCGAGGCCGGAAACGAGCAGGCCATGGTTTACGCTGTTTATGACTGGCTGGAACGGGTTGTGGGCTGCCGGTACTATTCCCGTACCTACGAATATATCCCCTTTGACGCCAATCTGACCGTCTGCTTTGAGGAGCATTCCTTCTCCCCCATTTTACAGTACCGGGAAATCCACTACCGGGATTTCTTCGACCCGGAGTTTGCCGAAAAGCACAAAATGATCCCCCAATGCAAACGGGACGAAAACTGGGGATTCTGGTGCCATTCTTTCCAGACCCTCTGCCCGCCGGAGGAATATTTTGACGAGCACCCGGAATACTTCTCCCTGTACGAGGGCAAGCGAGTGGGAAAAAATGCCCAGCTCTGCCTGTCCAACCCGGACGTTTTCGACATCGTTCTGAAGAATCTGAAAAAGCACATGGCCGAAAACCCCAACGCCAAATACTGGTCCGTTTCCCAGAACGACAATGCGGCCTACTGCCAGTGTGAGAAATGCCGGGAAATGAACGAACGGGACGGCTCCCCCATGGGCTCCGTGCTGAATTTTGTCAACCGCATTGCCGAGCATTTCCCCGACAAGGTGATTTCCACCCTGGCATACTGGTACACCCGGAAAGCCCCGGCCATTACCCGGCCCGCGGAAAACGTCCACATCATGCTCTGCAATATTGAGGCCAACCGGGGCCTGCCCATAGAAACGGATGAAAAATCCAGCGGTTCCCGGCAGGAGCTTTTAGACTGGAAGGAAATCTGCCAGAATGTATTCCTGTGGGATTACTGCATCCAGTTCCGCAACCTGGTCAGCCCCTTCCCCAACCTGCGGGTTTTGGGCCCCAACATCCGCTTCTTCGTGGAAAACAACGTCCGTTCCCTGTTCAGCCAGAGCAACCGGGAAATCGGCGGGGAATTTCACGAGTTGCGGGGCTACCTGCTGGCCAAGCTCATGTGGGACCCTTACATCAATGAACGGGAGGTCATGATCGATTTCCTCAACGGCTACTACAAGCAGGCCGGGCCGGTGATCTTGCAGTACATCGACTTAATCCACGATGAAATGGAAAAGGCCGGCGGGGAGCTGAACATTTTCGGCGGGCCGCTGGACGCCAAGGACACCTATCTGCGGGAGGAGCTGTTCCGGCAGTACGAAGCCCTCTTTGAAGAAGCTTTTTCCCTGACCCAAGGGGATGCGGACGCCCAGTTCCGGGTGAAAACCGCCGCTTTGCCCATTTATTACGCGGGCATTGTCCTGGAATACGGCGACCGGGAGGAAAAACTCCGGCGGATCGAGAAATTCGCGGAGCAGGCCCGGAAAACCGGCCTGGTCATGGTGGAAGAATGGAAAATCACCGTGGATAAATTTGTCACCGACGCAATGGCGAAAATCTGAGGATAGGAAAAGGCCCGGCTGTTTTGAAACGGCCGGGCCTTTTTCAGGTTTTACAGCTTTTTGGAGAGGGCGTCCGGGTTGACGGCGTAAAGCAGGGCGTTTTCCCGGGAAATGATCCCGGCCTTATACAGCCTTAAAATGTCGCTGTCCATGGTACGCATCCCTTCGGCCGCGCCGGTAAAGAGGACGTTGTCGATCTGGTGTCCCTTCCCTTCCCGGATGAGGTTCCGGATGGCGCTGTTCACCAGCATGATCTCAAAGGCCGGCACCAGCTTGCCGTCCACCGTGGGAATCAGCTGCTGGGAAACCACCGCTTCCAGCACCATGGAAAGCTGGATCCGCACCTGCTGCTGTTGGTCCCCGGGGAACACGTCCACGATCCGGTCCACGGTTTTGGCGGCGCCGATGGTGTGGAGGGTGGAAAGCACCAGCTGGCCGGTTTCAGCGGCGGTCAGGGCCGTCTGGATGGTCTGGAAATCCCGCATTTCACCCAAAAGGATAACGTCCGGGGACTGGCGCAGGGCCGCCCGCAGCGCCTGGGCGTAGCTTTGGGTGTCATGGGCAACCTCCCGCTGGCTGACAATGCTCATTTTGTGGCTGTGGAGGAACTCAATGGGATCCTCGATGGTGATGACATGGCTGCGTCGGGTGCGGTTGATGCGGTCGATGATACAGGCCAGGGTGGTTGACTTGCCGCTTCCGGCGGAACCGGTAATGAGCACCATACCCTTTTTCTTGGCGGACAGGTTCACCACCGTTTCCGGGATGTTCAGGGTGCGGTAATCCGGCAGGTCGAAATACACCGCCCGCAGTACCGCCGACAGGGAGTTCCGCTGTTTATAGGCATTGCAGCGGAACCGGCCCAAGCCTTTGATGGAAAAGGAGAAGTCGTCGTCCCCGTTTTGGGTCAGCTGTTCCATTCCCCGGGAGCCTTCCAGCTCGTAGATCTGCCGAATCAGATCCGCCGTGGCGTCCGGCATCAGCCGTTCCTCGTCCACCGGCTCAATGACGTCGTTGACCTTGAACGCCATGGGAAAGCCGGAAACGATAAAAATATCCGACGCTTTGTTTTCAATGGCCTTTTGCAAAGCCTCCAGCATATTGGTCATAAAAGTTCTCCCTTTCTACTGGCCGTCCCAGACGTCCAGAATTTCGTCCTCCCAAACGATGTTGTCCTCTGTCTGCCGGGCAGTCACCCGGTAATCCCCGCCGGTGATTTCTACCTGCACCCGGTAAACCCGGGTCCCGTCCACCGGGATCTCCAGTTCCCCCGTCAAAGGCTGTTCTGCGGAGACCACCGCAAACCCCGCGGATTCCAAGGCATCCTGTTCCGGCATTTCCAAAAGGGCGGCGTCCAGCCGGGCCAAAGCCTCCTCGGCCTTTGCGTCTGCCGCGTAATAGGCCTGGACCATCTGGGCCGAACGCTGGGTCAGCCGGTTGTCCGCCCGGGCGGTCATATAGGCCAGCACCCCGAAAACCGTCAGGCACAGCACCACAAAGACCATCATCAGCGAGGACATCCCCGCGCCAAAAGGGGCGGATCCTTTCTTTTTCATGAAGCGTCCCCCTCCTCCGGCCAATATTTGGCGGTATCCAGCTCAAAAAGCGGTTCCCCATCCCCTTCCGCCGTCACCGTGATGCTGTAATGGCAAAGGGTGCCGGCGCCGGCCTGCTCCGGGCTGGCCGAAACCTCCAGGCGGAAGGCGTCCGGACTGTCCGTCCGGTTCCACTGGCTGTCATAATAAGCCACCGACCCCTCCTGGACTTCCGGACTGGCCGCAATGGTTTCCGCGGCGGTTTCTGCCGCAAGAATGGCCCCATTGACATCCTGGCTGCGGCTGCTCAGTTGGCCGCCCGCCGCAAAAAAGCGGATGACCACTGCCGCCGCCAGGGAAAAGAACAGGATGACCATGGCAAGTTCCAGGAAAAAACTCTGGACACGGGAAGGACTGCTCATGAAACCAGCCCCCCTTCACTGCGGACG
The DNA here is from genome assembly GCA_018713335.1 of Candidatus Merdivicinus intestinigallinarum. Classification (GTDB taxonomy): domain Bacteria; phylum Bacillota; class Clostridia; order Oscillospirales; family Ruminococcaceae; genus Merdivicinus; species Merdivicinus intestinigallinarum. Next base: position 83,399 of record DVOW01000034.1, on the reverse strand, counting down.
GCCACCGTCAATTCCATGGAAGCGCCGCCTTTGGCCTCTGCGGCCAAGCGCAGGGTATCCCCCTCCTGCACCATGGAAAAGTCCGCCAGCTCCACGATCTTTTCGCCGCTGTCAGGAGTAAGCTCCTCTGCCGCCCCGGCCACCGCCGCGTATTCCCGCAGCCAGCCGTCCGCGACAAACAGAAGGGTTTCGTAAGTTTCCCCCTCCACCGTTTCCGAAAGGCAAAGTGCCTCCAAATCCCCCCGGGTTTCCAGGGAAACGCCGCCTGCATGGTCTCCGGCCCGGACCTTATTGGCCACATAGGACAGGGAGGAACGCAGGGCGTTGTTTTCGTCCATCCGTCCGGCGATGCCCCGGTAGGCCCTGGCCCCCATTAAGGTCAGCAGCACCGCCAGGATGGCAAAAATCCCAAAGACGCCAAGGGTCAGGAAGGTTTCGGCAGAGTGTTTTTTCCCATTTGTCAGCATAGATCTCCGCCTCCCCCTTATTCAAATCCAATATCCAGCCGGGAACGGCCGCCTTTTGGCACCACTTCGATATACGGCAGGGTGTTGGAGCCCATAACGGTGTAGTTGACCACATATTTCCGGGTGTCCAGCTGGACGCCGTAATGCTCGGTGAGGTACTCCACATTCTGCGGGTAGCTCCCTTCCGCGGCGTAGCAGTTGACAGCCGCCCGGCGGATGGACTCCTCCGCCATGCGGAGCTGTTCCTCCTCCACCGAACCGGAGGCGTTCCAGACGGCCCCTAAAAACAGGGCCGCGATCAGCAGCCCGCCCGCCGCGGGCAGCCAGCCCTTGACCCGGCTCCAAAGGGTATCCCGCTGATACAAGCGCATGGCTTTCCCTCCTTATCCAATGGCGGACATAATGCCCAAAAGGGGCAGCATTACCGAAAAGAGGATGACGCCCACTGCGGCGGACAAAATCCCCACCAGCAAAGGCTCCAGCGTCCCAATGAGGGACTGGATGGCGTTATCCGCGTCCTCCTCGTAAATAGTCGCCAGCTTGGACATGACCGTGTCCATAGCGCCGGTGCGGAACCCGATGGACACCATGCGGGAATAGAGGCCGGGGAAAATCCCCTCGTCCTGGACCGCGTCGGGAAGGGGCTCCCCTTCGCTCATCCGGTTCCCGATCCGGCGCACCTTTTCCGCGGAATCCCTGTCCGGCAGGATAGCCGGGAGGAATTCCAGGGCCTCCTCAATCTGGTAGCCGCTGGACAGCAGCATGGACAGCACCGACGCAAACCTTGCGGCGGAAACCTTTTTCAGCACCCGCCGCACCGGGCCGATTTTGCCGAAAATCCTCCCCAGAATACTGCCATGGCCGGTCTTCACCAAAACCGCGCCGGCAGCCGCGCAAAGGATGAGGAGGCCCAAAAACACCAGCACGCCGATGCCGAGCCCCGGCCCTAAGCCGGACAGCACCCCGGCGGACCCTCCCAGGGATTCCAGCACCTCCTCAAAAACCGGCAGCACCTTCCAAACCAGCACCGCCACCACAATGGCCATAGCGCAGACGGACACCATAGGGTACAGCACCGCCCGCCGGACCTGGGTCTTCATTCGGGAATCCCGGTCGTAATAAGTGCTCAAGGACTCCAAAACTCCCTCCAGCTTGCCGGAGCGCTCGCCGATGCCCACCATTTTCACAAAATAATCCGGGAACACGCCGGATTTTTCCAAGGCTGTTTCCAGGGAATAGGTTTCATGGTAATCGGCTTCCACCTGGGACAGGATCTTCCTGCCGCTTTCCGGCATGGTTTCCCCAATGGCGGCAAGGCCGTCGTCCAGAGGGATGCCGGATTTCATTAGTAACGCCGCCTGGGAACAAAACAGGGAAAGGTCCCCTGCCGGTAATGCTGCTGCCTGTTTCATACGCTTTCAAACCACGGCCGCGAAAGCCGTGGTTCCCTCCTTCCATTTACCGCCGGAAATTATCTTCCTTTGTGCTTTTCCTTCCGTTTCTGCCGCTTCTGTTCAAAAAGCCGTTGTTTTTCCACCGCCCTTTCCTGGCGGGAAGCGGCTTTTCTCTCCGTTTTCTGGGATTCCTGCCAGCGTTTCCACGCTTGCTGTGATTTTGTTCCCATGCCATGGGGGAGCACTGCTTTCCGGATTTCCCGCTGAGCCCGTTTGGGGCTGCGAATGGGGGCCGTTTCCTTTACCGGCTGGGCCGGGCTGAATTTCATACGGCCGTACCGGGCCAGCACGAATCCCCAAACCTCGCCGTCTTTGGGTTCCGCCCCGAAGGTCACTTTGCAGATAGAGCGTTTCCCGCCCTCCTCCCGTTCCAGGATGCCCACCCAAAATGGTCCCTCAAAAAATACCGTCAAGCTCCCTGCTGTTTTGTCCATGACAATTTCCTCCTTGAAATGTAATGGACAAAGAACGGACGACCCAAGGAGGGAGGGTTACTGGCGCTTTTGGAAAGCGCGGCCGGACTACCAACCGGAGCCTGTGTTTTTATCTTTGCCTTTTATACCAGCGCAAAGTGCGCAGTATCCCATCTTAATAGATGCGAAGGGTGGTGTAGTTGCTGCCGTTACCGATGTACTGCTCAATATTGGAGCCGCCGGAGGCCGCGAAGGTGGGGTCCATCCGTTGCCAGGCGGAGCCCTCAAAGTACATCCGCACCGTTACCCAGCCTTTGCCCTCCAGGTAAACCTCGTTCCAGGCGTGGTTCAAGTCCGCTGCCGAAACGGTTCCCACCACTAACTTGGTGGGGACGCCCTGGGAACGGAGCATGGCCGCCATCACTGCCGCGTAATCGAAGCAGATGCCTTTTTTGGACTGCAAGATGCTGTCCACGTTGGGCAGGTACCCGCTTTGCACCGTGGCCGCCTTTTGGGTATCGTAAGTGATGTTGTTGATGATCCAGTTGTAAACCACCGTCAGCTTCTCCACATCTGTTGTGGATTTGGAGCAAAGGTCGAAGGCCTTTTTAATGGTGGCCGAGGACGCGTTGTAGTTGACATACTGGCTGGGGGCCAGGAAGGGCGCGTAGGACGAATCCAGGGTCACATTGATCTGCGCGGAGAACAGCTCAAAGTAGGTGTTCCCTTCCTTATTCTGCATGATGCGGATTTTGTAAGTGCCGTTGCCCATCTGTAGGGGGAAGGCCTCATAGTTTCCGGCATTGTTCAGGTCATAGTTGTATTTTTTGTCCCCCATTACGATCTGGACCTTCAGCCGTTTGGAAACGCCGCTTTGCTTCACCATAACATAGCCCTTGCTGGCGTTGCTGGCGTCAATAACGGAGCCGCCCTTTTGATAAACCACAGTGCCCGGCGCTTTATTTTCCACAATATTGATTGCGCCGGTATAGCTGCCGTCTACGCCGGCCTGGGCAGTAGGACCGCCGGAACCGCCGCCGGTTCCGCCCCCGTCAGACAAGGGGGTGTCCATATCCTCCACAAAGTATTCCGGGGCCATTTCCACCTGCATTTCCGAGGATTCGGAACTTTCCGAGCCTTCCAACGCTTCCGCGTTTTCCGAGGACTCCGTTATTTCCGAAACGACCGAGGATTCGGAAACAGCGGACGATTCGTCCGTCACGGTCTCCGTTCCCTGACCGCAGGCCGCAAGCAGGCTCCCGCAAATCATCACGCTGGCCAGTATGGCGGCCGCGCTTCTTTTTTTCATCATTGATGCTCCTCCTTGTACCTTCATCGCTCTTCTATTCAAACTTTACATATACGAAACAATACCAGAGCAGAAAATCTCCTGCTCTGGTATCATTATACTATATTGCAGATATGATTGCAAGAGAAGGCGCGGGTTTTCGGATGAAATTCCGCGAAATCCGTCTTATTTCACACTTTCCTTGCTTTCCTCCAAAGAGGCGTTGACCTCCTGGGCCTTGGCGATATTTTCCTTATGCTCCGCCAGAGTTTCGGCAAAGTAGAATTTCCCGGTCTTGTCGGTGCAGAAGAAGTACGCGTCGATGCCCTCCTCCGGGTTCAAAACCGCTTCGATGGCCGCAACGCTGGGGTTGCAGATGGGCCCGGCGGGCAGGCCGGAGGTTTTATAGGTGTCATAGGTATCTGTATTAATAGAGGAATTTCCCCAATCCAAATGCGGCAGGACCTCCCGTTCCACATATTCTCTGGTGGGATTGGACTGCAGTAAGGGGAACTGGGCGGAATTGTTCAGGCGGTTCCAGAACACGGCGGAAACCTTGGCCATATCCTCCGGCTTGCCGGCCTCCTGCTGGATGACGGAAGCGAAGGTGATGGTTTCAAGCAGGGTCAGGCCCTTTTCCTCCATTTGCTCTTTCAGCTCATCGGTGATCTTGTTGTCAAAATTGATGAGCATTTTCCGGATCACGGATTCCGGGGCGGCGTTGGCGTAGAATTCATAGGTGTCCGGATACAGGCAGCCCTCATAGTAGTAGAACAGATCCTGATTGTTTTTGAATTCGCCAAAAGTGGCCGAGGTGGTCTGGTACTGGTTGATGGCTTTGAGGAAATCCTCCGCCCGGCAGACGCCGCTTTGCTCCAAGCGGTTGGCGATTTCCGTGGCGCTCATGCCCTCGTAAATGGTCACCCGGACGGTCTGGCCATCGGGGGCTTGGTCCACAATCTCCGCATGGTGCCCGTCCAGGGTGTAGGCCGCCGATGGGAAGGCCGAGCTGCTTTCCCCTACCAAGGCGCCGTTGGAGGCGAACTCATAGTTTTTCCCCTCCACCTGGATGACGCCGGTCTGCATTTCCCCGCTGGTGTTGAAGAAATAGGTCACGCCGTCCACATCCGCCCAGCCGTACAGCATCTGGCCGCTCTGGTTGCAGTAGTACCATTTGTCATTTTCATGGATCCAGCCCTTCCGCATGGCGCCGCTTTGGTCCAGGCAGTACCAGCGGCTGCCGTCCCAGACCCAGCCGGTCTGCATTTCGCCGCTTTGATTGCAGTAATACCATTTGCCGTTATCGAAAATCCAGCCGGTTTTCATGATCCCGTCCTGGCCGAAATAGTACCATTTTCCGTCAACCATCCGCCATCCGCCGGAGGCATAACCGCCGTTTTCCGTGGTATATTTCCAGCCGGACTGGGTGTTCTGCCAGGCGGCGGAAACCGGCGCAGCGGCCGACACCGCAAGGCAGGCCGACGCAAGGACGCAGGCCGCCCGTTTCATCAATTTAGACATCCTTTACACTCCTTTATAGGTCCATTCCTCACACTGGGAGGAAAGCCATTCCTCCGCTTCCCGCAGCCCTTCTTCCGTCAAGGCAAATTCCTCTGTCCGCAGCAGGGCGGGGTCGGTTGCGTCCATACAGTTCGGCCCCGGCCAGGCGATGGCTTTCAGCCGGCCGTCCCCGGGCTCCAGCCGGAACCGGAACCCGCCCAGACTGCCGCTGTATGGGTTTTTGGAATAAAAATAATGAAAATTCGGAAGCTCGATCTTCAAAATTCTGTACACTTCCTTTCTTTGTGATATTATAACGCCTTTTCCGGCTTTTTGCAAGGGATTTTTTATGAACGCCCTTTAGGGTACCCAAAGAACCAGAAGCGCAGCCGTCTGCGTTTGGGCAGGTTTTCCCATGTTTTCCGGCGGCTGTCCCGGTATTCCCCAAGAAGGGTTTCCAGTTCGTCCGCCGAAATCTCATGGGGGCTGAACCGGGCCTTCCGGGCGATTGCAAGGGCCTCCGGCGAAGGCTCCGGCCCGCCGAAACGGCCAAGGCTTCCCATAACGCCGTATATTTCCAGCGCCGCCCTGCGGGAATCCGGCTGGAACATTTTCTTTTTCCGGCCCGTCATCCGGAGCCAGCGCGCGCCAAAGGGTGCGGCCAGCACAACAATCACCAGAAGCCCGCCAAGGACAACGCTCCAAATCCAGCCGCCAGTCTGGCTTTCCTGGACGTTTTCCCCTACGGCCTCCGAGGCTTCCGGCTGGGAGATTTCCGGCGCGCTCTCCTCCTCCGGGGCAGAGGAAACAGACGGCTCCTCCGCGCTGGATTCCAAAGGCTCGCTTTCCTCCGGCTGGGAGGATTCCACGCTGGATTCCTGGCCGCTGGTTACGCTTGCCGGACCGCCGGGAGTGGCTTCAACCGGGACCCAGCCTGTTCCGGGGAGCCAGATTTCCGCCCAGGCGTGGGCGTTTCTGGCGGGGACCGCGGCCCAGCCCTGGCTGTCGAAGCTGCCTTCATCCACCACGTAGCCCTCCGCGTACCGGGCGGGGATGCCCAGGGCCCGGAGCATGACCGCCGCGGCGGTGGCAAAGTGCACGCAGTAGCCCTCGTTGCTTTCGGTCAGGAAATATTCCGCAAAATCCTGGCTCCTTGGCTGGGGACCAGGAGTCAGGGTATAAGCGCCGGAATCCCGGATGGTCCGGGCCACCTCCCCGGCGGCATAGCCCCAAAGCCAGTAAGGCACGCCTGTTGCCGGGATATTTCCGGTTATAGCCAGGTCCCGGGCCATGCTGCCCATGTCAGGTTCATAATGCTCCTGCCACCATTCCAAAAGGCTTTCCCGCAGCCCTTCCGGAAGCTGGGTGTAATATTTCTGCAAAAACCAAATATAGCTGCTATCCTGTGCATAGGGCGGCACGGTGTACAGACCCTGTCCTTCCCGGAATTTGTACAGAGAATCGTACAGGTAATTGTAGGCGGCAAATTCCTGTTCCGGGGACAGTTGGCCGGAATTTTGAATGACCGGGCCGTGACCGGGTTCCGCTATATAGGTCAAAAGCTCCCCGTTGAACATAAAGGAATCGATCATCAAGTAGGACTGGGAAAAAGTAGGATATTCCAGCCACTGCCCGCCGTTTTCCCCGTTGATGACCCCCCATTCCGTACCGGCCAGGCTTTGGAAGGAATATTGTCCCGAGCCGTTAGACAGAAAACCTATGTCCTGTTCTCTTTCCATCTGCTGGCCCATATCAGTAATAAGATATGGGGCGTAGACCCAGCGGGAATCCGTCAACGGTTCTATCAGGATTTCCCCGGGCTCCCCCTGGGCCAGCTCCTGCCTGTCCAGGAATGCCAGGGGATTGAATCCGAAACTTTCCGAGGGGTACATTCCCTCTTCCAGCTGTTCCCAGCTGTGGCCGGTGTAAACAGCAGCGGAATACCCCCGCAGATACAGCTGTTCCGGTATTCGATAGCTGTAAACCCGCAAAGCGTCCCCATCCGGCTGGCTGCGGTTCCCGGTTTCGTCCAGGTCGATTTCCCCGTCCTCGCCGGACAGGACGGTCCTGCCCCCTTGTCCGCCTGGGAACCACCGGGCCATCCCGCTGGCCGCATCGTTTAGCTGGGCACGGATATCCGCCGCGCCGTCCCAGGGTTCATACCGTTCCGGCGGGGCCAGGAGTACCAAAGACGAAACCAGACCGGATGCCAGGAGAAGCCACCCCAACGCCTTGCCGGAGGCGCCCCGGAACCGCCGGGGGATGCCGTTTTGCAGCAGCATGGCCATCCAAAAGAAGGCGCTGAACACAATGGCGTATACAGGCGCCGCCGTTTTTGGACCCCATGAAAAGAGAAAAACCGGGAAGGTCAGCAGGAAGCTGAGCCAAAAGCTTTTCCGGCCCATAACCGCCCAGGACAGCAGCGCCAGATACGGCAGAAGCAGGCAGCCTGCGGCCAGCAGGGCCATCCCCTCTTCCCAGGATGAAATAGGCGGCAGCGCCGGGAAATCCAAAGGAAGGTACATGGTGACTGTGGGCAGCAAAGTTTCAAAGCACCGGACAAGGCCCCATACGATTTGCCGCCAATAACGGACGCACACAAAAACCCAGACAGCAAGAATCCCCAGGGAACACCCGACGCGGACCTTTTTGGGCAAAAATGCCATCCCGCCCAGCAAGGCGTCCGCCAAAACCGCCCCAGGCAGGAGAAATTCCGCATAAGGCAGACGGTAACGGTCCAGGAAGGCCCCCCATGACCCCAAAACGCCGCACAGCAAAAGCAGCAGATATCCGGCTTTTTCCAGGGGGAATTTCCGCAAAGATCCCGTCATGAGAGCACCTCCTCCGGCACGCCGTCCTGATAAAGAACAATGGCGTCCTTGTCTGCTTCCAGCCATTGCTCCGGCAGGCTGTCCTCCGCAAAATCCCCTTCCGTCTGAGCCGGGCAGGGCCTGGCCAGCAGGTCCCAAAGGACGGCTTCTGTTTCTTCCATAGAACCAGCGGCCAGCTCTTCCCCGTCCGGCAGCTGGACCCGCAGGGCAAAGGGCAGATCTTCCCGCCGCAGGCCCTCCAGAAGGCCCAAAAGGCGGCTGAGCTTCCCAGCAATTTCCTCAGGCGTCCCGGCCCAGCGCATCCGCACCGGCACGGCGCTGCCTCCGGCTATGGCGTATTCCCGGACGATGACCTGCTCCCGCCGTGCGGACAATTTCCAGTGGATGTCCCGCAGAAGGTCGCCGCTGCGGTACTCCCGGATGTCCTTCCATTCCCGCTGGCCCTCGGCCCCGGGAACACTCATGCGGGAGATATCCTCCATGATGCCGGAACGGGCCAGTTCCCCCGGAAAAGGCACCGGCTCCGGCAGGATCAGGGCTTTCACCGGGGCCGCCGCAGGGATGGGCACCGGGAACAGCCCCAGCAGGTCCCTGGCGCGGGTTTTTGTCACCCGGCACTGGACGACCCCGGGTAATGTCCCCTCAAACCGCCCCAATTCCAGCTCGCCGCTTTGCCCCGGTAAAATGGCCAGCTTTTTCTTCATTTTTTCGCCGGAAAACAGGTTTACCGCCCGCATTTCCCCCCGGATTGCCGCCGGGAGCTGGGGCGGCGTGATCTGAAGGGAGAAAGAAAGCCCCTCAGACTGCCGGGCCACCTCCGCGCTGGCTTTTGGGGCCATCCGGCCCTTGCGCAGAAGGAAAAAGCTGACTCCCCAGTTCAGCGCGGGAACCAAAACCGCCGCCAAAAGCGCCAGCCAGGACAGGTAGGAGGTATCGTAAAGATAATACCCGGCAGCGGCGGCCAGCAGGAGGAGATGGATGGCCTCCCGGTGCCGGAGCCTGACCCGCCGGTTCCTTTCGCGGCTCACGGCTCCACCTTCAGCTTGGGCGGCTGGACGTCCTTTAAGATCTTGTCCAGCACCATTTCCGGGGAAATCCGGTCCCGCTTGGCCTGAGAGGACATAACCAGCCGGTGGGCCACGCAGTCCTTATAAACCGCCTGCACATCCTCCGGGATCACATAATCCCGGCCGGATACCCAAGCCACCGCCTGGGAAATAGAGGTCAGGGCCACGCTGCACCGGGGGCTTGCCCCCTGGGAAATTTCTGGCCGTTCCCTGGTTGCCCGCACCAGCTTCAAAATATAGCGGTAAATAGACTCGTCCAGATAGACGGCGGCTGCCTTTTTCCGCATCTCCCGGATGGTTTCCGCGTCCGCCAGGGTGCGCAGGGAGGCCGGTTCGGAAAGGCCGTTCTTTCTGGACAGCATGGTGAATTCCATTTCCTCGTCCGGATACCCGATGGACAGCCGGAGCATAAACCGGTCGGTCTGGGACTCCGGCAAAAGCTGGGTGCCGGAGGAGCCCACCGGGTTTTGGGTGGCAATGACCATAAAGGGGTCCGGCAGCGGATAGGTGACGCCGTCCACTGTGACAGTGTATTCCTCCATGGCCTCCAAGAGTGCCGACTGGGTGCGGGAGGAGGCACGGTTGATTTCATCGGCCAGCAGCAGGCTGCACATGACCGCGCCGGGCTGATAGACCATTGCCCGGTCCTCGGGGCGGAGCATGGTAAAGCCCGTAATGTCCGAAGGCATCACGTCCGGGGTAAACTGGATACGCTTGCATTCCAGGTTCAGGACCTGGGAAAAGGCTTTGGCCAGGGTGGTCTTGCCCACGCCGGGGATATCCTCCAGCAAAACGTGGCCTCCAGCCAGCAGGGCGCAGAACACCTTGTAGATGATCTGGGGGTTCCCCACAAAGGATTTCTGAATTTCCTCAATAAATTCCTGAATTTTCATCATCTGTCCCTCCCCGCCGCGTTTCGGAAAACGCGGGTATGGAAAATCCGGGAGCTGCGTTTTACAGTTCCCGGTTATTTTCATTTTTTGATTGAAATTCCGGGCAGGCCGGAGCGTCCGGGTCCACCCGGGTCTTTTCCCCGATCCGGTAGGAACGGCTGAAAAAGGGGCCTTTTTTCCGGCAGAACCAGCAGTCCCCCCGCCGGTAAACCGTTTCCCGGCGGTCCTCCCAGCTGAAAGCGCAGTCCCGGCAGCGCATCAGGCCGCCAAAGACTGGGGCAGGAAGTACAGCAGCACCACAATGCCCAGCACGATCCGGTACCAGCCGAACACCTTAAAGTCGTGCTTTTTGATATATCCCATCAGGAACCGGATGACCAGCACCGAAACCACAAAGGCGACAACCATGCCCACCAGCAGGATGGCAATTTCCATCCCCGTAAAATCGAAGCCGAATTTTAAGAGCTTAATGGCGCTGCCGCCGAACATGGCGGGGATGGCCAGGAAAAAGGTGAACTCCGCCGCCGTTACCCGGGAAATCCCCAAAAGCAAAGCACCGATAATGGTGGCCCCGGAACGGGATGTGCCGGGGAATACGGCTGCAATCAGCTGGAACACCCCGATGACCAGGGCGGCCCGGTAGGTAATACCGCTGATGGAATTGACCCGGGGCTTCTGCTTTTTATTGTAATTCTCGATGAGGATGAACAAAACGCCCACCAAAATCAGCATAATGGCCACGGTGACGTAGTTGTAAAACAGGGCGTTCAGCTCGTCGTCCCACAAAATGCCCACCACGCCGGCCGGGATGGAGGCCACCAGGATTTTGAACCACATGATGAATTTGGGCTTATCAATGTGCACGCCTTTTTCAAAGCGGAACGGGAAGATCTTGTTCCAAAAGAGGACAACCACCGCTAAAATGGCCCCCAGCTGGATGACCACCAAAAACATCTCCCAAAATTCCGGGCTGACGTTCAGTTTCACAAACTTATCCAGCAAAATCATGTGGCCGGTGCTGCTCACCGGCAGCCATTCGGTGACGCCCTCCACAATGCCGTATAAAATCGCTTTGAGTATTTCCAAAAAATCCATAATATCCCCCACTGTTTACAGAATTTCCTTTATGAGTATAGCACAGCTTATGCGCCCGGTCAACGGAATCTGCCATTCTTAATCCTTTTTTCATTTCCCGCAGGTTCATATTTCACTATTCATGGGACAGAATACCCATATACCACCAAGAATTAAGGATGGGATAAAATGGAAAAAGCTCTGCATAAAGTAAAAGAATGCGGGATCATATATCTGATTGGCTCCGTGGGCTACAGCATCATCGAGATCCTCTGGCGCGGGTTCACCCACTGGACCATGGCCGTCACCGGCGGCGTCTGTTTCCTTCTGCTCTACCAGATCGACGGGCGCCACGAAACAGAACGGCTCCCTGCCAAATGTCTGCGGGGGGCCTGCTGGATCACCGCTGTGGAATTTATCGTGGGCTGTGTTGTCAACCTGAAGCTCAAGTGGGCGGTCTGGGATTACTCGGACCTTTTCGGGAACCTTTTGGGTCAGGTCTGCCCGCTGTATTTTGCCCTTTGGTTTTTGCTGTGCGTCCCGGTTTACCGGATTGCCCGATCAATCCGAAACTGTTTTTGCCGGTACCTTCATTAGCGGTTCCGGCGGACGCGGCAAAACTGCCGTTAATCCGCCGGGGTCTGATTTTCCTCCAGCATCCGCCGGGCGGTTTCCCGGGCCAGGCCGCTGACCTGGTCGGTGGCCATGATCCGGGCGATTTCCGCCACCCGGCCCTCCATATCCAGGGGAAGAACCTCTGTAAAGGTTTTTTCCTTGTCAGAGGATTTCCGAATCAAAAACTGGGAGTCCCCCTGGGATGCCACCTGGGCGGAGTGGGTCACGCAGAACACCTGGCGGGAGGCCCCCACCTCCCGCAGCTTCATGCCGATTTTCTGGGCGGCGCGGCCGCTGACGCCGGTATCGATTTCATCAAAGATCAGGGTGTCCACATCGTCCTTTTCCGCCAGGGCGCTTTTGATGGCCAGCATGATCCGGGACAATTCGCCGCCGGAAGCGATTTTGGAAATGGGTTTCGGCGGCTCCCCGGGGTTTGCAGAAATCAAAAGCTCCATGGTGTGGTCCCCCTGGATCCCCAGCTTGGCCGGGCGGAAATCCGCTTCCATGCGCAGGTTTGGCATTTCCAGGAAACGGGCCTCCCCGGACACCTTTTCCACAAAACGCGCGGCGGCCTCCTTCCGGTGTTCCGTCAAAAGGGCCGCAAGCCGGGCCACTTCCTTTTTCTGAAGGGCGGCCTGCTTGGTCAGCTCCCGGAGCTGCTCGTCCCCGGATTCGATGCCGGCAAGCTCCCGCTTCGCGTCCTCCATAAAGTCCAAAATTTCGGAAACGGTGCTGCCGTACTTTAATTTCAGCCGGTGGATCTGGCTCAAACGGGCCTCCACCAGATCCGCCTCCTGCTGGTCGTACTCCAATGCGGAAAGCTGGCCCCGAAGGGTTGCGGAAAGCTCGGAAAGCTCTAAGGAAATCCCTTCCAAAGTTTCCGCCGCAGCGGAAAACTCGGAGAATTCCGACAAAGCCGACATCTCCCCCTGGGCGGCTTCCACTAAGTCCACCGCCCCCTGCAATTCCTCCTCGTCCCCCAAAAGGGAAACGCAGGCGGATTCCAGGGCCCGGGCGATGCGCTCCACGCTTTGGAACCGCCGGGATTTTTCCATGAGCCGTTCCTCGATGCCTGGGGTAAGCTTGGCGGCGCGGATCTCCTCAATCTGGAAGCGGAGCATTTCCGCCCGTTTGGAATTGCCGGTTTCCTTGGCGGAAAGGGCTTTTAGCTTCCGCACCGTGTCCCGCAGGGCCAGAAATTTTTCCTGGTAAGCGGCGGCTTCCTCATGGAGCCCGCCGAAATTGTCCAAAAGCCCCAGGTGCTTTTCCGGGGAAAGAAGGGTCTGGCTGTCGTGCTGGCCATGGATGTTGATGAGCCGGGTGCCGATTTCCCGCAGAAACCCCACAGCTGCCGGACGGCCGTTTACACGGGCGATGGTGCGGCCGTCCGCGTGGATGGTCCGGTCCAGGAGCAGCTCGCCGCCTTCCTCAACAGAATACCCGTTTTTCGCCAGCATATCCGCCGCGTCCCGGGGTATCTCCCGGAAAACGGCCGATATGCTGGCCTTTTCCGCGCCGGTGCGGACGATCTCCCGGGTGGTGCGCTGGCCCAGGCAGGCGTTGATGGCGTCGATGAGGATGGATTTTCCCGCGCCGGTTTCCCCGGTGAACACCGTAAAGCCCCGGGGGAATTCCACATAGGTTTTTTCAATGACCGCAAGGTTTTCGATATATAACGCTGCTAACATAGTTTCCCCTCAATCTGTCTGCCCGGTCATTTCCCGGATATGGCTGGTCAGGTGCTCCGCCATTTTCTCCGTCCGCATCAGCACGAAAATGGTGTCGTCCCCGGCCAGGGTCCCGACGATCCCCTCCATTTCCGCCATAGAATCCAGAGAGGCGCAGGCCGCGTTGGCCATACCGGTGTGGCACTTGATGACCACCGTATTCAAAGCGTAATCCACGCTGATAACAGATTCCACAAACACTGCCCGGAACTTTTTCTCCATGGAATCGCTTTTTTTCTTCCGGGTGGTGGTATATTTATATTTTCCGTCCTCCGTTATGGTCTTGACCAGGTTCAGTTCCTTGATATCCCTGGAAATGGTAGCCTGGGTGGTGGAGATCCCCTCTTTCGCCAACAGGACCAGCAGATCCTCCTGGGTAAAGATTTCATTTTTTTCCACCAGCTCCACAATTTTGGCCAGACGTATGGCTTTCATCCGCAGCCCTCCTATTCATCATAAGCCCGCCGCAGCAGCTTGTTGTTCAGCACCTCATAAAACTCGTTCCCCGTCAGGTTGATGAGGGGCAGCCTAACCTGGCTCCGGCGCACGGTCAGCGCCGCGTCATCCGGAAAAAATCCGCCCTCTTCCCCGTCCACTGTCAGGTAAAGGTTCTGGCCATGGGCCCCGGGCCGGGCTGTCAGCACGCTTTCCCCGCCGAAAAGGATGGTGCGGGAAAACAGGGAATGGGGGCAGATGGGGGTCATGGCGATGCAGTCCATTCCCGGGTCCACGATGGGTCCCCCCGCCGAAAGGGAGTAAGCCGTCGTACCGGTGGGGGCCGCGAAAATCATGCCGTCGGCCCGGTAATTCCCCACCTTCCGGCCGCCGCAGGAAACCTGGATGTCCACGATTTTGGCCATTTCCACCTTGGAAACCACCACATCGTTTAAGGCGAGGAAGTTTTTTTCCTCCCCGCCTTGGGTCAGGGTGACATCCAAAAGCATCCGGTTTTCCAGGGAATAGTCCCCCGACGCCAGCTTTTCCAGCATAGGAAGCTGGTCGGCTTCCAGGGTGGCCAAAAACCCCAGCCGCCCTAAGTTGATGCCCAGCACCGGGCGGCCGTACGGGACCAGCAGCTGGGCGGTGTGGAGGATGGTCCCGTCGCCGCCGATGACGATGCAGGCGTCGCAGTCCCGGAAGGCTGTTTCCGGCTCCACAAACTGCATCCCGGCGCAGGTGGAAAACATGGACTCCAGGGATTTTTCCATCCAGGGCGTCATGCCGCATTCCTGGACGATGGCGCAGACCTGCCGCGCGCAGAGGATGGCCCCTTCTTTATCCAGGTTCGGCCTAATCAGCAGTTTCACGGCTTTCATCCTTTCGGTCCAGCTGAGCGTGGGAATCCGACACCAGCTTTTGCAAATCGTCTTCTGTAAACACCGTCGCTTCCGGGGACTTCACGAAGTAATAAAGGTACTCGATATTGCCTTCCGGCCCTTTAATGGGGGAAAAGTGGACGCCCTTGATGCAGAGCCCCAGCTCCCCGCAGAAATCATAGATCTTTTTCAGCACTTCCAGGTGGACGGCCGGGTCCCGGACCACGCCCTTTTTGCCCACCTTGCCTTTCCCCGCCTCAAACTGGGGCTTTACCAGGCAGACGCCGCTGCCGCCTTCTTTCAGGAACCGGTGCAGCACCGGCAGCACCAAGGTCAGGGAGATAAAGGAAACGTCAATGGAGCCGAAATCCAGGGCTTCCGGGATCTGCTCCTCCGTCACATACCGGATGTTGGTCCGTTCCAGATTGACCACCCGGGGGTCGGTGCGGAGCTTCCAGGCCAGCTGGCCGTAGCCCACGTCGATGGCGTAGACTTTTTTTGCCCCGTGCTGGAGCATACAGTCGGAAAAACCGCCGGTGGAGGCCCCGATGTCCGCGCAGACGCAGCCGGACAGATCCAAATGATGGGCTTCAATGGCCTTTTGCAGCTTCAATCCGCCCCGGCTGACAAAGGGCAGGGTTTCCCCGTTGATCCGGATCGCGGCGTCCGCCGGGACCATTGCCCCGGCCTTATCCACCTTTTCATCCCCTACAAACACAATGCCGGACATAATCAGCGCTTTGGCCTTTTCCCGGCTGGGGGCCAGGCCCTGCTCCACCATCAGCACATCCAAACGATTTTTGTTCATCCTCAGTTATTCCTCCTGTAAACGCCGCCGGATCGACTCCTGATCCAGGCCGTATTCCGCCAGCAAATCGGGGACCCGGCCCTGGGGGATAAAGGCGGACGGGAGAGTCGCCGCCTCAAAACGTCCTTTCCATCCCCGTGCGCAGAGGGCCGCTTCCAAATGCTCGCTGATGGAACCGACGGCCTCCGCTTCCTCAAAAAAGAAAATCTCCTGAAATTCTATGAGCTCTTCCAACAGTCCCTCCGGCAGAGGGTAAATTTTCCGCAGCTGGTAAACCGCCGGCGGCTGTTCCAATTCCCGGGAAGCCTTCCAAAGGGAGGCAAACGTCCGGCCGTAGGAAACCGCCGCCCGTTTCCCGGATTCTCCCAACCGGCGGTAATCCCCGTCCCCGCTGTCCGGTTCCGGCAGCCCTTCCGGCTGGCTCCCCCGGGGATAGCGGACTGCGATAACGCCGGTTTCCCGGTACACGGCCCGTTCCAGCAGGGTTTCCAGCTCCTGATAGGACGCCGGGGCGAAAATCTGCACCCCGGGGATGCTGCTTAAAAAAGCCACATCGTAAATCCCCTGGTGGGTTTCGCCGTCGTCCCCCACCAAACCGGCCCTATCGACGGCCAGCACCACATGGAGACGGCCAATGGCCGCGTCGTGGAGGATCTGGTCATAGGCCCGCTGCAAAAAGGTGGAGTAAACGGCAAATACCGGCCGGAACCCTTTGGAGGCCAGGCCCGCCGCAAAGGTCACGGCGTGCTGCTCCGCGATGCCTACGTCAAAAAAGCGATTCTTATGGGCCGACGCAAAGCCGGAAAGGCCGGTACCCTCCTTCATAGCCGCCGTAATGGCGCAGATTTTGTCGTCCTGGTCAGCCAGCTGCGACAGCTTCTCCCCAAAAACCGTGGAGAAAGAATCCATGGCGGGCCGGTCCGGGTTGCCGGTTTCAATATCAAATCCCCCAACACCGTGATAGGCCATGGGGTCCTTTTCCGCAAATTCATAGCCCTTGCCCTTGGTGGTTTCCACATGGATAAAGGCCGGGCTGTGCAGCTCCCTGGCCCGCCGGAGGGTCTGCTCCAGGGCAGGCAGGTCATGGCCGTCCACCGGGCCGAAATAGGCAAAGCCCAATTCCTCAAAAAAGGTCGCGTGGTAAAGCAAAAATTTCAGAAGGGATTTGGAGGAGCGCAGGGTTTCCTTCATGTGGGGCCCGATCACCGGAAGGTGGTCCAGAACCTTTTCCGTCCGTTCCTTCAGCCGCAGGTAGGAGGGCTTGGAACGGATCACAGCCAGGTACCGGGCGAAAGCCCCCACATTCCGGCTGATGGACATGGCGTTGTGGTTCAGAATAATAATCAGGTTGGTTTTGCTGCGCCCGGCGTTGTTCAAAGCCTCATAGGCCATGCCGCCGGTAAAGGCCCCGTCCCCGATGACAGCTACAGAACAGAGGCCGTTCCCCTGCATTTTATTGGCGCAGGCCGCCGCATAAGCGGAAGAAATAGAGGTGGAGCTGTGCCCCACAGTAAAAGTGTCGTAAACGCTTTCACCCGGCTTCGGGAATCCCGAGATCCCCCCCGGCTGACGCAGGGTGGAAAACTGTTCCCGGCGGCCGGTGATGATTTTATGGGTGTAGCTTTGATGGCCCACGTCCCATACCACCGTGTCCTCCGGTGTGTGAAAAACCCGGTGGATGGCAAGGGTCAGCTCCACCGTCCCCAGGTTGGACGCCAAATGCCCCCCGGTTCGGGATACGGTTTCCACTAAAAATTCCCGGATCTCCCCGCAGAGCTTTTCCAGCGTCTGATAGTCCATTTTCCGGATGTCCGCCGGGGAATGGACCGTTTCCAATATCGGATATTTCCCCATTACAATGAAACTCCTTACGCGATTGGGATGAGGAAGCCCAGGGCGATGCCCAGTACCGCGCCGCCCAGAACCTCCAGCGGCGTGTGGCCCAGAAATTCTTTCAGCGCTTTCTGCGCTTCCGCTTTATCGTGCTCCACCAAAAGGCGGTTCAGCACCCGGGCCTGCTCCCCAGCCGCCCTCCGAACGCCGGTGGCGTCATACATGACAATAAAGGCCACGATCAGGGCAACCGCAAAAAGCGGCGAGGCCAGGCCGTATGTACGCCCCACAGCCACCGTCATTCCGCAGACTGTGGAACTGTGGGAGCTGGGCATGCCCCCCGCCCCCATGAGCCGTTCCAGGCTGAACTTCCGGTTTTTGCAGGCGTAAAAGATCACTTTCAAAAATTGTGCCGAGAA
Organism: Candidatus Merdivicinus intestinigallinarum; assembly: GCA_018713335.1. Taxonomy (GTDB): domain Bacteria; phylum Bacillota; class Clostridia; order Oscillospirales; family Ruminococcaceae; genus Merdivicinus; species Merdivicinus intestinigallinarum. Next base: position 65,691 of record DVOW01000034.1, on the reverse strand, counting down.
CCAGCCGGCAATTGCAATCCACAAAACCCGGTTGTCAAAGATTTCCAGCAGTTGATCCATAACAAATCCCTTTCCGGCCCTTGGAGCCTGATTTTATCAATGTTTCCGCAGCAGGAGCTGCTCTGTTAAACGGGATAAGTCCTCGCTGCCGGGGATCTGGGCCAAAACCTCCGCCGCCCCCCGGCTGTATCTTTCCGCCAGCTCCCGGGCCTTTTGCAGGCCGCAGAGGGTGACGAAGGTGGTCTTCCCGTTTTCCGCGTCGCTGCCCACCGGTTTCCCCAGCAGGGCCGAATCCCCGGTGACGTCCAGGATATCGTCCACGATCTGGAAGGCAAGGCCCAAATTCAGCCCGTATTCCCGGGCCTTGTCCGCCATTTGGTCATTCCCGGCCGCAGCTATGCCCAGAAGGCAGGCGGCCTGCAGCAGGGCGGCGGTTTTCAGGCGGCAGGTAAGCTCCAGAGTAGAGAAATCGGGAGCCTGCGCCTCATTCAGCAGATCCACGGCCTGTCCGCCGATCATGCCGTCGATCCCGGCGCACCGGGAAAGGATGGCAGCGGCCCTGACGATCCGTTCCGGCGGAAGCTCCGCCTTGGCCAGCATTTCAAAGGCCTTGGTCAGCAAAGCGTCCCCGGCCAAAAGGGCGGTGGCTTCCCCGAAAGCCTTGTGGCAGGAGGGCTTGCCCCGGCGCATATCGTCGTTGTCCATGCAGGGGAGGTCGTCGTGGATCAAAGAGTAGGTGTGGATCATTTCCACCGCGCAGGCGAAGGGCATGGCTTTTTCCACATCGCCGCCGGCCAGCCGGCAGAATTCCAGCACCAGCATGGGCCGCAGGCGTTTGCCGCCGGCCTCCAGGCTGTAGGCCATAGCTTCCGCCGTCTGTTTATAGGGCGTATCCTGCACAGCCGCCGCTTCTTTCAGGGCCGCTTCGATTTGTTCCAGCCATTCATTCTTCATCTTCATCCCCGCCTTCCTGCTGTTTTGAGGCTTCCGGCCGGATCTCCCGGATGCGGAGGGTGGCTTTTTGCAGCTCCTGCTCGCAGAATGCGGTCAGGGACACCCCTTCCTCATAAAGCTTCATGGATTTTTCCAAAGGTAGGTTTCCGCTTTCCAGCTGGGAAACCACCCCGGACAATTTTTCAAGGGCCTTTTCAAAGGTCATAGCGCTCATGGTTCGTTCCTTTCCGGCGACACCGCCAAAATCTCCGCTTCCGCGCTGCCGTCGGCAAAGCGGATGGAGACCCGGTCCCCCTTTTCCAGCTTGGAAACGGAGGAAACCGCCTGTTTTCCGTCAAACACCGCCGCATATCCCCGCAGCAGGACCTTTAAGGGGCTTAACGCTTCCAATTTGGCCGCGTTCTGCCGCAGCCGCGCCGCCGGGCGTTCGATAAGCAGGCTTTCCTGCTGGTTCAGGCGAATCTTTAAGGAATCCAGCCTGTCTGCCAGCATCCTGCACCGGTTTTCCGGGGAATTTTTCTCCAGCCGCACCGCCAGCGCTTCACACCGGCTTTGGTTTACCTCTAAAATCCGCCCGGCCGCCTGGGCAAGCCGTTCTCGGACATCAGCTAAGGACGCCAGAATAGTTTCCCGGTCCGGGACAGCCAGCTCCGCCGCGGCCGAAGGGGTGGGCGCCCTTAAATCCGCCGCCAGATCGGCGATGGTCACGTCCACTTCATGGCCCACGGCGGAAATCACCGGGACGCTGGAATTGTAAATGGCCAGCGCCACCCGTTCGTCGTTAAAGGCCCACAAATCCTCTAAGGAGCCACCGCCCCGGCCCACGATAAGCACGTCCAAACCGGCGTCCTGGGCCGCGGCGATCCCGGCGCAGATGGATTCCGGGGCGTTTTCCCCCTGGACCAGCACCGGGAATAAAACAAGCTCTGCCACCGGGTACCGGCGGCTCAAAATCTGGCGAATGTCCTGCAAGGCCGCCCCGTTTTTAGAGGTCACCACCCCGATTTTTTTCGGCAGTGGCGGCAAGGGCCGCTTGTGGGCCGGGTCAAAAATTCCCCGGGACGCCAGTTTGGCTTTCAGCTGCTCAAAGGCAACGGCCAAGGCCCCTACCCCGTCCGGCTGCATGTCCAGGCAGTTGACCTGGCAGATGCCGTCCCGTTCAAAGAGCTGGATGTTCCCGAACAGGATCACGTTCATGCCGTTTTGGGGCAGGAACCGCAGGCGGCGGGTGTTCCATTGGAACATAATGGCCTTGATGGAGGCCGACTGGTCCTTGATGGTGAAATAAAAATGCCCGGTTTTCATGTGGTGGGTGAAATTGGAGATTTCCCCCCGGACAAAGACGTCCTGGAAGGCCGGGTCACCGTCCAGCTTGCCCTTGAGCATCCGGTTGATCTGGGAAACCGTGTAAACCATCCCTGTCATTGCACACCGCCTTTTTCCATGGCCATTGCCGCCAAAACAGCTGTCCCGGCGGCATTATCCGAAGAAAACCTGGGTTCGGCGAAGACCCCGCCGTATTCCCGTTCCATTTTCTCCCGGATGACGGCGCTGGACATGACGCCCCCGGCGTAAAGCAGGGGCAGTTCCCCGTATTCCTTCAAAAGCGCCTCGGTCATCCCCGCCAAAGCCGCGTAAATGGACTCCAAACAGTGCCGGGCAATAAAGGCGGCAGGTTTCCCCTGGCGGGCAAAATCAGCACATTTGTTTTCAATGCCGGAAAGACAGCAGCCTGTCCCCTTGAGCACGGGCTTTACCCGCACCGGTTCCGTCCACTGGGCTGCCAAACTGGAAAGCTCCGGCCCGCAGGGGAAGGAAAGCCCCAGCATGAGCCCAACCCGGTCCACAGCTTGTCCGGCCTTTAAGTCCAGGCTGCCGCCCACCCGTTTGATGGTAAAAAAGCCGTTTTCCGGCTCCACCAGCAGGGCGTCGGTGGTGCCCCCGGAAAGGTGGAAGGCCAAAAAGCGTTTCGACAGCCAGGAGAGCTTCCCGGCGCTGTACAGAGCCGCCGCCACATGGCCCTCCTGATGGGAGAACCGGAAAAGAGGGACCCCCTCCGCCGACGCCAGCACCCGGGCCGTGGTTTCCCCCACCAAAAAGCAGGGCATATAAGAACCTTCCTCCCGTCTGGGGAAGGCAGACACCCCCACAGCCGCTATCTCCGGCCTTTGGGGCAGGGAGGAAAACAGCCCTTCGGCGATTTCCCCCAGCTGTTTTACATGGGCAAACACCGCGTCGCTCTGCCGCAGGCCCAGAGCCCCGGGACTTGTGGGCAGGAGCTTTTTCTCCATCCAAACCTTCCCGGAAGCCGGGTCGTAAAGGGCGGCGGAGGTGGTGTAATTGCTGGTGTCAATTCCCAGAAGCATCATGCTTTTGCGGCCTGGCTGCGGACAATGGCCCCCAGCACGCCGTTTACGAAAGAAACGTCGTCCTCATGGGCAAAGGTGGTGGCCAGCTTCACGCATTCGCTGACGATGATGTCCGCGTCCACATCGGTGGTGTACATGAGCTCGTACACTCCCAGCCGGAGGATAGCAAGGCTTACCCGGGAAATCCGGTCCTTGGTCCATTTCTTCAGGTTGGGCTCGATGACGCTGTCGATGGCGTCCTGGTTCTGGACGACGCCCCGGAACATGGCTTCCACCTGGTCCGTCACCTCAATGTCGTCGCATTCCCGGGCAGTATGGAGAATTTCCTCCGTCGTATCGTCGTTAAACATTTTTTCAAAAATCAGAATAAAAGCGTTTTCCCTCATCTGATGACGAGATATTTTTTTCATGTTGTCCTCCCAAAACGGATTTTTACACTGCTTCCTTGGCGCGGATATCCGCAACCTGGACATTCACCCGGCTGACGGCGATGCCGGTCATGTCCTGCACCGTATCCTTGACCCGGCGCTGGACCTGCTCCGCCACATCCCGCAGGCGGAACCCGGCGCAAAGGTTTATCCCAATGTCGATGACGGCCACGTCCGCTTCCAGGGACACGGTAACCGGGGAAAGCACGGGCGATTTCCAACCGGACTCTCCCGCTGTCCGGGACGCCAGGGAATGGACGCCGTCAATTTCGCTTAAAACTGTCCGGACGATCGTGCAGATCACATTCTCGGAAATTTTCATGCTTCCGCTGGCAGCAGCTTTTTGTTCCATAATAAAACCCATCCTTTCCAAAGTTCATCAAAATTTCCCGGGGAATTGCAGGATATTTCCATGGAACAGTTTCCCGCGGCAAAAAACCTCTGAAGATATTATACCATACTTTCACCGAGAAACAACCTTTTTTTGCAAAAAAATGGTTCCCACCCCGCCGAAAGAGGAGGATTCCCGCAAAAAAAACGGTTTGGGAGCCTTCTCCGTTTATCAGCCGGTTCTGGAAAAGGCGGCCGTCATCCAATTGATGACAGCCGCCCGCATAAAACGTCGGAACGTACCGGAAAACCGCGGGCCCGCATTGCGCGCCCCTACAACCGGCGAATCGAGGAACCTGACCCCATAATATTTCGGAGGATCTGTGCCGAAAACGTCGGGTTTTGTAAACCAAACGGAAAACGGGATTGTAGGGGACGGGTTTCCCGTCCCGCCGTTTTTCCGGGGTGTTTTGGCGTTGTACGCGGGCCGGGCGACTGTCGCGAATAAATTCGCGACGGCCCCTACAAATTCGTTGCCTGTTCCGTTTTACAAAAACGATAGAAGATGAAACCTCCCCATAACGGCAATTTATTTACGGCGAAAATCTTCGCTGTCCAGCGGTTGGATAGGAATTGAAACGCCGCGCCGCGCCATCAAGCAGGCTCGCTGGCTATGGTTCATTTGGAGATAGCGGGGAACCTTTCGCAGAGGCGCGCAGCCAGTCGCGCGCCAACCGAAGTCCGGCGCGGGGTGTATGGCCGCGGCGGATTACCAGCGGCGGTTCGCCGCCGGGTTAGCCTGCAACCTCGGAAACGGACACGTTTTCCGCTAAAATATCCGTTTCCTCCAAAATGATGTTCTTGATCTGGGCGGCCTGCTCCGCGCTTAAACCCTCGGTTTTCACCATGACCTTCACGCTGTCGTCGCTGACCATGGCCAGGCAGTCCTCAAACCCCTTGGCCTTGACTAAGGTTTCGATGTTGGTTTCGCTTTCCATCTGCCGGGAAACCTCCAGGGCCTTGGCGGTGGCCAATTCCTTTTCCTCATCTGTCAGTTCCGCGTTCTGAAGGGTGGTGGCAAGGGTTTCCACCGCTTCATCCCGGCTCTTTTTGCGTTCCAAACGGGCCTCGGCGAAATAATCCTCGGCGTTCTCCGCTTCCGCGCCGGTCAGCTGGGCTTCCCCGTAGGTTTCCTTCTCCTCCCCGGAAACCCCGGCGTTGGCGGCGGTGATGTCATAGGGCTGGCCGGTCTGGGAAAAGGTGTAATTTAAGTAGATGGCGGCGCCCAGCACCAGTACCAGCGATGCCAGCACGATTTGTTTTTTCCCTAAAATCATATTGAGTTTCATGTCCAATCCTCCTATGCTAATTTTGTGATGCAGACCTTCGCTGAACTGATGTCCAGGGCTGTTGTTACCGCGTCCATGATCCGGGCCGCCGTAACAGGATCGTCGCCCCCTTCGCAGACCACCACCACCCCCTTTACCACTGGCTCCATCCGGGTGCGGACCAGGGCGTTGCGGCCCTCCGCGCCGTCGATGAGAACATAGTTTTCCTCCCGGCTTTCCCGATCGCTTACGGTTTCCCCGGCGGTCTGGGTGCTGTCCTTATCCAGCTTCTGCTCCTTGGCGTACAGGGTCTCGCCGTCGTTTTGGAGGGTCACCATGACCTTGGTTTCCCCGGCCCCGCTGATTTTTTCCACCATTTGCGTCAAATCTTCCTGAAGGGAAGCGGCGTAGGCCTTGGCGGTTTGTTCCTCCGAAACCGGCTGCGGCTCCTCTTTTTTCCCGCCCAGGCTGGAAAGGAAAATCAAAAGGATACCGCAAAGGCCCAAGATGACGATCCACCGGGAACGCTTTTCCGGCGTTTTCCAGATCTCCCGCACCCGGGAAAGCAGGGCTTTTTTATTCTCCACTGTTTTTTCCTCCCGTTTGGCCGGAAAAGGCAAGCCGCGGTTCCACCCCAAAGGCCTCCTTGATGAGCCCAGACGCCTGGTCCCCACGGCTTTTTTCCTCCTCCGGCAGTGTGATGTTCAGTTCACTAATATCTATGCGCTGTTCGTCCGCAATATGTACCCGGGCTTCAATTTCCAAAGGGGAAAAGCCGGCGTTTTCCAGGATCTCCCGGGCGCTCTGCTCCAGGTTCTCGGAAAAGTTCTCCAAAAGCTGTTCTTCGGCCAGCGCGGACATTTCCGTTCTGGCGCTGTCGGCTTCCTCCAAAAGCTCCCCGGTTTCCATGGTCCAGTTTATGTCCCCGCTGAAAAAGGGAGAAACCAGGCTCAAAAGCAGGAAAAGCTGCACCCCGAATTTGGCGAAGCGGTTCCATCCGCCGCTTGGCAGCAGCATGGAAAAGATTCCTGTGGCCACCAGGGCGATGCAAAGGGACACGGCGGCGCTTCGGATACTGTCCATCTTCTCCCCTCCTTAGCCCGGCGTTCCCATCCAAAGGAGGATGGCCGCCGAAGACAGGATCATCATGCCGTAGCAGAGAATGAGCCCCCCTAAAATGGCCAGGGCCGAGGACGCCGACCGTATGATCCCCGCGGTGCGGCTTTCCCCTAAAATGTCCCCCACGCACCCGGCCAGGTTCAGGGCCAGCATGGTGAGCCCCACGCTCAAGAGCACCGGCAGGAAGGATGCAGCCATGACCACAATGCCGAAGATCCCCACGGCGTTTTTGACAAGGCCCAGGCACCCGCTTAAGGAGCTGTAGGCCTCGCTTAAAGCGCCGCCCACCACCGGCACCGCGGAGCTGATGACAAATTTCACCGCCCGGGTCCCCACGTTGTCTGCCGCCCCGGCCGTCAGGCTTTGCAAAGTGAGAAGGGCCACGAAGATGGTCAGGCACAGGCCCAGCACCCACATGGCCAGGCTCTTGGCCCCCTGGGCGATGCCTTTCACGTCAACGCCCTCCGTTACGGACCCGGCGGCGCAGACGGCCAGGAAAATGCCCACCAGGGGGACGATGATGGTACTGGCCAGCTGGGAAAAAAACTGGGCCGCCGCCAGGGTCACCGTCTGGTAGGCCACCGCCGAGGCCGGACGCCCGGAAACGGCGATGACTCCGGAATACACCGGGATGAACCCCATCATAAAGGCGGACAGCTCCTCAATGGTATGGGCCGCCCGTTCGATCACCGGGATGACCGCCGTCAAAATGGCCGCCGACGCGCAGAGACTCCCCGCCACCCGGAAAGCCCCCTGGCAGCCGGAATTTTCCATTTCCCCGGAGATCGCCCGCAGAAGGGCGCACAGGAGCAAAATGCCGCACAGGCTCCCCAAAAGCCGCAGGGGCGCCCCCAGCTTTTCCCGGAGGGACTCCCAAAGGGCCGAGAACACCGCCTGGGGCGTCCAGCCGGAAATGTCCCCCTTCATCAGCTCCTCATTGTCTGCTACCCCCTCCCCTCCCTCCGGGATGAGGGGAAGCAGTTCCTTTACACCGCTTTTCTCCAGCTGTTCCTCCACCTGGGCGTCCATATCCGCGGCGTATGCAATCCCCGGGGCCAGGAACCACACCGCCGCCAGCAATACCAGGCAAAGGGCCGCTTTTCTCCACATGGGACATCCTCCTTACAGGTTGACTAACGTCAGGGCGATTTCCAAAAGCTCCTCGAACATGGGCAGGCAGAGCAGGAGCACCGCCGCCTTCCCCGCCAGCTCCACCTTGGAGGCGATGGCGGACTGCCCCGCTTCCCGGCACACCTGTCCGGCGATCTCGCACAGGTAGCAGACCCCAAGGCATTTCATTAGGGTCTTCAGAGCCTGGGAGGAAAAGGCGGTGCGCTCCATCATCCCCCGCAGCGTGCTGAGGGCCGGGAAAAATTCCCCCAAAATCCAGAAAAACAAAACCCCCACCGCCATCAGGGAAACCATCATGGCGTATTCCGGCTTGTACTGCTTTAACAGGACGGCGGCCGCCGCGGCAATGAGCCCCGCCCCGGCAATGGCAATCAGATCCACAGCGCGTTCCCCCCGTCACCACAGCCCGAAAAGCTGCTTGATGGTGTCAAATAGGGTGCTGATTTGGGTAATCACCATCATCAGCACCACAATGAGCCCCGCCAAGGTGGTCATCATGGCCTGCTCCTCCCGGCCGGAACGGATCAGCACCTGGTTTAATACCGCCACAATGATGCCGATGGCGGCAATTTGGAAGATCAAATCCACATCCATTCTTTTCCCCTCCCTTATATGGCCAGCACCGCCAGCATGAGCCCCGCTAGGACCCCTAAGGACCGGCAGAGCTTCCCGTCCGCCGCCGCCCTTTTTTCCGCCTGGGAAAGGGACCCCTGCATCCGTTCCTCCAAAAGCAGCAAAGCCGCCGCCTGGGATTCTCCGTCGGAGCCGCCCAATATCCCCCCAAGCTCCCTTAACGCCTCCCGGCCGGCGGGAGAATGGGGAAGCCCTTTCCAGCGGTCAACCTCCTCCTGCCAAATCAAAGCCGGGGATTCCGTCCCGGTAAAGCGGTCCGCTGTTTTTCGGACAAATGGGAAACAGGCAAAATCTGCATCCGCCGCCAGTTCCCGGAGGATCTGGCCCGTGGGCAGCTTCCGCACCGTCAGTTCCCGCCGGACCCGGAGGATGAGGAGCTGTCCTTTCCGCAAAAGGCCCGCTTCCTCTTTCAGCCGGACAGCCAGGCTGTTCCCCGCTAAGAACAGGGCCAGTCCTCCCAGCAAAATCCCCAGCAGCTTCATGGCGTCCCCTCCTCCCGATGATGCAGGTCGATGATCTCCCGGACAGCCCCGGGATTTTTGCTGGAACCCAGTAAAACCAGCCGGTCGAAAATCCCGGCTTCCAGAAGGGGCCGGAGGGCGGGGCGGCGGGCGATCTGCGCAAAATTCTCCCCGTGGGCGGTGGCCAGCAGGGGGACCCCGGCCCCGGCGCTGGAAAGGATTGCCGCCGTTTCCCCTTCCCCGCCGATTTCGTCGCAGGCCAGGATGTCGGGCGCCAGGGTCCGCAGGGCGATCTCCATCCCCGCCCCTTTTGGGTATCCGCTTAACAGGTCGGTGCAGGGGCCTAAATCCAGGCCCGTCCCCTGTTCCCGGCCGCCGCCCAGCTCCCCCCGTTCGTCCACTGCGGCGATTTGCAGGCACCGTCCGGTTTCTCCCATGGAAAGCCGCCGGATCAGGTCCCGCAGCAGGGTGGTTTTCCCGCTGGAAGGGACCCCGGCAATCAAGACGGAGGGGCGTTCCCCGCCGGAATACAGTTTCCGCGGCAGATCCCCGGCCGCCCCGGGGAGCTGCCGGGCAATTCGGAAATTGAGGCTCAAGGGCTGCCAGAGGGCGTTTACCCGGCCATTTTCCGCCGAAACTGTCCCGGCGATCCCCACACGGTGGCCGCCGGGAAGGGTGTAATACCCCTGGGCCAGCTCCTGCTGGCAGCTTTGCAGGGAATAGCCGCAGACTTTCTTTAAAATCTCCAAAAGCTCCTCCCGGGAGGCCCGTTCCGGGAAAGCCGGGGGCTTTGTCAGCAGGCGGCCTTCCCGGGACAGGAAAAACGGGCCGTCCTTGGCCGTCAAGGCAACAGGCTGTCCCAGCCGCAGGCGGATTTCCCGGATAAAGGGGCGGCTCCCCTCCGGCACTGCTTCCAGCCTTTGGCGCATCCATCCGCTGAAATACGGCAAAAGCGTTCCATACTCGTCCATTGATTTCCACCATCCTTTGTGTTCTATCCTATGCGCGCCCGCATGGGTATAGAACCGTTTGACAAAGGGCGGAAAATATCGTATCATGGAAGCAAATGGAAAGGAGCGATCTTTATGGATTTTACCATTCGGGACAAGCAGGGCAATTCCGCCGTCATCCGGGATTTGGGCGGAGAGCTGAAGTCCTTCCGCACCGGCGGGCATGAATACATTTGGCAGGGGGACGGGAGCCATTGGGGCGAAAGCTCCCCTTTCCTGTTCCCCATTGCCAGCAACGTCCGGCAGGACACCATATACATTGAGGGCAAGCCCTATCACCTTGCGCAGCACGGCTTCGCCCGGAAGCTTCTCTGGGACGTGATAAAAGAATCGGAGGAATCCGTCACCCTGCGGCTGACGGATACTCCCGAAACCTTAACGGCATACCCCTTCCGCTTCGCCATGGACGCCTGCTACACCATTGCGGACGGCGTCCTCACCTTGGAAATCACCGTCCGGAACCGAGATACCCGGCCCATGCCTTACTGCCTGGGGACCCATCCGGGCTTTGGGGTGCCCTTTGACGGGTCGGACAGCAGATTTGAGGATTACTCCGTTGTTTTTGAGAAAGAGGAGGAAAACAGCTGCCCCCTTTACGACGGCGCAAAGCGGGAAATCAATATCGAAAACCGGACTTCTTTCTTAGAACCGGACAACCGGACTATCCGGCTGGATTACGGGGTCATCGACCGGGCCGGGACCATTATTTTCGACAAAATGGATTCCTCCAGCGTGGATTTGGTGGACAACCGCACCGGACGGAAGCTGACCCTGGGCTTTGAGGGCTTCGATTACATCGCCTTCTGGACCGACGGCGGCGCCTTTCTTTGCATGGAGCCCTGGCAGGGGTTATCCTCGTGCAGCGACGAGGACGATAATTTCTTAAGCAAACGGGGCGTTCAGGTATTGGAGCCGGGTGAAGAAGGACGGCACATCCTGCGCTTTTCCGTCCGGTAAAGAGCCCCTGCATCTTCACTTTGGCATGAATCTTTCGGATTTTCTTCAATGGGATTTCACACAGCCGTCACACTCCCCCGGTACAATAGAAGCATAAGTAAGGGGGGAATGGATATGGCGGAAAAGGGCCGGAACGGATGGCTGAAACGGTAGGGGACCCTGCTGGTTATACTGGTACTGCTTCTGCTGCCTTTCCTGTTGTGCAGCCCCATTGCCTTCCTTTCGGAGGAGGCGGTAGTTTCCGGGACAATGGAGGAAATCCCCGCTTTCCGGGAGGAGAACCCCTTCGCCGGTTCCGCCAGCCTGGAAACCATCCGGAAATACGCGGAAATCGTGCAGGATACCCCATCGGACCAGCTTTCCGAGGAACAGGAGACGCAAATTCAAAAGCTGGGTCTTTCCAAAGAAGAACGGGCCCAGTGCGAAAAAAGCCTGGCAGTCGTTTTGGAGCGTACTGAGGAAGCGGATTCCAGCGGCAAAACCGTCTGGCTCTTGTGGGGCGGATACGCCCTTCTCCTCATTGGCGGCACTGTGTTCTGCGCTTACCGGCGCAAGCACCATCCGAAAAAATCCTGACATAATGAAACAGCAGTACGGCAAAAAGACGTACTGCTGCTTTTTTTATATGATGTATATTTTTTTGCGTAAAATACCGGAACGTTTCGATGTTTTTCATTTGGTTTTGCAAAACCAATAGGGGCACTTTTGCGGGGAACCCCGCCGCTTAATAAGCGGAAGATAGGGTCCCTCCCCTCCTGATCTTTTTCTGTAATAGGGATTCCGCTTTCTGCGGAAACCGGTGGGGGCTCTGCCCCTCAACCCCGCGATTTTTTAAAAAAATCGCGTAAAACTTTTCTTTTTCTCTATCGAAAGAAGGTGAAACCCTCCCCCTACGGCGAATTTATTGAGCCGTCCAGCGGTTGGTGTGAGGCTGTGCAGCCGCGTCGAATTAGCCGCGGGGCTTCCCCGCCTTCCATTCCAGGTATTCGTCATAGGTGCACATCCGGTCAATGAGCCCCTCTGGGGTAAACTCCATAATCCGGTTGGCCACCGTCTGGATAAACTCGTGGTCGTAGGACGCGAAAAGGACAATGCCCTTAAAGGCCGTCAGGCCGTTGTTCACCGCCGTAATGGATTCCAAGTCCAGATGGTTGGTGGGCTGGTCCAGCAGCAGGACGTTGGAACCGAACATCATCATCCGGGACAGCATACACCGCACCTTCTCGCCTCCGGAAAGCACTTCCACAGGCTTCAATACATCGTCTCCGGAAAAGAGCATTTTACCCAGGAACCCACGGAGGAAGCTGTCCAAAGCCTCCGGCGGCGCGTACTGCCTAATCCAGTCCAGGATGGACAGGCGGCAGCCGTCAAAATAAGCGGAATTATCCTTGGGGAAATAGGAACGGCTGGTGCTGATGCCCCATTTGAAGCTGCCCTCGTCCGGTTCCATTTCTTCCATTAAAATCTGGAACAGGGTGGTGACGGCGATTTCGTTTTCGCCAACAAACCCCACCTTGTCGCCCCGGTTCAAGCGGAAGGACACATGATCCAGCACCTTGACTCCATCGATGGTCTTGGTCAGGTCTTTGACTTCCAAAATTTCCTTACCGGGCTCCCGGTCCATGTTAAAGGCCACAAAGGGGTACCGCCGGGAAGAAGCGGGCATTTCCTCCACTGCCAGCTTGTCCAGCAGCTTCCGCCGGGAGGTGGCCTGGCGGGATTTGGATTTGTTGGCGGAGAACCGGGCCACAAATTCCTGCAGATCCTTGATTTTTTCCTCCACCTTCCGGTTCTGCTCCTTGATGAGCCGCTGCATCAGCTGGCTCGATTCGTACCAGAAGTCGTAGTTGCCTACATAGATCTTGATTTGGTTGTAGTCCACGTCCACAATATGGGTGCAGACGTTATTTAAGAAGTGCCGGTCGTGGGAAACCACGATGACCGTGCCGGGGTAATCCATGAGGAAATCCTCCAGCCAGGTGATGGAGTCGTTGTCCAGGTGGTTGGTGGGCTCGTCCAGGAGGATAATGTCCGGCTGGCCGAACAGCGCCTGGGCCAGCAAGACTTTTACCTTCTGCTTCACCGGCAGGCTGGCCATGGATTCATTCAACAGATCCAGGGAAAGGCCCAATCCCTGCAAGAGCTTCCCGGCCTCAGTTTCGGCCTCCCAGCCCCCCATTTCGGAGAACTCGTATTCCAATTCCGAAGCTAAAATGCCATCCTCCTCGGAAAAATCCTCTTTCGCATAAAGGGCGTCCTTCTGCTGCATAATGTCATAAAGGCGCTGGTTGCCCATGATAATGGTGTCCAGCACCGTATATGCGTCATAAGCAAAGTGGTCCTGCTTTAAAACCGACATCCGGTTTTTGGCGTCCATAACCACTTCGCCGCTGGACGGCTCCAATTCGCCGGAAAGGATGCGCAGAAAGGTGGACTTCCCCGCGCCGTTGGCGCCGATGACGCCGTAGCAGTTCCCTTCCAGGAACTTTAAGTCCACATTCTTAAACAGCGCCTGGCCGTTAAAGCTCAGGCTCAAATTTGAAACGGTAATCATATGGTATTCCTTTCTTTCGATTCATTTCAGCATGCGACTGCTATTATACCATACTTGTTTCAAAAAGAGAAGGGCTTGCCCAAAAATAGTTTCGGTTTCCGCGCACCCTGTTTTCTCTCTCTTTTTTTCCGGCAAAAGCGCTTTCCTGATCTTTTCCCTTCTCTTTGTTCAGGATAGCACAGTTTTTATAACCTGTCAAGTTATATTTGCAACGGAAAGCGTTGTCGTTTTTTGATAAAATCCCCTGTACACTTATATTGGTGATGATTTATGAGCAATGCGCATCAAAAAGAACTGAAAGCGCTGGGACTGAATATTTCTTATTTTCGCAAAAAACGGGGGCTTTCCCAAAGCCAGCTGGCGGAGGCCGTCAATATCAGCCGGACCCATATGAGCCGGATCGAAACGGCGGACGGGGCCGTTTCCCTGCCCGTCGTCTTTGACATCTGCGACGCCTTGAACGTGAAGCCGAGCCAACTGTTTGATTTTGAAGATTAGCCGATCCATTGTGGAATTTATTTCAATTTACCGGAGGGCCCTTGATTTTTTTGCAGCAAAACGCTATAATATTCTTATTATCTTAAAGGAGAGATCTACAGCATGACGAGATCAGCAGGCATTCTTCTGCCCGTTTCTTCCCTGCCTTCGCCTTACGGCGTCGGCGTTTTCGGGAAAGAGGCCCGGGCATTTTTGGACAAAGCGGCCGCCATGAAATTCCACAAGTGGCAGGTCCTGCCCTTTACCATGGTGGACTCCCACAATTCCCCCTATGCCAGCGTTTCGGCTTTCGCGGGGAACTACTTATTCATCGACCCCAGGGGCCTTGCGGAAGAAGGGCTGCTGACGGAGCAGGAAGTGAAGGAGGCCGAATACCACGGCTCCCCCTACACAGCGGATTACGCCTTTGCCAAAGAGTCCCGGCTCTCCCTTCTGCGGCTGGCCTTTTCCCGGCTGACGGGAAAAAAAGCCCAGGAAGTCAAGAATTTTGCCAAAAGTCAGCCCTGGCTCCCCCCTTTCGCCCTGTTTATGGCCATTCAAAAGGAGCAGGACGGCAAGCCCTGGTGGGAATGGCCGGAGGAACTGGCGAAATATGAGCTTGCTTTGGAACACCGGCGGGATTATGAAGCGGAAACAGTTTTCTGGGAATTTGTTCAGTACGAGTTTTTCCGCCAATGGGCAGGAATCAAGGCCTACGCGGAGGAAAAGGAAATCGAAGTCATCGGGGATATGCCCATTTACGTTTCCCGGGATTCCAGCGACGTCTGGGCCAACCGGGAACTGTTTCTGCTGGACCCGGATACTTACGAGCCGGAAAAGGTGGCCGGGGTGCCGCCGGACTATTTCTCCGAGGACGGCCAGCTTTGGGGCAACCCCCTTTACGATTGGGAGAAAATGGCTAAAGACGGCTTTGCCTGGTGGATGTCCCGGCTGAAGGCGGCCATGGATTTTTACCACATTGTCCGCATCGACCACTTCCGGGCCCTGGCCTCCTTCTGGGCCGTTCCGGTAACGGCCAAAACCGCCAAGGAAGGCAGCTGGATGAAAGGCCCGGGCATGGCGTTCTTTGAGGCTGTCAAAAAGGCATTCCCGGAGCCGCCGAAAATTATCGCCGAGGATCTGGGCGTGTTCGGGGAGGACGTTGTGGAACTCCTGGAAAGATCCGGCCTGCCGGGGATGCGGGTGGTCCAGTTCGGCTTTGAGCCGGGGGCGGACAGCTCCCATCTGCCCCACAATTACCCCCACAACTGCGTGGCCTATGTGGGGACCCACGACAACAACACTCTGCTGGGATGGCTGTGGGAAGCTTCCCCGGAGGAACGGGCCTTCGCCCTGCGGTACTGCGGATTCTCCGGTGATGACTGGAGCCAGGGCGGGTACAACAGCCCCTCCTGCCGGGCCATCATCGAGGCGGTGTGGCGTTCCGCGGCGGACACGGCCATCATTTCCATCCAGGATATGTGCGGTTTCGGCTCCGACACCCGGATGAACGTCCCGGGTTCCGACGCCAACCACTGGCGGTTCCGCATCGGTAAAAACAACCTGGAAGAGCTGGACGCGGATTATTTTGCCGAAATCAACGCCCTGTTCAGCCGGGGGTAAAAGAAAGGCATACGAAAAGGCCGCTGGGAAACCAGCGGCCTTTCTCTTATTTTTCAGAAGATGTTTGGCAGGAACCGCACTGGCTGCCGTGAGAGCAGCCGGAACAGCTTCCGCAGCAGCCCAGCCCTTTCTTTTTCCGCCGCCGGGCGGAAATCACCACAGCGGCAACAGCCGCCGCTATCAGAACAATCAAAATCACATCGGCAAAGGTCATACAAAACCTCCTTTTCAGCGGTTTTTACACAATCAGCCGCCCAATCTGGTAAACAACCAGGGCCATGACATAGGCCGCGCCGGTCTGATAAAGGGCGGTGAAAATCGCGCCCTTCCAGGAGCCAAGCTCCCGCTTGCTGGCGGCAAAGGCGGCCACGCAGGGCATATACAGGACGGTGAACACCAAAAACGAATAGGCGCTCAAAGGGGTAAAGATGGTGGCCAGCACCTGGGAAAGCTGGGCGTCGGTGGAGGCGCCGGTCAAAATGGTCAGGGTGGACACCACCGATTCCTTGGCGGTGATGCCGGTGAGCAGGGCTGTGGAGGCCCGCCAGTCCGCGAAGCCCAGGGGGACAAACAGCGGGGCAATCAGGGAACCGATGGAGGCTAAGATACTCTGGGAGCTGTCGGCCACCATGTTCAGGCGGATATCAAAGCTCTGGAGGAACCAGATGACGATAGTGGCTACAAAAATGATGGTAAACGCCTTGCGGAGGAAGTCCTTGGCTTTTTCCCACATGAGCATCAAAACGCTCCGGGGCGAGGGGATCCGGTAGGCGGGCAGTTCCATGACAAAGGGGATGGGGTTGCCCTTAAACACCGTGCTCTTTAAAAGAAGCCCGGAAAGGATGGCCACCAGGATGCCGATGACGTACACCGACATCATAATCAGCGCCCGGTGGTGGGGGAAAAAGGCCATAATAATCATGCCGTAAATGGGGAGCTTGGCGCTGCACGACATAAAGGGCGTCAGCAGGATGGTCATTTTCCGGTCCCGTTCGCTGGACAAAGTCCGGGCGGACATAATGGCCGGGACGCTGCACCCAAAGCCGATGAGCATGGGCACAAAGGAACGGCCGGACAGGCCGATTTTCCGCAGCAGCTTATCCATGACAAAGGCGACCCTTGCCATATAGCCGCTGTCCTCCAGCAAGGAGAGGAAGAAAAAGAGAAGCACGATAATAGGAAGGAAGGAAAGGACGCTGCCCACCCCGGCAAAGATGCCGTCGATGACCAGGCTTTGGAGCCAGTCGCTGATGCCCACATAGGCCATGCCTTTGGCCGTCAGGTCCGTCAGCGCCGTAATCCCCTTATCCATCAGCTCCTGCAAGGGCGCGCCCAAAAGGGTGAAGGTCAGGTAAAAGATCAGCAGCATGATCCCCAGGAAAATGGGGATGCCCCAATATTTGCTGGTGAGGATCTTGTCGATTTTCTCGGAACGCACCTGCTCCCGGGTTTCCTGGTGCTTGGTGACGCAGCCGCCGCAGACCCGTTCGATAAAGGTGTAGCGCATATCGGCCAGGGCGGCTTCCCGGTCGGTGCCCAGCTCGTTCTGCATATCCTCAATGATATGCTCGATAATGTGCTGCTGGTCCTCGTCCAATTTCAGCAGCTCCTGGGTGGGTTCGTCCCCTTCCACCAGCTTGGTGGCGGCGAACCGCAGGGGAATCCCGGCTTCCTTAGCCTGGTCCACGATAATGTGGGCGATGGCGTGGATGGCTTTATGGACTTCCCCGTCGCAGAAATCGTATTTCAGGGGCTTTTTGCCCTGGGAGGCGGTACGGATGGCCACTTCGATCAATTCGTCGATGCCCTCGTTCTTGCCTGCGGAAATGGGGACCACCGGCACGCCCAGCTCATCGGAGAGCTTCGCGATGTCGATGGAGTTGCCGCTGGCCCGGACCTCGTCCATCATGTTCAGGGCAATGACCATGGGGATGCCCAGCTCAATGAGCTGGAGGGACAGGTAAAGGTTCCGTTCAATATTGGTGGCGTCCACAATGTTGATGATGCCGTTGGGGTGCTCCTTCAAAACAAAATCCCGGGTGACGATCTCCTCCGAGGTGTAGGGGGACAGGGAGTAAATGCCCGGCAGGTCCACGACCGACGCTTCCGGGTGCTTTTTCACCTGGCCTTCCTTTTTCTCCACGGTGACGCCGGGGAAATTGCCCACATGCTGGTTGGAGCCGGTGAGACGGTTAAAGAGGGTGGTTTTCCCGCTGTTCTGGTTGCCGGCAAGGGCGAAAAGCAGCTTCATTTGCGGCGCACCTCCTCCACGCTTGCTTCATCCAGCTGGATGTTGGCCGCGTCATCCTTGCGGATGGTCAGCACATAGCTGCGCAAAAACAGCTCGATGGGGTCGCCCATGGGCGCTACCTTGCGGACAGCCACACGGGTTTTGGGGGTGAGCCCCATATCCAGCAGGCGGCGGCGCAGGGCGCCCTCCCCGCCTACCACAGTGATGACCCCGCTTTGTCCGGGTTTCAGTTGATTGAGTGTCATATTCTGCTTCCTCCACCAAAATGTTAGCTTTAGGTTACAAAACAATTATAATCTTTTGGTTCCCGAATGTCAATCGGGTTTCGACGATTTTTGCCCCAAATCATCCGAAAAAACAGCAAATGATTTTAGAAAATCTGCCAAAAGAATCCGCGCCCCACCTTGCCTTTTGCCGCTGGCCGTGCTATACTGATAACAGTTTGGTTCATCAGGCAGGAGGTATTATGATGACAGTTAACGAAAGAATCCAATGGGTGCGGCGGCAGCTGACGGAAAACGGCATGGATGCCTGCATCATCCCCAGCTCCGACCCCCACATGAGCGAATATGTATCGGACCACTGGAAAACCCGGGCGTACATCTCCGGATTTTCCGGCAGCGCCGGGACCTTTGTGGTGGCCCGGGACATGAGTGGACTTTGGACCGACGGGCGGTATTATGTCCAGGCGGCCAAGGAGCTCAAAGACAGCGAGGCCGTTTTGTTCAAAGCGGCGGACGCCGGCTGCCCCACCCCCACCGGTTATTTGGCGGAGCATCTGCCTGAGGGCAGCATTGTGGGCGTCAACGGCAAGCTGTTTTCCGCGGGCCAGGTGGAAAAAATGCGGAAGGAATTTTCCAAAAAGGGAATCAAGCTGGAGCTTCGGGCGGATTATGCCAACACCCTTTGGGAAGCTGTGGAAAAGACCCGTCCGGCGGAAGTTTTCACTGAAGCCTTTTTGCTGGAAACAAAATACACCGGGGAGTCCGCGGCGGACAAGCTCTCCCGCCTGCGGGAAAAGCTGGAGGAGCTGGACGCGGACGCCATCGCCGTCAGCAAGCTGGACAACATCGCCTGGCTGTTCAATATCCGTTCGGATGACATCGAAAATAATCCGGTGGTGATCTCCTACGCCTTTGTTTCTAAGGAAGATGCCGTGCTCTTCACCGAATCCAGCCGGATCCCCGTTTGCGTCCGGGACGGCCTGGCAAACGAAGGGGTTTCCATCCGGGGATACGAGGAGATCTACGACTTCCTGGAAAGCACCGGCAGCAAACTGCGGGTCCTCTGCGACAAGGAGGAACTGAACGGGGAGCTGGCGGCCCTCATCGAAAACAACGCCGCTTTAACGGCCGTTCCCGGCGAGGACCCCATCCCCCTGATGAAGGCCTGCAAAAACAAAACCGAGAACGAAAATACCCACAAGGCTTATTTAAAGGACGGCTGCGCTCTGGCGGAATTTTACGGCTGGCTCTTTGAGGAGCTGGACAAGGGTACGTCTCTTACGGAATACGACTGTGTGGAAAAGCTGGCGGAATGCCGCCGCGCCCAGCCTTTGAACCGGGGCGACAGCTTCACCCCCATCATCGCTTACCGGGAAAACGCCGCTATGATGCACTACGCCCCCAAACCCGGCGTTTCCAAACAGCTGGACAAGAGCCATATGCTCCTCATTGACAGCGGCGGGCAGTACCTGGAAGGCACCACCGACATCACCCGCACCTTCGCTTTGGGCGAAATCAACGAAACCGAGCGCTTCGACTTCACCCTGACCTTAAAGGGTTCCATCGCCCTGATGGAGGCGGTGTTCAAATACGGCGCCAGCGGCAAACAGTTGGACGCCCTCTGCCGGGAGTATTTCTGGCGGGAAGGCTTGGACTACCGCTGCGCCACCGGCCACGGCGTCGGCTTTATGCTCAACGTCCATGAAGGTCCCCAGAGCTTCGGCTCCCCTGTGAAGCTGGAGGAAGGCATGGTCTTGACCGTGGAACCCGGCGTTTACCGGGAAGGCGAACACGGCATCCGCACGGAAAACGTGGTGGAAGTGGTCAAAGGCGACGACACCGAATACGGCCAAATGATGAAATTTGAGAACTTCACCCTGGTGCCCATTGATGTAAACTGCCTGGACGTTTCCATGCTCACCGACCATGAAATCAAATGGCTCAATGATTACCACGCCAAGGTCTGGGAGAAGGTTTCTCCCCTGGTCAGCGAACGGGCCAAAAACTGGCTGTACCGGTACACCCGGCCTGTGTCCCGTTAAGGCGGGGGCCGGATATGGACAACGAAAAGGTTTACCAGATGCCCTTTGCTAAGGTTTACGGTCTGCTGCTCCAAAAGGTCCTGAAAAAGGGCCGCACCCGTGAAGAATTTGAGCAGGTGGTTTCCTGGCTCACCGGCTACCGTCCGGAAGAGCTGGCGGAGCTTCAGGAATCAGACTTGACCTATGGGGATTTCTTCCGGAAGGCCCCGGCCCTGAACCCAAACCGCGAAAAAATCACCGGCGTGGTCTGCGGCGTCCGGGTGGAAACCATCGAGGAGCCGTTGATGCGGGAAATCCGGTACCTGGATAAATTGGCGGACGAACTTGCCAAGGGGAAACCGCTGGAAAAAATTTTAAGAAACTAAATGCAAAGCCCGACAGTTTTTCCTGTTGGGCTTTTCTTCAAACTGGCTATCAAGGAGGAGATTTATGGACTATCAAGAGATTAACGCGGATACCATCGACCGCTGGTGCCGGGAAGGCTGGGAATGGGGAGAACCGATTTCCCACGAAGTCTACGAAAAGGCCCTCCAGGGGGACTGGGATGTCCTGCTGACCCCCACAAAGCCCGTCCCACATGAATGGTTCGGCCAGCTGAAAGGGAAAAAACTGCTGGGCCTGGCCAGCGGCGGCGGACAGCAGATCCCCATTTTTGCCGCTTTGGGGGCGGAGTGCACTGTTTTGGATTACTCCCCCCAGCAATGCGAAAGCGAACGGATGGTGGCGGAACGGGAGGGCTACCAGGTGGAAATCATCCGGGCGGATATGACCAAGCCGCTTCCGTTTCCTGATGAGAGCTTCGACCTGATTTTCCACCCGGTGTCCAACTGCTACATCGAGAAGGTAGAACCGGTTTTTCGAGAGTGCTACCGCATTTTGAAGAAAGGCGGGGTCCTGCTGGGAGGCTATGATACCGGCATCAATTTTATTTATGATGAAATTGAAAATCAAATCGCCTACAGCCTCCCCTACAATCCTTTGCGGGACCGGGCGCTCTGCGAGGAATCCCTGAAAAACAATTGGGGCGTCCAGTTCTCCCACACCTTGGAGGAACAGATCGGCGGCCAGCTCCAGGCGGGGTTCCGGCTGACCCATTTGTATGAAGATACCAATGGACAGGGGAACCTTCACGAACATAACGTTCCAACATTTGTCGCGACCCGTTCCGTTAAGGAGTAATGCCCTGCCGGGATACACTGCTTTTGTGCAGTTTTTTCGGCAAAAAAATTGACAACGGCTGGAAATCGTGCTACAATAGCAGGTGAAAACGATTACACGAAAGGCGGTACGGAAGATGGAAAAAATTCGCGTAACAGTCTGGAACGAAAATGTACATGAAAAAGAGATGCCCGAGGTGGCGGCCATTTATCCCAATGGGATCCACGGCGCCATTGCGGATTTCCTGAACCGGGAATGCGATATCGAGGCGGGTACTGCTACCCTGGAAATGCCGGAGCACGGCCTGACCAAAGAAGTGCTGGACAACACCGATGTCCTCATCTGGTGGGGCCACTGCGCCCACGACAAGGTGGCCGATGAGATCGTGGAACGGGTTCACCAGCGGGTACTGGACGGCATGGGGCTCATTGTCCTCCACTCCGGCCACGCTTCCAAGATTTTCCACAAAATCTGCGGCACCCGTTCTTTGAACCTGAAATGGCGGGAATCCGGGGACAAGGAGATCCTTTGGACGGTGAATCCCGGCCACCCCATTATGAAGGGCTTAAACGACCACATTGTCATCGAGCACGAGGAAACCTACGGCGAGCACTTTGAGATCCCCCAGCCGGACGAGCTGGTGTTCATCAGCTGGTTCGAGGGCGGAGAAGTGTTCCGCAGCGGCTGCACCTACACCCGGGGCAAAGGGCATATTTTCTATTTCCAGCCCGGCCATGAGACCTTCCCCATTTACCATCAGCCGGAAATCCAGAAGGTTATCGTAAACGCTGTCCGCTGGGCGGCTCCGGCAGGCGGCCCGGAAATGAAATACGGCCATTTCCCGGAACGCTGGGTAAAATAACCGATAGATATAGCTTCAACATGAAAAGCGGGGACAGGCTTAACGCCTGTCCCCCATTTTGTTATTTTACAAATTTGTCCCAATACCCCATGATAAAAATAATCAGGATTAGGAACGGCAGGACATATTTCAGATACGGCTTCAGCCATTTGGGGAACTTCATGCCCTCGCCGGCGTCGGCTTCCGCGATAAAATTCTCCCAGCCCCAGCCGTATTTGGTGGTGCAGAACAGCAGGTAACAAAGCGCGCCCAAGGGCAGGATATTATTGGACACCAGGAAGTCCTCCAAATCCATGACGGTGCTGCCCTCCCCCAAGGGCTGGATCCCGCTTAGCAGGTTGAAGCCAAGGAGGCACGGCAAAGAAAGGACGGTGATCAGCGCCAGGTTGATGAGCACCGATTTTTTCCGGCTCCAGCCTTTGGCGTCCATCCCGAAGGACACGATGTTTTCAAAAACCGCCACCACTGTGGACAAGGCCGCGAAAAACAAAAACAGGAAAAACAGCGCGCCCCAGATCTGCCCGCCGGGCATGGCGTTAAACACGTTGGGCATGGCCACGAAAACCAGCCCGGGCCCTTCTCCGGGAGAAACGCCGTAGGTAAAGCAGGCCGGGAAAATAATCAGCCCGGCCATCAGGGCCACCGCCGTATCCAGAACCGTAATCCGGATGGATTCCCCTGTCAGGGAACGCTCCCGTCCAATATAGCTGCCGAAAATGGCCATGGAGCCCATGCCCACGCTGAGGGTGAAAAACGCCTGCCCCATGGCCGCGTAAACCACCGTGCCGATGCCCTGCTCCGCAATGGCGCCGAAATCCGGCTTCAGGTAAAAGGACAGCCCTTCTTTGGCGCCGTCCAGGAAGAAGGACCGGACCGCCAGCACCGCCATTATCCCCAAAAGGCAGGCCATCATGACCTTTGTGATCCGTTCCACGCCGTTTTTCAGCCCCAAAGAGCAGATACCAAACCCCATGAGGATCACCAAAAGCATGAAAAACGCCATGCTCCCCACTTCGCTGGTCTGCATATGGGCAAAGGCTTCCCCAATCTCTTCGGCATTCATCCCCTTGAACCCGCCGGTGAGCACTTTGAAGAAATATAAGAGCATCCACCCGCCGATGACCGTATAAAACATCATCAGCAGGTAATTCCCCGCTACTCCCGCATAGCCGACCCAGTGCCAATGGCTCCCTTTGGGCTCTAATGCTTTAAATGACGCCGCGCAGCTTTTCTGGCTGGCACGCCCCACGGAAAACTCCATCACCATGACCGGCAGCGCCAGCAGCGCCAAAAACAGCAGGTAGATGAGGACAAAGGCCGCCCCGCCGTACTTCCCGGTGATATAGGGGAACCGCCAAACGTTCCCAAGCCCGATGGCGCAGCCGGCTGAAATCAGAACAAATCCCAGCCGGGATGAAAACTTCTCTCGCTGCATTGCAAACCCCTCCGTTTTTTATTCCTTTAAAGTGTAACACGGCCTAAGGATTTTGTCAATTGTGATTTCAGTTTTTCCAATTTGTAAAATAAATATGAAACGCATTGACATTTTCATGAAACCTCTGTAAAATGTTGAGTATCAAACAGTTTGACATCATACTAATTATCGGAAAAGAGGGATTTTTACGGAAACGCATCATATTGGCCTGGAGCTTCGCTCTCTGAACAACCGAATCATGCGCTACATCGACAACCACTGCAACAAAAAGAGCATCGACCGGCTTACCGGACCCAACGGCTGGATCATCATGTATATTTCCGAGCATGACGGCCAGGACGTGTTCCAGCGGGATCTGGAGCGCAAATTCAATATCACCCGTTCCACCGCTTCCAAGGTCGTGAACCTGATGGTGCAGAAAGGGTTTATCGAACGCCAGTCCGTCCCATACGACGCCCGGCTGAAAAAGCTGGTTCTGACGGACAAAGCCAGCTCCATTGTGGCGCTGTTGGATGAAGACCGGAAATCGGTGGAAGAAACCCTGACCAAAGGGTTTACCGACGAGGAGCTGGAACAGCTCCATGGGTACCTGGTCCGGCTGAAAGAAAACGTCAATTTCGTATGACCCCCAACCACAGCCGCTTTGCGGTTGTTTTTCTGTTGTAATTGTTTGACATCAAACTTTATGTCTTTTTGAAACCGTTTCATTCCGAAACAAACAAGGAGGTTTTTCTATGATCAAAAAGCTGGCCCGGTGTATTCAGGAATACCGGAAGCCCGCCATCCTGACGCCGCTGCTGGTGTCGGGAGAGGTAGTGCTGGAGGTGGTCATTCCCCTGCTGATGGCCAATCTCATCGACTTCGGCATCAACGAAGGGAACATGAACTACATTCTCAAAATGGGCGTTGCCCTGTTGATTTCCGCTGTGATCTCCCTGGCCTTCGGGGCTTTTGCCGGCAGCACCGCTGCTGTCGCCTCCTCGGGCTTCGCGGCGAACCTGCGGAAAGCCATGTATGACAACGTCCAGAAGTTCTCCTTTTCCAACATCGACAAATTTTCCACCGCCAGTATCGTGACCCGCCTGACCACGGACGTTACCAACGTGCAGTCGGCTTTCCAGACCATTATCCGCATGGCCATCCGGGCCCCCATTATGATGATCTTCTCCCTGGTGGCATCCTTCAGCATCAACGTGTCCCTGACCCTGATCTTTGTGGCCTGTATCCCCATCCTGGGCATTGGGCTTTATATTATCATGAGCAAAGCCCATCCGATTTTTGAACGCATCTTCAAAACCTACGACAAATTGAACAGCATCGTCCAGGAAAACCTTCACGGTATCCGGGTGGTGAAATCCTTTGTCCGGGAGGACCACGAATGCGAGAAATTCGGCAAGGTTTCCCAAAGCATTTACGAGGATTTTTCCAAGGCGGAAAAGACCCTGGCCTTCAACTCCCCCCTGATGCAGTTCTGTATGTACGCCTGTATGCTGCTGGTGTCCTGGTTCGGCGCACAGCTCATTGTTTCAAGCGGCAACAGCCCGGCGCTGGGATTGTCCACGGGTGAACTTATGAGCCTGCTGACTTATGCCATGCAGATCTTGAGCAGCCTCATGGCCCTCTCTATGGTATTCGTCATGATCACCATTTCCCGGGCCTCCGCGGAACGTATCGTGGAGATCCTGGATGAGGAAAGCGACCTGCAAAACGGCGAAAATCCCATCCACGAGGTGAAGGACGGCTCCATCGACTTTGACGACGTCTGCTTTTCCTATGGGCGGCACGCCGGCAAAAACGCACTAGACCACATCGACCTGCACATCCGTTCCGGCGAGACCGTAGGGATCATCGGCGGGACCGGCTCCTCCAAATCAAGCTTGGTCCAGCTGATCCCCCGGCTTTACGACGTCACCTCCGGCAGCCTGAAGGTGGGCGGCGTGGACGTGCGGGACTACGACATGGAAGCTTTGCGGAACCAGGTGGCGGTAGTCCTTCAGAAAAACTCCCTGTTCTCCGGCACCATTAAAGACAACCTCCGCTGGGGCAACGAAAACGCCACCGATGAGGAAATGAAGGAGGCCTGCGTCCTGGCCCAGGCCGACGGCTTTATCTCCCAGTTCCCGGACGGGTACGACACTTATATCGAACAGGGCGGGACAAACGTTTCCGGTGGGCAGAAACAGCGGCTCTGCATTGCCAGGGCGCTGCTGAAAAAGCCCAAGATCCTCATCTTAGACGACTCCACCAGCGCTGTTGACACCAAAACCGACGCTTTGATCCGCAAAGGGTTCAAAGAATACATCCCCGAAACCACAAAAATCATCATCGCCCAGCGTGTGGCGTCGGTGCAGGACGCGGATAAGATCATCGTCATGGACGACGGGAAAATCAGCGCCTGCGGCGCCCACGAGGAGCTGCTGCAAACCAGCCCCATCTACCGCGAGGTCTATGATTCCCAGGTCAAAGGAGGCGGAGAAAATGACTAAAGACATGAAGGCTTCCAGCATAAAGTTCCATAAAGGCACGGCGAAGCGGCTGTTTGACTACATTTTTGAGTACAAACTCCAGCTGGCTGTGGTAATCGTCTGCATTATCCTCAGCGCCCTGGCCAGCGCCCTTTCTTCCCTGTTTACCAAAACGCTGATTGACGATTACATCGAGCCCCTGCTCATTGAAACGGTCCCCGATTTTTCCGGCCTGTTCCGGGCCATCCTGATGATGGCCGCCATTTACGCCATCGGCATCGTCGCCACCTTCCTGTACAATCGGATCATGGTGGTCATCGCCCAAGGGGTCCTGAAAAAGATCCGGGACCGGATGTTCTCCCATATGCAGACCCTTCCCATCAAGTACTTTGACACCCACACCCACGGCGACATTATGAGCCATTACACCAACGACACCGACACCCTGCGGCAGATGATCGCCCAGAACATCCCCCAGATGTTCTCCTCCATTGTGACGATTGTAGCAGTCCTGGCCTCCATGCTGGTTTTGAGCGTCTGGCTCACCATCTTTGTGGTGGCCTGTGTGCTCATCATGCTTCAGATCACCAAAAAAATCACCGGGAAAAGCGGTTATTACTTTGTACGGCAGCAAAACTCCCTGGGGGACGTCAACGGCTACATTGAAGAAATGATCCACGGCCAGAAGGTCATCAAGGTGTTCTGCCACGAGGAAAAGGCCAAGGAGGGCTTTGATAAAAAGAACGGGCAGCTCCGCCATGACGCCACGGAAGCCAACCGCTTCGCCAACATTTTAGGCCCCATTATGAACAACCTGGGGTATGTGCTTTACGTCCTGCTGGCGGTCGTGGGCGGCGCGCTGGCTTTAAGCGGCCTGCCCAATGTGAGCCTTACCGGCATCGGGACGGTGACCTTAGGGATGATCGCTTCCTTCCTCCAGCTGTCCCGGAGCTTTGTCATGCCCATCAGCCAGATCTCCCAGCAGTTCTCCTCCATTATCATGGCAATGGCCGGCGCGGAGCGTATCTTTGCCCTGATCGACGAGGAAAGCGAAACCGACGACGGCTATGTGACCCTGGTCAACGCCGTTTACAAGGACGGAGAGCTTCAGGAATCCAAGGAACGCACCGGCCTCTGGGCCTGGAAGCATCCCCACGGGGACGGCACCACCACCTTTACCGAGTTAAAAGGCGAAGTGCGGTTCTTTGACGTGGATTTCGGTTACGAAGAAAACAAGCTGGTGCTCCACAACATCACCCTTTACGCGGAACAGGGGCAGAAGATCGCCTTTGTCGGCGCCACCGGCGCGGGCAAGACCACCATCACGAACCTCATCAACCGGTTTTACGACCTGGCCGACGGGAAGATCCGCTACGACGGCATCAACATCAACAAAATCAAGAAAGCCGACCTCCGTCGCTCCCTGGGCATTGTTTTGCAGGACGTGAACCTCTTTACCGGCACAGTGCTGGACAACATCCGCTACGGCCGGCTGGACGCCACCGACGAGGAATGCATCGCCGCGGCAAAGCTGGCCAATGCCGACGGGTTTATTCAGATGCTCCCCGAAGGCTACAACACCATGCTGGAAGGGGACGGCAGCGGCCTTTCCCAGGGCCAGCGGCAGCTGATCTCCATTGCCCGGGCGGCGGTGGCCGACCCGCCTGTCATGATTTTGGATGAGGCCACCTCCTCCATCGACACCCGGACAGAAGCCATTGTCCAGCGGGGCATGGACGCTTTGATGCACGGACGCACCGTCTTTGTCATCGCCCACCGGCTGTCCACTGTCCAAAACTCCGACGTCATCATGGTACTGGAGCTGGGCCGCATCATTGAACGGGGCAGCCACCAGCAGCTCATTGAAAAGAAAGGCAAATATTACCAGCTTTATACCGGCGCGTTTGAACTGGAATAACGAAAAGCCCCCGAATTGGGGGCTTTTTTAACGGCAAAAATTCCGGGCCGCGGCTTATTTTTTCTAAATCTGCCCATACTCCTGTCAGGAAAAATTCAGATAGGGGGATGAAGGCATGATGAACAAGGTGGAAATCTGCGGGATCGACACCTCCCGGCTGCCGGTTCTCAAGGAACGGGAGAAGATCGCTTTGCTGGAACGGATGAAAAACGGGGACCCGACAGCCCGCAGCCAGCTCATCAACGGCAACCTGCGGTTGGTCCTCAGCGTGGTGCAGCGGTTCACGAACCGGGGCGAGAACCTAGACGACCTGTTCCAGGTGGGGTGCATCGGCCTTATGAAGGCCATCGACCATTTCGACGTGAGCCAGGGCGTCAAGTTCTCCACTTACGCCGTGCCCATGGTCATTGGGGAGATCAGGCGGCACCTGCGGGACTTCTCCCCTGTCCGGGTCAGCCGTTCCCTGAAGGACACCGCCTATAAAGCCATGCAGGCCAAGGAAAAGCTCACAAACCGCTTGGGCCGGGAGCCGACCATCATGGAAATCGCCAAAGAAGTGCAGCTTCCCAAGGAAAACGTGGTGCTGGCGTTGGAATCCATTGTGGACCCGGTGTCCCTTTACGAGCCGGTTTTTTCCGACGGCGGCGACACCATCTGTGTTATGGACCAGGTTTCCGACCGGGGCGGAGAAAGCGGCTGGATCGAGGAGCTGGCCATTAAGGACGCCCTGGCCAAACTGAGCGACCGAGAAAAGCGAATCATCGCCCTGCGGTTTTTCCAGGGGAAGACCCAGGTAGAGGTATCCGAGGAAATCGGCATCTCCCAGGCCCAGGTTTCCCGGCTGGAAAAAGCCGCCCTTTTGAAAGTAAAGGGCGAAATATAGCGGCGAATCGCCGCCGATAAGACGACGCGGCCCCACAGCCCCACACCAACCGCTGGAACGGCGGGATAAACCCGCCGTTATAGGGAGGTTTCATTTTCTATCGTTTTGGTAAATCAAATGATAATGGGTTTGTAGGGGACGGGTTTCCCGTCCCGGCGGATTCGCCGAAACGCCGTGATTCATTTCGGGGAACCTGTATCGAAAATGGCGGTTCATCCCGCCGTTCGCAAACCCGGCGCGGGGTACAACAACCGCGTCGAATTGCCGCCGGCGGCTCGCCGGTTGTAGGGGCGAACTGGGTTCGCCCACGATTCCGCAAAACGCCGCGATTCATTGCCGGGCGCGCAATGCGCGCCCCTACAACACGTTTTACGGTATGATTTTGGGCAAACGAGGGGACGATGTGGGCAGCGTCCCCTAGATTTTATCGCAAGATTCTGGAAATAACAACAGCCGGTTTTCCCGTCCCGCCGATTTTTGTAGACCGTTTCTTGCCGTACTTCAACCCCGCCACGCAGGCGTTTCTAATATCCGTACAACCAATACGCATCTGGTGGTATGCGGCCGCGGCGGGGGTCCAGGGGCTTGCCCCGGCGCGTTTTTCTCCCCATTCTTTTTTCGCGCGAAAAAAGAATGGGTGCTGCGTAATAACAAAACTTTTTTCATCCCTCCGCCCCGCCGCATAGGCCCAGGAGCGTCGAAAACATATTATTGGGAATCGGTGGTTACTTTAACGCCGTTGATTTCCACCCCTTCATCAGAAGGAATCAAAATGTACTTCCGCCCGTCGATTATCCGGGTTTCCACCAGATAACTGAATTCCGGGTCCACGGAAATTTTCACCTGAGGGGTTTTGATTTCAAATTTTTTGCTGTCGATAATATTGTTGGGGTTCAAGGAAGCAGCTTCCCCAAAGCCTTCGCTGCATTTTTCCTGAAAAACCTCCACCCGTTCCTCCGGCACGCCGCAGTTGTGGAGAATGCCGCTGACCTCCCGCACCGACAGCTCCAAGGGCTCCGGGTTCTTGGTTTCCGCGTGCTGGGTAATCAGCTCCCGGATCTGCTCGTGGACAGACTGCACCACCTGGAAGCTGCAATCTTCCTCCAGGGAGCTGGACAGTACATCCTCAAAAATCTCCTTCTGCTCCAGGGCGGACACCGGAGGTTCGGTGCAGAACACCGCATCAATGAACTCCTGATGGAGCTGGGCCGGGTTTTTCGAGTAAAACAGAGCATTGTAAATATTGGCTGCCCGGTCGTCGAAGGCCGGGAACAGGAACCCCAGCTCCGGCGCGCCTACGATCTGGGTGGGGATGCAGCTGTGGAACTCATTGTCCCCGGCATAATAGCCCAGCTCCTCCTTGCCGTCCTTCACCGGGCAGACGCAGCAGACAAAGTAGGTGAATACGGTGTCTGAAGCGTCCTCCATCACCTCATCGTCCTTGCCCCGGGTGGGGACGTCATAGGTGTCGGCGGCCAGGAGAACCAGATAATTGCTGCCGTCCATCTCCAGGGAATCGATGACCTTCTGGTAAAAGGCGTCCCGAGCCTCCCGGTCCTGAAGGGAGGAGGTCCGCAGGGCCGTCAAAAGCCGGTGTTCCTCGCTGTCCGCCACCTGCTGGGTGGAAAATACGATGTCGATCAGGTTTTTGCCCAAAACGCCGGACAGGCATTTTTTCAGCAGGCTCGAAAATTTCTGAGCCTCAAACTCCGGCATCAGGGACAGGGACTCCTCAATGTAGGAGATAATCTCCTTTTTGGTGTTGACATAACAGCCGTAAATTTTTTTAAGGCCCCGGTCAGGAGTCAGCTGGCGGCGGATCTCATTGACTTCTTTCTTGTTCATAGCAACCTCTCTTTTTTGTGTGCAGATTTACGCGTGGGACAGGAAGGGGAACAGCATGGCACCATTTTGGCAGGGATTTTCCTTCCCTTCCAGAACAAACAGGGTGGAATCTTCCTCCTTGTATGGGAAAAGCGGCAGTTTTTCAGCCGGCGGGAACCCCAACGCGGCTTTTTCCAGGGAAAAATGCCCGGCCAGTATCCCCAGAAGCTCTGTCAAAGGGGCCTTTCCGTCCCCAAACAGTTCGCAGCAAGTAAACTGCTCCCCTTCCGGCAAGGCGATGGCCACAGTATCAAAGTCCTCCAAAAGGAAGACATCCTCTTTCCAGAAGTTCCCGCAGTAAAACATGAGAAGCCCTGTATTTCCCAGCATGGGGAAAGCGGAATAAGGGTTATTCTGCTCCAGGTAATGGGAAATCAAAAGCTCCCGGTCCACGGGACTGTCCAGATCCAGTTTGCGGACATTGCCCTTTCGGGGAGAAACCGCCGTCCGGCACTGGGCCTCCTTTTCTGGCCGGAAGCCGAATTTGGGGTAAAAATCCAGCACGCTGTCATTGGCGAAGAGGTAAACCCCATCCGCCTCCGCCGTTTCTTCCAGCACCTGTTCCAGGATAAATCGGGCCAGGCCCTGTCCCCGGAAATCCGGGTGGGTCATAACGGTCCCCAGCTGGATGAATCGCTTGTCCGCCCCGTTTATCCGGGTGCGGATCTCGTTGACCGCCACACAGGAAACCACGCGCCCCTTATAGGCCAGCACAAAGGGCCGGTAGTCCTCGCTCCAGTATCCCGCTTGGTACCAAGGTTCAAAATCCAGCCCGAACACCTGCCGGGCCAGCTCAAAAAAGCTCTGCCGCAGATCCGGGACGTCCCGGATCTGTCCTGTAAAGGAAAACTCCTTTCCAGATATATTCCTCAGCATTTTCGCGCCTCCGTTGTCAGAATAGTTCCAGCATAGCACATTTTCTCAAAATTGGCAAGCCCGGGCCCGGAGGCCGGACTGCCAAGACGACGCGGCCGGCGGGGTAACCCCGCTGTTAATTCGACGCGGCCGCACAGCCCCACACCGACCGCTGGAACGGCAAGATAAACTTGCCGTTATGGGGAGGTTTCATTTTCTATTGTTTTGGTAAATCAAATGATAATGGATTTGTAGGGGACGGGTTTCCCGTCCCGCCGGATTCGCCGAAACGCCGTGATTCATTTCGGGGAATCTGTATCGAAAATGGCGGTTCATCCCGCCGTTCAAAAATCCGGCGCGTGGTGCAATGCCGCGGCGCGTCGTCAAGCTTGCTTGACGACAGTCACACGGCGATTCGCCGGTTGTAGGGGCCGTCGTGAATTTATTCACGACAGTCGCCCGGCCCGCGTAAAATGCAAAAACGTTTCGGGGAATCTGGCGGGCGGCGATTCGCCGCCCCTACAATTTATCCGGGATATTTCGTGAGAATTGTGCCCGACCCGCATATAACAATATAAAAAACGGACGGCCACCCGTCTGACGATGTGGCCGCCCGCGTTTTTGGTCGTTTCGGAAATCAGCTGATGGTGTCCTCGCAGTCCAGCTCCGCCAGTCTGGGCGGGAAGAACTCGTTGACAGGGAATTTAATCCGGCGGAACAGTTCGCAGGGATCGTCCGTGGCATTCCCGCCGCCGTTGGCGCATTCCTTATCCGGCAGGCAGAAGTCGTAAACAGGGATCATCATCTGGACGTCCCGTTCCAGCTGGACAATGGAGAAAATACCGATGCTTACATACACATACCGCTGTACCGCCCCGGTGAGGAAGGTGCCGTTGAACCGGCCCGCGATGCAGGGCGGGATGGTGATTGCGCAGTCGCCGCAGAGGGCGGAATCGGTGACCCGGCAGGACAGGATGATGGGGTCCACCACCTGCACCTTGGCGTTGGGGCAGTCGGAGGTCAGGGTGCAGTCATCGGACATGGGATCCGCCTGCATGGCGGAGGAAAAGCTCTTGACGCTGCCCTCGGAGCCGTACAGGATGACCTTTTTGCTGAACACCGCCACGCCCTGGATCGTCACCGGCGGGGCCATGGTGGCTGCGTAAACATCCAGGGTAATCATAAAGTAGTAGGTCATATCAACGGAAAAGAACCCCTTGTTAAAGGGCACGCTCTCCACATCCATGAACACATTGAGGACCTCCGCCTTCCGGCATTTGATGCTCTGGGCGGCGTCCACGGCAGCCTGGGCGGTATCGGTAAAGAATACCCGCAGATCCTCCAGGCAGTCTTTTGACGAGCAGGAATCATAAATGCGGCCGGCGCTGACGCAGACCGCTTCCTTAAAGCAGTTAGCGCCTACGGCGGCGCTGTTGTTTGAAGCGTTGGATTCTGCCATAACCATCCTCCTATACTAAGTATTGGCGGGCCTCCATAGAGTGTCCGTACTGCATTATATGAGGAAATGGCCAAAAGGTGCATAACCCGGGCCCGGAGGCCGGGCCGCCAAAGCCAGCAAGCCTGCTTGATGGCGCGGCGCGGCCGCACACGTCTAATTTACCGCTGGAACGTCCGCTTGTCATGAATAAATTCATGACGGCTGCGGCGTTATGGAGGGGTTCATCCCCTTTTTTCCAAAATAAAACAGAAGACATAATTGTAGGGGCGGGGTTTCCCCGCCCGTGAATAAATCGCTATGTTTCTGAAAAATTACGGGCCGGGCAACCCGGCCCCTACAATTCCAACGAAAGGCCGCAAAAATTTTATAGGGGCGGACGTGGGCGTCGTCCCCTACAGGATCACGGCCGGAAGGCGGCCTTCCAGAACCGCTTGGCGCTGGTGGAAAAGCTGTCCCCGGTGAAAAACTCCTCAAAAGCCAGCAGCAGGGCGGAGTTGGTGTTGGGTTCATCCACAATGGAACGGGCCAGCACAGTGTTATCCGTAATGATGTTGTCCACCCGCCATTCCCGCAGCTGCTCGATCCGGTCCTCATCGTTGACGGTCCAGACCATGATCCGTTTGCCGCTGTCGTGGATGGAACGCACCATGGAGGGCGTGACAAAATCGGACCGGACACTGAACTGGTCCGCCGCTTCCATGCTGTAAAAAGGCCCGTAAGCCACCGAAAGGATGTATCCGGTCATGAGGTCCGGATTCAGCTCCTTCACCTGCTTCAGCAGGCTGTACTGAAGGGAGGTCAGGATACACTGGTCCTCAAAGCGGTACTTCTTCAGCAGGCGCACCACAGATTCCACCAAAGAGTCTTCGTGGCCGCTGGATTTCAGCTCGATGTTCAGCCGCAGCCCGTTTTCCTTGGCGAATACAACGGCTTCCTCCAAAGTCGGGACCGGCTCCCCGGCAAACTCCTCCGAAAACCAGCTGCCCGCGTCCATTTCCGCCGCCGTACCGGCGTCCGCGTCCCATACATTCAAGTCTATGCCGGCGGTGCGCTTAAAATTACTGTCGTGCATAATGATCAGGGCGCCGTCCCCCAGCTGCTGGACGTCCAGTTCCACCATATCCGCCCCGGCGTCCAATGCGGACTGAAACGCGGCCATGGTATTTTCCGGCGCGACCTTTGAATTTCCCCGGTGGGCCGTAATCAGGGGCTTCTGCATTCCCTCGATGACCCCTAAAGTCCCCCGGTCCATGGAAGGCCAGATGTACCCCACGTTCATCACCGCCAGGGCGGCTAAAACTGCCATAGTGCCCCATTTCAGCCGGGCATCCATGGCCCTGCCCCGGGGAAGGTCCAGCTTCTTTAAGGGGACCAGCTTTTCTTTTTTCTCCTTTTTCAGCCGGAAATACAGCCCGCCGGCGGCAGTCGCCACAGCCGGCACCCCCACGCAGAACCCAGCCAGCAGCGCCAGCAGGTTGAGCCACTGAAAGACCGACAAAAATACTTCCATCGCCCCGGTGCCGGGAATAAAGATTTTGGAAATCAAAAGAGCCGCCCCTAAAAACAACAGGTACGCAAGGAACAGCACCCCCAAAACCATGGCCTGCCAGCAGAAAAGCCAGCCCGCCGTCCGCATGGCCCGCCCGCGGTGCAGCCGGACGCTGGCCCGGCAGGCTTCCCCAAAGCTCATCCCTTCCAGAGTAAAATACTGGACGCAGAACAAAAGCCACAGGGACAAAATCAACAGGACAGCCAGCAAGGCTACGGCTGCCGCCATCAGCGGCGTATTCCCCCGGATGTACCGGGTAATAAATTCCGGGACCCGGATGGTAAACAGGTACATGAGGACCAAAGGCAGGCTGGTCACGGGGACAACCAGCACCAAAAAGAAGGCCATGGGCATATTTTTCGGGCGGAAAAGCCGCATGGAGGTCTTTATCCCGGCTACAAACATCTGCCGGGCCGTCAGCAGCCGTCCCTGCTGTTTGGCGTAAAAATAAAACGCCAGGGCAGACAGCTCCACAAGCAGGTTGAAAGAAACCGCCGCCACAGCGCACAAAACAAACAGGACCCCCGCCGGATGGCGCAGATACCGGAAAATATTGTCGTTTGTCAGATAAGTAAGGCCCGACAGGCGCAGAGAACCGTTGAGCAGCACCAGCATGGTGGGGGCCATTACGGCAATGCCCGCCAGTTTATAGAGAAGCTCAAACCGGAAAAATCCCCTCCCGTTTTTCAGCATATTGAAGTTTTCCCGGAAAAAGCTCCGCATTTTCCCCATTCCCTTTCTCATTGGTTTCTAAAAAGGAAACGGGAAACGCCGCCCAATTTCCTCACTTACACACTACTTTTCTCATTTCCGCCGCTAAAAACAGGGAACCGGCGCAGCAAATCAGGCCCTTTTCCCCGGCAAGCGCCCGGGCCTGCTCCAATGCCTCCTGCAAATCCCCGCAAGGCTGCGCTTCACACCATTTCCCCGCCTCACCGGCCAGCTTTTCCGGCTCCACGCAGGCTCTGGGGTTTGGCACCGGCACAGCCAGCAGCTGATCGAACTGTTTGGACAATACCTGGACGGTATGGGTCCAGTCCTTGTCCGCCAGCATCCCCACGATCCCGATTTTCGGAGATTCCGGGCAAAGCTCCAGCAGGCTGGCCAGCACCTGGGCCCCCTGAGGGTTGTGGGCCCCGTCCAGCACCACTGCCGGATGCTCCCCCACTGTTTCAAACCGCACCGGGAACCGCGCCTTGGCAAGTCCGGCATGAATATCCCGCAGGGAAACCGGCAGTACATCCGACACCGCCCGCAGGGTTTCCAAGACGGTCACAGCGTTCATGGCCTGGTGGCTCCCGGCCAGGGGAATCCGATATTCCTGCCCGTCCCAGCCAAAGGCCACGCCTTCCCGGCTGTTTTCAAGGATCTCCACACCGGACGGGCTGGGCATATAAAGGGCCGTCCCGGTTTCCCCGCAGCGTTCGTAAATGACGCCCAGGGCCTCCGGTTCCTGGACAGGATAAAGCACCGCCTTCCCGCCTTTGATGATCCCCGCCTTTTCCCCGGCGATTTCCTCAATCGTATTGCCCAAAAGCGCGGTGTGCTCCAGGGACAGGGCCATGATGATGGAAACTAACGGCCTTCCGATGACGTTGGTGGCGTCGTTTTTGCCGCCCAAGCCGGTTTCCAGCACCACAGCGTCGCACTGTTTTTCCGCAAACCAGCAAAAGGCCAGGGCGGCGCAGCACTCAAACTCGGTGCAGTGAATGCCCTCTTTGTCCAAAATGTCCGCCTGCTCCAGCACCTTCCCGGCCCAGAAGGCCAGCTCCTCCTCGGGGATCATCTCCCCGTCGACCTGGAACCGTTCCCGGAAATCCAGGATATACGGGGAAATGGAAAGCCCCGTCCGGTAGCCCCCTTCTTTCAGAACCGAGGAAAGCATAACCGCCGCCGAGCCTTTCCCGTTGCTCCCGGCGATATGCAAAAAGCGCAAACGGTCCTGGGGATTGCCCAGCCGGTCCATTAAGGCGCGGATGCGGGAAAGGGTTCGTTCTGCCCCTCTGGGGCGGCTGTGGATGGCCGCCAGGGCATCGGAAAAGGTCATCAATGGTCTGCCTCCTTGCCCGGTAACCGGGCCAATAATCGTCATTTCGGGGGATTTTTACCAGGGGCGCAGCTTGTTTGCGCCAGCCGAAGCCTGTCGCGGGACACCACGGCCGCGTCGAATTAGCCGCGGGGCTTCCCCGCACGGGGGACGTAGCAGTAGAGGTTGCATTTGAGCATGCCATTATAGAGCTTGCGCCGCTTGGACGCCCGGCGTCCAAAATACTGCTCGAATTTCTCATCCGGGGAAATGATGGCGTAGGTAAACCCGTCCCGGCGCTCAAAGGCCTTGCCCATGTCCCGGTAAATTTTCCGGGCAGCCTCCACATCCAGCAAGCGCTCGCCGTAAGGCGGGTTGGTGACAATAATTCCCTCGTCCGTCACTGTGCGGAACTCCCGGATGGACCGGGTCCGGATGCGGACACGGGGCGCGATCCCCGCTTTGTTGGCGTTAAACAGGGCCAACTCCACCGCTTTGGGGTCAATATCGCTGCCGTATGCCGCAAATTTGGCGTCCCGCCGCACCAAGTCTAAGCCTCGCGTCCGTTCCTCCGCCCAGATTTTTGCCGGGATGCAGTCCCACTGCTGGGCCGCGAAATTCCGGTTGATGCCTGCCGGGATGTTCATGCCCTTCAAGGCCGCTTCAATCAAAAAAGTGCCGGAGCCGCAGAAGGGGTCGTAGAACACGCTGTCCCGCCGCACCCGCATGAGATCCAGGATCCCCGCCGCCAGGGTTTCCTTGATGGGGGCTTCGTTGCCGTTTTTCCGGTATCCCCGCTTGTGCAGGCCGGCCCCCGAAGTGTCCAGGTAAATGCTCACCTTATCCTTCAAAATGGTGAACTGGATCTGGTGCACCGGCCCGGTTTCCTCAAACCAGCTGAGGCCGTATTTTTCCTTTAACCGTTCCACCGCCGCTTTTTTGATGATGGACTGGCAGTCCGGGACGCTGTGCAGCTGGGAATGAACGGAATGACCCTTGACCGGGAAGGCGTCGTGTTTCCCAATAAACTCCTCAAAGGGAAGCTGCCGCACCTGGTCGAACAGTTCCGTAAAGGAACGGGCCTCAAATTCCCCCAGGCAGAGGAGCACCCGTTCCGCTGTCCTTAGGTTTAGGTTTGCCCGGGCCAGGATGGAAAAATCCCCAGTAAAGGACACCCGCCCGTCAATAGCCGCCACATTCTGGGCGCCCATGCGTTTGAGTTCCCCGGACAGAACGCTTTCCAGTCCAAAATGGCAGGGAGCTGTGTATTGATATTCCATAAATTTCTCCTTATGATGTTTTCGACATAATTCGCTTGTATCAGTAATATTATACCAGAAAAAAGGGGTTCCGAAAAGGCTTTCCCGCAAAAAACGGGCGGAGAAAAATCCCCGCCTTAGAGTATCAGAAAAACAATGTACAAAATACACAAAGGTTTGTTGTTTGCTAACGCAAATACACCGTGGAAATAAATTAATCGTTTTAAAATTGAATTTTGCTTTGCAAAATTCAATCGCGGGGACATCCGCGGCGGGTCTGCGGACCCGCTTTTCTTTTGATGTTTCGCGGCTGAGCCGCGAAAAGGACAAAATTTCGCTCACTGCGGTGAGCGAGAATGGGGCTTTGCCCCCTTCACCCCTACGATTTTTTGAAAAAAATCGAGTAAAACTTTCAATTTTCTTCTTGTACAAACACACTGTTAAAAAACGGGCGGAGAAAAATCCCCGCCCGTTTTCTATCCTATTTGCAGCCGGCTTTCGCCGGACCTTTAATCTTTGACTGGCACAATGACCCCATAGCCGCCGTTGTTGCGGCGGTACACGGTGCAGACCTTTCCTGTTTCTCCATCCAGGAACACGAAGAAGGTATGCTCCAGCATATTCATCTGGAGGATCGCTTCCTCCACAGACATGGGCCGCAGCTCCACTTCCTTGGTGCGGATCACATCGTAATCCACTTCCTCCGGCACCGGCTCTTCCGGCAGCTCGAATCCGGACGCCTTCACCTTTTTCTGCAAACGGGTCTTGTTTTTGCGGATGCGGCGGATCAGGTTCTCAATGGCTTCGTCCAAAGCGTCCAGCTTGTCGGCATTCTTCGCTTCCGCCCGGAAAATCATGCCATTGGCCCAGACAGTCAGCTCCACAGAGGCAATGTCCTTCAGCGCGGATACCGTAACCTGTGTTTTCACATCGTCAAAAAACTTGTCCAGTTTTTTGAGCTTCAGCTCGGCGCGCTCCTTAAACGAATCGGACAGGGTCACTTTTCTAGCGTTGTAAGCTGTGTTCATACATCATGCCTCCTAATCCATTTTGGAAAGGTTGGTTCTTTCCTATGGCTTTATTATAACATAATTCCATAGAAAAATCCAGTGTTTTTCAAAATAATTAGGAAAATATGTGCAGAATTTTCATATTTTGACTTACAAAACCCGTTCTTTATGTCGGGTCACATGACAGCTTCCGGGGACTGCTCAATGATCCCCGCCGGGCTTTCCGGCAAAACCGGTCAGCCTCCTTACAGGACCTGCTGGCCGTTGATAAAGACCATGGAAGGCCGGGCATAAGGACCGCAGGGGTCGGCGTCCTCCTCGTAGATCACCAGGTCGGCATCCTTGCCGGGAGCCAGGGAGCCCACTTTATCGTCGATTCCCGCCGCCTCCGCCGCGTAAATGGTGATGGCTTTCAGGGCTTCCTCTTTTTCCAGGCCGGCCCCGACGCACAGTCCCGCGCAAAGGGGCAGGTACTGGATGGGGATCACCGGGTGGTCGGTGCAGAGCGCCGCGTGGATGCCCGCTTCGTGGAGCAGAGCCGGTCCTTCCACGCTGAGGTTTTTCAGTTCCGGCTTGGAACGGTCGCAGAGGATGGGCCCGGCGATAGCTTTCACCTTTTCCGCCGCCAGGATGTCCCGGATGAGGTGGCCCTCGGTGCAGTGGACGATGACATAATCCAGCTTAAATTCCTTGGCAATGCGGATGGCGGTGAAAATGTCGTCCGCCCGGTGCGCGTGGAAAAAGGCCTTCTGCTCCCGTTCCAGAACCGGGATCAGGGCTTCGCATTTGGCGTCGTATTCCGGAAGATCGTAATCCTCCTCCTCGTCCGCCCGTTCCTTATCGTCCAGGTACCGTTCCGCTTTTTTCAGCTGTTCCCGGATTAAGGACGCCGTGGCCATGCGGGTCATGGGGGCGGCATTCTTTTCGTTATAGACGGTTTTCGGGTTTTCCCCCAGTGCGAATTTCATGCCGATGGCCGGGTTGATGACCATATCGTCAATGCGGCGGCCGAAGGTTTTCACCGCCGCCCACTGGCCGGAAATGGGGTTGGCGCTGCCGGGGCCGGTCAAAACAGTGGTGACGCCGCCGTTCCGGGCTTCCTCAAAGGTGCGGTCCAGGGGGTTCAAAGCGTCGATGGCCCGGAGCTGAGGGGTCACTGGGTCGGTGCTTTCGTTGCCGTCGTCCCCCTCAAATCCCAGTCCGTCCTCCCACATCCCTAAGTGGGTGTGGGCGTCCACAAAGCCCGGCAGGACGGTTTTCCCGTCCAGATCCACCACGGTTTCGTCGGCGGGGACCTCAGACATGGGGCCGATGGCCTTGATCACGCCGTCCTCGATCTGCAAAAAGCCGTCAGGGTAATTCATGTCCTCCATGGTTAAGATATTTCCGTGTATCAGTAACATAGCTTTGTCCTTTCTGTCAGTTGTCAGTGTTTTTCGCCCCGGTCAAACCAGGCGTTGCGCTGGGAGTAGGAAAGCTCGCCTCGGAGGATGCGCTCCCTTGTTTTGTCCGCTTCGGCGATATACAGCCGGTGCCAGGTGATGAACACCAAAATGGACCAGAGCTTGCGGTAATTGTCCGCCTTGCCGGTGCGGTGATCCTCTAACATTTTCAAAGCCGCCTGAGTGTCCACAAAGGCGTCCGCTTTGGAATTCTGGATAATGTCCCGGGCCCACTCATAAAGCTCATTTCGGAGCCAAACCCGGACCGGCACCGGATAGCCCAGTTTTGGGCGCATGAAGGTGGCCGGGTCCACATAATCCTGGAAAGCGTAGCGGAGGATATATTTGGTGGTGCCGTTCTGGAGCTTGTCGGAATTTTTTAAGGTGGAGGCGAATTTGAACACCTCTTTGTCCAGGAAAGGCACCCGGACTTCCAGGGAGTTGCCCATGCTCAGGCGGTCGCCTTTCACCAGGATGTCCCCTTTCAGCCAGGTTGCGATGTCGATATGCTGCATTTTAATGAGGGGGTCCCGGTCCTTCACCTGGTCGTAATAGGGGCGGGTCAGTTCCGTGTAGCTTTGGTTGGGGTTGTAGCATTTTAAGAAGGCTTTTTTCTGCTTTTCGTTAAAGAGGAAGGCGTTGCCCACATACCGTTCTTCCAGGGGCATACCGGCCCGCATGAGGAAATTCTTCCCCTTGACCCCGTCGGGGATCACATGGGAAAGGCCCCGGCAGGCGGTTTTGACAAATCCGGGGGCGTCCTCGAACCGCCCGGCTCCCAGAGAATCCCGGTAGGTTTTGTAGCCCGCGAACAGCTCGTCGGAGCCTTCGCCGGAGAGCATGACCTTCACATGGCTGGCGGCCTCTCTGGCGATCATATAAATGGCCACAGTGGAGGGGTCGGCCACCGGCGAATCCAGGGCGAAGACCACCTTCTCAAAGGCGTCCCGGAACTGCTGGCAGTTGCCTTTCAGGACGATATGGTCCACATTCAGGTGCTTGGCGATTTCGTGGGCGTCGTCCACCTCGCTGTAGGAGGCCACGTCAAAGCCCACGGTCAGGGCCTTGATGCCGGGGTTAATCCGGCTGGCAATGGCGGTGATAACGGCGGAGTCGATGCCGCTGGACAGGAAGGTCCCCACTTCCACGTCGGAGATCATGTGGTATTCCACCGATTCCGTCAGGATCTTCCGCAGCTTTTTCGCCTTTTCCTCGAAGCTCTCCTCGGAAGGTTTCTGGAAATCCGGGGAGAAATACCGCTTCATCTGTACCCGGCCGTTGCAGTTGACGGTCATATAATGGGCCGCCTCCAAAACGGAAATGCCGGGGGTCAGGGTGTGGGGCTCCGGCACATACTGGAAGGTGAAATAATGCTGGAGCATGGAGGGGTCTACCTTAAATTCGCCGTATTCCTCGTCAAAGAGAAAGGCTTTCATTTCGGAAGCGAACAGCACCGCCTCGTCTGTCACCCGGTAGTAAAGGGGCTTGATACCGAAATAGTCCCGCCCGGCGAAGACGCTTTTTTCCTGGGCGTCGTAAATCAAAATGGCGAACATCCCCCGGAGCATCCCGATAAATTCCGGACCGTATTTCCGGTACAGGGCCACAATGACCTCGATTTCGGAATTGGTACGGAAGGAAATCCCTTCCTCCTGCAAAGGCTTCCGCAGGTCCCGGTAATTGTAGATTTCCCCGTTGAATACCGCAGTAAAGCGCCCGTCCTCCGAAGTAAAGGGCTGCGCGCCCGTATCCAGGTCGATAATGGACAGCCGCCGGAACGCGATATGGAAGCCATCCTTCCGCAGGTACTGGCTGTCGTCCGGGCCCCGGTGCCGGATGGCGGCGGACATCCCCGTCATCATCTGTTCGGCGTCCGCTTCCCGTTTCCAGTCAAACATCCCCACAAATCCGCACAAATTCAATACATCCTTTCTGATACAAAAATCATACAAAAATATCCTCCCTCGCCTGTCAACAAGGAAGGATACCGGACTTTTCGTTCCGTTTATTTGGAGTTAAAAATGCTTAAGATCTGGTCAAAGTCATCGTCCAGGGTGGAAGGAGCTTTTTTCTGGGCCGCTTCGTTTTCATTGGCTCCAGCCGCCGCGTCCTTGCTGTTCCCGGACACTCGGGCTTTGGATTTGTCCTCCAAGCCGGAAGTGTAATCCTCGTCAAAGCCGGTGGCAATAACGGTGACCCGGATCTCATCGCTCATGTTGTCGTCAAACACAAGGCCCCAGTAAATGGCCGCATCCGGATGGGCCGCTTTTTCGATCATGGTAGAAACAAACTCGGCATCCTCGTAAAGCAGGTCGTTGGAAGCGCAGATGTTGATGATAACTGCCTTGGCCCCGGTGATAGAGGTTTCCAGCAGGGGGCTGGAAATGGCCATATCGGCGGCCGCCTCAGCTTTATCCTTGCCGTTGGCATAGCCTACGCCCATGTGGGCGATACCGGCGTCCCGCATAACGGAGCACAGGTCGGCGAAGTCCAGGTTTACAAAGCCGTCGCTGTTGATCAGGTCGGAAATACTCTGGATGCTCTGTTTCAAAACGCCGTCCACCACTTTGAAGGCGTCTTTGAAGGAGGTTTTCTGGTCGATGACCTGGCGGATCCGGTCGTTGGGGATGATGACCAGGGAGTCCACTACCTTGCTCAAGGCGGTAATGCCCTGTTCCGCGTAGGTCATGCGGCGTTTGCCCTCATAGCTGAAGGGCTTGGTCACAACGCCGATGGTCAGGACGCCCATTTCCCGGGCGATGTCCGCCACAACGGGAGCAGCGCCGGTGCCGGTGCCGCCGCCCATGCCGGCGGTGATGAACACCATCTGCGCGCCTTTCAGGACCGCCGCGATTTCCTCCCGGCTCTCCTCAGCGGCCTGGGCCCCCCGTTCCGGGTTGCCGCCGGCCCCCTGGCCCTTGGAGGTCTTTTCGCCGATCTGGATCTTATATTCCGCCTTGGAGATGTCCAAAACCTGCCGGTCGGTATTGACCGCGATAAAATCCACGTCCTTGACGCCGTCGTCCACCATGCGGTTAACTGCATTGCCGCCGGCGCCGCCTACGCCGATGACTTTAATATCCACAACTTTCTGCATATCGTTTTCTAAAGTAAAAGGCATTCCTACGTCCTCCTAGTTTATGGGAAAGCGAAAAACTCGCTTTACAGATTCCGATTTTTGCAAAACATCCTAAAAAATGTATTCTACTTAATATGGTAGCAGATTTCCGCTGAAAATTCAATAGAAAAATGCAATTTTATTCGGAAAAAACCGCTGTTTCTTTGTCTTACCCGGTCGAAGCGTCTGCCGGTGCCGAAGATTCCCCGGCCGGTTCCTCCTCCGAAACGGAAGAAGCCGCCTCAGCGGCATCGCCTGTAGGCTCTGAGCCGCTTTCCAAAGAAGATCCTTCCCCGCTTTCCTCGGGCTGTTCCGGCTCCTCTTCTTTGGGCTGGCCGTCGTCCCAGTTCCAGACGCTGACCCCGTCCCCGGGGATCTGAAGTTCCGGATCCGGGAAAAACTGCACCCCGGAGGAAGTGGATTCCACATCCAGGGTCCCGATGGCGTCCGGCCCGATGATTTCCGCATACTGCTCATCCGTCAGCAGGGTCTTGGCAAAGGAGAGCTTGTACTCCAACTCGGAAAAGGAACCTAAGAGGATCTGGATGCGGTTGTCCCAGTAAAGGGTCAGGGACAGGTCGTCGGACAGGTCCACTGCGGTTACCTTGCTGTACTCGGCGTTCTTCAGCGCCGCGAAAAAAGTTTTCAGGTTTTGGATGGATTCCGGCTTTTCCGGTTCCGGCTGCTCCTGCTCTTCCGCCAGGGCGGAGGCTTCCTCCCACAGCCGCTGCTGGACATCCTCCACATAGTCCCCTTCCGCAGCGCCTGCTAAATCCACGCCGCTGATGAGGATGCCGCTGCCGGTTTCCGGGGCGTCCCCTACGGACAGGATGCGGCCGCTTTGGCTGATGACATAATACTTCCCGGCGTTTTCCAGCTGGGCGGAAGGCTTGCCGTCCGCCACGGTGACCCGCAGGGCGTTGGGGAAAGAACGGCTCACATTGACGCTGTCCGCCTTGGTCAGGCCCTGGAGCAGGGTTTCCTCAGCCTTTCCGGTATCAATCC
The DNA here is from genome assembly GCA_018713335.1 of Candidatus Merdivicinus intestinigallinarum. Classification (GTDB taxonomy): domain Bacteria; phylum Bacillota; class Clostridia; order Oscillospirales; family Ruminococcaceae; genus Merdivicinus; species Merdivicinus intestinigallinarum. The sequence goes on along the minus strand of DVOW01000034.1, from coordinate 21,472 downwards.
GGAGCAGATTGTCCCCTTTCTGGATCTCCAGGTAGGAAAGGATTTCGTCCTCCGTGTAGATCTCGCTGCCCTGGACCTCGATGGTTTCAATGTTGAAAAACACCGTCAGGGACAAAATCACGCCTGTAACGCTTAGGAAAAGAAACAGAAGAATATAGTGCAGGGTGTAATTGCGTTTCCGCTTCTGCCGCCGTCTTTTCTGCACCTGCCGGATGTTCTCCGTGCGGGGAGTTTCCGTCCGGACGGGAGGCGCTGGCCTCCGCTTTGCCGGGGGCTGACGTCTTTTGGAGCCGGGCGGCCGGTTCTGAGGCGGCGCTGTCCGGCTGTTTCCCGGGGGAGGCCGCCGGATGCTTTGAGGCGGCCGCGAACTCTGTCCCGGGCGTTGCGCCCGCGGCTGGTTCTGGCCGGAGCGGGGCGGCTGCCTGCGCGGGACCGGTTTTTTTTGTTTTTTCGTGGGCAAGCTGCCGCCCTCCTTTCTGGTCAGAATGTGCTGTCTTCCCGGAGGATCTGTGCGCCTAAAGGACGCAGGGCTTCTTCAATGCGTTCATAACCCCGGTCGATGTGGTGGATCTCCCGCAGGATAGTGGTGCCTTCGGCGCAAAGCCCGGCGGCAACCAAGGCCGCCCCTCCCCGCAGGTCGGTGCAGAACACCTCCGCACCGGAGAGCTTGGGGACGCCTTCCACCAGGGCCACTTTTCCTTCCAGCTTGATGCGCGCCCCCATGCGGGTCAGCTCCGCGGCGTGCTTATACCGGCTTTCAAAAATGTTTTCCACAAAAACGGAAGTGCCCTCGGCAACGGCTGCCGCCGCCATAATGGGGGCCTGGGCATCGGTGGGGAACCCAGGGTACGGCATGGTGCGGACGTCTTTTACCGCCCGGAGCCTTCCCGGGGCTTTCAGATGAACAGCGTCGGCATAACAACGCACATGGCAGCCCATTTCCTCAAAAATGGGCAGGACGCCGGCCAGATGGGCCGGTTCCACCTGCTTCACCAGCACGTCCCCGCCGGTGCAGGCGGCGCAGCTCAAAAAGGTTGCCGCCACGATCCGGTCCGGAATCACCCGGTGTTCGCAGCCATGGAGAGTTTCCACCCCGTCGATGACGATAGTGCCCTCCCCGGCCCCGGAAATCCTTGCGCCGCATTGGTTCAAGAAACCGGCCAGGTCCACGATCTCCGGTTCCCGGGCCGCGTTGGTCAAAATGGTGCGCCCCTGGGCGGTGGCCGCCGCCAGCAGGATGTTTTCCGTTGCGCCGACGCTGGGGAAAGACAGGCTCAAACTGGTACCCGTCATCCTCCCGTCCGTCCGGCAAAGCAAATTCCCGTGCTCCTCCCGGATAGACAGCCCCAGCTTCCGCAGGGCGGACAGGTGCAGGTCTATGGGACGGGGTCCTAATTCGCAGCCGCCGGGGAAACACAGCTCCGCCCGTCCCATCCGGGCGGCAATAGCCCCCAAAAATACAATGGAGGACCGCATTTCCCGCATAAGGCTGTCCGGCACAGAATGACGGCAAATGCCCTCTGTGTCTATCAAAACAGTCCGCCCTTCCCGTTCCACCCGGCATCCCAGGTAAGAAAGAATCTCGCAGGCAGCCGCTACATCCGACAGGTCCGGGCAGTTATGTAGCACTGTCTGGCCATGGCAGAGGACGGCAGCCGCAAGGAGGGGCAGGGAGCTGTTTTTCGCCCCATGGACCTCCACCTCGCCCTTTAACGGAACCTGCCCCGTGATCATCAGCCGTTCCATTGAAACACTCCCTTCCAAGCTCGCGCAATATTCCTTAAGCCATCCTATGCGGCCGCCCTCCAAGTGGTTCCGAAAGGGCCTGTCCGCCGCGCAAGCCGGCAAAAACCGGGACTGATAGCCCGGTTATTTTCCCCGCCCAAGTCCGGCGAGGATGGAATGGCAGATTCGTTCCGCCGTATCGTATACCGCCAGGGAGGCGGCGTTCCGCCCAAGGGCCTCGGTGCGGGCCGGGTCGGCGGATAATTCCCGGACCTTTTCCAAAAAAGCGTCCCGGTTATAGTCCTTTTCTTCAATCAAAATCGCCGCGCCGTGATCCTCCAGCACCTTGGCGTTGTGGTACTGGTGGTTTTCGGCGGCGTAGGGGTACGGCACCAGGATGGACGCCTTGCCCACCACTTCCAGTTCGCTGATGGTGATGGCCCCGGCCCGGGAAATGATCAGGTCGGCGGCAGTCATGCAGAGCTCCATCTGGTCAATGTACTCCATGGCCCGGATGCGGGGGCATTGCTTCAGGTCCACGCCCCGTTCCTCCAGCATTTGGGGGAAATTCTCCCGGCCGTGCTTGCCGAAGCCATGGATGTGGTTGATCTTCCCCTCTTTCCCGTGCCAGGCCATTAAGTCGGCGGCCATTTCGTTGATTTTATTGGCCCCCAGGCTGCCTCCCACGGAAAAGACGGTGAAATTGCCGTCCAGCCCCAGCTTTTTCCGGGCGTCCGCCCGGGTGGCCGTCAAAAAGCTCTGGCGCACCGGGTTCCCCACCACCTCGCAGCGGCAGCCCTCCGGCAGGTGCTTCTTGGCTTCCTCAAAGGCTAAGAAAACAGTGTCCGCTTTTTTGGCCAGCAGCTTGTTGGTGACGCCGGGGAAAGCGTTCTGCTCGTGGATATAGGTGGGGATTCCCAGCTTCTGGGTCTCCATGACAATGGGTCCCCCCAGGTAGCCGCCGGTGCCGATAACCGCGTCCGGCTTGAAATCCTTGAGGATTTTCCGGGCCTTAAAATCCGCCCCGGCCAGATAGGACACGGTTTTCAGGTTGTGGATAATGTCGTGGGGAGAAAAGCCCCTTGCAAAGCCCGTCACCCGGATATGGGCCACCGGGTACCCGGCTTTGGGCACCAGGGTGTTTTCCATGCCGTCGGGGTTGGCGATAAACAAAAACTCCGCGCCCGGGCATTTTTCCTTCATTTCATTGGCAATGGCAATGGCAGGGTTGATGTGCCCGCCGGTGCCGCCGCCTACCAGGATGAATTTCATTGGATCTCCACCTTTTCTTGGTTTTTGCTCTCCCGTTCCCCGCTTTCCGGCGGGGCCTCTTTCCGGCAGTAACGGGAAATATTGAGGATGACCCCCATCTGGGCCAGCAGCATGGTCAAGGCCGTGCCGCCTGCGCTGAAAAAGGGGAGGGAAATGCCGGTGTTGGGGATGGAGTTGGTGACAACGGCGATATTTAAGAGCGCCTGCCACCCCACCTGGGCCGTTAAGCCGATGGCCAGCATACAGCCGAACTTATCCGGCGCGCGCATGGCGATGGAAAAGCCGGAATAGATCAGCAGGACAAACAAAAGGATGATGACAACCGCCCCTACAAAGCCCAGCTCCTCACAGACGATGGAAAAAATCATGTCGTTTTGCGGTTCGGAAACATACAGGTGCTTCTGGGTTGAATTGCCTAATCCCACACCGAACAGCCCGCCGGAACCAATGGCGAAAAGCCCCTGGGCTGTCTGCCATTTGGCCCCCTGGATGCTGCCGGAAAGGGGATCCAGCCAGGCTTCCAGCCGAGGCTCCACATAGCCGAACATGGTGCCGAAGCCCACAAACACCGTCAGCAGCCCGAGTCCCACCGCGGCGATGCCGATAATGGTCGCAAACCAGCGGAACCGGCTGCCGCCGATGAACATCATCGTCCCGGCGATGAGGGCGATAATCACCAGGCCCGACAGGTGGCGCTGGAGCACCATCAGCCCCAGCACCGGCACAAGGACAATGACAAAGGGCCAGAAGCCGTACCGGAGCTGTTTCATCCGCTTATAATTGGCGGCAATCAGGTGGGCGCAGAGGATGGCAACGGAAAACTTCATAATCTCCGAAGGCTGGACAGACATCCCCAAAATATAGATCCACCGTTTTGCCCCGGCGACGCCGTCGAAAAACAGGGCCGCCACCATCAGCGCCATGCCCCCCGCATAAATCAGCCACTTGAACTTCCGCCAAATGTGGTAGTCAATATAAGACGCGATAATCATGGCAATAAGCCCCACAATGGCGTAAGCGGACTGGCGGATGACGTAATAAAGGCTGTTGCCCTCTTCCTGCAAAGCCGTCACATAGCTGGCGGAAAAGAGCATGATAAGCCCGATGGTCTGCAAAATAATGACCAGGAAGAAAAAGGAAATGTCCATTTTCCCCTGCTTCGGCCGTTCGTTTACCCCTTCCTCCCGGACAGCGCCCGTGGGGAACTCGATGATCCGGGAATGCGGCCGCGTCTTTTTCCGGGCTTGGTTCGCCGGCCTTTTCCGGCCGCGGGAAGTGGTATTGGTCGTCAAAGAAATCCCCCCTGTTTTGGTCGATGTTTCAGATGTTCAGCACGGCGATAACGGATACGGCGCAGCCCAATACCGTCACTAAGGAAAATACCCCTACAATTTTTTTCTCGCTCCACCCGCACATCTCAAAATGATGGTGGATGGGGCTCATTTTAAAGATGCGCTTGCCGGTGGTTTTGAAGCTGATGACCTGTAAAATCACGGACAGCGCCTCCACCACATAGATAATGCCGAAGGCCAAGATCAGCACCGGCAGATTGAGGCCGAAGCCAAAGGCCAGGACGGAGCCGCCTAAGAACATGGAGCCGGTGTCCCCCATGAACACCTTGGCCGGGTAGAAGTTGTAAATCAAGAAACCCAGCAGGCCGCCGGCCAGGGCCGCCGCGTAGATCCCCATGCCGGAAATCTGCAAAATGCCGGACATGACAAGCACCGCCAGGCAGACGATAAAGGTCACGGACCCGGCCAGGCCGTCGATGCCGTCGGTAAGGTTCACGGCGTTGGAAATAAAGAGAATAAAGAGAATGGCCAGGATGTAATAGAAAATGCCCAGATCCAGCTGGCCGATAAAGGGGAGGATGACAACCGTGGAGGTGTCCCCTGCCAAATAAATGGCCGCCAGATAGGCCACGGCCACCACCAGCTGCAAAATCAGCTTCTGCTTGGCCCGGAGCCCCAGGTTCTGTTTTTTGACGTCCTTGATATAGTCGTCCAAAAAGCCGATGAACCCGCAGCCCAATGCCATCCCCAGACCGGCGAACAGCTTGACGCCGCCAATTGGGTCCGCCACGGCGGAGTCCGTCCCCGCCCGGTAAATCAGGTAACCCAGCAAGATGCCCACAACCGAGCCGATGATGAAAATAAAGCCGCCCATGTTGGGAGTCCCCTGCTTGTTTTTATGCCAGGTAGGGCCGATTTCCTTGATTGTCTGCCCGAATTTGATCTTCCGCAAAAATGGAATCAGGAATTTCCCGGTAACTGCGCCCACTGCAAAAGCGCTAAGCGCCGCCGCAAAACAGCTGATGCTCTCCATATTGTCAAACCTGCCTTTATCTTTTTTGTTCCCGCTGTCAATGGGTGACGGGGATGCCGTGTACCTTTTCGATGACTTCCTCCAGCTTCATGCCCCGGCTGCCCTTGTAAAGGATGGCGTCGCCGGGCTTGAGCCACAGCTTCAGGTACTCGGCCATTTCCATTTTATCGTCAAAACTGCGGCCGTACAAATGCCCGGCCGCCTGGGCCCCTTCCAAAATCTCCTTGGCGTGCTCCCCGAAGCAGAACAGGGCGTCCACATGGTTTTCCACAGCGTACCGCCCCACCTTCCGGTGCATCTCGGAGGCGTAGTCCCCCAGCTCCAGCATATCCCCCAAAACGGCCACCCGCCGCTTGGCGGAAAGCCCTGACAGGACGCTTAAAGAAGCCTTCATGGAATCGGGGCTTGCGTTATAGCAGTCCACAATGACGGTGATATCGTTTTCCAGAGGGATGATGTCCTGCCGCATGGCCGTGGGCTCGTAGCTGCGGAGCCCCGCCACAATGTCCTCCGGGTGCATCCCGGCGGCAAGGCCTACGGAAAAGGCCGCCAGGGCGTTATAAACGTTGTGCCGCCCCAAGACCGGGATCATGGCGGACACCATTTTCCCGTAAAACCGCACGTCAAAGAAGGTTTTGCCGTCCTGCTCCAGGATGTTTTCCGCCTGGACGTCCGCTGTGCCGGAGTTGATCCCATAGTAAATGATGTCCCGTTCCACCTGGTTATATACTTCAGCCAGCAGCTTGTCGTCGGCGTTCAGGACCAGAGGAGCCGTAGAGTTCATGCCCTCCATAATTTCCAGCTTGGCTTTTAAGATATTTTCCCGGCTGCCCAGGTTTTCGATGTGGGAAACGCCGATGTTGGTGATGACCCCGACGCTGGGCCGGGCCGCCCGGGCCAGGACAGCGATCTCCCCCGGATGGGACATGCCCATTTCGATGACCGCGTTTTTGTAGCTGGAATCCAGCCGGAACAGGGTCTTGGGGAGCCCGATGTCATTATTCAGATTTCCCAGGGTTTTGAGGGTCTTCCCCTTCATTTGCAGCACCGAGCAGATCATATCCTTGGTGGAGGTTTTGCCCACGCTGCCGGTGACCCCTACCACAAAGGTATGGAACAGGCCCCGGTAATACCGGGCAAGCTCTGTCAGCGCCTTCCGGGTGGACCCCACCACCAGCACCGGCGCATCGGCCTCCATGGTTTTTTCACTGATCACTGCCGCCGCCCCGGCCTTGATGGCCTGGGGGATAAAATCATGGCCGTCGAACCGCTGGCCTTTCAGGGCCACAAAGACGCAGCCCGGAACCACCTGGGAGGTGTCGGTCACAATATCGGTAATCGGGCAGTCGGCGCTGCATTCCGCGCCAATCGCCCCGGCAATCTGCCGCAGCTGCATATTCTCCAAAGGAAAGTCCTCCTTTTTATCCTGTGTTTTTATAAGACGGCTAATTCAGAGCCGCCAGCGCTTCCGCCACAATTTCCCGTTCGTCAAAATGGCGTTTTTCATGGCCGATGACCTGATAATCCTCATGGCCCTTGCCGCAGAGGACGATAGTATCGCCGGGCTTGGCGTCCCGGATTGCCTGGAAAATGGCCTCCCGCCGGTCCGGGATGACGGCATAAGGAACACCGCGGCCCTCCACGCCGGGCAAAATCTCCTGAATGATGGCTTCCGGGTCCTCGGTGCGGGGGTTATCCGACGTGACATAGACAAAATCCGCGTAAGCCGCGGCCGCAGCTCCCATCAAGGGGCGTTTGGTCCGGTCCCGGTCCCCGCCGCAGCCAAAAAGGGCCACCAGCCGCCCATGGACCGTTTCCTTTAAGGAGGACAGGATATTCTCGATGCTGTCCGGGGAATGGGCATAGTCGCAGATGACGGTGAAATCCCGTCCGGTAGGGATGATCTCGTTGCGGCCCCGGACGCCGGCCACTGTCCGGAGAGCGCCGGTAATGGTGTCCAGGCAGACCCCCAGCTGGAGGCAGGCCCCCATGGCCGCCAGGGCGTTGCGGACGGAAAAGTCACCGGGCATGGCAAATTTCAGCTTCCCCTCCACCCCTTCATAACAGAAGCGGAAATCCACACTGTCGGGATGGTGCTGGACGTCGAAGGCCCGCAGTCCCGCCCTTCCCTCCTTCATGGAAAAAGCCAGGGCCGGGCAGGCGCACTGGGAAAGCAGGCGCTGTCCGTAAGGGTCGTCGGCATTGATGACCGCTGTATCGCAGATGGAAAAGAGCTTTGCTTTTGCCTCAAAGTAATTCTCCATGGTTTTGTGGTAGTCCAGGTGCTCATGGCTCAAATTGGTGAACACTGCCACCTCGTAATGACTGTCGCCGATGCGGTTCTGGTCCAAAGCATGGGAGGAAACCTCCATGACGCAGTACTCGCAGCCTTCTTTCACCATGTCCGCGTAAAGGGATTCCAGCTCCAGGGCGTCCGGCGTGGTTTTGTCGGCGGGGATGATTTTGTCCCCAATCTCATTCTGGATGGTGCCGATGAGCCCCACCTTCTTCCCGGCAGCCATTAAAACCGCTTTGATCAAGGTAGCAACGGTGCTTTTCCCCTTGGTGCCGGTAACGCCGATGAGGCGCAGCTTCTTGGATGGATTGCCGTAAAAATTGGCCGCCATCCGGCTGTACGCCTTCCGGGTGTCCGGGGTCAGGATCTGCCCGGGGATCCCTAAGTCCCGCTGGCAGACGACGGCCGCCGCCCCCTGTTCCAGGGCCTTGCGGGCGAAATCATGGCCGTCCGCAGTGCCCCCGGCGATGCAGACAAACACATCGCCCTGCCCCACCTGCCTGGAATCACAGGTCATATTCCGGATCTCCCGGTCCTCAATGGGGCCGCTGGTTTCAATATTGGCAAGAAGCTCTGAAAGTTTCATTCCGATTCTCCTCCTGTTTCGGGGTCATTCCCCGTCCTCGCCCTGGATCAGGCACTCAATGGTGACCACGGTCCCTTTGGGCACCGACGCGCCGGCTTCCGTATCCTGGCTGGTCACCTTGGCGTTGCTGTTCTGGGCCGCGCCACCGGTGATGCGGATATTTAAGCCCGCGTTGGTCAGCTGCTGGTTAGCCTGGGCGGGAGTCAGTCCCACCACGTTGGGCACTGTGGCCGTTTCCATCTCCCGGTCGTCCGTATAAAGGATGACAGTGCTTTCCCCGGCAACCTTGGTGCCGGATTTGGGGTACATGCTGACCACTTCCTTGCCTTCCCCGATGATGGTGCAGTTCAAGCCCTTGGTCAGCAGCTTGCTCTGGGCGGTCAAAGCGTCGGTGCCGATGAGGCCGCCGGGAACGCTGATGTCCTGGGTTTTGGCGTCCTCCTCGGAATACTGGGGCTGGATCCCCAGGTAAGGCAGAAGGTCAGACATTAAAGCCGAAACAGCCGGGGCCACTACGGTATTGGCGTATTCCGCGCCGGAAGTCGCCTCGTCCACCAGGATCAGGCAGGCCACCTGGGGATCGTCCACAGGGGCGAATGCAAAGTAGGAAAAGATGTAAACATCCTCTTCTTTATTCAGCTTCTGGGCCGTACCGGATTTTCCGCCGATGCGGTAGCCCTTAACATAGGCGTTGGTGCCGCCGTTGGCGGAAACCACCTGTTCCAAAACCTCGCACATGGTTTTGGAGGTTTCTTCCGAAATCACCTGGCGGCGGACTTCGGTACCGAATTCCTCCACGGTGTTCCCGTCAGAATCCAGGATTTTACTAACCACATGGGGCTGCAGCAGTTTCCCGCCGTTGACAGCGGCGGAAGCTGCCGTAATCATCTGGATGGGAGTGACGGTGTTGGACTGGCCGAAGGAGCAGGACGCCAAACTGACGGCGTTTAACCGGTCCTCGGTGTAATAGCTGTTCTGGGCCTCGGCGGGCAGGTCGATGCCGGTTTTTTCCGTCAGGCCGAAGGCGTCGAAATACTGGAAAAACCGGTGGGCCCCCAGGGAGCTGCCGATGGAGATAAAGGCCGGGTTGCAGGAATTGACCACCGCTTCGGTAAAGGTCTGCAGGCCGTGGCCCGCGTGGTTATGGCAGTGGATGGGCCGGGGCCAGCCCTCTACCATAACGGAACCCTTACAATTGTAGCTGGAGTTTAAGGACGCCGCCCCTTCCTCCAGAGCCGCGGAGGCCGTTACTACTTTAAAAACGGAGCCAGGCTCATAAATATCCGTAACGCCCTTATTCTTCCACTGTTTTTCCCGGGCCGCCTGCAAAGCGGCGGTTTTTTCGTCGCCGTCCGCCATGGCGTCAATAGCGGCGGCCGCAGCTTCATCCGTCAGGACGTAAGGCTCGTTTAAGTTGCAGTTGGGCATGGAGGCCATGGCCAGAATTCCTCCGGTGTTGACGTCCATGACGATTCCCGCAGCGCCTTCCGCCGGGGCGTGCTGGGCGATGGTGGCGTCCAGGGTCTTTTCCAGGTAATGCTGGGCCACCTGGTCGATGGTCAGCACCAGGGAGTTGCCGTCCTGGGCGGGATAATATTGCTCATAGGAGGTGGGCAGGGTTTCCCCCACGGCATTTTTGGCCGAGATCTGGCGGCCGGGCGTGCCGGACAGGACGCTGTTGTACTCCGATTCCAGGCCGTAAACGCCCTGGTTGTCGTAGTTTGTAAAGCCGATGACGCTGGAAGCCAGGTCGTCGTAAGGGTAAAATCGCTTGGTGTTGATCTGCAAATAAATCCCGGCGATGTCGTTGTCCGCCACAAATGCCGTTACTTCATCAGCAACGTCCTTGACCACCTTGCGCTTTAATTCCCGGTACATGCTTTCGGTGTGGGTCAGGTGCTCCTCAATGCTAGAGGACTCGATTTCCAGGATTTCCGCCAAGCCGTCGATCATGGTCCGTTCATAGGCGTCCTTTTCCGCCTGGGAAAGATCGTTCCCTTCCTCATCGGTCAGGCTGTTTTTCGCTTTGTAAAAATCCTTCGGGGAAAGGATCACGTCCCAAACCGTGGCGCTTTGAGCCAGCACGTTCATATTGCAGTCGTAAATTGTCCCCCGGTTGGCTGTGATGCTGATATCCTGGAGCTGCTGGTCCGCTGCCCGGGCCTTCAGTTCTTCCCCGGTAATCAAAGACCTGTAAACCAGGTTGTAAAGGATCCAGCCTAAAAACACCGTCATAAAGCAGCAGATCGCAAGCGTGCGCTGCTTCATCTTTTTCCCGGCTCCATCCGCCATGGTACACTTCCCCTTTCGCCGCATGATAATAAGAAGAGGTTAAGATTCTGCCATCTCAACCTCCCGCCATTTGATATGTATGGAAAAAGGCGCTTTTTTATGCAGCCTTTTGCAAAATCCCGCTGCATTTCCCACAGAGCGCAGCCTGTGGGACGCATCCGCGCCTGGTCGGCCCAGATGCGGCTTTAAAACAGATCCTGGATATAACGGACGATCTGTTCAAAGATATTTTCTTCCGGTTTTGTGGCTTCCAGCTTGTTTTCCTGTTCCAGCTTCACATAGCTGACCTGGGAATTGTCCGGCTTTACCATGCCGTATTCCCCGACCGCCTTTTCTTCGATCTCTGTCAAGGACATTTTCCCTTCCAGCTCCGTCTGCATCCGGACGTTCTCCGCCTGAAGGGTGTTCAGTTCTTCCTGTTTTGCCACAATTTGGCTGTTCAGTTCCGTAATCACCACCTGACTGTAAAGCAGGGTGAATCCCATGAGGAGAGCCAGCACCGCCACCATCACGATCTTCACCGGATGCACGGTCCTCTGGGCGGTACGGACGGTTAATTTCGGGCTGGTTTTTGGGGTCTGTTCCTCAAACCGCTGCAAATCATAAGCCAGGTTGGTATTTTGTGTCATACAGGAAACGCCTCATTTCTTTATAACATTCCATTGACAGGCTCGGCCGGTTCATTCCGGCTGGCGGTCCTTGATTTTCTCGATGACGCGCAGTTTCGCGCTTTGGCTGCGCCGGTTGGCGGCCAGCTCCTCTTCATCCGGCAGGATAGGTTTCCGGCTGGGCAGCCTCCCTGCCGGGGTGTGGCCGCACACACACACTGGGAAATCCGGAGGGCAGATGCAGCCGCGGCAAAGGTCCGCGAATTTCTGCTTGACCATCCGGTCTTCCAGGGAATGGAAGGTGATGACGCAGAGCCTTCCGCCTGGGGATAAGGAATCAAAAGCGGCGTCGATGCCCTGGGAAAGGGCGTCCAGCTCGGAGTTTACGGCGATCCGCAAGGCCTGGAAGGAACGCTTGCAGGGGTTTTTCTCCCGCCTTGCCGCCGCCGGCATGGAGCTTTTGATGATCTCCGCCAGCTCCATGGTCCGTTCAATGGGGACCTGTTCCCGCCGCCTTACAATGTTCCGGGCAATCTGCCAGGCGAATTTTTCCTCGCCGTACTCCCGGAAAATCCGGGCCAATTCCGCGGCCGGGGCTCCATTGACCAAATCCCTGGCGCTTACTCCCTCCTGGGACATCCGCATGTCTAAAGGCGCGTCCTTTTGGTAGGAAAAGCCCCGTTCCGCCGTGTCCAGCTGGTGGGAGGAAACCCCCAAATCCAGCAGCACCCCGTCCACCCTGTCGATTCCCAGGGTATCCAGCACCTGGCGCATATCCCGGAAGTTGGCCCGCACCACCTGGGCGCAGGGGAACTGCGAGAGCCTTTGGGAAGCGGTTTCCACTGCATCCGGGTCCTGGTCCAGGGAAATCAGCCGCCCTGTTGTCAGGCGGCGGGCAATTTCCGAGGAATGTCCCGCCCCTCCGGCAGTGCCGTCCACATAAATCCCATCCGGCCGGATGTTCAGCCCCTCCATACAAGGCTCCAACATCACCGGTATATGCTGAAACTCCATGATTCCCTCCATTTTTCGTTAAAAGCCGGCTTTCCGGACCAGATCTTTGATAAATTCCGGGCTCAGTTCCTCCTGGATGGCGTCCCAGTCCTTTCTGGTCCAGATTTCACAGCGGTTGTCGGAACCGATGACCATAACTTCCTTTTCCACCTTGATAAAATCCCGCAGGTTCTGGGGGATTACAATCCGCCCCTGCTTGTCCGGCTCGGCCACGCAGGCGCTGGAGAAAAGGTAGCGCTGCAGGGAGTCCATCTCTGACGCGGGCAGGGCCGCCAGCTTTTTCCGGCGGATCTCCCATTCCTCCAAAGAATATGCGCAAAGGCAGCGGTCGCCCAGCCCTTTGGAAAGGATAAACCGTTCCCCCAAATCCTCCCGGAGCTTGGCCGGGAAGTTCAGGCGCCCTTTCGCATCGACGCTGCAAGGATATTCCCCGATCAGCATCCCGGCCGCCTCCTTCCCAAAACTCCTTTTCGCAGGGATTCCTGCCGCAATTTGTGGAACTGCTCACCATTTCACACCGCTGTTCACCACTAATCTATATTATAACCATTCCCAACGCAATTTGCAACTACTTTTTTTAGCGAAAATAGCGGTTAGACCTTCGTTCACACTTTTTTTACAATTTATTTGGCAACAGTTGGAAAAATGTTCAGAAAAAACAAAAGACAGGCTCTGAAAAGCCTGTCGCAGCTTGTCGAAAAAGAGAGTATGGTCTGGTAAATTGCAGAAAGAGGTGTTGTTTGCTGGCGCAAATGAACCGTGGAGAAAAACTTGGAAAATTCTAAACCCGGATTTTCTTTAAAAATCCGGGCGGCAGAACATTGCCGGGCGGTCTGCGGACCGCCTTTTTTCTTTTGATTTGCGGCGAGCCGCAAAGAATAGGATTTCGCTCGTTGCGACGAGCGAGAATGGGGCGTTGCCCCCTTCACTCCCACCACCTTTTGAAAAAGGTGGACGAAAACTTTTGCTTTTTCTCTTTTGTACGGTTTGATTCTCAACGGAATCCTTGCAAATGCCCGAGAAAATCATCCCCCGAAAATCCGCAGGAACTCCTCCACCTCGCTTTGGCGGATATTGTGGATCCGCATCCGCCGCTGCCTTTCGGAAAAGGGGTAGATGATCACATCGGAGCATTTGGACATTTTCTGAAAAAGGGACTGCTGGGTTTCGATTTTGGCAATCTTATCCTTGTGGAGGGCCACCGTATAAAAAGCGTACCCGAAGGTGAACCGGAAGGTGAAGCTGTCCCCCCGGACGCCGATGCCCACATGGAAATAGGCGGCGATCTTTACAAAGAGCCACCAGACCGCCGGGATCTCCGCCATGGTGCCGAAAAACAGGTTCAGCTGCCGCAGGCCGGGAAAGAAATACCAGAGCCCCCCAAACAGAACGGCAAAGACCAGCATCAGGGTCAGGGGCGGGATCAAAAACCGGGTCAGTACCTTGATATATGGCTTATATTTCCGGGGGCTCACCTTGATTTCCGGCAGGATCAGCCGGAGGGTGCGCCTTAAGTCCTGCTTCTCCACCGCCGGGAACAGGACCGCCATCTCGTTCTTCTCCTTGCCGTAGCCGGTGCAGTTTAAGAATGCGGAACAGAAGCCGCAGAGGATAGTCATTAAGCTCTGGCGCAGCTGGACGTAATTCACCCGTTCCACCGCCATATAGGCTTCCTTTTTGGTAATGACCCCCACCTTGACCGCAAGCATCCGCTTTTCACGCCGGGCGCGGAACCCCAGGTGGCTCACCAAGGTCATGAGGAAGGCGATGCCCCATCCCCCCAGCAACACCGCGGCCAGCATGGCGGCTGCCGGCGGAAGGTTGAAGGCCAGGATCTGGATGAGCCTTGTGATGGAATCCATCAGCAGCTTTTCAAAGGCTTCGCCCAGGACCTTGCCGCTTTGGCTGATAAAGGTGGCGGCGAAGAGGACGCCGGTCAGGGTATTGGAGGTAATTAAGGAAAGAATGGCGATATACAGGGCCCGGGGATGATAGGTCCGGACGCCTTTCGGCCCCCCTTCCCCTTCCGCCAGGCGTTTGGTGCAGGCGGCCAGAATTTCATCCGCCCTGTCCCGGCGCAGGAGCAGGACCGCGTCCGCCTGAGAACGGCTGCCCCCGTCCGTTTCCATCCGCAGCCGGACGATTTTCAAGGGCCGCAGGTAAAAGGGGGCTTCCAGGGTGACGGAGGAAAGGTTTTTAAAAGGAAGATACCGGGCCTTCTGGACGAAAAAGCCGCTTTCCACATAAATCCCCTTGAGGCGCAGGCTGTACTGGATGGCGCTCCACTGGACGACCCCGAACAGCACGATGAGGAAAACCACCATCAGGTCCATCCACGCGCCCCTGACCCACGCCAGAACGTTTCCCCGCAAAAGCAGCAGGGACCTGAGCAGGGGGAAAATCAGCAAAACCAGGTATTTAGAAAAGGCGTATACAATATAAAGGGGGTGCTGCCGTCTTAAATCATTCATGGCCCGCCCCCTTCTCTGGAAAGAGCCGCGGCCCCACCGCCGGGCAGCGGGGCGTAATGTCCTTCAGCAGGGCTTCCGCCTCCTTGATTGGCAGGAAAGGGATCACCATGCTCCCGCCCATGGAACGGACAACTAGGGTCCGGGTCCGGAACAGGAGCGAAAAGGGGGACCGGACAACGGTTACATATAAAATAGCCCGGCGCATGATCCGGTTCCGGGCCAGAAAAATAAAGCCGCACTGGTATTCCACATAATCTTCTCCGGTGCGGTACCGGCAGTTTTCATACCGCAGAGGCAGGTATAAAAAGGCCGCCAGCACCAGAGCCAGGCCGTCCAGCCACAAAAGCAGGTACCAGAGCAAGCTCCGGCTGGGCAGCAGGAAATCAATGCCAAGGGCCAGCAGGGCCGCCGCCAAAAGCGCCGCCGCTTCCCAAACAACCAACGCTTTCCAGGAAATCTGTCCTTCCATCCCCATATCCTCCCACCTTACATTGTTTTATTATTGTACCACAAACAGCAGGGAAATTCAAACCTTCCCGTTTCCTCTCTACAGATTATTTACATTTCTTTTACGCACAAAATACCGCGAGCATACGCGAATATGCTTTTTCCTTGACAAAAAATTGAGTATAATCGGTATTGTAAAGAACAAAAGGAGAGATCAATATGAAAAAGATGACTTCTGTACTGATGGCGGGCCTGTTTGCCGCTATGACCCTTGCCAGCTGCGGCGGCGACGGCGCTTCTTCTTCCAGCACCGAAAGCTCCGCCCCCGAATCTTCCGCTGCGACCGAATCCTCTGCTTCCGCTGAAGCATCCACTGAAACCACTGAATTAAGCGGCACCGTTTCCATGTCCGGTTCCACCTCTATGGAGATCGTTGCCAAAGCTCTGGCCGAATCCTTCACCGCCCTTTATCCTGATGTTACCGTAGACGTCCAGCTGGGCGGCTCCTCCACCGGCATCCAGAACGCTCTGGAAGGCGTTTCCGACATCGGCAACGTGAGCCGTGACCTGGCCGAAGACGAAACCGGCCTGACCCCCCATGAGATCGCCCTGGACGGCATCGGCATCGCCGTGAACCCCGAGAACCCCGTCGAGAACCTGACCCTGGAGCAGATTGCGGGCATCTACACCGGCGAGATCACCAACTGGTCCGAAGTCGGCGGCGAGGATCTGGAAATCTATGTGGTAGGCCGTGAAGCCGGCTCCGGCACCCGGGACGCTTTCGAAAGCATCGTAGGCGTTGAGGATGTGGCCGCTTACGACTCCGAGCAGACCTCCACCGGTTCCGCTAAAACCACCGTTGCCACCACTCCCGGCGCCATCGGCTATGTTTCCTTCGACTCCATCGACGATACTGTAAAGACTGTCACCGTAAACGATGTGGCCATCTCTCTGGAAACCATCCAGGACGGCTCCTACGTCCTCCAGCGCCCCTTCCTCATGGTCACCAAAGAAGGCGCTGAGCTTTCCGAAGCTGTCCAGGCGTTCTTAGACTACACCCTGAGCGACGAGGGCCAGGCAGTCTGCGAGCAGGTTGGCCTTGTCCCTGTGAAATAATTACTGAATAAGAAAGGATTTTTTTCATGACGGATACAAAGCCTGCCCTGTCCTCCGCCCCGAAGGGTCAGGGCGTCCCGGAACGGACCCCATCTTTGTCCTCCGCGAAAAGAGCAAAGGGCATCATCGAACGGGTTATGAACATCATCTTCTTTGTCTGCGGCGTGGCTTCCGTCCTTTGTGTGGCCGCCATCACCATCTACATGGTGGTGTCCGGCCTCCCGGCCATCCGGGAGATCGGGCTGTGGGATTTCCTCACCGGGACGGTTTGGGCCCCCACTGCGGAAAATCCCCAGTTCGGCATCCTGCCCATGATCCTCACCACCATTCTCGGCACCTTCGGGGCCATTGTGGTGGGCGCGCCTCTGGGACTGTTCACGGCGGTGTTCATCTGCTACCTGGCTCCCAAAAAGGCCCAGGCGTTCTTGACCTCCGCGGTGGAGCTGTTGGCCGGCATCCCCTCTGTCATTTACGGCCTGGTGGGTATCACGGTGCTGTCGCCCCTGGTGGCCAAGACCTTTGACCTACCCTCCGGCGCTTCCCTGTTCACTTCAATCATCGTGCTGGCCATTATGATCCTGCCCACCATCGTCAGCGTGACCATCACTTCCCTGCGGGCTGTTCCCCAGGAATACTACGACGGTTCTCTGGCCCTGGGCGCAACGTCCATGACTTCCATTTTCAAAATGAACATCCGGGCCGCCAAATCCGGCATCATCACCGGCATCGTGCTGGGCATCGGCCGGGCCATCGGCGAAACCATGGCCATCATTATGGTTTCCGGCAACGTGGTGAATATGCCCAACCTTTTCGGCAGCGTCCGTTTCCTGACCACCGGTATCGTGTCGGAAATGAGCTACGCCAGCGGCCTGCATCGGGAAGCCCTGTTCAGCATCGGCCTCATCCTCTTTCTCTTTATCTTCGCCATCAACCTGATTCTCACCGGCATCCTGAAAAAGGGCGCCAAGCAATAAAAACCGCATCAGAAAGGATTCGATGATATGACTGTCAATACTGCCGCCAGATCCGCTGCCGTTACCGCGCGGCGGCCCCGTTCCCTTACTGAAACCCGTTTCCGGCCCGTGGACCTGATCCTCAAGTGCCTGTGCATCCTGGCGGGGGCAGTCACCATCGCCATGGTTGCAGGCCTCATCGGGTACATCCTGGTAACCGGGCTCCCCAATGTGACCTGGGAGTTCCTGACTACCGAGGAAAGCGCCTTAAACCGCACTTACGGCATCCTGCCCAACATCATCAACACCCTGTACACCATCGTTATTACCCTGGTCATCGCGGCTCCCCTGGGCGTCGGCGGCGCCATTTACCTGAATGAGTACGCCAAAAAAGGCCGCCTGACCAAGATTATCGAATTTACCACCGAGGCTCTGGCCGGTATCCCTTCCATCATTTACGGCCTCTTCGGCATGATGGTTTTCAACAACACCTTCGGCTTTGGCTATTCCATCATTTCCGGCTGCCTGACCCTGTCCATCATGGTGCTGCCCACCATTATCCGCACCACCCAGGAAGCCCTGCGCACTGTCCCTGTGGGCTATCGGGAAGGGGCCGCGGGCTTAGGCGCTTCCAAATGGCACACCATCCGCACCATCCTGATCCCCTGCTGCAAGGGCGGCATTATCACCTCCCTGATCCTCAGCATCGGGCGCATCGTCGGTGAATCCGCCGCGCTGATCTTCACCGCCGGCATCGCCGCCAACCTGCCCACCAACTGGCTGACCCACGCAGGCTCCTCCGGCGCTACCTTCGCCGTACAGCTTTACCAGTACGCAGACCAGGGCCGGAACGACGTAAGCTTTGCCATCGCAGCAGTGCTGGTCATCCTGGTGCTTGCCATCAACCTTCTTGCCCGTCTTTGCAGCGGCCGGAAAAAAGCTTAACAATCCGTCCGGGCGGCTGCCGTGCCGCCCGTTTTTAATGCTTAAGTTTCACAAATCTGAAAGGAACTATCCGTTATGACTGATAAAATGACCGCGACCCACCTGGACTTCTACTATGGCCAGACCCACGCCCTCAAGGATGTTACCCTGCCGATCAAGGAGCACCGCGTCACCGCCTTTATCGGCCCCTCCGGCTGCGGCAAATCCACCTTCCTGCGGACCCTGAACCGGATGAATGACCTGGTGGAAGGCACCCGGGTGGAAGGAGAGATCCTCTTAGACGGCGAGAACATCTACGCCCCCAATGTGGACGTCACCACCCTGCGCAAACGGGTAGGCATGGTGTTCCAGCGCCCCAACCCCTTCCCCATGAGCATTTATGACAACATCGCCTACGGCCCCCGCCTCCACGGCATCCGGAAAAAAGCGGACCTGGACGCCATTGTGGAGCAGAGCCTGCGTGGCGCGGCCCTCTTTGACGAGGTAAAGGACCGCTTAAAACGCTCCGCCCTCTCCCTTTCCGGCGGCCAGCAGCAGCGGCTCTGCATCGCCCGGGCCCTGGCCGTGGAGCCGGAAGTCCTTTTGATGGACGAACCCACCGCCGCTTTGGACCCCATTTCCACCCAGAAGGTGGAGGAGCTGATCCTGGAGCTGAAAAAAGCCTACACTGTGGCCATCGTTACCCACAATATGCAGCAGGCCGCCCGTGTTTCCGATTTCACCGCCTTTTTCCTGGTGGGCGAAATGGTGGAGTTCGATGAAACCCACCAGATTTTCAACGCCCCGGCGGATAAAAGGACCGCGGACTACATCGGCGGGCGTTTCGGTTGATTTTCCAGTTTACAAACCGCCCCTTTGCGTGATATAATAATGGAAGCAGCATAAACCCATACTGCTTCGAGGAGGAACCCCCATGGCAATGATCTACGTTGTGGAAGATGATGAAAACATCCGTCAGCTGGTGGCAACGGCCCTTCAGGCCTTCGGCTATCAGGTAAAGGCCTTTGAGGACGCCGGCAGCGGCCTTGCGGCTCTTAAGGAAGCCATGCCGGACTTAATGCTTTTTGACCTGATGCTGCCGGATATGGACGGCGTGGAAGCTGTCCGGCAGATCCGTACAGAGGCTGCCTTTGCCGATCTTCCCATCATGATCCTGACCGCGAAAAATTCAGAGCTCGACAAAGTCACCGGCTTAGACGCCGGCGCGGACGACTATCTGACCAAGCCCTTCGGCATCCTGGAGCTGAAGGCCCGGGTGCAGGCCCTTCTGCGCCGCACCTCCCGGAGCCGCAAACCCTCGGTGCTCACCGGCCAGGACCTGGAGGTCAACTGCGACACCCGGGATGTGCTGAAAAACGGTGAAAAGATCGAATTGACTTTCAAAGAGTTTGAGCTTTTAAAACTGCTGATGGAAAATTCCGAACGGGTCATGACCCGTTCCGAGCTGCTGAACCTGGTGTGGGGCATCGACTTTGAGGGCGAAACCCGCACCCTGGACATGCACATCCGCACACTGCGCCAAAAGCTGGGCGACGACGCCGACAACCCCCGCTACATCCACACAGTGCGCGGCGTAGGCTACAGGTTCTGCTCATAACCCCTTCCCGCCCGCCTTTTCGGCGGGATTTTTTGTCAGCAAGGAGGACGCCATGAAACAACCCTTTGTCAACAGCCCCTTTTGGCGGCAGATCACCGGGGCAGCTTTAGGCGGCGCACTGGCGCTTTTTGGTATGGAGGCATGGAAGCGCCGGGGCAGCCCGCTGGCTTTGGCCTTCCTTCTTTTGTTCGTCCTGTGCCTTGCTTTGCTGGTGTGGGGCATCGTCCGGGCGGCTGCCCGAGACACGGAACGGGAACAGCAGCGGGAAATCACCCTGGTTACCAAGCTCCTGGCGGAACGCCAGGAAGGGTTCGCCTTCTACCCCATCCAGGATAACATGACGGTGGAGGTTTCCGACCTCTGCCAGCAGATCCGAAGAATCTGCAACCGGCTGCTGCTGACCCGGTATAGGCTCCAATCCCGGGAAAACCGGTTCCGGTTCATTTTCGCCAATTTGAACGAGGGCTTTGTCCTCCTGGACCAAAAACGCCATGTTTTGAGCTACAACCACATTGCCCAGCAGATTTTGGGCATCCCCGATGAATCGGAAAACAAGCTGGTGCAGGAAGTCATCCACAGCCACAGGATCCAGGAAGGGATCGCCTGCGTGCTGGAAGACAAGGACTTCCCCGCTTTTGACACGCACCTGCCGGACGGGCGCATTTTCAGCATCCAGATCCGGTTGGTGAAGCAGGAGGAGCCAAGGCGGAAATGCAGCGTGCTGATCCTGGTATTGGACGTCACCGCCGACCGGACCGCTTTGCAGCAGCGTCAGGACTTTTTCTCCAACGCTTCTCATGAAATGCGTACCCCCATCACTTCCATCCTGGGATTTTCGGAAATGCTGGAGCAGGGCATGATCTCCGACCCGGAGCAGATGGCCCAGAGCGTCCATATCATCCGGCGGGAGGCCTCCCGGATGTCCCGGATCATCAACGACCTTTTGTTCATCTCCAAGCTGGAAAACGAGGATGAGCCCACCGCGGCGCCGCCCATCAACGTGCTGGAAATCGCCCAGGAAATCAAGGAAACCTTAACGCCGGATATGCAGGAACGGAACATCACCATGGAAATCTCCGGCGGCAACTTCCAGGCGGCGATCCCCTACAGCCATCTGCACAGCCTGCTGGCGAACCTGATGCAGAACGCCGTCAAATACAACGTGGAAAACGGCTCCGTCTGGGTGCGGATCGAAACGGACGGGCGGCTTCTGCGCATCGGCGTCCGGGATACGGGCATCGGCATCCCCGATGAGATGAAGACCCGGGTTTTTGAACGCTTCTTCCGGGTGGATAAGGGCCGCAGCCGGGGCGTTGGCGGCACCGGCCTGGGGCTGTCCATTGTGAAGCACCTGGTGACCCTGTACCACGGCTCCGTTTCCCTGGACAGCACCCTGGGCAAAGGCAGCTTCTTCCAGCTGACCCTGCAGCTCCCTACCCCCATCGCACCGGCCTCATAAGGCGTGTGGTTTGCTGACGCAAATAATCCGTGGAGGAAAGCCTGGAAGGATTCAAAATTTGATTTTGCTTTGCAAAATCAGAATCGTGTCGTCAAGCGAACTTGACGACGGACATCCGCGGCGAGCCTGCACGCCATGAACTTTGAACCGCACCCCGTCAAGTAGACAAAGAAAAATAATAGAATTACAGCGCTGCGGCGCTGTGGCAACCGCAGGTTCTGGACGGCAGCAATTGCTGCCAACCAGAATCTGCGGTTTTGTTTATGCCGCAAAATACAACTTGTGTTTTTCAAATGGTGTGAGGACACCCAGACTGCGCTGCAGCCGCCCGGTGTTGTAGTAAGTAATATAATTCTCAATCATATT